>NZ_JAHBYN010000001.1:1547500-2227768 GCF_019635935.1 Parvibaculum sp. | reverse complement strand
GACCAGGCGCCGGTCTTGGTCTTGCGGCCGCCGGGAATGCCCTGCTTGTCGAACAGGATTTCGCCGAGCTGCTTCGGCGAGGCGATGTTGAAGCGCTCGCCGGCCAGCACATAAATCTCGTCCTCGAAGCGCGCCATCTTCTGCGCGAAGTCGGACGAGAGCCGCGCCAGCACCGCCTTGTCGACTTTGACGCCGGCACGTTCCATTTCGACGATCACCGGCACCAGCGGCCGCTCCAGCGTTTCGTAAACCGTCATGCGGCGCTCGGCGACGAGGCGCGGCTTCAGGATGTGCCAGAGCCGGAGCGTTACGTCGGCATCCTCGGCCGCATAGGCGACCGCCTTGTCGACCGGCACGCGGTCGAAGGTGATCTGCGCCTTGCCTTTGCCCGCCACTTCCGAAAACGGGATCGGCTTGTGGCCAAGAAAAAGATCGGAAAGCTCGTCCATGCCGTGGCCGTGAACGCCGGCATCGAGCGCGTAGGACATCAGCATCGTGTCGTCGAGGGCTGTGAGCGCGATGCCGTGCTGGCGGAAGACCAGCATGTCGAATTTGAGGTTCTGGCCGATCTTCAGGATGGACGGGTCTTCGAGCAGCGGCTTCAGCGCCTTCAGCGCATCCTTCAGCGGGATCTGCTGTTGCGCGCCCGCATCCGCGAAATCGAGACCGTCGCCGGCGCCGTGTTGCAGCGGCACGTAGCAGGCCTCGCCGGGCACCAGCGCCATCGACACGCCGACAAGGCGGGCCTGCATCGGGTTCAGCGAATCCGTTTCGGTGTCGATGGCGACATATCCCTGCGCGCGCGCCTTTTCGATCCATGTTTCGAGATCGGCGCGCGTGACAACCGCCGTGTAACTGGCTTGCGCGAAATCGGCGTCGACGCCCTTCGGCATTGCGCCCGGAACGCCGCCGCGCGCGCCGCGCGCCGCCACCTGCTTTTCCGGCTTGCCACCGGCGTCCCTCGCCGCCTCCGCTTGCGGCGGATGGGCGCCTGTCGCCGGGATCGCATCGACATCGATGTTGAAGCGTTCGCCGACGCGGCGCGTCAGCGTCGAGAATTCCATGTCCTTGCAGAAACCGATCAGCGTTTCGGGGTCGGGGTCGCGGACAGCCATCGTGTCGAGGTCGACGTCGACGGGCACGTTGTTGTCGAGCTCGACGAGCTTGCGCGAAATGCGCGCCTGCTCGGCAAACTCGATCAGGTTTTCGCGGCGCTTCTGCTGTTTGATTTCACCGGCGCGGGAGAGCAGCGTTTCGAGATCGCCATATTCCTCGATCAGTTGCGCGGCCGTCTTGATGCCGATGCCGGGGACGCCGGGCACATTGTCGGTCGAGTCGCCAGCCAGCGCCTGCACATCGACGACTTTTTTGGGCGGCACGCCGAATTTCTCGATCACCTGGTCGCGCGCGATCGTTTTCAGCTTCATCGTGTCGAGCATGTCGACGCGGTCGTTGACGAGCTGCATCAGGTCCTTGTCGGAGGAGACGATGGTGACGCGGGCGCCCGCTTCCGCCGCGAGGCGCGCATAGGTGGCGATCAGATCGTCGGCCTCGAAGCCCAGCATCTCGATCGAGGGCACGCCGAAAGCGCGCGTCGCGTCGCGCACCAGCGCGAATTGCGGGCGCAAATCTTCCGGAGGTTCGGCGCGGTTGGCCTTGTACTCGGGATAGATGTCGTTGCGGAAGGTCTTCGACGAGGCATCGAAAATGACCGCGAGATGCGTCGGCTCGAATTCGTCCTTCGTATCCTCGATCAGCTTGTAGAGCATGTTGCAGAAGCCGGCGACGGCGCCGACGGGGAGGCCGTCGGACTTGCGCGTCAGCGGCGGCAGCGCATGATAGGCGCGGAAAATGTAGCCCGATCCGTCCACCAGAAAGAGGTGATCGCCTTTTTTCAGCGGCTTTCCCGCCGCCGCTTTCTTTTCCGTTTTGCCGCTTGCCACGCGCCTCGCCTTCCCTATCTATGAGGCCTATGCTTGCCCTCCGCCTCGCGGCGGGACGCCACTATAACGCGTTCGCCGCTCCGCAACAGAACCCGCATCGAAGCCTTTAAAAAGAGCCCCGCGTCATGGCCCATTCGCTTGCCGACACAGACCCGACCGTCGAAGCCCGCATGCCGGCCGAGCCCGCGCCGCACGCCGCGGCGCGATACGCCATCGAGGCGCGCAACTTGCGGAAGGTCTACAAGGCGAGCGGCAACCAACCTGCCAAGGAAGCGCTGAAGGGGATCGACCTTGCGATTCCGCGCGGTTCGATTTTCGCGCTTCTGGGGCCGAACGGCGCCGGCAAATCGACCTTCATCAACATACTCGCAGGGCTCGTCATCAAGACGTCGGGATCGGCCTCGATCTGGGGTTTCGACATCGACGTCAATCCGCGCCAGGCGCGGGCCTCGATCGGCGTGGTGCCGCAGGAACTCAACATCGACCCGTTCTTCACGCCGGCCGAGGTGCTGGAAATGCAGGCCGGCCTATATGGCGTGCCGAAGCGCGAGCGGCGGACCATGGAAATCCTCAAGGCCATGGGGCTCGACGACAAGGCGGACGCCTATGCGCGCACGCTTTCCGGCGGGATGCGGCGGCGGCTGCTGGTCGCCAAGGCGATGGTGCACAACCCGCCGGTGCTGATCCTCGACGAGCCGACGGCGGGCGTCGACATCGAACTCCGCCGCCAGCTCTGGGACTATGTGAAGGGGTTGCACGCGCGCGGCACGACCATCGTGCTGACGACGCATTATCTCGAAGAGGCGGAAGCGCTGTGCGACACCATCGCCATCATCGACAAGGGCGAGGTGGTGTGCTGCGAGCCGAAGGACCAATTGCTTTCGCGGATCAGCGACAAGCGGCTGATCGTGCGGATGGCGCGGCCGCTCGCGGCGCTGCCGGCGGCGCTTGCCGGCCTGAAGGCGGAACTCCGGCCCGACGGAGCGCTGACCGTGCAATACAACCCGGCCGAGACCGGCGCCATGGATATCCTCCGTTCACTGAGCGATGCGGGGCTCGAAATCCGCGACATCTCGACGGAGGAATCCGACCTCGAAGACGTCTTCATGCAGCTCACATCGACGAAATAGTGCCCGCCGCAGCGATATCCGTCACGCCGATGCCCGTTTGACGAGCTCGCCCAGCACCATGTCGACGCCGGCGCCGGCCGAGAGCGGCAACAGCACCGCCTCGATTTCGGTCGCGGGACCCGATGGCGAAAAAACCGCCGCGCCGTAAACGCGCAAGGGGCGGCGCAACTGGCAGACGACGCCCAGCACCTTGGCGATGGCGGCGGCGGGCTTTTCGGCGATGTCGCCTTCGAGCGTGCGGCCGGTGAAGTCGCGCGCGAAAAGTTCGTTCAGCGCCGTTCCCATCAGACGTACACGGAAGTTCGACAGCGACAGCGCCGGCGGCTCGGCATCGACCAGAAAAACCGACGGCAGATGGCTGACAATATCGGCGGGGCTGACATCGGCGCGCGCCGGACAGGGCTTGCCGCCGCGCTGGCGCTCCCAATAGGCCAGCATGTCGCGGAGACGGGCATCCTGAAACGACAGGAGCGGGTCGATGAAAAGATCGAGGGGCGCGAGCCGCAGGGCCTCCGGCGCTGACATCGACATGGGAACGCAGAACTCTTTGAAAGGCGCATGGCGCGGAAATAGCGGGTTCCCTGCTATAGGCGGATTCGAGCGCGCCGCCAAGACAGGCCCCGATGCCGCCGATTGTCAGGGCGCCCAGTTTGTTCTACCTTGCGGCGCGCTTCGGCCGGGCTTCCCCGGCGGCCCGCACCCGTAGCTCAGCTGGATAGAGCGCTGCCCTCCGAAGGCAGAGGTCAGAGGTTCGAATCCTCTCGGGTGCGCCAATTCTAGCATATAATTCAAATAGTTACCGTTCTTGCGGAGATGACTGCAATCACTTCGCGATTGCTTATTCCCCCAGCATTCCCCCAGATGGCTTCATGCGGCGGGCTTGCTGTTGGTCCACACGCGACGCGCCCTGGAGTTCGCTGGGGTGCCAAAATCCTCGTGCTGCCGTTGAGACTACTTGTCAGTCTCGAGTCTCAAACCGCGCAAACCATTCACGGGACAGCTTCTGCGCGTCGGCGATCTGTGCGGGCGACATTAAAATCGAGAGAAAGTCGCGTAGTTTGGTTATGGCATCACGAACTTCTGAATGAGTCGCAAAGGTGGTCGCGAGGCTGAACCACATGTGCGCCGAACATTATCCTGCGGGGCACCTTGCCCTTGGCATACATGACCCGAGATTGTTTTGCGCGTCGGCATCCGCCTGTGCCGCCGCCAGCCGGTACCATCTGACCGCCTCGACATCATCCTGTGGGACTGTGAGTTCACATTTGAAGTGCAACAGTTGGGTTGGGAAGAAGGTACTGACATGTTAAGCCGGGCCGGCCGCGTGCTCCCTCACCGGTTGATCACGCCCTATGGTTCCAAACCGGCGACAAGTTAGCGTCAGCGTGCCAGCGCCCGTTGGCGCGAGTGCATGTGCCGTTCTGTCCAGCGACAGACGATCAATAGGCGTATGTGACGGAAATCCAGGTCTTGTCGCGGTCGGCAAAGCCGTTCTTGCCGTCGAAGCTGGCGTATTTGACGTTGAACGACAGCCGACTGGTGAGAACGAAGTTTGCGACGACGTCGAATTCATTGCCGAAGTCGACGCCGCCCTTGTCGGATGAGAATTCGTGATAGGCCACGCCGAGCACGAGCTTGGAAACCATCGGAATGCCGGTCAGCGCGTATGATGCAGCGACATAAATGTCTTCGAGACCTGCCGCAGGCGTCGCAAGGAAAGCGTCGGCCCAGCCGTTGAAGGCGTGAAGCGTGGCAAGCGGCGTGGAAAACCCCGTGGTGCCGTCGCTTCCAAGCCGTTCATAGCCGGCCGTCAGGCTTGCGGCGCCATGGGCGACCGTCGCTTCGGCGAGGTAGTAGTCGAGATCGAGCGACAGCGGATTGCCCGCGTGGTCGTTCTGATGTGCGTATTCGCCGATCAGCGTGAGCTTCGTGCCTTCGGCAATGTCGAAAGGTGCGGAGAGGCGAACGCCATAGGTCGCCGTCGACAGCGCCGGTGCTTCGTTGAGATCGAGGAGATAGGCGTAGCCGCCGATGGTCACGACGCCAAGCCCGGCATAGTCAACATTGAAGAGATGCGTGTCGCCACGGAAACGTCCGGCGGGGCTGTTTTCGCCGAAGATGCGATTGACGCGATTGACATAGGCGTAGCCGAGCGTCGTGTCGGGCAGGCTCGTGTTGACCACACGAAAGGCGTCGAAGGTCTGTTCGTTCTGGCGCCAGCCGACATTGCCGACGAAGCGGGCATTTCCGAGAATGATGCGCTGGCGGCCGACCGTCACCGTTGTGGCAGGAAGTCCGGTGTAGGCAATCTGCAGCCGGTTCAGCTCCGCCGTGTCGGCATCGGGCACGACGGGATAGGTGGCCCGGCCGTTGATGGTGTCGTTGTAGTCTTCAGGACCGACATGACCGATCAGGTCGAAATCGGCCAACGCCGAGAAGCCGTAGAACGATCCGGTCTCGTAACCGAGGCGCGCGCGACCCGTATAGGCGTTCGCGTTGTTCGGCAATCCCTCCTGTTCGACATGCTCGTAACGCAGACGCAGGTCGATGATCGGCTTGCCGCCGAGAAGCGCTTCGCTGAAATCCTCTTCGGCCTGGGCGGGGCCGCTGGCGGCGCCGGCCGCGGAAATGACAAGAGCAGCAACCAGACAGGTGCGTTTCGACTGATACGATCGCATTCGCCGTCCATCCTTCACTTGGCGGCACCAGCCGCGAGCCACAAAAAAAGCGCCCGCTCGACGAGCTTTCATCGAAACAGACGTCATTGTCTGAACCGATATTCACCGGATGACCGGTGTCGAAGCCCAATTGGGCTATTGCGACTTCCCCAGCAAGACTGACAGCCGGCCGCACAAGCTGAGGGGGGATGGGTCGAAGTCGAAGGTGGACCGCGCCTGGACCTTTGTCCCCAGCCAAATTTCCACCGCCGCGATTTATTGACGAAATAGCCTCCGTCGCCGAACTCATCGCAACCGACCTAAACTCTCGACGCTCCGAAAACGCCGCGTGCTGACCTGTTACTCAACACGCCCGAGAGGGTAAACTGCGTACCGCAGCTCTAGTCCCCGAAGGGGAAACTTCAATGGCAGGTCAAGTCCTGCAAGTCCCGGATTGGACAACATGTTCTGCCGTCAACAAATCTTCCATTGTGTTGATGTTCATGAACTCTGCGGATCGGTCAGGACTCCATTCAACTTGAACAGCGCGGCAGCGCTCAAGCGCTCCGTGAAGGCTTCGCCGTCCCTCGAGGGCGTATTTCCTGAGGGTGCCCTGACAGGTGGAAGGCCAAGCCGCAGATGTGGGATATGATGCGCCTTGCTGCGCGGCGACGGCAGGACAGTCGGTTTCCCTGACAGCGGCCACAAGGCGCAGGAACAGATCGCAAGGCAAGAAAGGGCTGTCACAAGGATATGTAACGAATCCAGCCAGGTTGTTCGCAAGTGCCCAATCCATGCCAGCCAGCAATCCGGCAAGTGGTCCCTCAGCAGCCGGATGGTCTGTGATCTCAGGCAGACACGTTTTTCCCACCTGGCCTCGCTGTCTGACATTTATTACCGCAGGCACTCGCAAGCCATTCACCAGCGCAGACACGTGATCGATAAGTCGCTTCCCGGCGAGAAAGCGTTCAGCCTTTCTGCCGCCGATGCGCGTGCCATCACCACCGGCCAGAATGATCACACCGAATTCAACCATCTGGACACCAGGAGCGCCGCGCAAGCGTTTCGACATCCATCGCCTTTTCTACGGTCAGATCGAAGTTCCGGATAAGACCGTCGCGAACTGAGTAGAGCCAACCATGTATGTCAAAGGTCTGACATCGGCACCACGCATCGAAGATGAAGCGGTTGCGTCCTACATACTCACCCTGGGCTCTCATATTCTGTTGGCAGGTAGCGTTTACCTTTGTTTTGAAGTCCGTGATCGCATCAAAGCGCTCAGCGCACCGGTGCGCGAGGTCTGCAACCGGTTTCGACCAGTAATCAATCAGTCCGCGGCGGTTGCTATCGAGCGCAGCGCGAACACCACCACACCCATAACCCCCGCAGACGATGGTGTGCCTGACCTTCAGCATCTTGAGGGGATACTGAAGGACCGAAAGGAAGTTGATGTCTCTCGACGGCGCCAGATTTTCCATGTTCCGATGAACAAACAGCTCGCCGGGGTCCAGTCCTACGACTTCATTCGCCGGGACTCGGCTGACACCGCAGCTTTTCCATAGATATTCAGTCGCCTGTTGTTCGGAAAGGCGCATGAAGAACGGGGGATCTGCATGCATGCGAGCGCGGGCCCAAGCCATATTGTTTCTTATGAGCGTGTCTATCATGACGCCTCGGGAAATGGGTCCGGAAGTCCGCGTCTGGCGGCAAGCCGCCGCCCAAGGTTACGCAGGTCTGTCTCGGTAAGCCGCACCCGTGCAACGGGTAGGACGACGGCATTCTCAACGGCAATATGCCCCTTCAGACCAGTGCAGAACTGCTCGATCACCGATCGAGATTCCGAATAACATCCGAGTCCTCGTTTTTCGGAAATGGCCTTGGCGATGACGCACTTCACCTCAGATGCATCATGCATGTCCGTCGCGTGTTCGCCGGAAAGAAAACCAAGCACATTCTCGATATGATCATTGAGCTCACATCGTTTGCGCATCAGAGGGAAGAGATCGTCTTCCTCATCAAGGATGTGGATGGGCAGGTCACACTCAAGAAATTCCAGGATCGCGCTCAGCGCGTTCCGGTCAAACTCAACCACATCAATGAGCTGAAGGAGCCGCTTGCACACGTCGCGGTGGCGATAGTGCTCGGCAAAGAACCAGACCAGCGGCTCGCCCAGCAATTCCAGCGGTGCCGACTCGATTTCTCCGACCTTCTTTATGTTGACCATAGCCCATCTCCTTACCTTCAGGGTTTTGTCTCGACCCTGCCTCTCATCTCTATGAGGCGATGCGACGTGCGGACCGGAGGCAGCTGGTGTGCGACGACCACGTCAAGACTGTCTACAAGGGGAGAAGAACTGTCCCGCAGCTTGGAGATCAGCTGGGTCCATGCCTCGTCATTGGCAGACGCGAGAAATTTCCGGATTGACCGGGCGAGTACCCCGCCGGGTGCCTCCCCCTCCCGATCAGCGGTCAACTCGACAGATTGGCGAATACGTGGCGGAAGCTGATCATAAATGCTTTCGATGTCTGCCAGCGCGGAACCGAGCAGTCCGTCGAGGCGCGGGATGCTGTTCTCTTCTTCAGATAACCGACCATCGGTATCGAGCTTCAACCGGGGCTCTGCCGCCGAGTTCCCGAGAAGCACATCCACATAGCGCGCCGCTGCCCTGGTCCAGAACCGTGCTTCGATCTTCATCGCGATATGGGGGCGGACATACTCAAAGGGTAAGCGCGCGGCGGGTGACAGTTGGTCAAGGCGGAGAACATGCCAGCCATGCTCAGTCAGCACGGGCTCGCTTGAAACCTCGCCCGCCTTCATCTCCATAAGCGCGTTCCAGATTTCCGGAAGGATGTCGCCGGGGCGCAGCTGCCCAAGCGACCCGCCTTCGCTGGCTGATGGACATGCGGAATGTTCCATCGCCAACCGTCCGAAAATTTCCGGACGTGACCTTAGCTGAAAGATGAGGTCAGTCGCTTTTGCCCGCGCAGCGGCAGGATCAATGGCATCCTCACCGGAAACCGCCACCAGTATGTGCGCGGCCTCGATCAGAGGCGGAGACATAAATGCTTCTGGCTGGGCATCATAGACGGCTAGAAGATCGGCCTCGGAAGGTGCGTCGACATCTATTTCTTCACTGAGCACAGCGCGAATGAGTGCTTCTTCACAGGTCTCCTCTTGTCCGTCAAAATTGCGCTCCGGGTCAGCTTCCAGGCCAAGCTCTCTGGCGCGATCAAGCAGGACGGCCTTCACTGCCAGCGCACGTCCAGCCTGGGCACGTGCTTCTGACAGCGTCGCTGCCTGATGGTTCTGGATTTCCGTTGCCAGTAGCGTTTCAGGTACTTCCACGCCATGGAAGACGGCCGTAGGACCAGACATCACACACCTCCTGCTGATGATTTGGCCCGCTTGCTGTCAGCCGCCAGATCCCGCCGGGTCCGAACGAGTTGCCACCCCCGCCTATTGAGGTACCAGACCGGCGCCGAGAGCATGTGAACGAGACGCGTGAAAGGGAACACCAGGAAAATTGTCAGCCCCAGAAAAAGATGCGCCTTGAAGATCCAGTGAACATCCGCGACGTAGTTTGCCGCGCCGGGCCTGAAGGCGAAAATACCCTGGGCCCAGGACATGAACTTCACCATCTCTGAACCATCAAGATGCTGCGCCGATAGCGGGATCGTCGAAAGCCCAAGCGCGAGTTGAAGTGTAAGGACGACGAGTATTGCCGTGTCACCAAAGCTCGACGTCGCACGAATGCGTGGATCGAACAGGCGGCGATGAAGGAGGATCAGAGCGCCCAGGATTGCGAAGGTACCGGCTATCCCGCCCGCAATGATCGCAAGGACTTGCTTGGCGCTGTGACTGATTCCCAGCGCATCAAAGAGTTCAATCGGCGTCAGCAAGCCGATAAAGTGTCCAACGAAAATGACCAGCACGCCGACATGGAACAGCACCGATCCCAGCATGAGCTGCTTTCGTCGAAGCAGTTGGGATGACCCCGAGCGCCACGTATAGGGCTCCCGGTCAAACCGGACGACAGAGCCGATCACCAATACGGCAAGAGCGATGTAGGGATAATACCCGAACAGGGCCTGATCGAGCCATCCCGCGCTGGCAAGTGCAGTCGTGTAATCCTGAGCCATGACCGGCCTCCTTCTTCTCAGTCAGCAAGAAGCTCGTATCGAGCGCCCGTCCAATTTCATTTCTGTTCGCAAAGTTAGCCTCCGCGCATTTGATTGAGCATGGACTGAGCCTTGGAGCAGCCATCCTGTGTCGTGTCGGGGCCGAAGGTTACGGGTTCTTCGGCCCACGCCTTGTCGAGCGCCTCGAAGTCGTTGGGGTCGTCATCCTTGAGCGAAAGCAAACTTCGGACAGCTGCCTGGTCGGCAGGCTTGTCCGAGATGGACAGCAAAGCGCCGAAAGCGGATCGGTAGGGGCTCTGGCGTTTCTTCAGTCTTTCGGAGATCGCCTCCAGGACATGAGCCGCTTCTCCAATGAGCGATGCTGCCTGCTCATCCGGGAGAATTGACAGAAACTCCAGGAAAACCGGCAGGTAGTCGGGGAGATCGCTGACCTCCATTTCAAGGCCATGTTCGCGATAGAGTTCAATCAGTCCGACCATCGCCGGCCCTCTTTCCCGGCTTTCTCCGTGTACATGTTCGTAGAGGTGAAGAGAAAGACTACGCGTGCGGTCGAACAAATCGACGTATGCGGACTGCACCTCATACAGGTCACTTCCGGAGAGATAGTCGGCCAGTCTGCGTAGCGACGCCAGGATGCGGTCCGGCACCAGCCCTTCACCGCGGATAGCCTCAACGCAAACTCCAGCTTCCTTCTGGAGCATCGCCTCCGGATATGACATCAGGCGCGACAGTGCGCGATAAGTAACGGCCATGGCCTAAATCTCCATCGGTGTTTTTGCCCGCGAGCGCTTGTCCTTGCCGAACAGGCCGACTTCCGTACGCCCGCCGGAGCAACCATTACCGAATGTGAAACCACACCCTCCGCGAAGGCCATCCGCATCTTCACTGGTCTCGCGATGGTTCGTCGGAATGACGAAACGATCTTCGTAATTCGCGATCGCCATGTAGCGGTACATTTCATCGATCTGTTGCGCCGTCAGTCCGACGCGCTCCGCAGTCGGATGGTCGATCACCCCTTCAACAGTCTTGGCGCGCATATACCTCCGCATCGCCATCATCCGCTCGAGCGCTGCGACAACAGGCTCCTCCTTGCCGGCAGTCAGAAGGTTGGCCAGGTACCGAACCGGAATGCGCATGGATGCGACATCCGGCATCTCCGCATCGGTCTCGAGCGCTACGGCCGCCGCAGCCGACTGGATCGGCGAAAGCGGCGGGACATACCAGACCATGGGCAGCGTCCGGTATTCGGGATGCAGCGGGAACGCGACCTTCCACTCAATCGCCATCTTGTAGACGGGGCTTTGCTGCGCCGCCTTCAACCAGGCATCAGGTATGCCATCCGCACGAGCCTGAGCGATGACCGCCGGATCGTTCGGATCAAGGAACACGTCGATCTGGGCCTGGTATAGATCCTGTTCATCCGGCGTGCTGGCGGCAGCTTCGATCCTGTCGGCATCATACAGAAGCACGCCAAGATAGCGGATCCGTCCCACGCAGGTCTCGGAACAGACTGTCGGCTGGCCGACCTCAATGCGCGGATAGCAGAAGGTACATTTTTCCGATTTTCCGCTCTCCCAATTATAATAAACTTTCTTGTAGGGACATGCCGACACACACATTCGCCAGCCGCGACACTTGTCCTGGTCGATGAGTACAATGCCGTCTTCTTCGCGCTTGTAGATGGCTCCCGATGGGCAGGCAGCCACGCAGGTCGGGTTGAGGCAGTGTTCGCAGAGCCTCGGCAGGTACATCATGAAGGTCTGCTCGAAGGCGCCGTAGATGGCCTTCTCGACACCTTCGAAGTTGTAGTCCTTGCTGCGCCCTTCGAACTCGCCGCCGAGAATTTCCTCCCAGTTCGGGCCCCATTCGATTTTTTCCATTCGCTCGCCGGTTATCTTCGATCTCGGGCGCGCGGTCGGAAAGGCCTTCATCTCCGGAGCCGTCTGCAGATGCGCATAGTCGAAATCAAACGGCTCATAATAGTCGTCAATTTCAGGCAAATCCGGGTTGGCAAATATCTTTGCCAGGATCCGCCACTTTGCCCCCATACGCGGTTCGATCCGGCCGTTCTTTTTGCGTCGCCAGCCGCCATTCCAGCGCTTCTGGTTTTCCCAATCCTTGGGAAATCCTATCCCGGGCTTGGTCTCAACATTGTTGAACCAGGCGTATTCGACACCTTCGCGGCTGGTCCAGACGTTCTTGCAGGTCACCGAACAGGTATGACACCCGATACATTTGTCGAGGTTCAGGACCATTCCAATCTGTGCACGGATCTTCATTGTGCGCCCTCCGCTTGAGCCGCAGGTGTTTCGAGCCAGTCAACCTTCGACATCTTACGTAAGATGATGAACTCATCGCGGTTTGACCCGACGGTGCCGTAATAATTGAACCCGTAGGCGAGCTGAGCGTAACCGCCGATCATGTGCGTTGGCTTGAGAATTGCTCGCGTCACTGAATTGTGGATGCCGCCGCGCTTGCCGGTAATCTCGGATCCCGGCGTGTTAACGATCTTCTCCTGAGCGTGATACATGAACATCGTGCCTTCGCGGATTCGCTGAGAGACTACGGCCCGCGCTGTCAGCGCACCATTCGCATTGAAGACTTCGACCCAGTCGTTGTCGACGAGGCCGGCCTTCCTGGCGTCCGTCTCTGAAACCCAAACGACGGGTCCGCCGCGATTGAGCGTCAGCATCAGGAGGTTGTCAGTGTAGGTAGAGTGGATGCCCCATTTCTGGTGCGGGGTAATGAAGTTGAGGGTGATCTCCGGGTTACCGTTGGGTTTGTCGCCTTTCACATGGAGGGTCTTCAGATCGACAGGCGGCTTGTAGACCACCAGTGTCTCGCCGAATGCCCTCATCCAGTCATGATCCTGATATAGTTGCTGACGCCCTGTCAGAGTGCGCCAGGGGATCAGCTCATGTACATTCGTATAACCGGCATTGTAGCTGACATGCTCACTCTCGATGCCGGACCAGATCGGCGACGAGATGATCTTGCGTGGCTGAGCCACGATGTCCCGGAACCGGATCTTTTCGTCTTCCTTGGGAATGGCGAGATGAGCATGTTCTCTGCCGGTTTGCTTTTCGAGCGATTTCCACGCCTTGACTGCCACTTCGCCGTTGGTCTCTGGCGCCAGCATGAGAATGATCTCGCAGGCATCTATATCGCTCTCTATTCGGGGTCTTCCCCTGGAGACCGTGTCATTGAGCACCTTGCCATTCAGCGAGGTGAGCCTTTCGACTTCATCCGTCGTGTTCCAGCCAATCCCTTTTCCTCCATTGCCGAGATTGTCCAGGAGCGGTCCCAGCGCGGTGAATTTCGCGTAGATCTGGCTGTAGTCTCGCTCAACAGCAACGACAGAAGGCATTGTTTTACCCGGGATCGGGTCGCACTCGCCCGCATACCAGTCCTTTACGCCGTGTGCCTGCGCCAGCTCTCCGGCACTATCATGCTGGATCGGTATCAGGACGACATCTGTTTCCACCCCAAGCACTTCAGGCGCGACTTCTGAAAAACTCTTTGCAAGGCCCTTGAAGATTTCCCAATCTGACCGGCTTTCCCAGGCAGGATCCACGGCCGCGCCGAGCGGGTGAATGAAGGGGTGCATATCGGACGTGTTGAGATCGTTTTTCTCGTACCAAGTCGCCGTAGGCAGGACGATGTCGGAATAGACGGCAGTCGTCGACATACGAAAGTCGATACACACCAATAGGTCGAGCTTCCCGCGCGGCGCCTCATCGTGCCACTTCACCTGGCGCGGCTTGTCTCGACCCATTTCACCAAGGTCCTTGCCCTGAACGCCATGATCGGTACCAAGCAGATGTTTCAGAAAATACTCATGGCCTTTGCCGGACGACCCAAGAAGGTTGGAGCGCCAGACGAACATGTTGCGAGGCCAGTTGTGCGGATCGTCCGGGTCCATGCAGGACATTTCAAGTTCACCGGACTTCAGCGCCTGCGCGACATAGTTCTTCGCATCAGTGCCGGTCGCCTTCGCCCGATCCGCAATCTCCAACGGATTGACCTTCAGCGCTGGCGCTGAAGGCAGCCAGCCCATGCGCTCAGCCTTGGCATTGTAGTCGATGAAGCTCCCTGCCCAATCGCCGGCATCCGCAGTCGGCGAGAGGATTTCTTCAACGGGAACCGTCTCATAACGCCACTGATCGGTATGCGCGTAAAAGAACGAAGTCGAGTTCTGCTGGCGCGGCGGACGGACCCAATCGGTCGCAAAGGCCAGAGGCGCCCAACCGGTCTGCGGGCGAAGTTTTTCCTGGCCCACATAGTGCGACCAGCCGCCGCCAGACTGACCGATGCAACCGCACAGGACGAGCATGTTGATCACGGCGCGGTAGTTCATGTCCATGTGATACCAGTGGTTCATGCCGGCGCCGATGATGACCATAGACTTGCCATTGGTCTTCTCGGCGTTGGTGGCAAAACCGCGGGCCGTTGCAATAATATTCTCGCGCGAAACAGAGGTGATCTCCTCCGCCCAGGCAGGCGTGTAGGGCTCCATATCATCATAGCCAGCGGCCAGATGCTCTCCGCCATAGCCCTGATCGACACCATAATTGGCCATCAGCAAGTCATAGACGCATGCGACCAGCGCCTGCGAGCCGTCGGCGAGTTTGACCTTCTTGACCGGAATATTCCGTGTCAGGACACTCGGGTGGTCCGTCGAAGCGAACCCATTGGACGCCGTGTTCGCAAAATACGGAAACCGGACCTTCGCGATCTCATCCTCAATGCCCTTCAGGCCAAGGCGAAGTACCGTTTCCGCGCCACCAGCCTCACGTTCCTCAAGATTCCACTTGCCATCCTCACCCCAGCGGAAGCCAATCGATCCATTCGGCACAACGATTTTGCCGGTCTTTTCGTCAATCGCGACGGTCTTCCAATCGGGATTGTTGCTCTCACCAAGAGCGCCATCAAAATCAGCGGCGCGCAAAAGCTGTTGAGGTACAAACCCATCCTCCTGCGGGGCAAGACGGACAAGCAGAGGTAAATCTGTGTACTGACGTACGTAGTCCCGGAAATAGGGCACCTGCCGGTCCCGGTGGTATTCGGTCAGGATAACGTGACCGAATGCCATGCCAAGCGCCGCATCGGTTCCCTGCTTTGCCGCCAGCCAGAGATCGGAGAATTTGGATGCTTCGGAATAGTCCGGGCAGATGACGACCGACTTCACCCCTTTGTAGCGCGCTTCCGTATAGAAGTGCGCGTCCGGGGTGCGGGTCTGAGGAACATTCGACCCCCACAAGATCAGGAAATTGGAATTGTACCAGTCTGCACTTTCGGCAACATCCGTCTGTTCGCCCCAGGTTTGCGGACTCGCCGGTGGCAGATCGCAGTACCAGTCATAGAACGAACCCGTTACGCCGCCGATCAGTTGGAGATAGCGAGCCCCGGCCGCGTAAGAGACCATCGACATGGCCGGGATCGGAGAGAAACCAAAGACGCGGTCCGGGCCCCACTTGCGGATCGTATGTGCGTTCGCTGCCGCGATGATCTCATTCACTTCGTCCCAGTGGGCGCGTACAAAACCACCCATGCCGCGACGTGTGACGTATTCCTCACGTTTGGCGGGATCATCCTGGATGGACTTCCATGCCGCGACCGGCGGCAAAGACTTGCGCGCTTCCCGCCACGCCCGGAGAAGACGGGCACGAACAAGTGGATATTTGACCCGGTTCGCGGAGTAGAGATACCAGCTATAGCTGGCGCCGCGCGCACATCCCCGCGGTTCATGATTGGGCAGGTCGTCGCGCGTACGCGGGTAGTCTGTCTGCTGTGTTTCCCAAGTGACAATACCGCCCTTGACGTAGATTTTCCACGAGCAGGATCCAGTGCAGTTCACGCCATGTGTGGACCGGACAATCTTGTCATGGCGCCATCGGTTCCGGTAGGCCTCCTCCCAGGTGCGATCTTCGTCGCTGAGAACGCCGTGCCCTCCGGAAAAGGTCTCCGTATGCCGGCGAAAGAAGGTAAGGCGGTCAAGTGTATGGCTCATGATATTCTTCCCTTCATTCAGCTTGGGCGGGGGAAAGCGTTGGCGCGCGGCCGCTTTCAACGTCGAACAGGAGTCCCCCTGGCCGGACATAGACAAACCAGGTGATCAGCAGGCAGGAAACGTAGAAGGCGAGGAAAGCGTAGAGGGCTATGGCGGCACTCCCGGTTGCCGCCAGAGACATGCCGAAACTCTTCGGAATGAAGAAGGCGCCATAGGCGGCAATCGCGCTTGTGAAGCCTGTGATCGCGGCGCTTTCCTTTTCAGACTGGCGCAGCAGCACGTCACCTTTGAGGTGAGGCTCAAGACGTGCAAGTTCCTTTCGCATGATCGCCGGGATCATCTGGAAGGTCGATGCGTTGCCGACGCCGGTCGCGAAGAAGAGGACAATGAAGCAGGCAAAAAATCCCGCAAAGGCCCCCGGCTGGTCCTTGTTTCCGAGGAAGTACAGCACACCCACAGTGCCCACCATCATCATCAGGAACACAACCATCGTCACGCGCGCACCACCAAACCGGTCCGAGATCCATCCCGTGAATGACCTCGAAAGGGCGCCGACAAGCGGTCCCAGAAAGGCGATCTGAAGTACGTTGACTTCCGGGAACTGCGTTTTTGTCAGAAGCGGGAACGCCGCCGAAAAACCGATGAAAGATCCGAAAGTACCGGTATAGAGCCAGCACATGATCCAGTTGTGGGAGCGGCTGAAAATGACCGCCTGGTCCGCGAAGGATGCCTTGGCCGTGGACAGATCATTCATACCGAACCATGCGGCGAAGGCGCTCAGGGCAATGAAGGGCACCCAGATGAACCCGGCATTCTGGAGAAACAGTTCCTCGCCGGTATCAGCAATCTGCGGATTGCCGCCCAGCGCACCGAAGACGCCCACAGTGATGATGATCGGGATAAGGAACTGCATGGCGCTGACGCCTAGATTCCCAAGTCCGGCATTCATGGCGAGCGCATTGCCCTTTTCCTTCTTGGGAAAGAAGAAGCCGATGTTTGACATTGAGGATGCAAAGTTGCCGCCGCCAAAGCCGCACAGGAGCGCGAGCGCCAGCATGATCCAGTAAGGCGTTTCGGGGCTCTGCACCGCAAAGCCGATGCCGAACGCCGGGATCATGAGCGACCAGGTCGTCAGGGTCGTCCAGAGTCGGCCGCCAAATACGGGCACCATGAAGCTGTAGAATATCCGTAGCGTCGCTCCCGACAGACCTGGGAGGGCGGCAAGCCAGAACAGCTGGTCCGTGGTGTAGGAGAATCCGATTTGCGGCATCTTGGCGACGACGACAGACCAGACCATCCATACGCCGAAAGACAGGAACAGCGCCGGAACGGAGAGCCAGAGATTTCGAGATGCAATCTTCTTTCCTGTGGTCGCCCAGAATTCCGGATCTTCCGGCCGCCAGTCCTCGATAAGCTTGGGCGCCAGCGCGCGGGCTTCCTTCTCGCCATGGATCGGTTGCATCTCAGGGAGTTGGGGAAGCGCATCCAGCGTTGCGCCGGCCGCCTGACGCTCCATGTGCCGGATGGCGAAATGCATCCAGATGAGCGAAACCGACACAACCAGAAATAGAAGCATGAAACAGCTTGTCCATATTCCCGTCAGGTCATTGAGCAGCCCAAAGATGATTGGCATGAAGAACCCGCCAAGCCCGCCCATCAGGCCGACCAAGCCCCCAACCGCACCCACATCCTTAGGGTAATAGACCGGTATGTGTTTGTAGACCGCCGCCTTGCCGAGGCTCATGAAGAAGCCGAGTACGAAGATCGCCACCACGAAAGTGATCGGTCCTGTTGCCAGCCGGAAGCTGATCGGCCCACTAATACCGTCAACCACATAGGACGTCGGCGGATAGGACAGGAAGAAAGTGATCGCCACCGAAACCAGAAAGGTCCAGTACATGACTGTCCGTGCACCAACCTTGTCCGACAGGTGGCCTCCATACACCCTGAAGACCGAGGCCGGGATCGAATAAGCCGCCGCCAGCATGCCTGCTGTCTTTATGTCAAACCCGTAGACACCGATCAGGTAGTGCGGCAGCCAGAGCGCGAGCGCCACAAACGCGCCAAACACAAAAAAGTAATAGAGTGAGAAGCGCCAAACCTGAACGTTGCGAAGAGGCTCGAACTGAGACGCAAAACTGCGGGGACGCGCCCCTGAAAGCCGGCGGGCGGCAAGTTCGGGCTCATCCTTTGTAAACAAGAAGAAGATGATCGCGACGGCGACCAGCGCCAGTGCCCAGACATTGGCTACGCCTTCCCAGCCGATCGCAGCCATGACGAGCGGCGCTGCAAACTTGGTGACAGCCGCGCCGACATTCCCGGCACCGACGATGCCAAGGGCAGTGCCTTGCTTTTCAGGCGGAAAGAATTTCGAGACATAAGTGATCGAAACGGAGAAGGAGCCGCCGGCAATGCCAATGGCAAGAGCAGCCAGCAGGAACTGCGGATAGGTGGTGGCAAAGGTCAGGAGCCAGGTGGCGAGTGCGGAGAGGAGCATGACCAGGAGATTGACGATCCGTCCGCCATACTGGTCAGCCCAGATGCCGAGAAACAGGCGAGACAGCGAACCGGTCAGGATCGGCGTTCCGACAAGCAAGCCGAACTGCGTCTCCGTGAGGCCAAGATCTTTCTGTATCTGCACGCCCACAATTGCGAAGATCGTCCAGACCGCAAAACAGGCAGTAAAGGCGAATGTCGTCAGGCCGAGGGCGGTATTTGCACCTTTGACGGATGGTCCGGCGGCAGATGTCATGGATGCACTTCCCCTGAAAGCGCCCGAAATTTCCGAAGCGCCCCAAAGGTGTCACTCGCCGGAGGCGCAAGCCTTGATATTTGTGAAGCCAACGCTTGGCGGATGTCCGTCCACCTGCGCAACTTGAGATCAATCTTGCTTGGCCTGATCAGAGGAGGGTTCGCTCATGATTTCATGCGCGCATCTTGGTGACCGTTGCAATTGATGTGATTGACTTTTATCAAGCGGCGATTAGGCTGATCGAGGTCACGAACCAGTCTTACGCAGAATCGTCATGTGGACGACTCGCCTGCAGCGCGACCGGGGATCTCACATGCCTTTGAAGCCATCAGACGCCGCGCACGTCCGGAACCTTTCCCTCTTTCGGTCAGCCAACGACCAAACCTTTGGATGGGCAATTGCAGGTGCCTTCCTGCAGAAGTTTCCAGCCGGAACAACCCTGCTGATGGAAGGCGATTCGGTCGATTTTCTTTACATCCTGTTGGAAGGATCGGTCGAACTGGGCGCTGGCTGGAAATCCCGGGATACGACGCTGGCTGTCCTCAGACCCGTATCTACTTTTATCCTCGCCGCCGTCGTGCTTGATGCCGACGCGCTCATGTCCGCCGTGACGCTTGAGCGATCCGAAATTCTCATGGTGCCAGGCGAGTCCCTTCGCCGCGCAATGAAGGAGGACGCAGAATTCTGCTTCGCCGTCTCCGAAGAGCTCGCCGGTTGCTATCGGGGCCTCGTCCGCTCGATTAAGAATCAGAAGTTGCGGGATTCGACAGAACGGCTCGCAAACTACCTGCTGATCCAACGCGCCCAGCAGGGTGGCAAGACTGAGATCGTGCTTCCGCATGAAAAACGTGTGCTGGCGTCGCTTCTGGGGATGAGCCCGGAAAACCTGTCGCGCGCCTTCTCTAAACTACAGGCACAAGGCGTCACCGTAGTGGGCGCTCAAGTGCGACTGGACAAGACGGCGGCGCTTGAGAAATTCGCGCGTCCCAGCCTCCTCATAGACAACCATTACTCTCAGCCCCGAAATGAACTCGGTGAGGCATATACAGAGCGGCAGAAAGGGCTGCTCGACAGAGAACCCGGGGTTTAGCCGCCCGTCTGCGCAAGGTTCATAATATCGCCAGGATCGGCCGCGTGGAGCGCGTGCGAGGCCGGCTTGAACGCAAGCGCATCGGCAACGCGCTGCTGGAGAGCGCTCCTCTGCTCGTCAGACGCCAGAAGGTCCCTCAGATCGCGGCCACCTTGACCAAAGAGACAGAGCCGAAGTTGCCCACGCGCCGTCACCCTGAGCCGGTTACACCCGTTACAGAAACCGGGCGCATAGGGCGCTATGATCCCGATACGGCCAGCATGACCGGGATGACAATACTCGATTGCCGGCCCGTCATCTCTGCCGCGTGGTCGCGGTGTCCAGTTCCTCTCTTCGAGCCACCTGCCAAGGATCTGGCCACTTACATGCTGGTCTTCGAAGAATGCTCGGTTATCGCCGGTTCGCATCAGCTCGATGAAACGAATCGCAATGGGGCGATACCTGACAAATTCGGTCCAAGCTGAAAAATCCGTATTCAGAGCATCTCGCAACAAAACGGCGTTGATCTTGACCGCCTTGAGCGGAAGTGTTTGGGCGCGCTCAAGGCCTGCAAGCACATCCTCAAGGCGGTCATGCCCGGTAATCTTCCTGAACGTTTCCCGTTCAAGGGCATCGACGCTGACATTGAGATGGGTGAGGCCCGACGCAACCCAATTGTCGATATGGCGCGACAGGTTCCAGCCATTGGTCGTGAGGGCAACCTTGTCGATGCCTGGCTGCGCTGCGACCCGGGCGATCAGGCCACCGATATCCTTTCGTACCGTCGGTTCACCGCCTGTCAGGCGGACCTTTCCGATCCCCAGCCCGGAAAAAGCGCAAACCAGGCGCCCGATCTCGTCCGTGGACAGAAAATCCATAGACCCGGCTTTCTGGAAGCCATTGGGGAGACAATAGGTGCAACGGAAATTGCAGACTTCGGTCACTGATAGCCGCAGGTATCTGAACCTGCGCCCAAAGGCATCCGTCGCAGCTGCGCCGGGAACTGTCATCGCAAGGCTCCTTTCCAAGCACGGGAGGCGGCAGGGTTTCCCGCTGCCACCTACGGCCGGAGCGCCTTGACGCAGAAAGGAGGCGTTTTAGGTGGGCCGGCTCGGAGCGATTTTATTTAGGGTAGGGTGCCGACCCTTTTCTGTCTTTGACCTACCGGACGCTGACAATTGATGTGCGTCAAGGCGCACGCTCTGGCGCATCAAGCCGAACTCGCAGGACGGGGCGCAAGAAGCCGTGGACCATAGAGCAGCGCAAATCCCACAAAGGCGGTGGACCAAAAAACAGCTGCGGCGTAGTTGGCCTGCATCTGGGCAGGATATTCCATAAAGGCTGCCGCAACGCGCGTTCCCGCCGCGAGGTTGATCAGAACATAAATGAGGCAGGTCCCGGAGCCTGCTGTCAGGGCCCGGCCAGTATGCCCAAGGCTGGACCTTGTCATCACCGCAAGGGTCATCACACCGACAGCGCCCGCACCGGCTGCGTGGAGGCCGGCCACCGACGGCACATGGGACGGCAGCAGGCCATTGAGCCCCATCAGGACGAGGGCCAGCGCGGCCCACGCATACCCCACATGCAGGATGAGCACGAGCGGTTCGGCCAATGTGCGCTCGCCGCGCCAACGGGACAGACGTACCCCGTTTAAGATCCCCGCAGCCAGCAGAGCAACGCCGCTCATGGGCGACGGCCCCAAAGCCGACCATGCCGCGAGCGAGAGCAATGAAACTGCCAGCGCGACGGAATCAAAGCGTCCTTCAGGTTCGGGAAGCGGCCCGCCCTGCCGGGCGAGCCAGTTGCGTGTAAAGCTTGGCGTAATGCGTCCTCCGATCAGGAGGATCAGAAAGACCAGCACGGCGAGACCAGTCCGGATCGCTGTCTGTGGCAAGCCGCCTGCATTCAGGGAAGCCCAATGAAAGGCAACATTTGCAAGCGCCATTACCGTCACAGCTGCTGCGACCTTGAGATTCCGCGTATTCCTTCCGGCAATCACTTCTCGCCACACGACAAGAGCGAAGAGGACCAAAAACGCAGGCTCAACAATTGCTGGCAGCCAAGCTGGGCCCGGCTGCAACAGCATCATGATCCGTCCGGCCAGCCATATAACGACCAGCAGAATCAGCGGCGCGCCACAGACTGGAAGGCGACCGGTCCAGTTTGGAATGGCGGTCAGGAGGAACCCTGCCACAATCGCCGATCCGTAACCGAACACCAGTTCATGGACATGGAAGGCGAGACCCGCTCTCACCGGAAGCGTATCCGGGCCGAGCGCATAGGTCAGGATCCAGAGCGGCACGGACACCGCCGCCCAGATCGCACCCAGAAGAAAGAATGGGCGAAAGCCGAAGCTGAACAGGGCCGGCCCCCTGTATGCGCGGATCTGCTCAGCTGATGTTGCCATGTGAAGGTGTCCTTCTTTCGTCTCAGCCGCATCTGGAATGGCCGCATTCAAGGCAACTATTGCAGCCTTTCTTCCGGATCAGGGCTTTCTATCCGCATCCCGGACAACAGGAAGCATCGTTCGCTATGTCTGACGGGACGCGCTCCCGCTGCCCGAGATACTCTACAACGATCCGGCCGGTCACGGCGGGCAGCGACGGCAGATAGTGCCCGTCAAGAAAAGCACCCGCACGATAAACCGGTCAAAACCTTATCGCGGGAACGTAGTCTCCAGCCTGAAAGGCGCTCCCTCCCGACCGGAGTCGCACCAGCAGGTCTGCGTCAAGCAGGCTTGCCTGGCTGGAAGAGTCCTGGCTTCCGAGAGGCAAGGCACCTTCAGGTGTAATCCGTGCCCGGACGTATGTCTCTCGATCACCCGCCGCCGGGACGTCGGCGGCAAGGCGCCAGTCTTCGAAGGTTACACTTCTGGCGGCATCTCGCCCACACAGCCCGGCAAGCAGAGGCGCGAGAAGGAGCCTCGCCGTCACGAGCGCGGAGGTCGGGTTACCTGGAAGTCCCATCACAAGCCGGCCACGAATTCTGGCAAGCCAGACCGGCTTTCCGGGTTTCATGGCAACCCTCGGAAAGATGTAGTCCGGCGCCTCACCGAACATCGTTCGTGAAAGGTCGCGGTCTCCAACCGACGCGCCGCCGATCACAATGACGAGGTCTGCCTCCTCCAGGGCCGCAGCAGCCAGTTCTGAAAGCAAGCGGGTATCATCTGCGCTGCGCCTCGACCAAAGAACGGCGCCGCCTTCTCTCCTGACAAAAGCTGCAATTCCGTAAGAAACGCTTTCGGGAATCGTGCCGGGTATGCCGGCTGCGTTTCCCGGAGTGGCAAGTTCGTCCCCCGTTGCGATGATTGCAACGTTCGGCCGGACAAACACCCGCAGGACAGGCTGGTCGGCGGCAGCGGCTGTCGTCAAGGCGCGCCAGTCAAGCCGGCGTCCAGCTGGAACGAGTACATCTCCCTCGCAGAAATCAGACCCTGCGATCCGGATGTTACGGCCCGGACCGTAAGGCCGGACGATGGCCACGCAATCGCCTTCCCGCTCGACATTTTCCTGCACAATAACCCGGTCAGCGCCAACCGGTACGGGCGCACCGGTGAAGATGCGGAATGCAGAACACGGGGGAAGCACTTGCCCTGGCGGCGTGCCAGCGGCCGACTCGCCTTCAAGGGGCAAACGAACAGGAAGGTCCCCGAGGTCACAGTCACGCACCGCGTAACCGTCCATAGCCGACACATCCTGTCTCGGCATGGACAGGCGTGCGACGACAGGTTCGGCAAGCACCCGGTCTGCCGCATCGGCGAAGGCGATCGTTTCCAAAGCGATCGGGGCGGCGATTTCCAGTACACGGCGCAACGCCTCATCAAAGCTGATCATCGCGCTGGCTCGCCGGCCGTCCCGTCACCCGACTTTCCTCCGCTCGTGGCGTCCAGCCGGAACCCTGGCAAGTCCTCATCAAGCTCGATCGGCAAGGCCAGCGGGATGAGTGCATGCGTCCGCCTGGCGGCCATGATACCGGCGATCTCTGCCGTCGTAATGACCGCGCCCTTTGGCGCGCGCCGTTCCCTGGGGAATTGCAAGGTCGTGGACTGGCATCGGACTCTTCCTGTGGCAACAGCGCAGCGCAGTGTTACGTCCTTGCTGCCAACATCAACCATGTGTAAGCACCCGTCTTCATCAAGATGGGTCAGTTTTGTCATGGGCAGACCCCTCTGTACCGCTCGATCTGACCGACCAGCGAACAAGGACGATAGCGGCTGTCGAGTTCGAAGGCGAAGACATGGTCCCAGGCGTCGCGGCAGGCTCCGGTTGACCCCGGCACACAGAAGACAAAGGTGTCTCCTGCCTGCCCGGCAAACGCGCGGGACTGCAGGGTCGAGACACCGACCGTGCCCATGCTCACCTGATGGAACACGACGGAAAATCCGTCCATTTCCCGGCTGAAGAGGGGCTTGATCGCCTCGGGGGTCACGTCACGCGGCGAAAACCCCGTCCCTCCGGTCGTCAACACGACATCGACCCCGGGATCGGCGATCCAACGGCCGATCGCGGATCGGATCTCGTCCACATCGTCTCGGACAATCCTTCTTTCAACGACGACATGACCGGCGCCTCGTGCACGGTCTGCGAGCAGGGCTCCCGATGTGTCTGTTTCCTCCGTGCGCGTGTCCGATACCGTCAGCACAGCAAGGTTAAGTGGATAAAAGGCAAGACTTTTATCAATCCCCGGCACTTTCTTCATTCCATCATCTCTCGATCCTGAGTGTCTCTGTCTGCTGATTCAATCCAGCGCTCACCGAAAGTCTCCCGTTCCTGCTTCCAGAAGACAGCTTCGCTCTTCAGCCGGTCCATGAGATAATCTGCCGCAGGAAATGCCTCGCGGCGATGATCGCTGGCGGCCGCAACGAGGACAACGACCTCGCCCGGTGTCATGGCCCCGGCTTGCTGGACAACTGTCAGAGCGTGCAGATCGAACCGATTGAACCCTTCTGTGAATTCGCGACGCGGCACCATAAGGCGCGCTGGATCAGGCGGCGGCCCTCCGAAGGCAGAGGTCAGAGGTTCGAATCCTCTCGGGTGCGCCACTTGCCCCCGCCACTTGTCCCGCACATTATCCCGCAACTTGTCCCCGGTCTATTTGCCATAATAGGGCCTTCTGTCATCGTACTGTCACTGAACTGTCACAAAACTGTCGTAAACCGCGATTTCAATGATCCGTGTACGGAGCGCCGGCGACTTGTCCCCGGGTTTATCCTCGGGGTTATCCCCGGACTTATCCCCGATCCGGGGCGCGGCGGACAAATCCGGAGCCTCGCTTGACGAAAATCCTCTATCTGATCGCCGGCTTCGCGGCGCTGGCGCTGGGCGGGCTCGGCATGTTGCTGCCGCTGCTGCCGACCGTGCCGTTCCTGATTCTGGCCGCCTTCTGCTTTGCGCGCAGCAACAAGGCGCTGGAGCAATGGCTGCTCGCGCATCCGGCGTTCGGCCATCATATCCGGCTGTGGCGGGAGCGCGGCGCGATTTCGCGGAGGGGCAAACAGGCGGCGCTGGCCGCCTTCGCGGTCAGCATCGCCGCCGCGCTCGTCTTCGCGCCGTTCCCCTGGTCGCTGGCGCCGATCGCCGCGGCGGCGATCGGCGGAAGCTGGATCTGGACGCGGCCGGAGGGGTGAGGGATTGGGACGTGTACGGAGGGTGTCGACGACGGAGAAAGAACGGCTATCGTTCAACGACCATGTGGGGCAGCTCAGCGCCTCTCACTCTTTCGCCACCACCGTGTCATAAAGCCCGTATTGAGTCAGCCCCTCGTGGCTTTCAATCCCCGTGTAGCGAAGCGAAGCATCTTCATAGCGGCGAAACGCAAATACTGCCTGGTTCATTTGCTCGGTATTGAATACCTTGAGCTGCACGAGCAGGTGGAAGTCCTTCACAGTCAGGCCGGTCACGGTCAGAAACAAATCCGGCTCCAGCTTCGTGATGACATCCTGAAGCGTGTTCTCACGGAAGTCCGTCAGGTACATGAACGCGGGAATGCGTGTCGCGAATTTTATGAGCTTCTCCTGAACCAGTTTGCGCTTCGACTTGAATTCCCTTTCCTCGGCCGTGAGTTCCTTCTTCTCTTTCTCCGTCAGATCGCCTTCCTTCGCCTTTTTCCTGAGTTCCTTCACCTTGTCGCTCTTGTTGATGATGGTCTCGATGATGCTATCGCCCAGTGAGCGCCAGCCTTCAATGCGCTCCACAGCGGCCATTGCCTCGGGGTTGTCGAGGACGCGGCGAAGCGTCTCGTTGTCCACGTTCACCAGTAGCGCGCTCTCCCATTTACGCGCGAGCAACGTGGCCGACGTTCCCGCCATTGCGATGTCAAGGATGCCCCCCGCGTCAATCTGCGTCATGTTTGCGCCGTCATAGGCCAGCACGGGTAGAAACGACACGAGGTCATTGACGGCATTCTCCGGGTTCGGCTCGTTGGGCGATAGCCCGATCCCATATTCGGAAAGTTGCCGCAGTGCGCGCGTAGGCGCGAAATCGAAGACGAAACAAATGGGCTTAAGGATTTCCTCTTCGTTGGGATCATCGCCATTTGGATTCTTGATGGACCATTGCGACTGCACACGGAATGCTGCCTGAAAATAAGTCTCAGGCGATTTCAGGTTGCGCAGCATCAGGATCGACGACCATTGCGGCACGGTCACGCCCGTCGTCAGCTTGCCACAAGACAGCGTGATGGTCTTGGTGTCGAACCCACTCCCGATTGCCTTACGAACAGGCGGCAAGGCATCCAGTCCAATACCGGCGGACGCACCGGCAGCGACGACGATCTCGTAGTCGCGCCAGAAGGTGTTGTGCTTCTCGGTCAACAGACTTGCCATTGCGTGGCACGCCGCCACATTAGGTAGAAACCAGAAAGAATGTTGAAGGTAGGGGAGTAGGCGTACGTCCGAATAGGGGAACGGCGGCCGGGTGCCTGTCTTGAGGTTTTCGACCGCCCTCGGCGCATACTGCCCCCGGATGATGTCCAGCCACTTCTGCACATCGTTCTTGTGCTTGAACTGCGCACCCTTTCCGGTACCGGTGGCCGCGAAAAATTCGTTGAGATCGAACTCATCAAACTCCCCGGCGCTGGCAATTGCCACCAGTTCGTCGGGCATTTGATATGTGAGCAACCGCATCTGTGGCAACGCGCCATAGGGATTCCACTTGTCCGGATACTTTACGGCGAAATCTGCTTTGGCACGCTGTTCGTCCGTATAGGTCCAGTTGAAAATCTGTTCTTCGATAAACTCGCCCGTGGCCAGCGCCTTGAACGGCGTGCCGGAGAGATAAAGGTAGGCCTTGGTCGTGATGGGAAGGAACTCTGTCTCCTTCTCCGACAGGACGGTGAGGTCCTCGTTTACCTCCTCCAGTCCGGCGGTATATTCGAGCTTGGCCTCTTTCTTGGCGACCGCCTCCTCCTCGCCCTCGAACAGTTCCTTCGCGGTGTCGCGCCAGGCGCCGAAGTGATACTCGTCGAACACCACAAGGTCCCACCTCACCTTGTGAAGCCACTCGTTCTTCGGCTTGATATTGCCCGCCGCGTCGCGGCCCAGCAAATCCTGAAATGAGCCGAAGTAGACAACCGGTCTTTTCGCGTTGATTTTGGTTGGATCGCTATCTGAGTTGCGCGAGAGATACTGCCAGCCATCGAAATCCATATGACTTTCAAGGTCCGTCTGCCAAGCATCCTCGACAGCGGGCTTGAAGGTCACGACCAGCACCCGTTTGGCTCCAAGCTTTTTCGCGAGCTGGTAAGTGGTGAATGTCTTGCCGAAGCGCATCTTCGCGTTCCAGAGGAAGCGCGGCACGGCGTGCATGTCCTCGTTCCAGATGGAGTGGAAGTAAGCGTGCGTCTTGTTCACAGCCTCGGTCTGTTCCCATCGCATTGGGAACGTTTCGTGATGGGTGCCAGTGAGCTGCTGCCCCGTCCGTAGTTCGGTAAGCACGGTCTTCACGTCTTTGACCGTGCAGCGTACCCATTCCAGTTCGCTGTTTGTAAAGCCCTTTCGGACAAGCGCAGCGCGCACTTCGTAATCGGAAAAGACGGTGCCGTCGTCACACTCGGCGGGTTCGTCAAGTTCGATACGGAAGTTCTTGATGGCGGCGGTCTTGAGTTGCTCGGAGATGCGCCTCTTCACGTCCCGCGTCGTCTGACCGATCTTGAGAAGACCCGCATGCGCTCCATCACTAATGGAGTAGGCGTAGATGCGCGGGCGCGCTTTCGGTTTCGGAGCGAGGATTTCGTCGATGGTCTTAGACATCGAAAAGTTCAGCGTCCATTGGGCGGATCATGCTTTCTATGAAGGCAATCTCATCTTTTGTTATACCGTACTTTTTATACAGCAACTCGTCTGTCCAAGTCTTATCCCACGACTGCTGAGGAACCCAGGAATAGGTCGAACGTAGCGCGTGTTGCGTGATCTTTCGCAGAGATACCAGGAAGCGGAATAGTCGAGTCCGGTAATAACTCGCGAAACTTTTGGCCGCACGCTCTGAGCGAAAAGGTGACGCCACCAAATAAGACTGCGTACACGCTGACGGCGGCGCAGCAACAATCTCCTTGCCGAGGATTTGATGAGGAAATGTTTCGCCCGCTCCATAAGCTTCGGGAACGAGCACCTTCCATGCGTCAAGTAAGTCAATATTTTTTCGGATATTCGCTCGCTTGGTGAAGCCCGACATGCGCTTTCCGCGACTAATAAGATGGAGGGCGATCCTTCCGGGACCCCCTTTTTCGTTCCAATCTTCGAAGTTTGTCGCAATGCCGAATGGTGTATCGCCTGACACGAGATCAAGGACAGAAGGTTCCTTTTTTGAAAGGACCTTTCTCAATATTCCGAGCGCGCGCTCATCGCGGACGAAAACATCGAATTCGCCCAATTGTCGATTCTTCTGGAGGTGTTCCTCTCCCCCGGCCACTCGCGTAACATCGCAGGTTCCCTGATGCGCGGCGTCCCAAAGGAAATAACACACACCGCCCTTAATCTGAACGCCGGGAAATGCGTCACCGGAATCAGGAAAGTCCGCCAGACTTCGCAGATGACCACTGTTGAGCATCTGCGCTCTGAACTCATCGAGACCCCGCCCCCCAGCCATCCACCGTGATGGGATGACCATGCAGGTATATCGTGGTTCCAGCTTGAGCGCCTGCTGAACGAATAGATGATAGATAGAAGAGTCGCTTGAGCCACCAGCACCACCCGTCATCTGGTACGGCGGGTTGCCCACTATCACATCGAACTGCATGTCGTCTCCAAACAACTCGGTCATCCGAGTCTTGATGTTATCGGCGTGGATGAATGCGTAGGCATGGTTCTCAAGACCTTTCTTCCGGTCGAATGTAGCCTTCGGCGCGCCGCAATACTTGCACTTCGCCTCATCCCAGGCGTGTTCCACCCGCTCGAACCAGATATTGCCGCTCTCTGTGGTGAACGATCCGGCAACGGAGTGTTCGCCGTTGGCGTGCTTGGAGCAGTAAAGGCTGCGCCGAGCCAACAGGCTGGTCAGATGGGTGATGCCGATGCCAAACACCTGTTTCGTCAGAATGTGGTCCACGCGCACTTGGAGGTCCGGCATTTCGGCCGCCAAGCCCTCGTTCAGGCGGCGGGTGATCTCCCGCAGAAACACGCCAGATTTGGTGAAGGGATCCAGAAACTTCACTTTCTTGTCGGTCCAGATGTTCGCCCCGCTGTGATCTGCCGCCCAGGCGTCGGCCAACGTGTCCAGCATCCGGTTGGCGAACTCGGGCGGCGTAAAGACCTCATCGTTGGAGAGATTCGCGATGCAGGTGAGCACATCGGGGTTGCGTCCGCGCAATGTAAAGCCAACCTGCATGCTCATGCGGCTTCCTTCGGCGTGCCGTCGCCGGCGGCGAGTTCACGCGCCGTCATCGGCGGGTAGGTCTTGGTCGGGGTGAAGATTTCGTGCTTGCCGAGATGCGCAAACAGCGTGCCCTCTTCAGCAAAGCCCGACATGTGGGTGAGGACATCCAGGCGAAAATCGCGGCGTTGAAATTTTCCCCTACCGAGATAACTCCATTGCGCAAAGGTGATCGGCCCGCCGTCGCTTGTCCGCATCGCCAAAGCGTCGCCGTGGATAAGATTTTGCGACAAAACGTATGAGGCGGCTCGATAGAGGTCGTCGCCCTCATTCAAGTTCAGGTACCTGGAGAGCACTTCCAGCATGTTCGCGCGGCATTCGGCGATATTGTCCGCCAGCAGTTCAATTCCGTACAGGCACGTCACCGCGAGGATAGCGTAGTGCTGTTTTTCAAACTCCGATTTCCCGTATTTGAGTTCGACGGCGGCGAGCTTGCGCTTGAGGATCGGGATGAGGAAGTTGCCGCTGCCACAGGCCGGCTCCAGAAAGCGGGAGTCGATGCGCTCGGTCTCTCCCTTGACGAGATCGAGCATGGCTTCGACCAGCCACGGGGGCGTAAATACCTCCCCGTGATCCGCGACGCGTTGCTTTGATCTTATCAGTGTCATGCGATTCGCTATTTTCTCTACCGATTCCGACACCTGGGCGACATGCCAAATTGGCAGATCAGCTCAATGGAGCGTAGCCGAATATAGACGATTCAGGAACAATTGGACGACTTCACACCCTCACCACGTATCGACAAACCCCCTGCCCTTTTTCTCGCGCGGGGGGCCGGCGGATTTGAGGCCGCGCATGACCCAGGCGCGCGTGTCCTTCGGGTCGATGACGGCGTCGATTTCCAGAAACGAGGCCATGTTGATCGCCTTGCCGTTTTCGTAATAGCGGGCGACCATTTTTTGATAGAAGGCGTCGCGCTCGGCGGCGTCTTCGATCGCTTCCATTTCGCGGCGGTAGCCGAGCCGCACCGCGCCTTCGAGGCCCATGCCGCCGAATTCGCCGGTCGGCCAGGAGACGATGAAGAAGGGGGCGTGGAAGGAGCCGGCGGCCATGCCCTGCGCGCCGAGGCCGTAGCCCTTGCGCAGGACCACCGTGAAGAAGGGGACGCGCATGGACGCGCCGGTGACGAACATGCGTGACACATGACGCACTTGCGCGCGTTGTTCGATCTCGGGGCCGACCATGAAGCCCGGCGTGTCGCAGAGCGACAGCATGGGCAGACCGAAGGCGTCGCAGAGCTGCATGAAGCGGGCGGCTTTATCTCCCGCTTCGGCGTCGATGGCGCCGCCGAGATGCATCGGGTTGTTGGCGATGAGGCCCATCGGCCGACCCTCGATGCGGATGAGGCAGGTGAGGATGCCGATGCCGAAGGAGGGGCGGAGCTCCAGCACCGAGCCCCGGTCCGCCAATGCGGCGATCACTTTACGGATGTCGTAGGCGCGGAGGCGGTTTTCCGGGATCAGGCGGCGGAGATCGCGCTGGTCGGCGGCGTCCCATGCGGGGAGCGCGCCTTGAAAGTATGACAGGTATTTTTTGGCCGCCGCGACGGCTTCGGCCTCGTCCTCGACTGCGATGTCGACGACGCCGTTGGCCGTTTGCACATTGATGGGGCCGATGTCTTCCGGCGCGTAGACGCCGAGGCCCCCGCCCTCGATCATGGCCGGGCCGCCCATGCCGATGTTTGAGTCGCGCGTGGCGATGATGACATCGGAGCAGCCGACAAGCGCCGCGTTGCCGGCAAAGCAGCGGCCGGAGACGACCGAGATCAGCGGCACCTCGCCCGAAAGCTTCGCGAATTTGACGAAGCTCGGCGTGTCGAGGCCGGCGACGCCCGCGACATCGGTGTCGCCGGGGCGGCCGCCGCCGCCTTCGCCGAAGAGCACCAGCGGCAGGCGCCAGTCCTCGGCGATGGTCAGCATACGGTCTTTCTTCTTGTGGTTCATCGCGCCTTGCGTGCCGGCGAAGACGGTGAAGTCATAGGCCATGATCATGGCGCGCGATTTGTCCTCGCCGAAATGCGCGCCGTTGATGGAGCCGACGCCGGCGATCATGCCGTCGGCCGGGCTCATCTTGATGAGCTCGTCCATCGGGCGGCGGCGGCGCTGGGCGGCGAGCGCCAGCGCGCCATATTCGATGAAGCTGCCTTCGTCGACGAGGTCGGCGATGTTTTCGCGCGCCGTTCGCTGGTTGCGCTTGCGGCGGCGGGCGACGGCGTCGGGGCGGCCTTCATCGAGACCGATGCGGTGTCGCTCGATCACTTCGGCGAGGTCGGGGCGGATCGCGTCGGGGTCGGTTTCGGTTTCAGTGTCGGCGGCGCGGGCGGCGGCGTCGGATGACGGCTCGATGAAGAGGAGCGGTTCGTCTTCGAAAAGATTGTCGCCGGGGCGCGCGGCGAGCTTGCGGATGTAGCCGCCTTCGGGCGCCGTCACCACATGCTCCATCTTCATCGCCTCGAGCACCGCTACCTGCTGGCCGGCACTGACGAGTGCGCCTTCGGCAACGTCGATCGAGACGACGCGGGCCTGCATCGGCGCGGCGACGGCGCGCGTGCCGGGCGGGGCATCGATGGCTTTCGCGGGCGCGGCGGGGGCGGCACCGCCGGCCTGCCCATGAAAGAGTTGCCGGTGGCCGGTTAAGGGCGGGCGCGCGAGTTCACCCGCGTGGTCCTCGACGAATTTTGTGTAAAAATCGTTCGCGACGAATTCCGGGCGCTTCAACAGGTTCATGTGGAAGCCGATATTGCTGGCGACGCCTTCGAGGCGAAACTCGCAAAGCGCGCGATAGGCGCGGGCGGCGGCGTCGGCGTAATCGGGCGACGGCGAATGGGCGATCAGTTTCGCCAGCAATGAATCGTAGTTCGGGCTGGTGCGGTAGCCGGCATAGCCGAAGCTGTCGACGCGGATGCCGGGGCCCGATGGCGGCTCGAAGGTGGTGATGACGCCGCCTGCCGGCTTTGCCGAACCGTCGGCGGTCATCGTTTCCATGTTGATGCGGAGCTGGATCGCGTGGCCGCGGGGGCTCGGCGCATCGGCCTGCAGCAATCCGAGATCGGCGAGCGTCGCGCCGCCGGCAAGCCGGAGCTGCGTTTTCACCAGATCGATGCCGGTCACCTCCTCGGTGACGGTGTGTTCGACCTGGAGGCGCGGATTTGCCTCCATGAAAGCGAAAGTGGCGTCGCCCGGCGCGCTGGCGTCGAGCAGAAACTCGAAAGTGCCGAGGCTCCTGTATTTCGCGGCTTCGGCGAGGCGGATGGCGGCGGCACAGAGCGCATCGCGCATCGACTTGTCGAGCGTGGGGCTCGGCGCGATCTCGACCAGCTTCTGGTTGCGGCGCTGCAACGTGCATTCGCGTTCGCCGAGATGCGTCACATGCTTGCCGTCGGCGACGATCTGGATTTCGATGTGGCGGGCCTTGCGGATCAATTTCTCGACATAGACATCGCCGCGGCCGAAGGCGGATTTCGCTTCCGACTGGCAACGCGCGAAAGCCTCGTCGATTTCGGCGGCGTCCGTCACCGCGCGCATGCCGCGGCCGCCGCCACCGGCGACTGCCTTGATCATCATGGCGGGATTTTTTCCGAGCGATGCGAAGAAGGCCTTCGCGTCTTCGAGGCTTGTCGGGCCGTTGGTGCCGGGGAGCAGCGGCACGCCGCATTTTTCGGCAAGCGCGCGGGCGGCGATCTTGTCGCCGAAAAGATCGAGCATTTCAGGCGCCGGACCGACGAACACGATGCCGGCTGCGGCGCAGGCGCGCGCGAAATCCGCATTCTCCGACAGGAAACCGTAGCCCGGATGGATCGCGTCGCAGCCTGTGGATTCTGCAAGCGCGACAACGCCCGCGCCGTCGAGGTAAGCGGCGGCGCCCTGGCCCTTCAGCGCATGGGCCTCGTCCGCCGCCTTCACATGCAGCGAGGCGGCGTCGTCCTCGGCGAAGACCGCGACGGTTTCGAGGCCGAGTTCGGCGGCGGCGCGGGCGATGCGGATGGCGATTTCGCCGCGATTGGCGATCAGGAGCTTGCGGATGGTCATGCGACCACCGCCGGTGCGGCTGCGAAATTCATTGTCTCTTCCCCAATAGCGATGGCCCGCAAGATAGGGGGCGGGGCGACGGGGGGTCAAATGGGGGATGGCGGGAAGAAAAGGGGACGGCTGCGACATTCCTGCAACTAGAAATGCGAGTCACTTGCATTTACAAGTGCGGCGGACATCTGTATGACAGGCTCTTGATAATCATTCGCAAGAACGGCCGGGGGCTATGCCGAGGCCGGATGTCTCAAGGGGAATTCCATGCGTTCATCGTTTTCAACCGCCGCCCTGCTGCGCGGCTGCAGCAGCCTTGCGCTTGCCACCGCGCTTCTCGCCGCCCCGGCGGCGATGGCCGAGGAAAGCGCCGCCGAAACGGCGCAGGCCGAAGAGGGCAAGGTTCACATCCTGAAGGGGCTGCTGGTCACCAGCACCGCCGAAGAGACGGCCGAGGTCGGCGGCGGCGTTACCTTCATCGACAAGGAAGAGCTCGAGAAGTTCTCCTATACCGACGTCAACCGGGTGTTGCGCGTGGTGCCGGGCGTCCAGATCCAGGAAGAGGACGGCTACGGCCTTCGCCCGAATATCGGCATTCGCGGATCGGGCAACGACCGCAACAACAAGATCGTCGTCATGGAAGACGGCGTGTTGATGGCGCCGGCTCCTTACGCCGCGCCCGCCGCCTATTACTTCCCGTTCACCGGCCGCATGGAAGCCATCGAAATCACCAAGGGCGCGGCGGCGATCAAATACGGTCCGTCGACGGTGGGCGGCGCGGTCAACATGTTCTCGACCTCGATCCCCGACAATGCGGATGGCAGCCTTTCAGGGACACTGAAAGTGCTGGGCGGTGAGGACAACACGTTGCGGGTGCATGGATATGCCGGCGGCTGGATGCCGCTCAGCGACGCGTGGGATGTCGGCATCCTGCTTGAAACGCTGCAGGACCGCACCGACGGCTTCAAGACCGTCGATGGCGGCGGCGACACGGGCTACCGGGTGCAGGATTATGTCGGCAAGCTCGGCTTCCGCAGCAAGGCGGGATCGGGACTGCGCCACGCCTTCGAATTCAAGGTGCAGGTGTCGGACGAACATTCCGATGAAACCTATCTCGGTCTCACGCCCGCCGACTTCGCGGCCAATCCCTACCGGCGCTACGCGGCGAGCCGTCTCGACCAGATGAATGTCGACCACAAGACGTTCCAGGCCACGCATCGCGTCGATTTCAGCAACGATACGAACCTGACGACCACCGCCTATTACACCGATACCGCCCGCGCGTGGTACAAGATCAACGATGTGCGGCAGACCGGCGCACCCGGCTGGACCAGCATTTCCGCCGCCGTCATGGATCCCGCCAACAGCGTCGAACGCGACATCCTGCGCGGCATCGTGAACGGCGACATCCGCGTGCGGAACAACAACCGCGAATATTACACGGCCGGCATCCAGTCGGTGCTCGGCACCACCTTCCTGACGGGCGACGTCGCGCATTTCGTCGAAGTGTCGGCGCGCTATCACGAGGACGAGGAAGACCGCTTCCAGAACCAGGACGTCTACAACATGACCGGCGGGCAGCTGACGCTGGCGGCGGCCGGTGCGCCGGGCAGCCAGGAAAACCGCATCGGCGACGCCAGGGCCTGGGCGTTTTTCGTGCGCGACACGATCGACTGGGGCAACCTCACCGTCGTGCCGGGCTTGCGCTACGAGACGATCAAGCTGCGCCGCACCGATTACGCGCTCAACGATCCGGCGCGCGTCACACCCATCGCGGTTCTCGAAAACTCGGTCGATGTGCTGATCCCCGGCATCAGCGCCACCTATAATCTGAGCGACGAGTGGCAGCTTCTGGGCGGCGTGCATCGCGGCTTCGCGGCGCCCGGACCGGGCTCGACATCGGATGCCGAAAAGTCGGTCAACTACGAAGCGGGCTTCCGCTATGGCGCCGGCGATTTCGCGTTCGAGGCGATCGGTTTCTTCAACGATTATTCGAACCTGCTCGGCACCTGCACGGCCTCGACCGGCGGCGGCTGCGTCGTCGGCACGCAATTCGACGGCGGCGACGTCGATGTGAAGGGCATCGAGGTCATGGCCGGCTATGACGCGGGCGGCCTCATCGGTCTCGGCCTCAAGGCGCCGCTGGCGCTCGCCTACACCTATACGACGAGCGAATTCAAGACGAGTTTCGCCAGCGGCTTCGGCCCGTGGGGCACGGTGACGGCCGGCGACGAGCTGCCTTATCTGCCCGAGCATATGCTGACGCTTTCGGCCGGGCTCGAGGGCGAGGCGTGGCGGACCAACCTGCTGGTCTCCTATGTCGACAAGACGCGCGCCGTCGCCGGCCGGGGCGCCATTCCGGCCAACCAGCTCATCAACGAGCGGGTGATCCTCGATCTTTCGGCCGAATACGATGTGGTGCCGGGCGTGACGCTGATCGGCATTGTCGAGAACCTGACCGACGAGGTTTACAACGTCTCGTTCGACCCTGCCGGTGCGCGGCCCGGCAAGCCCCGGACGGTGCTGGGCGGCGTCAAACTCAGCTTCTGACCGCAATCCACCCCATCGGGGGGCAAGCGGGGCGGCTCTGCAACAGCGGAGCCGCCCCGTTTCCGTTCAAGTCCTTGTCACAAAAGTGAAAAATGGCGCCGCGTCAAAGCGGTGCAATCCGGCAACAGGCCGGGGCTGTCATATCACTGTCATAAAAAGTCGACCGATCTGTCACATAGCTCTGTTACTTGCGAAAGCCATGGGGGGTGTTCGCGACGTCTGTCGCGGCTGCCAGTCCTGCAACAGAAGCTCATTCACAGAACACGGAGACGTCAAATGACGTTGCGAAACATTCTGCTGGCCGGCACCGCTCTTGGCGCCGCCGCACTCCTCTCGGGTCCGGCTTTCGCCGCGACCAGCGCACAGGCCGAACTCAACGCCCTCAAGGCGCAGATCGAGGCCCTTCAGAAGAAGATCGACGACGTCGAAATCCAGCACGGCAACAAGATCAAATCGCTGGAAGAACGCAAGAGCGACGTCGAAGTGAGCCTCAACAACGGCCGTCCGGTCTTCAAGACCGCCGACGGCAATTTCAGCTTCGGCATCACCGGCCGCGCCCATCTCGATGTCGGCGCCTACGACCAAGATGCGGCCAGCGCTGCCAACTTCGGCGGGCTGCGCGGCAACGCCAACTTCCGCCGCGCCCGTGTCGGCCTCAACGGCACCTTCGCCAAGGACTTCGGCTACAACATCGAGTTCAACTTCGGCGACAGCGGCACCGAATCCAATGCGCGCATCTATGAAGTCTTGCTGACCTATAACGGCATCGAAAACACGCAGCTCGTTCTCGGTGCGACCAAGCCGAAAATGACGCTGGACGATTCGACCTCGTCCAACGACATCACCTTCATCGAGCGTGCGACGGCGGTCAATCTCGCCATCACGCCGGCAGCCGGCGAAGCGCGCATGACCGCAGGCGGCACCTACAACACCGACAACTTCTTCGGTGGCCTCTATTACACGATGGGCTCGGCCGCGGCGGGCGGCGGTCTCGATGACTATGACAGCTCGAACGTTGTCGGCCGTCTTGCCTATGCGACCTCGCCGAAGGAAGGCCTCAACGTCCATATCGGCGCCTCGGGCTCGCACTCCTTTAACGTGCCGGCCGACACGATCCGCTTCCGCGACCGTCCGGAACTGCGCGTCGACCCGCTGCGCTACATCGATGCCAACTTCGTCGGCACGGCCGACGCGGTGAGCGTCTACGGTCCGGAACTCGCGCTCAACTACGGCCCGTTCCGCGCCCAGGGTGAGTATTACATCTACGACATCAGCCGCAACGGCGTGCTCGCCGATGCCAGCTTCGATGCGTGGTATCTGCAGGCCTCGTGGATCCTGACCGGCGAGTCCTACCGCTACGACATCAAGAAGGCCGCCTATTCGGGCGTCCGTCCGGCCAATCCGTTCGGCTTCGGCAAGGGCGGCAGCGGCGCATGGGAAATCGCGGCGCGCTACAGCGAAGCCGATCTCAACGACGCGAGTGCCGGTATCGCCGGCGGCGAGCAGGAGATCATCACGGTCGGTCTCAACTGGTACGCCAACAACAACCTGCGCTTCATGCTCAACTACCTGAACGTGGATGTGAAGAACCGCGGCGGTGTCGTGAACCCGAACTTCGGCCACGACGCGGTGGCGCTGCGTACGCAGTTCGCTTTCTGATAAAACGTCCGAACCGATCCTCGCAGGTCGTCAGACGGAACTCCCGGCGAATTTATTCGCCGGGAGTTTTCGTTTGTGCCGCTTCATCTTCAGTCGAGGCCGAGCGCCTTGCGGTCTTCGGCGGCGAAGACATAAGGCAGCGCGAAGTAGCCGGCGATCTCTGCATCGCGCTGGCCCTCCCGCGACAGCACATAGTCGATCGCATGCCGCGCCGCGGGCCCCCGCGCCGTAACGCGGACGACGCGCGCCAGCGGCCAGGCCGCGCGATGGGCGCTCGCCTCGCTCGGTCCGACGCATTCGCCGCCATCGGAAAGCCTGAGCGCGCGCACAGCGTCGCTGCGATAGCCGGCCGGCGCGTAGCCGATGCCGCCCGGCGACGCGCCGATCTCGCGTATCAATGCGGAGGCGCGCGCAACGGTTTTCGCGTCGGGCGCAATGGCGCCGCCTTTCAGCGCGGCGGCGACGAAGAAGTCGCGTTCGCCACCCGCCGGCCGGTCGAAGACGATGACGGGACGCGACGCCCATTCGCCGCCGAGACCGGCGGCGCCCCATGCCGCATCGCCGGCAAAAAGCGGGGCGAGATTTTCAAGCGGCAGGCAGGAAAGCGGATTGTCCTTGTGGACGAAGACGGCCAGCGCCTCGATGGCGGCGCGCGCGGTCAGGATACCGGGGCCTTGCGCCGCGAGCGGCGCGGCCCGCACATCGGCATGGCGCGCGGCAAAGCCCTCGCGCCAGAGGAGCTGCAGCCGCGCATTGGCAGGTTCGGCGGCGATCTCGACCGTGCCGCTCAGGGCGGGCGCGGCTTCGTAAGCCCGGTAGCGTTCGTCGACCGCTTGTGCCGGAGACGCCAGCACCAGCGCGCCGAGAACGGGTAGAAATCTTTTCATCCGGCGCTCCGGTGCGGGTCTGCCCTCACCCAGCCATGCCGGAGATTTGCGACAATCACGTGACGTCCTATTTCAGCCCGTGAAGGCGCGCCCTTTCGAGGTCTTCCTTCAATGACGATGCGCCGAGCCAGAAATGCAGCGCCGCCCAGGGCCAGACGACCATGACGGTGAGCAGCGCATAGCGCAGCGACTCCTGCCCGAAGCTGGGTGCGTAGAGATCGCTGATCAGGCCGACCGCCTGGGGCCCGAGGCCCATGCCGATCAGGTTGAGGATCAGGAAGAGCACGGCCGAGGCGACGGCGCGCATGCGCAGCACGACGAGGCCCTGCGTCATTGCGAGGCTCGGTCCGATATAGGCGGCGCCCGCGAAGGCCGGCACGAGGAAGAAGAACATCGCCCAGTATTTGTCGGGCGAGAGATAGAGACCGATCGAAAGCGGGAAGCAGACCATCATCACGATTGCCACGACCCACATGTTCCAACGCACATCGCGCTTGCCGTAGCGGTCGGCCGCCCATGCGGTCGCATAGGTGCCGGCGCCGCCGACAAAACCGATGATCAGCGCCAGCCAGGTGCCGATCTCGCCGGGCGACATCTGATAGGAGCGCATCAGGAAGGCCGGTATCCAGGTGACGCCGGCATAGCCGCCGAAAGCCGCCAGCGCGCAGGCGAAGGAAATATGCCGGAACGAACGCTGCGACCAGAGCAGACGGAACACCTCGCCGACTTTCGGCGCATCGCCCGCGGCCTGTGCGGTGGTGCCATCGGCGTGTCCGCGCTGGGGCTCCTTCAACGTGAAGCGGATCAGCAACGCGATCAGAATGCCCGGCGCGCCGACAACGAGGAAAGCCGCGCGCCAGCCATACCACTGGCTGACCCAGCCGCCGACCAGAAAGCCGATCAGGATGCCGATATTGATGCCGAGCGAATAGATGCCCATGGCGGAGGCGCGCTTCTCGGGCGGGAACATGTCGGAGATCATTGAATGCGAGGGCGGGCTCGACCCCGCCTCGCCGATGCCGACGCCGATGCGCGCCAGCGCCAGTTGCGCAAAGCTGGTCACGAAACCGCACATCACCGTCATGGTGGAGAAGATGGCGATGGCCGCCGAGACGATGTTGCGGCGGTTGGTGCGGTCGGCCAGCATGGCGATCGGAACGCCGAGCGTCGCGTAGAAGATCGCAAAGGTGATGCCGGACAGAAAGCCGAGCTGCGTGTCGCTGACGCCGAGATCCTGTTTGATCGGTTCGAGCAGGATCGCGAGGATCTGGCGATCCACGTAATTGGCCGTATAGCCGAGCATCAGAATGAAAAGCGCATAGTTTCGATAGGCGGGCGAAAACCCCTGCGACGGCGCAGCGGCGGCCGCGGCGCCCGAAACGGCGCCGGCACGATCTGTCATTGACGTCCTCCCGAATTCCCTCTTGAGGCGACACTAGCAGCGGCAACGGCGAACTCAAGCGGTTCGGTGGCGCCCGACGGACCTGTCCGATTTTGGCGAGCGGACCGGCCCGCGCCGTCCTACACTCTGCCCATGAAACAGACCGCCGACATATCCCCGTCCCGCGCCGCGGGCCTCGACCCCGATCTCTGCTACCGCGCGATCGCGGCCAAGGATGCGCGTTTCGACGGACGCTTCTTCGTCTGTGTCCGCACGACGGGCATCTATTGCCGCCCGGTCTGCCCGGCGCAGGTCCCCAAGCGCGAGAACTGCCGCTTCGTGCCCAGCGCGGCGGCGGCAGAGGCGCTCGGTTTCCGCTCCTGCCTGCGCTGCCGCCCGGAGGCCGCGCCCGGCACGCCCGCCTGGGCGGGAACCGCGGCCAGCGTTTCGCGGGCGCTCCGGCTTATCGAGGAAGGCGCGCTCGACGACGGCAAGCTCGATGACCTCGCGGCGCGCCTCGGCATGGGCGAGCGGCAATTGCGGCGGCTGTTCCTTGCGCATGTCGGCGCCGGGCCGCAGGCGGTCGCCGCCAATCGCCGGTTGCTCACCGCCAAGCAATTGATCACCGATACGGGTCTGCCGCTGGCGCAAGTCGCGCATGCGGCAGGCTATCGCAGCCTTCGCCGTTTCAACGATGCGATCCTGCAGGCCTATGGCGTTGCGCCGGGCGAAATCCGGCGTACGTCCGAGACGGCGGCGGGCGGCGCGATCCGACTGCGGCTCGGCTATCGCCCGCCCTTCGACTTCGAGCGCGTGCTCGCCTATCTCGGGGGCCGCGCGATACCGGGCGTCGAACAGGTGACGGCGGCGCGCTATGCGCGGAGTTTCCGGGTCGACGGCGTCAGCGGCGTGCTGTCCGTCGCGCCGGCGCCGAAGGGACACGCGCTTGAGGCGCGCATTGAGATTGCCGGCGCGGAGAAAGGCACAGGCCTGCCGATGCGGCGCATCGCGGCGCGGCTCAGGCGGCTTTTCGATCTCGATGCCGAACCTTCGGCCATCGTCGCCGCCTTCGAAGGCGATCTGCTGATCGGCCCGCGCATCACGCGCGCGAAGGGATTGCGCGTGCCGGGCACGTTCGACGGTTTCGAGCTTGCGATCCGCGCGGTGCTCGGCCAGCAGATTTCGGTGAAGGGCGCGACGACGATTGCCGGGCGCATCGTGGAAAGGTTCGGCGAGCGCTTCGACAGCGGCGTGGACGGCATCACGCATTTCTTTCCGGCGCCGCAGCGCCTGGCGCGCGGCGACTATGCCGGGCTCGGCCTGACCGGCGGGCGCATTGCGACGCTGAAAGGTCTTGCCGCCGCGGTTACATCCGGCGCGCTCGATTTCGGCCCGCGCGAAACGCTGGAAGCGAAGATTGCCGAACTGACCGCGCTGCCCGGCATCGGCGAATGGACGGCGCATTATGTGGCGCTGCGGGCGCTCGGCGAACCCGACGCCTTTCCAGCCTCCGATCTCGGATTGCGGAAAGCGGCCGGCGGCGGCGCACCCGTTACGACCAAGGAGCTTGAGCTGCTTTCGCAAGACTGGCGTCCCTGGCGCGGCTATGCGGCGCTGGCGCTGTGGACATTATAGAGGTGAGGACGATGAAACTTCCGGACGACGACACGCTCGCCACCGCGACACTCGACACGCCGATCGGGCGCCTGCGGATCGCCGCCATCGACGACGGCCTTGCGGCGGTGCTGTTTCCGAACCAGAAGGATGCGGGCTTCCCGAAGCGCGAGGGCAGCGCGAAGGCGCGGGCGCATCGCGACAAAGCACTGAAAGCGCTCGATCTCTATTTCGAGGGGCGGAAGAAGGATTTCAGCGGCCTCACGCTTGCCGCCAGCGGCACGCCATTCCAGAAAAGCGTGTGGCGGGCGCTGGCCGACATTCCCTTCGGCGAGACGCGCTCCTATGCCGAGATCGCGCGCGCCATCGGCAATCCGAAAGGCATGCGCGCCGTCGGGCTCGCGAACGGCCGCAATCCAATCCCCGTCATCGTGCCCTGCCACCGCGTGATCGGCGCCGACGGATCGCTGACCGGCTTCGGCGGCGGCTTGCCGACAAAGAAATGGCTGCTCGAATTCGAGGGAATTTCCGCACCGCGCCTTCTCTGAGCGGTTTGCATGTGCGGCGGCAGGCTTTAGGCTGTCGCCGTTGCATTTCGCGTGAAGGGAAACATCTCGATGCCCGGCGGACCTTTCGGAGGCTTTTTCGGTATATTGCTGCTGGTGGCGGTCATCTATGCGATCGTCCGCATTGCGCAGAGCGGCGCCGACCCGATCTGGAAGGCGGTGTGGATCGCCGGCGTGATTGTCGTTCCGATCGTCGGATTGATCCTCTGGGCGCTGATTGGCCCAAAATAGGGCAGACACGGACAAATTTTTCGCGTCACGGCCTTCATTCTGCCTTGCTTGAGCCGGAACATCGCAATCCGGTTCGAAACAAGACAGAAGAGGAATCCCCCGCATGCTTCTCAATCTTGTCATTACACTGATCGTCGTGGGCGTGCTGTTGTGGCTCGTCAACAACTACATACCGATGGATCCGAAGATCAAGCAGATCCTCAACGTCGTCGTCGTGATCGTCGTCATTGTCTGGCTGCTGCAACTCTTCGGCGTTCTCGGCGCCATCGGCGTCCGCTGACGGCGACACCCGTCGCCCGGCCTTCAGAAGAGGTCGGCGAGCGGCACGGTCCGGCCACGCGACAGGGCGCGCACCGGTATGCCGCCCGAAAAGCGCGCAATGGTTTCGGCCGTTTCCTCGACCGGCACGGGGCCTGGCGCCGCCTCGCTGACGACAATGGCGCGCGGTGGCAGACCTTCGCCGCGCATGACGGCAAGCGTGGTCAGCGTGTGACTGATCGTGCCGAGATAGGCGCCGACGACGAGGAGCGGCGCTATTTTCATGCGCGCATCAAGCGCCTTCATCCAGTCGAGCACCGTGCGGGTGGCGTCGAACGGCACCATCAATCCGCCGACACCTTCGATGACGAGCGGGTCGTGCCTTGCCGCGGCGTCGACGCATTCTTCCACCAGTGCCGCGAAATCGATCGTCCGGTTTTCGCGTTTCGCCGCCATGTCGGGCGACAGCGCCGCCTTGAAGCGCCAGCGCGAGACCAGCGCCGCGTTTTCGAACGTCACGTCCTCGCCCATCGCGGCCAGCAGCATCGCCGGGTCGCTTTCGGGGAAGGTCGCCTCGTCGAAACCGCTGACCAGCGGCTTGATGGCGCGCGCCTTCAATTCGCGGGTCAGCATGGCCGAGACATAGGTCTTGCCGATTTCGGTGCCGGAGGAGGTGACGAAGATCGCGGTCATGTTAGCTCGTTCGTTGAAGCCCCTCCCCCTCGCGGGGAGGGGTTGGGGTGGGGGGTGTCTTCGCAAGAATTCCGATGCAACCGGTTTTATCGACTGCTGTAGCCCCCCACCCGAAAAATCCGCCAAGTGCGAATTTCTCGACCTCCCCGCGAGGGGGAGGTGAGGAGGGCGCTGTCTTACCTACTCAGCGGCCTTGCGCGGGATAATCCGTTCACGGACGAGGGCGACGAGACGGGCGATGTCGGCGTCGTCATGTTCGGCGGTGAAAGTGAAGCGCAGCCGCGCGGTGCCGGCGGGCACGGTGGGCGGGCGGATGCCGGTGACGAGGAAGCCTTCGGCCTCAAGCAGCGCCGAGGCGACCAGCGTCGCCTCCGCGTCGCCGAGGATCAGCGGCACGATGGGGCTTTCGGGCGCGGGCAAACCCAGCGCGCGGGCAAAGCCGCGCGCCTTCTCGACCGGACGCCTGCAATAATCCGGGTTCGCGCGAATGAAATCGAGCGCGGCGATCGAAGCGGCGACCGCGCCGGGCGGCAGGCCGGTCGAATAGATCAACGTGCGGGCGCGGGTGCGGATCAGGTCGCAGACGGCGCGGCTGGCGCAGAGATAGCCGCCATAGGAACCGACGGCCTTCGACAGCGTGCCCATCTGCAGCGGCACCGCGGCTTTTTCCGCGCCCATGAAACTCGAACCGCGCCCGTCGCGGCCGACAACGCCAATGCCGTGCGCGTCATCCGTCATCAGCCATGCGTCGTGGTGTGCGGCGCGTGCTGCCAGTTCGGCAACCGGCGCGGCGTCGCCATCCATGCTGAAAATGCCGTCGGTCAGGATCAGGCAATGTTTCGCGGTTCCGCGCCGCGCGGCGAGCAGGGCATCGAGATGCACGAGATCGTTGTGGCGGAAGATCGCAAATTCGGCGCCCGAGAGTTTCGCGCCCGACATCAGGCAGGCATGGGAAAGCTCGTCGGCGAGGATGAGATCGCCCGCGCCCACCAGCGCCGGGACGATGCCGAGATTGGCCATGTAGCCCGAACCGAAGACGACGCAATCCTCCGCTTCCTTCCATTCCGCGAGGCGGCGTTCGAGTTCGGCGAAAAGCGGATGATTGCCGGAGACGAGGCGCGAGGCTCCGGCGCCCACGCCATATTTTTCGGTCGCAGCGATGGCGGCGCGTTTCACCTCCGGATGCTGCGAGAGATTGAGATAGTCGTTGCAGCAGAAGGAAATCAATTCGCGGCCGTTCCGCGTCGCACGCACGCCTTCGCGGCGGTCGGTCTCGATCAGGCGGCGGCGCAGCGCCACAGCCTCCAGCGCCGCAAGCTTGCCGCTTGCGAAATCGTCCAGTGAACCCGCCATCGCGCTCTCCTTTGCCGGGGAGGTATGGGCCGTGGCGGCGGTCTCGCGCAAGTGCTTTGTCGGAAAACGCTCTAGAGGCGGCTCGATTTCAACAGGATACGCGAACTGGCCGCGAGCAGCGTGGACGCAGGGATATCGGCGTCCGCCGGCGGCGTCGGTCCCTTGTAGGCGAGGCCGAAAACCTCGCGCGCCTCGCGCAATTCCTGCTGGAGTGCGCCCGCATCGTCCCGTGCATCGAGCGCGGCCAGCAACGTGGCGGCGCGCGCCTCGGCGACTTTCCAGAATCCATAGCCGTCGAGCCAGGCCTCGTCCGTGCCGCCCGTCGAGGTCGCGGCGTCATATTGTTTCGCCGCGCGCTCGAACATGCCGGCGGTCAGCGCGGCCTCGATCTGCAGGGCGCTCCGGTCGCTCGCCGGGGCCTTTTCGGCCGCCGCATCGAGCGCCATCAACACTTTCGCCGCCGCTGCCTCGACATCCGCCACCGGGGCGTCGCCGAGCGCCAGCTCGACCGCGCCCGTCATGTCGTCCATGAAAAGAGCGACGCCGCGCGCCTCGAAGACCGGCTCGAGATCGATGTAAACCTCCGAAATCGGATGCGCGAACATCTCGCCGGCGGGACGCCTGCCGCCCTCGACGTCGAGCATGGCGATGCCGGCCAGGTAGTGCGCACGGATGATGTCGAGCGCCGTCAGATAGGCCACCGGATCCGTCGCGGCGGCCGCCGGATCGACGCCGCCCTCGCCGCCTTCTCCGCCCTCTCCTTGTCCTTCGCCTGCCCCCTCGCCCATCGCGGCGATCCGGAAATCGCCATCGCCGGACCCGTCATGGGCGGAAATGCCCGTCTTGCCGGCAACGGCACTCGAGGCCGCGATGAGGGCGGCGGCGCTGATGCCGGTCCATAGTTTCATGCGATATTTCATGGCGCGTCCTCGCTGCTTGCGGCCTCGACCTTTAGCGTGGATTGCCTTACTTTGCAAACGACTTGCATTCGCATGGAAGCCACGTCTTGTTCATCCAGATCGCAAACATTCTGACGGCGGCCGACCTCAGGCTCGCCGATACCGTGTACGCGCAGGCCGACGCCTTCGAGAGCGGCGCGCGCACGGCCGGGCGCATTGCCCGCGCCGTCAAGAACAACGAGCAGGCCAAACCCTCGGGGCTTGCCGCCGACCTGACGGCGCTGATCGAGAAGCGCCTGCTCAAGAACGAGGTCTTCCGCGCCGCCGCACAGCCGGGCAGCATCATCCGCACCCTGCTCTCGCGCTACACGGCCGGCATGGGCTATGGCCTGCACGTGGACGACGCCTTTATTGGGGGCCGCCGCGCCGACCTTTCCTTCACGCTCTTTCTCGCGCCGCCGGAGAGCTATGAAGGCGGCGAACTCGTGGTCGAGGAACTGGCGGGCGAGCGCCTGATCAAGCTCGAGGCGGGCGCGCTGGTGCTCTACCCGTCGGCGACGCTGCACCGGGTCGCCGAGGTGACCAAGGGCGAACGCCGCGCCGCCGTCGGCTGGATCCGCAGCCGCGTCCGCAGCGCCGAGGACCGCGAAACGCTGTTCGATGTGGCGCTGGCGCTACGTCAGGCCGAGGCAGCCGGAAACCGGGCGCTGACGGACCGGCTTTTGAAGATCCAGGGCGCGCTGCTGCGCCGCTGGGGCGAGGAATGAAGGACGGACCCCGCCAATCTTGCATTGCGGGACGAGCCGCCTATGCTGCCTCGCAATATCCGACCGGCAGCAGGAGCCGAGCCATGACGATCCAGACCCGTATCGGCGAAACAAATCCGCAGGGCGGTGCCCTCTCCGCGCGCACCAACCCCGACCAGACCCGTCACGACTGGACGCGCGAAGAGCTACAGGCGCTTTTCGACCTGCCCTTCAACGACCTGATGTTCGAGGCGCAACTCGTCCATCGGCGCTGGTTCAAGGCCGACGAAGTGCAGATGTCGACGCTCTTGTCGATCAAGACCGGCGGCTGCCCGGAAGATTGCGGCTATTGCGCGCAAAGCGCCAAGTTCGAGACCGGGCTCAAGGCGTCGAAGCTGATGGAAGTCGAGCGGGTGCTGGCCGAAGCGCGCCGGGCGAAGGACGCCGGTGCGACGCGCTATTGCATGGGTGCGGCGTGGCGCGAGCCCAAGGACCGCGACATGGACATGGTCTGCGCGATGGTCGAGGGCATCAAGGACATGGGCATGGAAACCTGCATGACGCTCGGCATGTTGTCGGGCCAGCAGGTGCACCGTCTCGCGCAATCGGGCCTCGACTACTACAACCACAATATCGACACCTCGGAAGAATATTATCCGAAAGTCATCAGTACACGGACCTATCAGGACCGGCTCGACACGCTGGAGCGGGTGCGCAATGCGGGCATCAATGTCTGTTCGGGCGGGATCGTCGGCATGGGCGAAAGCCCGTCGGACCGTATCGGCATGCTGATGACGCTCGCCAATCTCGAAGAGCATCCGCAAAGCGTGCCGATCAACATGCTGATGCCGGTGGAAGGCACGCCGCTGGGGATGAGCGAAAAGGTCGATCCGATCGATTTCGTGCGGCTGATCGCGGTGGCGCGTATCGCCATGCCGAAATCGGTGGTGCGCCTCTCGGCGGGGCGCGAGCACATGTCGGAGGAAACGCAGGCGCTCTGTTTCCTCGCCGGTGCGAACTCCATTTTCATCGGCGAAAAACTTCTGACGACGAAGAACCCCGAAGCCGACAAGGATGCGAAGCTTTTCGCCAAGCTCGGCATCAAGTCGATGCCGGCGCATAGCTGCCCGTCGGAGAAGTGACGGCCCCGCCCTTGTCCGTCCCGCCCGCCAACCCGCTTGTCAACGATCCGCCGGCATGGCTTGTCGAGGGCGCGCCGCATTTGTGGCTGCCCTATACGCAGATGCAGACGACGCCGATGGCGCTGCCGGTGGTCAAGACCGAAGGCGTGCGTCTGACGCTCGCGGACGGGCGCGAGCTCATCGACGGCACATCGTCCTGGTGGACGGCGGCGCATGGCTATAATCATCCGCATATTCGCGAAGCCGTGACGGCGCAGCTTCAAAAGATGCCGCATGTGATGCTGGGCGGGCTCGCGCATGAACAGGCCTGCCGTCTGGCGACGCGGCTTTCGGATTTGCTGCCCGGCGATCTCGGCCATGTGTTCTTTTCGGAATCGGGTTCGGTCTCGGTCGAGATCGCGATGAAGATGGCCGTGCAATACTGGATCAACAACGGAAAGACGGGCCGCACGCGGTTTGTGGCCTTCAAGGGCGGCTATCACGGCGACACGCTGGCCACCATGTCGGTTTGCGATCCCGACGAGGGCATGCACACGCTTTTCAAGGGCGCGATTGCCGAACAGCTCATCGCCGAACTGCCGACCGACGACGAGAAGGCCGCGGCGCTCGACGCGTTTCTCGGCGCGCATGGCCATCGGGTCGCCGCCGTTCTCACCGAACCGCTGGTGCAGGGCGCGGGCGGCATGCGCTTTCACGACGCCGAAACGCTGCGCCGGTTGCGGAGATTGTGCGACAAACACGATCTGCTGCTGATCCATGACGAGATATTCGTCGGCTTCGGGCGCACCGGCACGATGTTCGCCTGCGAAGCGGCCGGCATCGTGCCCGACATCGTGACGCTGTCGAAGGCGCTGACCGGTGGCACCATGGCGCTGGCGGCAACGATTGCGCGCGCGCCGGTGTTCGAGGCGTTTCTCGGCGAAGACGGCGGCCGCGCGCTGATGCACGGGCCGACCTATACCGGCAATGCGCTGGCCTGCGCGGCGGCCAATGCGTCGCTCGATCTTTTCGAGCGCGAGCCGCGGCTTGCGCAGGTCGCGGCCATCGCCGGCCAGCTTGAGCGCGAGCTGGCGCCGGCCCGCAATCTGCCGGGCGTCCGGGATGTGCGCGTGAAAGGCGCCATCGGCGTCATCGAGCTTGAGCGGATGGGCGATCTCAACGCCATCAAGCGGCGCTTTATCGAGGAGGGGGTTTTCATCCGCCCCTTCGGCAATATCGTCTACACGACGCCGCCGCTGACGATCGGCACGGCGGATCTCGGCCGGCTGACGGCGGCGATGCTCAAGGTGACGGCAGAAATCGCCGCCGCATGAGGCGCGCTGTGGCGGCATAACCACATTTTCTAGCGTGAACCCGCTTTTTCACTTCAATATATTGAGCCGAAATGGGTCAACCGGTACTCTCGACCGGGGGCTGATTCGGCCTTTTCGATATTCGTTCACAACCGTGACGGTGGGTTCCGGCGCGCGCCAGCGCAAAGGACCGCGGCGGCAGCGTTATGTTCTTCAGAACCGCGCCACATCCCGGCGCGGTCGGGCACCGGGAATACGAAAGCCATGCACGTCATCGCATTCGCCTCGCAAAAAGGCGGCTCCGGCAAGACGACACTTGCCGGCCATATCGCGGTCGAAGCCGAACGCCAGGGCGCGGGGCCCGTGGCGCTGATCGACACCGATCCGCAAGGCAGCCTGTCGCAATGGTGGAATGCGCGCGAGGCGGAGCGGCCCTTTTTCGCCCGCGCCTCCAGTGCCGGGCTCGAAGCGGACCTTGCGACGCTGAAGGATGGCGGCGTCCGCCTCGTCATCATCGACACGCCGCCCGCCATCACCGCAACCATCGGCCATGTGATCGGCCTTGCCGATCTCGTCGTCATCCCGACGCGCCCCAGCCCCCACGACCTCAGGGCCGCCGGGGCGACGGTCCGGCTTTGCGAGGAAGTCGGCAAGCCGCTGGTTTTCGCGGTCAATGGCGCCAGCCCCCGGGCCCGCATCACCACCGAGGCCGTCATCGCGCTTTCCCAGCACGGCCCGGTCGCGCCCTCGATCCTGCATCAGCGCATCGACTTCGCCTCCAGCATGATCGACGGCCGCACCGTCATGGAAATCTCGTCCCAGACCAAATCGCCCGAAGAGGTCGGCGAGCTTTGGCGGTTCCTCGACGACCGGCTGAAAGGCCGCGAAACCGCGCCGCTCGCCACCGCCAGCTTTCTGACCGGCAGCCACGGCGCGCGCGATCTCCGGGGTGCCGCCTGATGTCGAAGAAACCTGCCTCATTGACGAGTGACCTGCTGGCGCGCAAGGGTGAGGCGGAGCCTTCCTCGGCCGACCCGGCGTCGCGCGTCACGCTCACCGGCGGCCGGCAGCCGGACTTCAGCGGTATCGGCCGTTCGGAGGGCCCGTCCCAGGGGCTTTATGCCCGCCCCGTCACGGAGAGGCCGGAGATGCACGGAATGGACGAGGAGGAGCGGCCCCGCCCGCCCGAGCCCGAAATCATCTACACGCCGGAGGATTACGACACCGGCAGCCGGACGCGGCTGATCGCCGGCGCCTTTATCGGCCTGGCGCTGCTTGGCGGCGTCATCGTTGCGATGTCGCTCAACGATGGCGGCGACGTGGCGCCGCTTTCGTCCGAAATCATTGCCCCGCCCGCCGCAACGCCGTCGGAGCCGGCGCCGTCCGAAACGATGCAGGCCGCCGCGCCGGCGCCCACGCCGGAACCCGAGCCCGAAGTCGCCGCCGCGCCCGAAGAGGCGGCACCGGCGACCGAAGCGGAAGCCACCGCGCCCGAGGCCGCAACACCGGAAATCGAAACCGCCGAAGCCGAAGCCGCGCCCGAAGCGCTTGTGCCGGAACCGGCGCCCGCCCCCGCAACGCCTGCGCCCGCCGCAACCGCGACAGCACCCGCCACAACCGCGACAGCACCCGCCACCGGCGGCACCTTCGTGGTGCAGTTGGCGGCGGTGCGCGAGGAAGCGGCGGCAGGCCCCGCCTACAAGGCCCTGCAGGACAAGCACAGTGCCATTCTCGGCGGCCACGCGCTCGACGTGGAACGCGCCGATCTCGGCGACAAGGGTATTTTCTATCGTGTCCGCGCCGCCGGTTTCGACAGCAAGGCGGCGGCGACCACGGCCTGCGGCAAGCTCAAGGCCGCCGGTCAGGACTGTCTCGTTCGCGCGCGCTGAGGCTTTCCGTTACCGCCCGGCCCATGTAGGTTCCCGCCAAACGCAATCTGGAAAGGCGGGAACGAGATGGTCGAGGCAGTGATCTGGGATTTCGGGGGCGTGCTGACGACGAGCCCGTTCGAGGCCTTCGCGCGCTACGAGCGCGAGCGCGGACTGCCGAAGGATCTCATCCGTTCGATCAACGCAACCAATCCCGACAGCAATGCCTGGGCGTTGTTCGAGCGCAGCGAATGCACGCTCGACGAATTCGACCGCCTGTTCGCGGCGGAGGCCGAGGTGCTCGGTCACCAGGTGCCGGGCCGCGACATCATCGAACTTCTGTCGGGCGACATCCGGCCTGAAATGGTCGAGGCGCTGAAGCGCTGCAAGGCGCGGGCGAAAGTCGGCTGCATCACCAACAATGTTTCGGCGGGCGAGGGCGCCGGCATGGCGCGCAGCCACGACAAGGCCGCCGCCGTGCAAGGCGTCATGTCGCTGTTCGACCATGTGATCGAAAGCTCGAAGGTCGGCATCCGCAAGCCCGATCCGCGCATCTACGAAATGGCCTGCGAGGCGCTCGGCGTTTCCGCTGCGGCAAGCGTCTATCTCGACGATCTCGGTATCAACCTGAAGCCCGCAAGGGCGCTCGGCATGACGACGATCAAGGTCGTGACGCCCGAACAGGCGCTGAAGGAACTCGAGGCCGCGGTCGGTTTTCCGGTCGCCTGAGCTTGAGCGGTCGCGCCAAAGAAGCCTAAGCTTCCCGAAAAGAACAACGGGAGGAGAAGCCATGCTCAGGCCCAAGGCGCAGGCGATCGATCTCGGCGGCAAGCCGGATCTGAAAGACCCCGATCTCTATATGCGCGACGACCATCACGAGGTGTTTCGCAAATTGCGCGCGCAAGAGCCCGTGTACTGGAACCCGGAAGCGGATGCGTCGGGCTTCTGGGGCATCACGCGCTACGCCGATATCGAGGCGATCTCGAAAAACCCGAAGCTCTTTTCCTCGGCCAAGGCGAATGGCGGGCACCGGATTTTCAACGAGAACGATATCGACGGCAACGAAACCGACGCCTCGATGATTTCGATGGACCCGCCGGAACATGCCGGCTACCGGCGCATGGTGACGCCGGGCTTCGTGCCCAAACGCATCACCGGCATGGAAGACCGCATTCGCGAACGCGTGACGCGCCTGCTCGACAATCTGCCGAAGACCGGCGAGGCCGAATTCATCTCGGCGGTCGCAGCCGCGCTCCCCATCGAGGTGCTGGCCGAACTTTTCGGCGTGCCGCAAAGCGACGGCGCGAAGCTCTTCGAATGGTCGAATGCGACCGTCGGCGAGGACGACCCCGAACTTCGGGTCTCCGACGAATATATGCGCCAATGCGTGCTCGAAATGGCGGGCTATGCGGCCGGGCTCTGGCAGCAGCGTCTTGAAAAGCCGGGCGAGGACCTGATCTCGATGCTGGCGCATTCGAAGCCGGGCGGCGAGGCGATGAATTTCCCGACCTATATCGGCACCTTCATTCTGCTGGTCGTCGCCGGCAACGAGACGACGCGCAATTCGATTTCGGGCGGGCTGCTGGCCTTGTCGCAAAACCCGCAAGAGCGGCAGAAGCTTCTCGACGACCCGTCGCTGATCCCGAGCGCGGTGCAGGAAATCGTGCGCTGGGTGAGCCCCGTCCTGCATATGCGGCGCACCGCGACCGCGGACACCGAAATTCGCGGACAGCGGATCAGGAAGGGCGACAAGGTGGTGATGTGGTATGCGTCCGCCAATCGCGACGAGGAAGCCTTCGACGATCCCTACCGCTTCGACGTGACGCGCTACACGAAGCCCGATGTGCCGATGCAGCTCGGCTTCGGCGCCGGCCAGCATTTCTGTCTCGGTTCGCGGCTCGCCGAATTGCAGCTCAAGGTTCTGTTCGAGGAGTTGCTGAAGCGCTTCCCCGACATCCATGTCTCGGGGCCGGTTCGCCGGCTGCGTTCGAATTTCATTTCGGGCATCAAGGAAATGCCGGTCCGCTACACGCCCGAACGCTGACGCCGGAACCTTGCAAACAAAAAGAGCCGCCGGTCGCCCGGCGGCTCTTTCTATTTTCAGGCCGTTTCAGGCCCGCGCGGTTCAGTGAACCGGCGCATTCTTCATTTTCGCGACGGGCCGCGAGCGCGGGAACAGCATTTCCAGCGTCACCGCAAGCGCCGGCAGCACGGTCACCGCCATGACCATGTTGACCATGAACATGAAGGAGAGCAGCAAGCCCATGTCGGCCTGGAATTTCAGGTCCGAGAAGGCCCATGTCGACACGCCCACCGCCAGCGTCAGCGCGGTGAAGAAGGTCGCCATGCCGGCTTCCAGCAGCGACTGGCGGAAAGCGTCGGAGATGTTGAGGCCTTCGCCCAGGTAGTAGGGCACGCGGTTGTAGATGTAGTAGGCGTAGTCGACGCCGATGCCCACCGCGAGCACCATCACCGGCAGCGTGGCGACGGTGAGGCCGATCTGCAGCATCTCCATGAACCAGTAGCCGAAGAAGGTGCCGAAGGTCAGCGGCAGACAACACGCGATGACGGCGCGCCAGTCGCGATAGGTCAGCGCCACCAGCGCGATGATGACCGCGTAGACCCACATGATCATCGGCAGTTCGGTTTCGGTGATCTCCTGGTTGACGGCCGCCTGCACGCCCATGTTGCCGGAGGCGAGACGGATCGTGACGCCTTCCATCTCATGGGTGTTGCGGAACTGCTCGATGGCGGCGATCGCGGCCTTGATCGTCGTCGCCTTGGAGTCGCGCAGATAGAAGTAGTGCGGCAGGATCGTGCAGGTCTGATTATAAAGCGCGGAGGCGCCCGGCACCGTGTTCGAGGCCTGCGCCAGCGCCGGCCGGTTGCGCGGAATGTCCTTCCACTTCAGGTTGCCTTCGTTCCAACCGGCGGCCGATCCCTTGATCGCGAAAGGCAGCGATACGACAAGCGTGATATCGGGCACGTTCTGCATGTGCCAGGAGAAGCGGTTGAGGAACTCGACGTAGGGGTATTGCACGCAAGCATCCGGCGGCGTCTCGACAACGGCGATCAGCACGTTGAGGCCGAGTGCATAGGAGTTGGCGATCTCGGTCGAGTCGACATTGTAGCGCGCGTCGGGGCGAAGCTCCGGGGCACCGGCGTGAAGCGCGCCGACATGACGGTTCATCGCCTGGCTGACGGCGATCACAAAGAGCACGGTCGCGCCGGCGAGCAGCAGCGGCGCCACCTTGCGATTGGCGACGAAGCCCAGCGAGGTCATGATTTTCAGGCGCACGGCGCGCGAGCGCTGGACGCGGTGAACGAAATTGTCGTCGAACTTCAGATAGCTGACCAGCAGCGGCAGCATCACGAGGTTGGTCGCAACTTTCAGGATAACGCCGATCGAGGCCGTGATCGCCAGTTCGCGGATCATCGGCACCGGGATCAGGTAAAGCGTCGCGAAACTGACCAGCGTCGTGATCAGCGCCATCGAGCCCGGAATGAAGAGCCGCGAGAAAGCAGTGCGCGCGGCGGTTTCGGCATCGGCGCCATTACTGATTTCGGCGGTGACGACGTTGATCTGCTGCACGCCGTGACTGACGCCGATGGCAAAGACCAGGAACGGCACCAGCACCGCCAGCGGATCGAGGCCGTAGCCGAGGAAATTCAGCAGGCCGAATTGCCAGACGACCGAGGTCAGCGAGGCGAAAAGCGTCGCGCCGGTGAGCAGCACCGAGCGGGAATAGAGATAAACGGCCAGCGCCGTCAGCACGAAGGCGACGAAAAAGAACACCACGACGGTGCCGGCGCCGTCGGCGATGTCGCCGATCAGCTTGGCAAAGCCGATGATGCGGATGGTGTGGTCTTCGTCTTCGTATTTCTGGCGGATCTGGGCTTCGAGCTTGGCGGCGAGATCGAAGTAATCGAGACGCGCCTGCGTCGAGGGGTCGTAGTCCTGCAGCTCGGCAACAACCATCGCGGAATGGAAATCGTCGGCGACGAGACGGCCGACAAAGCCGCCGCGAATGACGTTGTTCTGGATGTTCATCAGGTTCTGCTCGGTCATCGAATCGGCGGTGACCTTGCCGGAAATGACGTCGTCGGCGCTAATGCCTTCCTCGGTAATTTCGATGTAGCGGGTATTGGGCGTCCAGAGCGAGGTCACGGTGTGGCGCGCCACGCCGGGCAGGAAGAAGATGTCGTCGGTCAGATCCTTGTAGACCTTGAAAAATTCCTTGGTCCAGATCGTGCCCTGATTGGCCTCCATCACCACGATGATGCGGTTGGAGCCGAAAAGCTGCTCGCGATATTCCTGGAAGGTCTGGATGTATTCGTGGCCGATGGGGAGCTGCTTGTCGAAGCCGGCATCCATGCGCAGTTGCGTCGCATAGAAGCCCGTCACGACCGTAAATCCGAGAAGCCCGGCCAGAATGATGAAACGCAGGCCGAAGACGACATTCTCAAGTAACTTAATCATGGACTTTACCCATCGCTCCCCTTGCCGCGGACCGCGCATTGCGGCCGACGGCGTCGTTGCAAATCCCCGCCTGCCGGATCGCCGGACAAGCACTTGTGCCGGCCACGCGCGCGCCCATTGATGCGGCGGCGTCGACCGGCCTTTTTTCGTCCCGGAGGTTTGCCGCCGCCCGCGCATGTCGCGCCGGGCGCAGCACTGGCGGCTTCACTGGAGCCGCCCCTCCCGAATAGTCAGTGCTCGCGGGCTCAACCCTCTCGGGCAGGGCGCAAGCGCATCGTCGTTCGGGGTATGCCCCCTCCCAGGATGCCTTTCTCTTGTGGCGGTGCGCGATCTGTCCCCCGCGCGCCCGTCCGGAACGGTCATCTTTCGTGACCTAAGCAAATAGCACAATTTCGGACGTTTTGTATCGTTACGGAGTCGTTATCCGCGAAATTTAGGCGGGCACGGTTAATCCCGTGTCACTAAAGTTGACACGGGCGTCATTTTTTCCTTGACCGCGGGGGCGGGCACCCTAATCTGGGCGGCAATCAGACAAGACGGACCCTGCGGACGCGCGAGCGCCGCAATAACCCGTCGCAATTTGCATGTTGCCGGAAACATCTCTTTCCGGCCGTCATTCCGGAGGACCCGATGACCGAGATTCGGCAGATCACCAAAGACAATGCCTATGACGCCGTCGCGCCCGACGATTTTCCGGCGATGATGGAAGTCGAGCGCTATGGCCAGCGCTCCACCGCCTTCGACAAGATCATTTCGGCGACCCACGATCATTTCTGGGATCCGCTCGACAAGAAGTACATCGATTTCTCGGAGCCCTTCGACTACGAGAACATCATGATCATGCCGGAAGAGATGATTCCGGAATTCCGCCTGCCCTGCTTCCAGAACCTGTCGGAAAAAGACAAGGTCCGCTTCGCCAACGAAACGGCGCGCTGGTCCTTGTCGGCGATCCTGCACGGCGAACAGGGCGCGCTGAACCTGTCGGCCTCGCTCTGCCACATTCTCCGCGATCCGGGCGCGCAGGAATATGCCGCCAACCAGACGCGCGAAGAAGCCCGCCACGTGACGGCCTTCGCGAAATACGTCCAGGCGCGCTGGGGCAAGCCGCTTCCTTGCGGCCAGACGCTGGCGACGCTCCTGACCGACATCGTCCGCGCGCCGGAGGTCTACAAGAAGATCGTCGGCATGCAGATGCTGGTCGAAGGCCTCGCGATGGGCGCCTTCGCGACGCTTTATGCGCGCTCCAACGATCCGCTGCTCGTCAAGCTGACGCAGCTCGTGATGACCGACGAAGCCTTCCACCACAAGTTCGGCAAGATCTGGGCCGACCGCACGATCCCGAACCTGTCGGAAGAAGAGCAGAACATCATCGAGGACTGGGCGGCCGAGTGCTTCCAGACGCTGCTGTTCAACCTCGTGAACCCCGAGCAGAAGCAGATCATCTATGGCGATTTCGGCCTCGACTGGCAGCAGGTCCAGCTTGAGATGCTCGAAGCCTTCGGCGACGAAGACCGCCGCGAGCAGATGAAGGAAGGCACCAACATCTTCCGCGTGCTCATCAAGACGCTCCTGAAGGCCGGCATCATCACCGACCGCACCAAGGCCTTCTATGCGACCTATGTCGACATGGACGAGCTGAAGGGCGAAGGCGACCGCATGGTCGGCGACGACATTGCCGAGGACGGCATCCGTTACCTCCAGAAGATCAACTTCGGCGCCAATGTCGACGCGCTGAAGGAAGTGACGATTTCGGCGGCCGAGTAAGTCCGCCGTTGCGTGAGCAGGTCCGGTTCCCCTCAATCCGGACCTGAAGAAGCGATCCCCCGCACAGACTGGGCGGCTCCACACCGGAGCCGCCCTTTTTATTGTTGGATGCAATGGCCAGCGCGCAAAAAAGCCGGGCGCAGATTTCTCCGGCCCGGCTCTTTCGTTGCGGCTGTTGCCTCAGTGCTTGCGCTTCGGCAGCTCGACCATCATCTGTTCATAGCCCTTCACGAAGGGCGAAAGCACGCGGGTCGGCTCCGCGAGAACGCGGATCGGCTCGTCGGGCCAGCGCTTCAGGATTTCTTCCCAGACGATGCGCAGCTGCATCTCGGCCAGGCGGTTGCCGACGCAGCGGTGAATGCCGAAGCCGAAAGAGAGATGCTGGCGGGCGCGTTCGCGGTCGATGACGAGCTGGTTCGGATTGGAAATCACATCCTCGTCGCGGTTGCCCGAGACGTACCACATCGCAACCTTGTCGCCCTTTTTGATCTGCTTGCCGCCAAGCTCGATGTCCTGAAGCGCGGTGCGGCGCATATGCGCCAGCGGCGTCTGCCAGCGGATGATCTCGGCCACCATGTTCGGGATCAGCGACGGGTTCGCCTGCAGCTTCCGGTACTGCTCCGGAAACTTGTTGAGCGCATAGAGGCCGCCCGTGATCGAGTTGCGCGTCGTGTCGTTGCCGCCGACGATCAGCAGGATCAGGTTGCCGAGATATTCCATCTTGTCCATGTTGCGCGTCGATTCGCCGTGCGCCAGCATCGAGATCAGGTCGTTGCCCGGCTCGCGCGCATTGACGCGTTCGTTCCAGAGACCGATGAAATAGTCGGCGCATTCGAAAAGCTCTGCGCGGCGCGCTTCCTCGGATTCGATGATGCCGGATTCTTCCGACGCGGTCGCAACGTCCGACCAGCGCGTCAGCTTGCGGCGATCCTCGAAGGGAAAGTCGAACAGCGTGGCGAGCATCTGCGTCGTCAGTTCGATCGAGATGCGATCGACCCAGTCGACGGGTTGCTCGGTATCCATCTCGTCGAGCAGTTTGCCGGCGCGTTCGCGGATCGTGCTTTCGAGCTTGGCGAGATTGGCCGGCGCGACGATCGGGCTCACCACCTTGCGCTGGTCGTCGTGCTTGGGGGGATCCATCGCAATGAACATCGGCAGCTTGAAGTCCTCGTCCTGGTCGCGCAGCGTTATTCCGCCCTCGGACGAAAACACCTGATGGTTGGTGTCGACCGCCATGATGTCGTTGTATTTCGTCACCGACCAGTAAGGCCCGAACTCCTCGTTCGTCGCGCAGTAATGCACCGGCGCTTCCTTGCGGAGCCGTTCGAAGTAGGGCCACATCGTGTCGGTCTTGAAGAAATGCCCCTGGCCGACATTGATCTCTTCGAGCGGTATCGAATAGGCGTGCTCGCGCGCTTCGTCGATTTCGTATTTTCTCGCTGCGTCGCTCATCGGTGTCCTCCCGGGCGCTTCATGTTCCGTTACAGCAAGAATACGCCGGATACGCGGACCTGTCATACGCAAAATGACGCAGGCGTCATTTTGCGTAGCCGGTTTTGCCGGAGGGAAAAGGCCGGTTTCAGGCGCCGAAACGCTGGCGGGCGGCCAGCGCCAGACCGGTCGCCACCGAGGTCAGTTCGCCACCGCCGGCAAGCTTTTCAGGCCCGAAACGGTCGGAAAAAAGCCGCCGGACCGCCGGGATGAAGGCGGAACCCCCGGTCAGGAAGACCCGGTCCACCTGCGCCGGCGCGATGCCCGTTTCCTCGAGCAGCCGGACGACACAGGCCTCGATCTCGGCCAGTTCCGGGGCGATCCAGCGGTCGAAATCGGCGCGCGCGATTTCGGCGTCGATCGTCACCGGCCCGGTCTCGAAGCCGAGACGCACCGCGTCCGCGTCCGACAACGCGACCTTCGCCGCCTCGACGGCGCGGTAGAGCGCAAAGCCGCGCTCACCGGCGATCAGGCTCAAGAGCCCCGCGACCTCGGCCGGCGCTTCGGCGGTCTGTGAAATTTCCTCCAGCATGCGCCGCGTCTTGCCGGTGTTGATCATGCTCAACTGATGCCAGCGTTTCATCGTGTCGTAGAGCCAGGACGGCACCGGCAGCGTCTTGCCGCCGCTCGCATAGGAGGTGCCCTTGCCGAGGCGCGGCGCGACCGCGTGCTCGACGATGCGCGCATCGAAGGCGTCGCCCGCAATGCCGACGCCCGAAACGCCGACAATGGTTTCGCCGCGATCCTTCAGCCCGCGCAGGCCCGGCCCCACATGCAGCAGGCAGAAATCGCTGGTGCCGCCGCCGAAATCGCCGATCAGCACAAGCTCGTCGCGCACAAGAGATGCCTCGTATGCATAGGCCGCCGCGACCGGCTCGAATTCGAAATGCACCTGCGGAATGCGCACGCCCGCCAGCGCTCCGCGCAGGCGCGACACGGCGAGATCGTCGTGGCCGGTGTCTGGCGTACCGAGACTGTTGCGCACGAAGCGCGCCGGGCGTCCGACCACCACCGGGCCGGTCAGCATCGCCTGCGCCAGCGCGCCGGCTTCCTCCGTCGCATCGACCAGCCGCGCGACAACGAAGCCGACGAGATTTTCGAGCGTGAAGCGGCTGCCGAAAATGCTGGTCGCGGTGAAGGTCGGATTGGCGAGCCAGGACTTGATCGACTGGATCAGCCGGCCGTCTGCGCCGGTCATCAGGTAGGCGTCCATCGCGGCCGGGCCGGCAAAGGCATGCGGGCGGCCGTTCGGATCGCGTTCCTCGTCGTCGAAATAGAGGATCGAGCGGAAGGTGGGGAGCGTCTCCTCCCCGTGGCGGACGGGCACAAGCCGCGCCGCGCCGTGTTCGGGAGCGACCGCCAACGCGCTGTTGGTCGTCCCGAAGTCGAGTCCGATGAACATGGGCCACCTCGTATCCGTCTGACCCCGGCAAGGGGCCACGGCAATACATCTGAGGAAAATCGGGGTTGCGTTCGGGGTTTCCGGGGGCGAAAGGGCCGCGAGGAATACAGGCCCGGCGCGGGCTTGTCGAGTCCGGCGCCGCGCCGCCGCCTCATGCGCAAAATGACGCAGGCGTCACTTTTGGATTGTTGTGCGGCGCATCAATACCCACACTCACATTGTGACAATTTTCCGGCGTGGAGATCCCGCCGGCCCAGTGGAGAGAGCCCATGACCGCCGTTCGTCAGATCACCAAGGACAATGCCTATGACGCCGTCTCGCCCGACGACTTCGAGGCGATGATGAACACCGAACGCTACAACCGGCGCTCCTCGGCCTTCGACAAGATCATCTCGGCGACGCATGACCATTTCTGGGATCCGATGGACAAGCGCTACATCGACTACAGCGAGCCCTTCGACATCGAAAACGAAATGCTGATCGACCCGCAGCTCGTGCCGGAGCTGCGGCTCGCCTGCTTCGAGGCGCTGCCGGAAAAGGAGAAGATCCGCTTCGTCAACGAGACGGCGCGCTGGATGATGTCGGCGATCCTGCATGGCGAGCAGGGCGCGCTCAACCTGTCGGCGTCGCTCTGCCACATCCTTCTCGATCCGGGCGCACAGGAGTATGCGGCCAATCAGGCGCGCGAGGAAGCGCGTCACGTCACGGCGTTTGCGAAATATGTGCAAGCCCGTTTCGGCAAGCCCCTTCCCTGCGGCGAGACGCTGGCCGGCCTGCTCTCCGAAATGGTCAATGCCAAGGAGGTCTACAAGAAGATCGTCGGCATGCAGTTGCTGGTCGAGGGTCTGGCGATGGGCACCTTCGCGACCTTCTTCAACACCGCGCGCGATCCGCTGCTGGTCAAGCTCTGCCAGCTCGCGATGACGGATGAGGCTTTCCACCACAAGTTCGGCAAGATCTGGGCCGACCGCACGATCCCGAAACTCGCCCAGGACGAGCGCGACATCATCGAGGACTGGGCGGCGAGCGTTTTCCAGACGCTCTTGTTCAACCTCGTCAATCCGGAACAGAAGAAGCTGATCTATGCCGATTTCGGCCTCGACTGGCGCGAGGTGCAGGCGCAGATGCTCGAAGCCGTCACCGACGACGAGCGGCGCGAGGGCATGAAGGATGCCGCCAATATTTTCCGTGTGCTGATCAAGACGCTGCTGAAGGCAGGCATCATCACCGAGCGCACCAAGGCGTTCTACGCGGTCTATGTCGACATGGACGAGCTGAAGAACGAGGACGACCGCATGGTCGGCGACGACATCGCCGAACAGGGCATCGACTTCCTGAAGACGGTCAACTTCGCCAAGAAGAATCCGATGGCGAGCGTCGCGGCCGACTAGGCATTGGAAATTCCCGAAGGGTCCTCACCGAAGGGATAAACTTGAGGGCGGCTCCGAAAGAGCCGCCCTTTTTTCGTTCCCGCGTGCCGCTCTGCTACACTCTCCCGATGAACGATATTCACGACAAGCTGCGCGATGCGATGCCCGATCTTCCGGCGCCGCCCTGGCCGCTGATCGGCGAGGGGCTCTGGTCGTCGGTCCACGATCTCGGCGACGGCACGGTGCTGAAGCTGGTCAGGCGGCAGACGCCGGGCCTCGGCTCAGGCGTCGCGATCCACCGCCGCGAGGCGCTGGCGCTCACAGTGCTTGACGGCCTTGCAACCGCGCGCGTCGCGGTGCCGGCGCTCATTGCGGAAGGCGCGTTCGACGGCGGGGTCCATGCCGGCTGGCTGCGCATCGCGCGGCTCGACGGCGCGGTGCCGCGCGAGGACCGCATCGTCTATGCCGATGCCGCAACGCGCGACGGTTTCGGCGAACGGCTCGGCGCCGCGATTGCCGATTTCCATGCCGAGGCGACGCCGCGCGCCGCGGCGAGCAAGCTCGGCGACAGCATTGCGCGCGGGCTGACGCTGGCGCGCGACCGCTTCAGCCAGCCCGCCGATCACCATGCCGCCGATGCCGTGCTCGCCGCCTGGGCGGAAGAATGCGCCAAAGGCCCGCTCGTCTTCACGCATGGTGACGTCAATCTGTCGAACCTGCTCGATGCGGGGCGCAACGCACCGCTCGGCCTTGTCGACTTCGCCGAGAGCGGCTGGAGCCTCGCCGAAGCCGACTTCCGTCACCTCGATAGCTATGGGCCGCTCAGCGACGCCGTGATGCGCGGCTATGCGGCGCGCGCTAGCCACGCGCCCGACCGGCGCCGCATCGCGCTTGCCGCCGCCGCCAACGCGCTCTGCACCATCGCCATCGAAGGCGCGTCGGGGCATCCGCGCGAGGCGATCCGGCGGCGCGGCCAGCTCGAACATTGTCTCGAAGCGGCGGGGCTTCCATGAGCGACGACCTGCCCGGCATCGAGGAAGATGAGTTCCGCCTGTTCGACGGGCGGCAGTCGCAAACGGCGGCCAATGTGCAGCGCGGCTGCTGCCGGCTGCTCGCGCAGATGGGCTATGCCGCGATCACCGAGCTGACGCTCGCCACCGGCCGGCGCGTCGACATCATCGCGCTCGGCCCGAAAGGCGAGATCGCCGTCCTCGAAATCAAGTCGAGCCTCGTCGACTACAAGACGGATTCGAAATGGGAGGAGTATCTCGATTTCTGCGACCGCTTCTATTTCGCGGTGCCGCCGGAATTTCCGCGCGAAATCATTCCGGCGGAAGTCGGTCTCGTCGTCGCCGACCGCTATGGCGCCGAGATTTTGCGCGAAGGCCCGGTGACGCCGCTCGCGCCCGCACGCCGCAAGAAACTGACGCTGCACGCCGCCCGCGTCTCGGCCCGGCGCGTCATCCGGTTCCTCGATCCGGAGTGAGTGGAGCAACCTCGATCCGCTTTCTGTCAAATCCCACCCTCCCCCTGTGGGAGGGTCGAAAAATTCGAGCGGAACGCGAGAAATTTTTCGGGGAGGGGTGAGCGTGGAATCTCGGCGCATAACCCATCACGCGCCATCCGCCGAAAGCGGAGAACCCCTCCCCAAAATTCGCGATGCGAATTTTGACCCTCCCACAGGGGGAGGGTAGGACGAACTGTGAAACCGAGTTCGATTCACGCTATGCTGAAAAGATCACGTTGAGAGAATGCCAACATGGAAGGTCGTAGACTCATTCATCCCGGCGAAGTTCTGGCGGAGGACTTCATGGCGCCGCTCGGCCTCAGCGCCAACGCGCTGGCAAAGAGGCTCGGTGTACCGGCGAACCGCGTCAGCGCCATTGTCGGCGGCAAGCGGGATGTCTCGCCCGACACGGCGCTTCGGCTCGAACGCGCTTTCGGCTCCTCGGCGGAATTCTGGCTCAATCTGCAGGCGCGCTACGATCTCGAAACCGCGCGCGATCATGCCGACAGAAGAGAGCTCGCCGCGATCAAGATGATTGAACCGGCCTGAGCCTCACTTCGGTGCGCGTTTGGCGAGGATGCGTTGCAGGGTGCGGCGGTGCATGTTGAGACGGCGCGCCGTTTCCGAGACGTTGCGGTCGCAAAGCTCGTAGACGCGCTGGATGTGTTCCCAGCGCACACGGTCGGCCGACATCGGGTTTTCGGGCGGTCCGGCCTTGTCGGCGCCAGTGGCGAGAAGCGCCGCCTCGATGGCGTCGGCATCGGCGGGCTTGGCCAGATAGTCGGCGGCGCCGAGCTTCACCGCCGTCACGGCGGTTGCGATGTTGCCATAGCCGGTCAGCACGATGATGCGGGCTTCCGGCCGCGCTTCCTCAAGTGCGGCCACCACGTCGAGGCCGTTGCCGTCCTCAAGCCGCATGTCGACCACGGCAAAGCCCGGCTTCTTCGTGCGCGCCAGCTCCTTGCCTTCCTTCACGGTGCTCGCAGTCGAAACCTCGAAGCCGCGCCCCTCCATCGCGCGGGCGAGCCGCGTCAGGAAGGGGACGTCGTCATCGACAAGCAACAGTGTGCGGTCTTCGGGGATATGGGGATGGTCGCCTTCCGGCGCGGCGGCTGTTTTCTGCACTTATCTCTTCTCCAGCGGTTCTCGCAAGTCTAGGACGAAGCGCCCGCCTGCGCCACCCTGTCAGCTTCGGGGGCGCTGCCGGGAAAGGCCGTTTCGGCCTCGATGGCGCGGCGCGGCCAGCTGATGGTCACTTCGGCGCCGGGTTTCCCGTCGCTGCGATTGGCGATCGCGACGATTGCGCCGGTGCGTTCCAGCAGCGTCTTGCCGATGAAGAAGCCGAGGCCCATGCCTTCATGCGCATCGTCGATGGCGGGTGCGCCGCGCTTGCCGGCGCTGCGGCGCGGCCGCGTCGTCACATAGGGCTCGCCGAGTTTCTCCAGCACGTCGGGTGCGAAACCCGGCCCGTCATCAACAATGGCGACGACGATGCGGTTGCGGTTGTGATGCGCCGAGATCGCAACTTCGGTCCGCGCAAAATCGGCGGCGTTTTCGATGAAGTTGCCAAGGCCGTAGAGAATTTCCGGGCGCCGCCAGATTTCCGGTTCGGCCGCGCCTTCTTCCTCCGCCACCACCTCCATCAGGAACACGACATCCATGTCGCGATGCGGGCGCGTCACCTCGTCGAGCAGCGCCTTCAGCGGCAGGCGCGAATAGACGGCGTCGCCGTCTTCGGGACGGCGCGACAGGCGCGAGAGAATTTCCTTGCAGCGTTCGGCCTGGCTGTTGAGCAGCGCGAGGTCTTCCTTCATTTCCGCTTCGCTCATGCCGCCGCGCATCAGCTCCTTCGAGACCAGCGAAATCGTGCCGAGCGGTGTGCCGAGTTCATGCGCGGCGGCGGCGGCCAGTCCGTCGAGCGCCGAAAGGCGTTGCGCGCGCGCCAGCACGGCTTGCGTCGCCGACAAGGCCGCCGACATGCGGCGCGATTCCTGCGAGATGCGCCAGGCATAGGCGGCAACGAAGCCGAGGCCGAGCAGCAGCGCGATCCAGTGACCGGTGACGAAGAGCGGCGGCAGCACCAGCACCTCGCCCGGATACCAGGGCAGCGGCATGTGAAACCACGCCAGCAGCGTCACATAGATGAAAGCCTGCGCCAGCAGCAGCCCGGTCGAACGCAAGGAGAGCGTCGTCGCCGAAATCGTGACCGGCGCCATGAAGAGCAGCGCGAAGGGATTTTGCAGGCCGCCGGTCAGAAACAGCAGCACCGCAAGCTGCATCAGGTCGATGGCGAAATAGACCGCCGCCTGCCATTCGGGCAGGCGCGTCGTCGAACGGTAGCGCAGCGTCAGGAAGACATTGAGCCAGGCCGAGGCCGCGATCACCGCGAGGCAGAGGCCTAGCGGCAGCGGAAAACCCATCCAGAGATGGGCGATCAGCACGGCGGCAAGCTGGCCGGCGATGGCCAGCCAGCGCAGGATGACCAGTGTCTGCAGGCGAACCCGCCCGCTCGCATCGCCCGCCGGCGCGATCCGGCCGGCGAGAAAATTCCGGCGCAGCCAGTGCATGCTGCCCTTGTCGACGATCATTGCCATGAGATGCCGCTTTCGTTTGTCCGGCGGCTATTCTAGCGCGTCTTTCGGCAGGCGGGGATAAGTCGCTGCCCCTCTCAGGCGTTCGACGGCCAACCGGTCAGCGGGCGGCTTTCGCCGATCGCCATGATCCAGGCATCGGCGGCCGGGTAGCCGGCATCCGCGGCGGCGGCGCGGAAGCGCTCCGGCGGTTCGAAGGGCGGCTCGACGGTCAGCAGCACGGTTCCCCAATGCATGCCGACGACACGTTTGGCCTTCAGGTCGCGGCCCATCTGCACGGCTTCCTCGGGCGTTGCATGGGAGGCCTTCATCATCACGCGCGGTTCATAGGCGCCGATGCCGAGCAGCGCGGTGTCGAAGGGTCCGTACTCCTCGCCGATCTCACTGAAGACGGGCCCATAGCCCGAATCGCCGCCGAAGAAGAGATGATGCGTCTCGCTTTTCAGCGCAAAGCCCGCCCAGAGCGTGCGGTTGGTGTCGAAGCCCGAACGCCGCGACCAATGCACCACCGGCAGCGCGGTCGCCGTCACGCCGCCGATTTTGTGGCTCTCATGCCAGTCGAGTTCGACGACATTGGCAAAGCCGCGCTCGCGGAAAAAGCCGCCAAGCCGGAGCGGCACGGCCACGGTCATCCGGTCCTTGCCGGCAAGCCGCGCCAGCGCGCGTTCGTCGAGATGGTCGTAGTGATTGTGGCTGACGACCAGCAGATCGACCGGCGGCAAGGCCGACATCGGTACGCCGCATTTGACATAGCGGCGCGGGCCGAGGCCCGCAGGACCCGCATAGCTCGTGAGATAGGGGTCGGTCAGAACCGTCAGCCCGCCGATGCGGATCAGAAACGAGGCATGGCCGAGCCAGGTGATGAAATCGCCGCCATCCTCGACATGCGTTTCAAGCGCGCGGGTCGCAAGATCGCGCGGCACGACATGATTTTCGGGGATCTCGACCTTGCGCCGCCCCATTTTCAGCATTTCGAGGAAAAACGGCGCCGCCGTTTTCAGACGCGCCTGGCCGCGGCTCGGGCTTCCCTTCGGATTGCGGAAGGTGCCGTCGGGCATGTGGTGCCAGGGCTTCGCGCCGGCGCCGGGGGGAGGTCTGCGATCTGTCATGTCACACAAGGAGATAGGGCGCCGCGCCGTCCTCAGCAAGATGCGGTGTGTGGCGGGTCAATAGGCGCCCGCGGCGCGCAGGATGGAGATGATTTCGCGGTAGTGGTTTTCCTCCGCCAGATCGAGCGCCGTGCGGCCGGTGACGTCCGTCTCCTCGATATCGGCGTTGTGGCGCAGCAGTGCCTCGACGAAGGCCGCATTGCGCGCCCGCGTCGCGATCAGCAGCGGCGCATCGCGGTCGCGGCCGAGCAGGTTCGGATTGGCGCCGCCCTGCAGCAAGGCCTCGGCAATGTCGGCGCGTCCGACGAGAGCGGCCATCGACAGCGGCGTCGTGCCGTCGGGCGCGCGCCGGTTGGGGTCGGCGCCTTTTTCGAGCAGCAACTCGACCACCGCCAGATGACCGTTGCCGACCGCGAGGATCAGCATCGGGATGCGGTCGCGGCCCGCCTCGTTGGGGGTGATGCCCTTCATCAGGTCGATGCGCAGCTTCTCGATGTCGCCGCTGCGCGCCGCATGGACCGTTTCGTTGTCGACGATGTAGTTGCTCGGACCGCCCGGCGGCACGGCAAGCGCCGGCCCCGTCAGGAGGAACAAAACCAGCAAAACGCCCGGAAGCGCGGCAATACGTGTCATTTTGTCGCCCCGAAGCCCTTTCGCAAAGCCCGCCGCCGGTTTGCGGCAGGCCTTTTTGGCGTTAAACAGATGCCCGGAAATGGCGGCGCCCCAAGGGCCCGTCCGGAAAAATCAGTATAACCCATGTGGCGGGCGGCGTCCGCTTTTCAGATCGCCGGAACGGGAGAACGACCATGACACGCAACGGCATCATCGCACTTGTGGCCGGCGTCGCGGTCGCCATTGCCGCCGGCATCTGGCTTTCCGACCTCGTCATCTCGAAGGTCGAGACCCGTCAGGCGCAGGACAATGGCGCGGCGCGTGTCGGCGGGCCCTTCACGCTGGTTAACGAACGGGGCGAAACCGTCACCGAGGCCGATTTTCGCGGCCGCTACATGCTGATCTATTTCGGATTCACCTTCTGCCCCGATGTCTGCCCGACCGAGCTGCAGGTGATGGCGAGCGCCATCGAGGCGCTGGGTCCGCGCGGCGAGAACATTGCGCCGGTCTTCATCACCATCGATCCCGAGCGCGACACGCCCGACGTCATGGCGCGCTACGTCGCGCTCTTCCATCCGCGCCTGACCGGCCTCACCGGAACACCCGAACAGATCGCCGCGGCGGCGAAAGCCTGGCATGTCTTCTACCGCAAGGCCGAGGACGCAAGCTCGAGCGCCGACTACACGATGGACCACTCCTCCATCGTCTTCCTGATGGGCCCAGAAGGCGAGTATCTGAAACTCTTCGCGCCCGGCACGAGCCCGGACAAAATGGCCGACGACATCGCGGCGTTTTTGTGAGGCCGGTCAGCGACACTGTCCCTTTCATCCGTGTCTTGACGGTTTTCGGACATCCGCCTATGTTCCGCGCATGGATCGCGACGCGCATATCGAATTCGGCCGCAAGCTTGGCCTTGAACTCGCTCTTCGGGGCGCGCTTCTCTGCGCTTGAGCGCAGAAAACAGATCCACCTCACCCACAGATACCTGAATTTCCCTTTGCGCCGCGAAAGCGACACGCCGACATTGGCCTGTGCGCTCCCGCGTTGAAGATGCGAGAAAACCGATGTTGAAGAACCCCGCCGTCAAATACCGCGCCTTCCGGCCGGTCGACCTGCCCGACCGGCAATGGCCGTCGAAAACGATCGAAAAGCCGCCGATCTGGATGAGCACCGATCTCCGGGACGGCAATCAGGCGCTATTCGAACCGATGAATGCCGAGCGCAAGCTCCGCATGTTCGAATTGCTGGTCAAGATCGGCTTCAAGGAAATCGAAGCGGGCTTCCCTTCCGCGTCGGATACCGATTTCGGTTTCATCCGCAAGCTGATCGAGGACGGTCATGTGCCGGACGATGTGCGTATCGAGGTGCTGACACAGGCGCGGCCGGAGCTGATCGCGCGCACGATGGAGAGCTTGCGCGGCGCAAAAAACGCCATTGTCCATGTCTATAACGCCACGGCGCCGAATTTCCGCGAAGTGGTGTTCGGCCAGGGCAAGCAGGGCGTGAAAGCCATCGCCACCGAAAGCGCGCACCAGATCAAGGAACTTGCGGCGGCGCAGCCTTCGACCAACTGGACCTTCCAGTACAGCCCGGAGGTTTTTTCCGGCACCGAACTCGACTTCGCCAAGGAAGTCGTCGACGCGGTGACGAAAGTCTGGGATGCGGGGCCCGACAACAAGGTCGTCATCAACCTGCCGGCGACCGTCGAAATGGCGACGCCGAACGTCTATGCCGACCAGATCGAATGGATGCACCGCAATCTCGAACGGCGTGACGGCATCGTGTTGAGCCTGCATCCGCATAACGACCGCGGCACGGCGGTCGCTGCCGCCGAACTCGGCGTGATGGCCGGCGCCGATCGCGTCGAGGGCTGTCTCTTCGGCAATGGCGAACGCACGGGCAATGTCGATCTCGTCACGCTGGCGCTCAATCTCTACAGCCAGGGCATTCATCCGGGTCTGGATTTTTCGCAGATCAACGAGATCGCACGCACATCCGAATATTGCACGCAGTTGCCGATCCATCCGCGTCACCCCTATGTGGGCGATCTGGTGTTCACCGCCTTTTCGGGTTCGCATCAGGACGCGATCAAGAAAGGGTTCGGGGCGCGCAAGGAAGGCGATATATGGGAGGTGCCCTATCTGCCGGTCGATCCGAAAGATCTGGGGCGCTCCTACGAATCCATCATTCGCGTCAACAGCCAGTCGGGCAAGGGCGGCGTCTCCTATCTTCTCGAAGCCGAATACGATCTGAAGCTGCCGCGCCGGCTTCAGGTCGAATTCAGCGCCGCCGTGCAGCGCGTCACCGACGACAGCGGCAAGGAAGTGCGCGCGGCGGACATCTGGCGGATTTTCGAGAACGAATATCTGACGCTGGTCGAGCCCATCGAGTATCGCAGCCATTCGCTTTTCGACGAGGGCGGCAAGCAGGGCGTAAAGCTCCGTGTACGCCGTTTCGGCAAGGACGAGGAGCTTGTCGGCTTCGGCAACGGCCCGATCGACGCCGTCGTCGACGCGCTGAAACTCGGCGTCCAGTTCCGCCATTTTGAGGAGCACTCGATCGGTTCGGGCTCGGACGCCAAGGCGGTTGCCTTCATCGAGGTCGCGGACCCGGCCGGCGCCGGCGACATTTTCGGCGTCGGCATCGACCCCAACATCATCACCGCCTCCTTCCGGGCGCTGATCGGCGGGGCGAACCGGGCCGCAAAGCGCCTGCCGGAGGCGGAGCGGCGGCGCTTCTGCGGCCTCCAGGACTGACGCGGCGGCTTGTTCCGGCATCGAGCGGGGATGAAGGCGGGGACAAGTTTTTTGCGCTTGTCGCCGCCTCGTCGCCGCGCCTTCGTCACATCCGGCCGCACGACCATCGAATTCGGCGAGTGACAGTTGCTTGACAGTCCCGTGACATATCGATGGCAGTCGCCGGATTATGGGTCTTAATCCCCCGCAAAAAAGACCTTGGTAGGCTCCGCGTCAGGGCCTACATTTGATGTTGCGCCGCAACATAAGCGGGGCGCCGGAGGCCGTTCGATACGAGGTACCGTGTGCTTTATCACATTTACGAAATGAACCATGCGGCCGTCGCGCCGTTCCGCGCCGCCGCCGAAATGGGCCTGTGGGCGCTCCGGCATCCGCTCAATCCCTTCGCCGAAACGGTCGCCGGCAAAACGCTTGCCGCCGCGCTCGACGTTTTCGAGACGACGACGCGGCGTTACGGCAAGCCCGCCTTCGGCCTTCACGAAACGGAGATCGGCGGCAAGCCCGTTCCGGTCGTCGAGAAAACCGTCTGGGAACGTCCTTTCTGCAAGCTGATCCATTTCGAGCGCGAGCCTTCGGCGCTGAAGAATGTCGCGCCGCAGCCGAAGCTCCTGATCGTCGCGCCCTTGTCCGGCCACTACGCAACGCTGTTGCGCGGTACCGTCGAGGCGATGCTGCCCTATTGCGAGGTCTACATCACCGACTGGATCGACGCGCGAAAAGTGCCTGTGACGGAAGGCTCCTTCGATCTCGACGATTATATCGACTATGTGATCGACATGTGCCGCCTGCTCGGGCCGGACGTGCATCTGCTCGCCGTCTGCCAGCCATCCGTGCCGGTCTTCGCCGCCGTCGCGGCGATGCACGACATTGACGATCCTTGCGTGCCGCTCAGCATGACGCTGATGGGCGGACCGATCGACACGCGCGAGAGCCCGACGGAAGTCAATCGTCTTGCAACCGAGCGCGGCACCGAATGGTACGAGCGCAATGTCGTGATGACGGTGCCCTGGCCGCATCCGGGCGTCATGCGCCGCGTCTATCCGGGCTTTGTGCAATTGTCGGGTTTCATGGCGATGAATCTCGACCGCCACATCGATGCCCACTGGAACTATTTCGACCACATGGTCGAGGGCGACGGCGACTCGGCGGAAAAGCACCGCGAGTTTTACGACGAGTACCTGTCCGTCATGGACATGACGGAGGAGTTCTACCTCCAGACCGTCGACGAGGTTTTCGTCAAGCATTCGCTGCCCAAGGGCGAATTCGTGCATCGCGGCCGGCCGGTCCGGCCGGAGGCCATCACCCGCACCGCGCTGATGACGGTCGAGGGCGAGAAGGACGATATTTCGGGCGTCGGGCAAACCAGGGCGGCGCACAAGCTCTGCACCAACCTGCCGGCGTCGATGAAGACCCATTGGGAACAGCCGGGCGTCGGCCATTATGGTGTCTTCAACGGCTCGCGCTGGAAAAACGAAATCGCGCCCCGCGTGCGCGAATTCATCGCCGCCCATGGTTCGCGGCCAGCAAAAAGCTAGAGCGTCCGGGCGAAGATCTGCGCCTCGTCCTGAAAGGCCTTGAACTCGAGCGCATTGCCGGCGGGGTCGCGAAAAAACATCGTCGCCTGCTCGCCGGCCTCGCCCTTGAAACGGATATGCGGCTCGACGACGAACGGCGTTCCCGCGGCGCGCAGGCGGGCGGCCAGTTCGTGCCAGTCGTTCCAATCGAGGATCAATCCGAAATGGGGCACCGGCACGTCGTCGCCGTCGACCGCGTTGGATGCGACATCGGCGCGCTCGCGCGGCGGCGCCAGATGAGCGACGATCTGATGACCGCGAAGGTCGAAGTCGACCCAGGTGCCGGACGAGCGGCCTTCCGGGCAGCCGAGCAGGCCACCGTAAAATTCTCTGGCCCGGGCCAGATCATCGACCGCGAAAGCGAAATGAAATCGTGGCATCCTTGACATGATTCGAGCCTATCTTTTCTACCCTCGAACAGGAACGACCAGACCGCCGTCATCGCCCCGCCGGCCGCCCCGGAGGGCATTGGGTTCGACCGCATTATGAACAAACCGCTGAAGCCCGCATCGCTCCATTTCGATCATCTCCAGATCGGGGGGCGCACCGTCCCGGTGACCGTGCGCCACAACCCGCGCGCCAAGCGCGTCATTGTTCGCGTCGACCTCGCCGCCGGTTCGGTCCAGGTCACGACGCCTTCGAAGCGCGGCCTCGGCAAGGCGCTTCTGTTCGCCCGCGAGCAGCGCGAATGGATCGCCGAGCGTCTGCATCAGGTGCCGACGCCGGTTCCCTTCCGCAACGGGGCGCGCATTCCCTATCGCGGCAAGGAACACATTGTGCGTTATGTCGGCGCGCGGCGCGAGGACGCGCTGGAGCGGGGGCCGGTCTGGCGCGTGCGCAGCGCCGATACGGGCGGCATTCCAGAGATCCGCGTCACCGGCCACCCCGATTTCGTGCAGCGCCGCGTCACCGACTGGCTGAGAGCCAAGGCGCGCGACGAACTCAACGAGCAGGCGCTTTTTTACGCCGATCTTTTCGACGTCCGCCCGTCGCGCATCACGGTGCGCGACACGACGACCCGCTGGGGTTCCTGTTCGCCGACGCGGGCGCTGTCGTTTTCGTGGCGGCTGATCCTCGCGCCCTCCTATGTGCTCGACTATGTGGCCGCCCATGAAGTCGCGCATATTAGGCACATGAATCACGGACCGCGTTTCTGGAATCTCGTTGCCGACGCGATCCCGAATTACGAGATGGCCAAGCGCTGGCTCGAGGTGAACGGCCCCGGCCTTCACCGCTACGGCGCCGACCCGCTCGGCATTTTCGCGGACCGATGAGGCTTTCGCCGGGTACCGCTCTCTTCACCGTCTTTCTCGGTGCGTTGACGGCGGTCGGTCCGCTGTCGACCGATATGTACCTGCCCTCGCTGCCCGCCATTGCGCTCGCCTTCGCGGCCGATACCGGCGCAACGCAACTCACCTTGAGCGCACATCTCGTCGGCTTTGCCGGCTCGCAGCTTTTTTACGGACCGATGTCCGACCGCTACGGGCGGCGGCCGGTGCTGCTTGCGGGTCTCATCCTCTATATCGCGGGCTGCTTCGCCTCGCTTTTCGTGGGTTCCATCGAAGAGCTGATCGCGGCGCGTTTCTTTCAGGCAATCGGCGGCGGCGCCTCGGTGGTGCTGGCGCGCGCCGTCGTGCGCGACCTCTATGAAGGGCCGGCGGCCGGACAGATGCTGGCGCGCATGGCCGCGATCATGGGCATCGTGCCGGCGCTGGCGCCGATGCTGGGCGGCGTCATCGAAGCGGCTTATGGCTGGAAGATGAATTTTGTCGTCATGGGCGCTTTCGGCGCCGTGCTGGTGCTGATCGTTCTGACCAGCCTCGACGAAACGATGCCGCCAGCGCGACGGCAAAGTGCGGCGCCGCGCGCGATCTTCAGCCACTACCGGCGCCTCATCGCCGACCGGCGCTACCTGCGTTATCTCGCCATCGCCAGCACCTGTTTCGCGGGCCTCTTTGCCTTCATCTCCGGTTCGTCCTTCGTGCTGCAAGGTCTCTACGGGTTGTCGCCCGTCGTCTACGGATTTTGCTTCGGGCTGATGGCAGCGGGCTATATCGCCGGTTCGCTGACCGGCGGGCGACTGGTCCGGCGGCTCGGCATCGACGACACATTGAAAATCGGCGGCGCTTCGGCCTGCGTGGCCGGGTTCGCAATGCTCGCCGGCACGCTCGCAACCATCTCGCCGCTCGCGATTGTCATACCCGTCATGCTTTACGGATTTGCGGTCGGGCTCACCATGCCGCAGGCGATGGCGGGCGCGCTGACGCCGTTTCCGGAAATCGCCGGCACCGCGTCGGCGCTGTTGGGCTTCCTGCAGGCCGGAGCAGCAGCGGGTGTCGGCATCTATGTGGGCCACGGCGTCGGCGCGAGCGCCATGCCGATGGTCGGCACGATCGCGGCGACCGGACTGCTGGCATTCGCCGTGACGGTTTTCAGGCGGCCTCAGGCCTAGCGGCGACCGCCGGGCTCCAAGAGAGGCCGGCGTGGTTCGCCGCGGCCGAAGAGACGGTCGAAGAAGCCGGGTTCTTCCCATTCATATTCGCGCTCACCCCCATCGCCTATCGCCGATGCCGGGAAGACGGATGTTTGCGGTACTTCGGCGACCACCATGTCGGGAAGTTCGGCGACCGGTACCTCGCCTTGCGTGCGCATCATGAAGTCGTGCCAGATGCGCGCCGGCAAGGTGCCGCCCGTGACGTTCTTCATCGGTGCGCCGTTGTCGTTGCCGACCCAGATGCCGACGACGAGATCGGCGGTGTAGCCGATGAACCACGCGTCGCGGAAGTCCTGGCTGGTGCCGGTCTTGCCGCCGGACGGCCGCTCGCCGAGCGCCGCGTTGCGGCCCGTGCCAGAGATCATCACGGCTTTCAGCATGTTGTTCATCGCGCCGGCGGTGCGTTCGTCGATGACACGGCCGAGGCCGGAGCCGTGGCGGCGATAGAGCTCCTCGCCCGATTGCGCATAGACTTCCGAAATGCCGTGCGGAATGACGCCGTAGCCGCCATTGGCGAAAGTTGCGTAGGCGGCGGTCAGTTCGATCAGGGTGGCGCTGCCGGAACCGAGCGCCAGCGACAGGTTCGACGGCAGTTCCTCCTGCAGGCCGAGGCGGCGGGCGGCGGAAACGACATTGCGGACGCCAACCTCGCGCGCGACCTGCACCGCGACTGTGTTGATCGATTTCGCCAGCGCCGTGCGCAGCGTGACCTCGCCTTCGAATCGGCCGCTATAGTTCGAGGGCGACCAGCCGCCATAGGTCACCGGACGATCGACACGCATCGTGTCGGGGCTCATGCCCTTTTCGATGGCCGCCAGATAGACGAAAGGCTTGAAGGCCGAACCCGGCTGGCGCTTGGCCTGGACCGCGCGGTTGAACTGGCTCAGCGCATAGGAACGGCCGCCGACCATGGCGCGCACCGCGCCATCCGGCGTCATCGCGACAAGCGCCGCCTGACCGGCATTCATCGCCTCGCCGTCGTTCGCGAGGACGGCGGCGATGACAAGCTCGGCTTCGCGCTGGAGAACCGGATCGATGGTGGTGACGACATCGACATCGGCGGCGGAGCGTCCGGCATAATCCGGCAGGGCCTCGGCCACCCAGTCGACAAAATAATTGATCGAACCGCGCGCCGCATAGCCTTCGAGCGAGGCCGGGCTGACATTTGCCAGATGCGCTTCGTCGGGCGAGATGTAGCCGGCGGCGACCATGTTGCTCAGCACGATGGCAGCGCGGCCGCGGGCCAGATCGATGTCGTTGGTCGGCGAATAGCGCGACGGCGCTTTCAGCAATCCTGCCAGCATCGCCGCTTCGGGCAATGTCAGGGCGCGGGCCGGCTTCCTGAAATAGCGCTCCGATGCCGCTTCGATGCCGTAGGCGCCGCCACCGAAATAGACGCGGTTCAGATAGAGCGTCAGGATTTCTTCTTTCGAGAAGCGCAGCTCCAGCCAGACGGCGAGCACCATTTCCTCGATCTTGCGCGAGAGCGTGCGGTCGGGCCTCAGGAAGATGTTCTTGGCCAATTGCTGGGTGATCGTCGATCCGCCCTGCACATAGGCGCCAGCGCGATAGTTCTCGACCATCGCGCGGCCGAGACCGACGGGATCGACGCCAAAATGCCAGTAGAAGCGGCGGTCCTCGGTCGCCAGCACTGCTGCCGGCACATGCGCCGGCAGATCGGCGAGCAGCGTGTAGCCACCTTTCAGGTCGCCGCGATGGCTCAACACCTGACCGTCGATGGCGCGAATGGAAATCGACGGCGCCTGACGGACGTTATAAAGGCCCGACGTGTCGGGCAGATTGAGGCCGTACCAGAACAGCAGGCCGCCAAACGCGATGACACCCCAGAGCGCCAGCACCGAGCCGTAATAGAATGCGGCGCCGAGCACGTTGCCGCGACGCGACGGCGTGCGCTTGCGTGCGGTGGACGACTTGCCGGCAGGCTTGCGGCGCGCGGCTTTGGGCGGCGTCTTGGCGGATGACGATTTTTTTACCGGGCGCGTGGGTTTGGGTGCCGGCTTGCGCGGTTTCGGCGCGGGCTTTTTGCGCGGTTCGAACGACGGATCGAGACGGCGCATGCCGCGATCTTCGAAGGCATCGTCTTCCCAGCGCGCCATGTCCTCGTCGTCATCCTCGTCGTAATCGTCGGCGGTGGAGGCGTTGGCACCGACGCCGAGCCGCACCGGACGCAAGCCGGGGACGCGAACGACCGTCCAGTCGCCGTCATCCGCCGCGCCGCGCCGCGCGAACCCTGTTGTCGGCTTGCGGGATGCCATGGAGCCTTGAACCTCGTCCTGCCACGCCGGCGCAGCTGCGCGGCGCACGGGATTTCGTCCCGAAGCTAGACACCGATAGTTAACGCGCTGTTAACGCTTTGGCGCCGGGCGGAACGGCCTCAAATGTCGAGATTGGCAACATTCAGGGCGTTTTCGCGGATGAAGTCGCGGCGCGGTTCGACCACGTCGCCCATCAGCTTGACGAAGAGATCGTCCGCCTCGTCGAGTTCGCGGATCTTGACCTGCAGCAGCGAGCGCGCCTCCCGGTCGAGCGTGGTTTCCCAGAGCTGGTCGGGGTTCATCTCACCGAGACCCTTGTAGCGCTGAACCGAATTGCCCTTGGAACCGGCGGCCAGAATGGCGTCGAAGAGCTGCGAGGGCGAGCGGATGAGATGGGTTTCGTCCTTGCGGCGCAGCGTTGCCGCCTTTCCATATACTTCCTGCAGATGGCCGGTATATCCATCGAGGCGCCGCGCGTCGGCGCTGGCGATCAGCGGGCCGTCGATCGACACCTCCTCGCGCACGCCGCGGACTTCGCGGGCGAAACGCAATCCGCCATCCGACGTCGTCTCGCCGGTCCAGCCGCGTTCGGTTTCTTCCGACAGCAGATCGAGACGGCGAGCAATGTATGCGGCGGCTTCCTTGGCATGCGTCTCCTCGGCCAGCGCTTTCGGGTTTAGCGCACCGGCGATCGCGGCCTGTTCGATGACGAAGCGGGGATACTTGCCCGGCAATCCGTCGAGCACAGTCCTGACGGCACGCGCCTTCGACACGATGTCGGAGAGGTCGGGCCCGGCGCGCTGCGACCCGTCTGCGAGCGTCAGCACCATGTCCTCGATGCCGGTCGCCGCCAGGAAATCGTTGAGCGCCTTTTCGTTTTTCAGATAGGTCTCCGACGTTCCGCGGCGCACCTTGTAGAGCGGCGGTTGGGCGATGTAGAGATGGCCGCGCTCGATGACTTCCGGCATCTGCCGGTAGAAGAACGTCAGAAGCAGCGTGCGGATATGCGCGCCGTCGACGTCGGCGTCGGTCATGATGATGATCTTGTGGTAGCGCAGCTTCTCGATGTTGAAATCGTCGCGGCCGATCCCTGTGCCGAGCGCGGTGATGAGCGTGCCGATTTCGTTTGAGGAGAGCATCTTGTCGAAACGCGCACGCTCGACATTGAGGATCTTGCCCCGAAGCGGCAGGACGGCCTGATTGGATCGGTCGCGCGCCTGCTTGGCCGAGCCGCCGGCCGAATCGCCCTCGACAATGAAGAGTTCGGATTTCGCCGGGTCGCGCTCCTGACAATCGGCGAGCTTGCCGGGCAGGCTCGACACATCGAGCGCGCCCTTGCGCCGCGTCAGCTCGCGGGCCTTGCGCGCGGCCTCGCGGGCGGCAGCGGCCTCGACGACCTTGGAGACGATCTGGCGTGCTTCCGCCGGGTGCTCCTCAAGCCAGGTCGACAGCGCGTCGTTGACGAGGCCTTCGACGACGGGGCGCACTTCGGAAGAGACGAGCTTGTCTTTCGTCTGCGAGGAAAATTTCGGATCGGGCACCTTGACCGACAGCACACAGGTCAGGCCCTCGCGCGCGTCGTCGCCGGTCAGCGTGACCTTTTCCTTCTTCGCGATGCCGCTTTCGTTCGCATAAGCGTTGATGACGCGGGTCAGCGCGCCGCGATAACCTGCCAGATGCGTGCCGCCGTCGCGCTGCGGGATGTTGTTGGTGAAGCAGAGGACGTTCTCGTGATAGCTGTCGTTCCACCACATCGCGACTTCGACCGTGATGCCGTCGCGCTCGGCGGAAATGGCGATCGGCGTCTGGATCAACGGCGCCTTGGTGCGATCGAGGAAGCGGACAAAGGCTTCGAGTCCGCCCTCATACATCAGGTCCACCACTTTCGGCTCAACGCCGCGATTGTCGGTGAGATTGATGCGGACACCCGAATTGAGGAACGCCAGTTCGCGCAGGCGATGCTCGAGCGTGCCGAAGTCGAATTCGGTCTGGGTGAAGGTGCCGGACGAGGGATGAAACGTGATCTCGGTGCCGCTGAGGGGCTTGCCGGCGGCGTCTTTCGGCGCATCACCGACGATCGCCAGCGGCGCATCGGGGACGCCGTGCTGGAAGCGGATCAGATGTTCCTTGCCGGCGCGCCAGATGCGCAATTCGAGCCAGTCGGAAAGCGCGTTGACCACCGACACGCCGACGCCGTGCAGGCCGCCCGAGACCTTGTAGGAGTTCTGGTCGAACTTACCGCCGGCATGAAGCTGGGTCATGATGACTTCGGCCGCCGACACGCCTTCGCCCTTGTGGATTTCGACCGGAATGCCGCGGCCATTGTCCCAGACGGTGCAGGAGCCATCGGCATTGAGACGCACATTGACCGCGTCGCAATAGCCGGCCAGCGCCTCGTCGATCGAGTTGTCGACGACCTCGTAGACCATGTGATGGAGGCCCGAGCCGTCGTCGGTGTCACCGATATACATGCCCGGACGCTTGCGGACCGCATCGAGGCCTTTCAGGACCTTGATCGATTCCGCACCATATTCCTCGGGCGTATTTTCGACGGGCGTGGACATCTGTTTCTTCCTTCGTATTCTCTCGCCGGCCCCGGGCGGGCAAGCCTTCAGGCGATTTCGGCCGCAGTGCGGACGATCTTGCCGACGACGCCGTAGGCCTTTGCTTCCTCGGCGTTCATCCAATGATCGCGATTGGTGTCCTTGACGATCTTTTCGAGCGGCTGGCCTGTCGCTTCGGCGAAGATCAGGTTCAGGCGTTCGCGCATCTTCAGAACCTCGCGCGCCTGAATGTCAATTTCGGTCGCCGAGCCGCCGATGCCGCCGCGCGGTTCGTGCAGCAGGAAGCGCGTGTTCGGCAGGCAATAGCGGTCCTCGCGGTCGGCCGCCACATAGATCAGCGCGCCGGCGCTTGCGACCCAGCCGGTGCCCAATGTGCGGACGCGCGGTTTGATGTATTTGATCATGTCGTGGATCATGTCGCCGGATTCGACATGGCCGCCGGGCGAGGAAACGATCAGCGTGATCGGATCGTCGCTCTCGCCGGCCATCGCCAGCAGCCGCTCGGAAACGGTGCGGGCCTGACGATCGTTGATCTCGCCGGTGACGAGTATGGTGCGCGACTTGAAGAGGCCATGCTCGACCAGCGGCGTGAACTGGCCCTTCAGTGCGTCGATATCGGGGGTCTCGTTGTCGTTTCTCATCCTGGTCATTCCTTTGCGCCGGACCTAGCCGGCATTTTCGATGGCGCCGCGCGCGACACGGAAATTCTGTGCCCGCGCGCCGAGAGTTTCAAAAAGCGACGGGTCGGCGCCCGTCAGAAAGGCCTGCAGGCCCAAAGCGACGATCTCGTCGAACAGCGCGGCGCGGCGCTTTTCGTCGAGATGTGCCGCGATTTCGTCGAGCAACAGCAGCGGCGGCGTGCCGCGCGCCGCCAGCAGGCGCGCATTGGCCAGCACGATGCCGATCAGCAGCGCCTTCTGCTCGCCTGTCGAACAGCTTCGCGCCTCGCGATCGCGCGCCACGTGCCGGACCGCAAGGTCGGTGCGATGCGGGCCGGTGAGCGCGCGCCCGGCGGCGGCGTCGCGGCCGCGCATGGCGGCAAGCTCGCGGCGGAAAGCATCTTCGATGTCGACCGCCGCGTCACTTTCGAGCGCGGCTTCGAGCGTTCCGTCGAGCGCCACCTCGGCGCGCGGAAAGGCATGCGTCTCAGCCGCATCGAGCGCGCCGCGCAACCTGGCCAGCGTTTCGACGCGCGCAGCGGCAATCGCTACGCCATGCTCGGCCATCTGGGTTTCGAGACCCGACAGCCAGGCGTCGTCGAAAACGCCGTCGGCGAGCAGGCGGTTGCGCTCGCGCAGCGCCCGGTCATAGGCGTTGACGCGCGCACCATGCGCCGGATCGAAGCCCATGACGAGGCGGTCGAAAAAATGGCGGCGGTCGCTCGCGCCATCGAGAAAGAGCCGATCCATGGCGGGCGTCAGCCAGACGGTGCGGATATGCGCGGCGAGCGCCGAGGGGCCCGCGACTTCGCCGTCGATCCGAACCGTGCGGCTGCGCGCGGCGGGCTCCGCGCCCGGTTCGATGCCGGTGCCGATGCGCAAGGGGCCTTGTGCGGTTTCGAGCGTCGCGGCGACGGCCCAGCCACCCGCGCCTTCGTCGCGCGCGATTTCGGCATAGGGAACGCCGCGAAGTCCGCGGCCCGGCGAGAGCAGCGAAATCGCTTCGAGCAGGTTTGTCTTTCCGGCGCCGTTTTCGCCCGTCAGCACGGCGGGCCGTCCGTCCAGTGCCAGTTCGGCGCGCGCATAGGAACGGAAGTCCGTGACCACAAGACGGCTCAGGCCGATGCGTGCATGGGCCGCCGGCCTTTCGACAGCGATCAACTCACCCGTAGGATGCACTCCCGATCCTCTGTTTTCGGCCTAGACGCGCATCGGCATCAAAACATAGATCGCCATGCCGTCCTCGCTGTCGCGCACAAGCGTCGGCGAGCCGGAATCGGCAAAGGCGAACGTCGCCTCCGCGCCGTCGATCTGGCCGGTGATGTCGAGCAGGTAGCGCGCGTTGAAGCCGATCTCCAGCGGCGTGCTCGAATAGGCAACCGAAAGTTCCTCGGTCGCGCTGCCCGAATCCGGATTGGTGACAGAGAGCGTCAGCTTGCCCTCGTCGAGATTGAGTTTCACGGCGCGGGACTTTTCGGTCGAGATCGTCGAGACGCGATCGACGGCTTCCGCAAACCGCTTGCCGTCCACCTGCATCATCTTGTCGTTGCCCGCCGGGATGACGCGCCCGTAATCCGGGAAGGTGCCGTCGATCAGCTTTGAGGTCAGGACGATGCCGCTGAACTCGAAGCGGATTTTGGTTTCCGATACGCCGACCGACAGTGAGCCCGTGTCGCCTTCCAGCAGCTTCTGCAATTCGAGCACCGTCTTGCGGGGGACGATGACGCCCGGCATGCCGGAGGCGCCGTCGGGCAGGTCGTAATCGACTTGGGCAAGCCTGTGGCCGTCCGTTGCGACCGCACGCAGGGCTTTCTGTTTGCCGCTCTCGACCGCGTGCACATAGATGCCGTTCAGGTAGTAGCGCGTTTCCTCGGTGGAGATCGCAAAACGCGTCTTGTCGATCAGGCGGCGCATGGCGTCGGCCGGAATCTCGAAGCGATGCGGCAGGGAGCCCGCGGCCATCGCCGGGAAGTCTTCCTGCGGCAGCGACTGCAGCGCAAAGCGCGAGCGGCCGGCCGTCAGTTGCAGGCGCCCCTCGTCGGCGCCGGTCGAGAGCTCGACCTGCGCGCCTTCCGGCAGCTTGCGCACAATGTCGTAGAGCGTGTGGGCGGACGCCGTGGTCGCGCCGGCTTGCGCGACATCGGCATCGATCGCCTCCACGATCTCGATGTCGAGATCGGTCGCTGTCAGGCTCAACTGGCCGTCGGCGGCCTTGATCAGCACATTGGAGAGAATGGGAATTGTGTTGCGGCGTTCGACGACCGACTGCACATGGTTGAGAGACTTGAGCAGCGCGCCCCGTTCGATCGTGATCTTCATGGTCTCTCTTCGGTCCCCCCGGTTGGGTACGCTTGTGTGGCCTGTTCAGCATCGCGGATCGTGGCCCAGAGCCCGGCAATCCGTGCCTCACGCGACATTTCGCGGGTCTTGCCCCTCTCCGCCGGAGATTTTCCGGAGTGTCCGGGGACGCCGCTCGCGCCTCTGCAGACACGCCGTTTCCTCAAGGACCTCTCGCGAACAGGGGGTCGGACGCGGCCGGTTCGGACAACCCGGATCGAGAGAGCCGGAGGCCGCGCCGGGCGCATTCCGGCGGCAGCCGGAATTCCGCGGGAATTCGCGTCACGAGTATATCAGAACGTTCGCGCGATGCACGTTTTTCGACGGATTTCAGGACCCGCATACGGCCCTGCAACACTCTGATTCTCAAAGGGTTTTCGGGAGCCTTGCGGCAGGGTCCGTCAGTTGGGGGCGTGTCCGCCCTCGAGCATCCGGCGCAGGAGATCGACGTCCTCTTCAATGCCCGAATCGAGGTGGCAAAGCTCGTCGATCTTGCGGACCGCATGGATGACCGTCGTGTGGTCGCGACCGCCGAATTTGCGGCCGATCTCGGGCAGGGAGCGCGAGGTCAGCTGCTTGGCGAGATACATCGCTACCTGGCGCGGACGGGCAACCGCCCGGGCGCGGCGCGCCGAAAGCATGTCGGCGAGGCGGACGTTGTAATATTCGGCGACGCGGCGCTGGATTTCCTCGATCGTGATCTTGCGGTCGTTGGAACGCAACAGGTCGCGCAGCACTTCCTGCGACATGTCGAGCGTGATCGGGCGGCCGACAAAGGAGGCATAGGCGACGACGCGCTTCAACGCGCCTTCAAGCTCGCGCACATTGGAAACGATGCGGTGGGCGAGAAATTCCAGAACGCCCGGCGGAATGGTCACCGGGCCGTTCTTCTGCATCATATCGTCGGCCTTGGCCTGAAGGATGCCGAGACGCAGCTCGTAGTCGGTCGGGTGGATGTCGGCGGCAAGCCCCCAGCCGAGGCGGGAGCGAATGCGCTCTTCGATGCCTTCGAGATCGGAGGGCGAGCGGTCGGCCGAGATGATGACCTGCCGGTTGTGGTCGATCAACGCGTTGAAGGTGTGGAAGAATTCTTCCTGCGTCGAATCCTTGCCGGATATGAATTGCACGTCGTCGATCATCAGCACGTCGACCGAACGGAACTGCTGCTTGAAGGCCATCGTGTCCTTGAAGCGCAGCGCGCGGACGAACTGGTACATGAATTTTTCGGCGGAGAGATAAAGCACCTTGCGCTCGGGCTGGCGGGTGCGGATTTCCCAGGCAATGGCGTGCATCAGATGCGTCTTGCCGAGACCGACGCCGCCATAGAGAAAGAGCGGGTTGAAGCTGACATCCGTCGCTTCGGCGACGCGGCGGGCGGCCGCATGCGCAAGCTCGTTCGACTTGCCGACGACGAATGCGTCGAATGTGAAGCGCGGATCGAGCGGCGCGCCGACACCGGCATCCTCGAGACCCGACGGAATGGCACTCGCGACGACCGCACCATCGGCCTGTGCCGGCGCGGAGACGGGGCGCTTGTCGCGCGACGGCTCTTCGATGCTTTCTGCAATGCTTTCCGGTTTGGGCTCGCCCGCCGCAACCAGAATGTCGACACGGGCAAAGCCTTCGTCCTCGTCCGCCCAGAGCTTCGCCAGCCGGTCGGCATAATGCGAGACGATCCAGTTGCGAATGAAGCGCGTCGGCACGCTCAGCATGACGCGGCCGTCGCCGACGCCGATCAGATCGATCTGCTTGAACCAGCTGTTGAATGTCGCCTCGCCGAGTTCGGCCTGCAACCGGGCGCGCACACGGCGCCACTGATCGTTGAGGCTCATACCCGCGACCCGCCGAACCGAAGTCCGTTCCTCGCCGGCCGCCGCGACCGGATGGTGGGGAACGCCTTTCTCCGCGGGAGATGCACCCATGTCTTCCTCGTTCAAAACCTTGGCCCCGTTTTCTTGCCGGCCCATATCGCGGCACCGGATTTTCCCCTCGGCCGGGATTCTCGTGTCCCGATCCCTCACCCCTTCAAGTCCGTCCCGCTCAGGATTGAGCCCAGGGCAGACCCGTCGCCTTCCAGCCGTTGCGCCCACCGCGATGGCGGGCACTGTCGAGATCCCCCTCGAACCCGCCGGCGATGTTGAAACAACGCCCGAAACCCGCCGCCGTCAGCGCGATCGCCGCCGCCCGGCTCCGCGCGCCCGACCGGCACAGAAAAAAGACCGGCACGTCCTTTTTGTCCGGGCCCAGCGCCGAAGCCAGATCGTCGGCGAAGCGCGGATTGCGCTCCATGGCGGGGAAGACCTGCCATTCCAGCAACATCGGCTCCTTGCCCATACCGGAGAGGTCAGGCAACCCGACAAAGGACCACTCGGCCCGTGTGCGGACATCGACAAGCGTCGCATTCGGATCGGCACCGAGCACCCGGAACGCCTCTTCCGGCGTTACGTCGCCCGCATAGTCATCCGGCTGTTTCCCGATCACTTCCGGCACAACGCCCCCGCTCGCCATGGCCGCTTCACCGCCCGTTGTCCGAGACACAGCAACCCGGACGGGGGCAATAACGGAACCGCCCCGGCTCGTCAATCAAGCTATGTTTGGATACTTGCTTTTTGCCCCATTGAGCAAACATCAATACTGTATTGTTTAAATATTTACTACAAAAACACAGTATTGGTGGGCCCCTCTGAGGTTGTTAAACATACCGGCTGCGCGGGGGTGAGGCAAGCGGAAGAATCGCCTCTGTCAAAAAAAGTTCGCGTGTGTGACACCGCGCGCACGCAACATCCTGTGGCCATCGCAACGCAAACACACAGGTGCGTCCGCAAGTGCCGACGCGGCCCGAATTTTTTATTCCTGCATCAAAAGTTTTGCGGCGCACCCGTCCCGCGATGAGACCGCGACGCGTGCAACAAAAAGCCCGCAGATCGTTCGATCGCGGGCTTTCGGATTTTCACACTTGGCAGACGTGCGATTACACGCAACGTGGCGCGCGAGAAGTGCCTGTCAGGCAAGCGCTTTCACGCGCTGCGCGAAACGCGACACCTTGCGCGAGGCGGTGTTCTTGTGGATCACACCCTTTTGCGCGGCGCGCATGATCTCGGGCTGCGCGGCGCGGAGCGCGAGCTCGGCTGCCTTCTTGTCGCCGCTCGCCAAGGCTTCCTCGACCTTGCGGACGAAGGTGCGCATGCGGCTGCGCCGATCCTTGTTGACTTCGGTGCGCGCCGCGATCTTGCGGATTGCCTTTTTTGCGGACGTTGTATTCGCCATCGATCTTCGGACCTTCGTGTCTCGCCCGGTCCATTTTCGGACCCGCGGAAATGCCGTTCAAGAAAAGCCCGCCAATACATAAATATGCGGCCTGGCCCCATGAAAGCGGGGGTTATACGCGCCCACCCATCGTTCGTCAACAGGCCGGGAAGCGCTCAAAAATGCGACAAAACCGCCTTTTTTCAGCGGTTGCGGAACTGCGGCTGGCGCTTTTCGACGAAGGCGGCCATGCCTTCGGTCTGATCGTCGGTCGCGAACATCGAATGGAACAGCCGGCGCTCGAAACGTACGCCTTCCGAAAGGGTGGTTTCATAGGCGCGGTTGACGCTTTCCTTGGTCATCATGGCGATCGGCAGCGACATGGCGGCGACGGTCGCTGCCGTCTTCAGCGCCTCGTCGAGCAGTTGATCGGCCGGCACGATGCGGCTGACAAGCCCCGCGCGCTCGGCCTCTTCGGCGTCCATCATGCGGCCGGTCAGCGACATCTCCATCGCCTTCGACTTGCCGACGAAGCGCGTCAGACGCTGGGTGCCGCCCGCGCCCGGCATGACGCCGAGCTTGATTTCGGGCTGGCCGAACTTTGCCGTTTCGGCCGCGATGATGAAGTCGCACATCATCGCCAGCTCGCAGCCGCCGCCCAGCGCATAGCCCGCGACCGCCGCGATCACCGGTTTGCGGCAGCGCGTCACGCGCTCCCAATTGGCGGTGATGAAATCTTCCTTGTAGACATCCATGTAGGATTTCGGCTGCATTTCCTTGATGTCGGCGCCGGCGGCGAAGGCCTTTGCCGAGCCGGTGAGAACGATGCAATGAATATCGTCGTCGCTCTCCCAGGCATCCAGCACCGCCGTCAACTCGTCCATCAATGCCTTGTTGAGCGCGTTCAACGCATCCGGGCGGTTGAGCGTGATCAGGCCGACCGCGCCTTTCTTTTCGACCAGGATGTTCTCGTAGGCCATTAATCTCTCCTGTTGCGGGATGTGAGTTGCGCGGACGTTGCGGGCTTGACGTTATTCAGGTGCGATCGAGAACCGTACTTCCGTTCGCGTTGCGGCGTCGCCGGACAACGACACGATCTGGATTTCAAGTCTCTCACCCTCGCGGCGGAAGAGCAGCAACCCGCCGATCAATTCCAGTTCCTCAATACGTTTCCAGCCGAGTTCCGGCAAGACGTTCACATAGAAGGCTTCGACCTTGCCGGGGGCGACATCGCCCTGCGCAACCGCGCGGACAATGCGGCCGCCGGGCTTGTCGAAGATAATGCCGCTGTCGCCGGTTTCGCTCAGGCCCGACATCAGCGGCATGTCGTCGACGTCGTCGAGATAGCCACCCTCGGCGAACGCCGCCGCCGGCAATATGCACAGCAGCAGCGCGGCGAAGACAGACCGCCAGAAGTTTGGGGCATTCGTCATTAGCGTCATCACCTCTGGCAGGATGAACAGAAGAAGGTCGACCGGCCCGACTGCACAATGCGGGTCACGGTACCGCCACAGCGCGGCTTTGAACAGGCTTCGGCCTCGCGCCCGTAAACCGCGAAGGAATGCTGGAAATAACCAAGCTCGCCATCCGTATGCGCATAGTCGCGCAAGGTCGAGCCGCCGGCCACAATCGCCTCTTCCAGAACATCGCGAATTGCGGCGGCAAGGCGCGCGGAACGCAGGGGCGTCGCCACGGTCGCCGCTGTGCGCCGGGGCGAGAGGCCGGCGCGGAACAGCGCCTCGCAGACATAGATATTGCCGAGGCCCGCGACGGTGCGCTGATCGAGCAGCGCTGCCTTGATCGGCGCCCGGCGGCCGGTCAGACGTTCGGCGAGGACGGGGCCCGAAAATTCATTGCCGAGCGGCTCCGGCCCGATGCCGGCGAGATGCGCGCACTCCATCAGCGCCGCCTCCGGCACGAGGTCCATGAAGCCAAAGCGGCGATGATCGGCATAGACGATACGGGTGCCGCCCTCCATGTCGAAGACGATGTGGTCGTGGCGTTCGGCGCCGGGCATCCCGTGATGAAACCGGCCGGGCGCCCGCGCGCCGTCGGGTTCATGGATGGTGAACCGGCCCGACATGCCGAGATGCATGATCAACACTTCTTCCGCCGCCTTCGGCGTCGCATCGAGATGCACCAGAATGTATTTGGCGCGGCGTTCGAGGCGGGCGACGCGCCGTCCCGTCAACCGCGCGGCGAAACGTTCCGGCAACGGAAATCGGAGGTCCGGCCGGCGCTGCGTCACATGCGCGAAGCGGCGGCCCTCAAGGGCGGGCGCGAGGCCGCGGCGGACGGTTTCGACTTCAGGAAGTTCGGGCATGGCGGCTTTCGTCACGGGTGGGGGATCAAAGTAGCGCCCCCGGCGGCGGCGCGCTATGGTCCGGCGCATGAGCGCAGATGCAAAAAAGCAGGCCGAAACGGGCGCTTCCGGAGGCCCGGACGGCGAGACCCATTTCGGCTTCCGGACCGTTCGCGAAGGCGAGAAGGCCAGGCTCGTCCACGAGGTCTTCGAGCAGGTCGCCGAACGCTACGACCTGATGAACGACCTGATGTCGGGCGGGCTTCATCGCGCCTGGAAACAGGCGATGATCGACTGGCTCAATCCGCCGCGAACGCAACGGCCCTTTCATTTGATCGATGTTGCCGGCGGCACCGGCGACATCGCCTTCCGTTTTCTCGACTGCGCCGGCGCGGGCGCGCAAGTGACGATTTGCGACATCAACAAGCACATGCTCGGCGTCGGCCGGTCCCGCGCCGAGGCGAAGGCCTATGAAGGCCGGGTCGAGTTTGCCTGTGGCGACGCCGAGCGCCTGCCCTTTCCCGACCGTTCGTTCGACGCCTACACGATCGCTTTCGGTATTCGCAACGTGACGCATATCGAACGGGCGCTTGCCGATGCCCGGCGCGTGCTGAAACCGGGCGGGCGTTTTCTCTGTCTCGAATTTTCGCATGTCGCCGTGCCGGGGCTTGAGGAAATATACAATGCCTATTCCTTCGCCGCGATCCCGCGCATGGGCGAATGGGTAACGGGCGACGGCGCGCCCTACCAGTATCTTGTCGAGAGCATCAGGCGCTTTCCCGATCAGGAGACGTTCAAGCGGATGATTGCACAAGCCGGGTTCGGCCAGGTGAGCTACCGCAATCTCACCGGCGGCGTGGCGGCGCTGCATTCGGGCTGGCGTCTCTGACGATGCTGCGCACCCTCCGCTCCATTGGCCGGCTCATCCGCGCGGCGCGCATTCTCGGCCGTCACGATGCGCTGATGCCGCTGGAACTGCGCGGCGAGATGCCGGCGTCTCTGCTGGCGCTGCTGCCGCTTGCGAAGATTCGTCTTCCATGGGAGGCGCCGCCGCAGGATCCAACCGGCAGCGCGGGCGAACGGCTCGCGACCGCGCTGGCGGCGCTCGGGCCTTCCTATATCAAGCTTGGACAGTTTCTGGCGACGCGGCCCGACATTATCGGCGTCGAACTGGCGCGGGACCTCACGTCGCTGCAAGACAAGCTGCCGCCCTTTTCGATGGAAGAGGCGCGGGCCATTGTCGAGGAAGGTATCGGCAAGCCGGTCGAGGAATTGTTCAGCACCTTCAGCGAACCGATCGCCGCGGCATCGATCGCCCAGGTGCATCGCGCGCGGACCTTGCCGGAGGGAGAGGACGGGCAAAGCCGCGATGTCGCGGTGAAAGTTTTGCGGCCCGGCATCGAAACGCGTTTCGCCGCCGATCTCGACAGTTTTTTCTGGGCGGCCGAAACCGTCGAACGGGTCTATGCGCCGGCGCGCCGCCTCAGACCCGTCGAAGTGGTGCAGACGCTTGCCGACAGCGTGAAGATCGAAATGGATCTCAGGCTCGAGGCGGCCGCGATGTCGGAGATGGCCGAGAACACCGCGAAGGATGCAGGCTTTCGCGTGCCGCAGATCGACTGGGAGCGAACCGCACGGCGCGTAATGACGATGGAATGGATCGACGGCATCGCCGCGTCCGACCGCGCCGCGCTTGTTGCCGCCCGGCACGATCTGAAGCGGCTCGGGCGGCAGGTCATCCAGTCCTTCCTTACGCATGCGATGCGCGACGGCTTTTTCCATGCCGACATGCATCAGGGAAATCTCTTCGTCGACGCGGATGGCGTGCTCGTCGCGGTCGATTTCGGCATCATGGGGCGTATCGGCGCGACCGAGCGGCGCTTCCTTGCCGAAATTCTCTATGGCTTCATCACGCGCGATTACCGCCGTGTTGCCGAAATTCATTTCGAAGCCGGCTACGTGCCGAACTCGAAAAGCATTCACGCTTTCGCACAGGCCTTGCGTTCGATCGGCGAGCCGATTTTCGGGCGGCCGGCACGGGAAGTGTCGATGGGAAAGTTGCTGGCGCAGCTTTTCCAGGTGACCGAACAATTCGACATGAAGACGCGGCCCGAGCTGATCCTGCTGCAAAAGACGATGGTCGTCGTCGAGGGCGTCGCGCGGCATTTCGATCCCGATCACAACATCTGGGAGAGCGCGGAGCCGGTCCTGAAAGCCTGGATGATCGAGCGCATGGCGCCCGAGACGCGCATCGAGGAAGCGGCCGCCGGCGCGTTGCAGCTCGGCCGCATGATGAGCCATCTGCCGGATGTGCTCGACCGCGCCGAACGCACGGCGCGGCTCCTGGCCGAGAATGTCGATGAAGAAGGCGTGCGCATCCACCCCTCGTCGGCCGACGCCATTGCCCGCGCGCAGGAGCGGCGCTCGGGCTATGCGCGGCCGCTTTTGTGGCTGGCCATCGGTGCGCTGGGGGCGCTGCTCCTCGCCAACCTCATGTAAATAAAGGAAAATCCGGCCTTATTTCCTTTCTTTCCCTGTCGTTGGTTTTGATCTACAAATCTTGGGCGTGAATACTTATGTTTTCACGCAGAACGCGGCAGAACCTTTTTGCGAGGTCGCCTGCCGCGGCGGCGACGCGAGGAGAAGGGTTTGGCCGAGAGCACAGTGAGCGGACGGCGCGTGCTGCTGATTATCGGCGGCGGCATCGCGGCCTATAAATGTCTGGAGCTGATCCGGCGGCTCAAGGAACGCGGCGCATTGGTGCGCGCGATCATGACGCAAGCCGCGCATCAATTCGTGACGCCGCTTTCGGTGTCGAGCCTGACGGGCGAAAAGGTCTATGCCGATCTCTTCGACCTGACCGACGAAGCGGAGATGGGGCATATCGAGTTGTCGCGCGACGCGGACCTTCTCGTCGTCGCGCCGGCGACCGCCGACCTGATGGCGAAGATGGCGAACGGGATCGCGGGCGATCTTGCGAGCACAGCGTTGCTCGCCACCGACAAGAAGGTGCTGATTGCGCCGGCGATGAATGTGCGGATGTGGACGCATGCCGCGACGCAGCGCAATTTCGAAACGCTGCTGGCCGACGGCGTCGAATTCGTCGGCCCGAACGACGGCGACATGGCCTGCGGCGAATACGGGCCGGGGCGCATGGCGGAGCCCGCCGAAATTCTCGCGGCCATCGAAGCGCATTTCTCCGAACTTGCCTTTCCGGGCGGCGGTCCGCTGAAGGGCAAGCGTGTGCTCATCACATCCGGACCGACGCATGAGCCGATCGATCCGGTGCGCTATCTCGCCAACCGTTCGTCGGGTAAGCAGGGCTATGCGATCGCGCAGGCCATGGCGCGGCTTGGCGCCGAGACCGTTCTCGTTTCCGGGCCAACCAACCTGCCCTCTCCGCCCGGCGTCACCGTGACGCGTGTCGAGACGGCGCGCGAAATGCTGAGCGCCTGCGAAGCGGCGCTGCCGGCCGACATCGCGATCTGCGCGGCCGCCGTTGCCGATTGGCGCGTCGCGAGCGACGCCGAACAGAAACTCAAAAAGGCGCCGGGTGAACAGGCGCCGGCGCTGATGCTGGTCGAGAACCCCGACATTCTGGCGACGCTGTCGCATCTGACCGCCAACCGCCCGCGGCTCGTTGTCGGCTTTGCGGCCGAGACCGAGAAAGTCGTCGAACATGCCGTCGCCAAGCGCGCGCGCAAGGGCTGCGACTGGATCGTCGCCAATGACGTATCGCCGGCAACGGGCGTGATGGGCGGCGACCTCAACACGGTTCACCTCATCACGCGCGAGGGCCAGGAGGACTGGCCGCTCTTGCCGAAGCAGGCGGTGGCCGAACGGCTGGCGCGGCGCATCGCCGATCATTTCTCAACCGCGAAGGCCGCCGAATGAATCCGTTGATCGACGTGCGTGTGCAGCGGCTGGCGCATGCGGAGGGATTGCCGCTGCCGCGCTACGAGACGGCGGGCGCTGCCGGCATGGACCTCATCGCGGCGCTTCCTGAAGACCAGCCGCTGACGCTTGCGCCCGGCGCGCGGGCACTGGTGCCGACGGGACTTGCAATCGCCTTGCCGCAGGGCTTCGAGGCGCAGGTGCGGCCGCGCTCGGGGCTCGCCGCGAAGAACGGCGTCACCGTTCTCAATTCGCCGGGCACGGTCGATTGCGATTATCGCGGCGAGGTGAAAGTGATCCTGATCAATCACGGCGCCGAGCCGTTTCTCATCGAACGCGGATCGCGGATCGCGCAGATGGTGGTGGCGCCGGTGACGCAGGCACAGCTTCATGTCGTCGAGACGCTCGATGAAACCGCGCGCGGACAAGGCGGCTTCGGATCGACGGGAACATCGGGCGGCGGAAGATGACGGGGATGGTTGGGCGATGCTGAGACTTTCCAAGAAAACCTGGCTGGCGCTCGAGGCCGTTGTCGATGTCGCGATCAATGCGCGGCCCGACCCCGTGCAATCGAAAGAGATCACCAAGCGTCAGGGCATTCCGCAGCGCTATCTCGAACAGGTGATGCAACAGCTCGTGCATGCCGGCATTCTGAAAGGGGTGCGCGGGCCCCGCGGCGGCTATACGCTGGCGCGCGAGCGGCGGCGGATCGCGGTCGGTGAAGTGGTGCGCGTCGTAGGCGCGATGGAGGCGTCCGACGAACCGACAAGCAGCGGTCCTTCCGAGCTTGGCGAGCGCGTGATCGCGCCCTTGTGGGAAGAAGTGCAGCGCGACCTGATGGAAAAGCTCGACGGCATTACGGTGGAGGATCTCTGCCGGAAAGCGGACGAAGCGGGCGTCGGCAATTCGAAACCGACGGCCGACTTCACGATCTGATACGCTCCCTTCAAGGGGCGCGCGGAAACGTTACTGAAGGCCCGGGAGGCCAGCATGAGCGACAGCAGCAAGAAGCCCGGACGCGGACGCGTCTATGACAGCATTACAGAGACCATCGGCGACACGCCGCTGGTGCGCATCAACCGCATGGCGAAGGAAGCCGGCGTCGTTGCCGACATCCTGTTGAAGCTCGAATTCTTCAATCCGTTGTCGAGCGTCAAGGACCGGATCGGCGTGTCGATGATCAATGCGCTGGAGAAGCAAGGCAAGATCGCCGAGAATACCGTCATCATCGAACCGACCTCCGGCAATACCGGCATTGCGCTTGCCTTTGTGTGCGCGGCGCGCGGCTACAAACTCATTCTCTGCATGCCGGAAAGCATGTCGATCGAACGGCGCAAGATGCTGGCGCTCCTGGGCGCGCAACTCGAACTGACGCCGCGCGAGAAGGGCATGAAGGGCGCCATCGCGCGCGCCGAGGAGTTGCTGGCGCAGTATCCGAACTCGGTGATGCCGCAGCAGTTCGACAATCCGGCCAATCCGGAAATTCATCGCGTGACGACGGCGGAAGAAATCTGGAACGACACCGAAGGAAAAGTCGACGCCGTGATTTCCGGCATCGGTACGGCAGGCACTTTCACCGGTGTCGGACAGGTGCTGAAGGCGAAGAAGCCGGGCCTGAAAATGATTGCGGTCGAACCGGAAGACAGCCCCGTTCTTTCAGGCGGGCAGCCGGGACCGCATATGATTCAAGGCATTGGCGCAGGGTTCGCGCCGGGCAATCTCGACAAGTCGCTGATCGACGAGATCGTCACCATCGGCAATGCGACGGCGTTCGAACATGCGCGCAAGGTGGCGCGGATGGAAGGGATTGCCTGCGGCATCTCGTCGGGCGCGGCGATTGCGGTGGCGCTTGAGGTTGGCGCGCGGCCGGAGATGAAGGGAAAGACGATCGTCGTGATCATCCCGTCGTTTGCCGAACGCTATTTGTCGACGGCGTTGTTCGACGGTCTCTGAGGAAGAACGAAACCCGCCGGCGCGCCGGGGCCGGGCTCGGCCGACATCGCGCGCGCGTCGAGCGGTTCGCCGCATTCGGAACAAGCGGTTACGGCATGCGCAACATGGCCGCATGTCTTGTGACGGCGGAGCAGCGGCGGGCCTTCCTTGCCGGACATGTATTTGTCGCCCCAGTCGAGCAGCGCCAGCAGCGCCGGATAAAGCGCCAAACCTTTTTCGGTGAGACGATATTCCTCGCGGCGCGGGCGCTCCTGATAGGGAATTTTCTCGAGCACGCCGGCTTCGGTCAGTTTTTTCAGCCGGTCGGCCAGCACATGGCGCGCGATGCCGAGGCGCTGCTCGAATTCCTCGAAGCGCCGTATACGGAGGAAACACTCGCGCAGCACCAGCAGCGTCCAGCGGTCGCCGACGACCGAGAGCGTGCGGGCGAGCGAGCAGGGTTCGCGGTCGAGTTCTTCCCAGCGCATCGAGGCTCCTTTTCGCGCCAGTATAGCTTGACAAGTTCTATTTCGGAACCCATTCTTGTATCTCCATTCTGAAATGGAACTGACAATTGTGACAGTGATTGTGACAGCGAAAAACCCCCCTCTGTCACCGAACTGTCAAATCACTGTCACACGCGATTTCGGGGCCTCTCTGGAGGTTCGTCGCGAGGCGGAAGGACAAGATTATGGGAAGAGATAAGGCCGCAAAAGTTGCCTTGGTCATCGGCGCGGGCGACGCGACCGGCGGCGCGGTCGCCCGGCGCTTCGCGCGCGAGGGATATGTCGCCTGCGTGACGCGGCGCGAGGCCGAAAAGCTCGTCTCCCTCACCACCCAGATCGAGGCGGAAGGCGGACGGGCGCGCGGCTTCGGCTCGGACGCGCGGCAGGAAGATCAGGTTACGGAGCTTTTCGCGACCATCGAGCGCGAGGCGGGACCGGTCGAGGTCATGGTTTTCAATATCGGCGCCAATGTGAATTTTCCGATCCGCGAAATGACCGAGCGCGTCTACCGCAAGGTGTGGGAGATGGCGGCGCTAGCCGGCTTTCTGACGGGCCGTGAGGCGGCGCGCGTGATGACCCCGCGCGGACGCGGCACGATCATCTTTACCGGCGCGACGGCGAGCCTGCGTGGCGGACCGGGCTTTGCGGCTTTCGCGGGGGCCAAGTTCGCGCTGCGGGCGCTGGCGCAGAGCATGGCGCGGGAACTCGGACCGCAAGGCATCCATGTCGCGCATCCGATCATCGACGGCGCCATCGACACGGCGTTCATCCGCGACAACTTTCCGGAGCGTTACAAGATGAAGGAACAGGACGGCATCCTGAACCCCGAACATATCGCCGATGCCTATTGGCACCTCCACTGCCAACCGCGCAGCGCCTGGACGCATGAGCTCGATCTGCGGCCATGGATCGAAAAATTCTGAATCGCAAACACAAGGAATGCGCGGATGAGCAAGAAGGTTGAATATCTTTTCGATTTCGGCAGCCCCAACGCCTATCTCGCCGGCAAGGCGCTGCCGGCGATCGAAGCCCGTACCGGCGCGAAATTCGCGTATGTGCCGGTGCTGCTGGGCGGCATCTTCAAGGCGACGGGCAATGTGTCGCCGGCGATTTCGGAAGCGGGGATCAAGAACAAGCCTGAATACGGGGCGCTCGAAATCCAGCGCTTCATCAAGAAGCACGGGCTGACGAAGTTCAAATTCAATTCGCATTTCCCGGTCAACACGCTGCAGATCATGCGCGGCGCGATTGCCGCCGAGATGGACGGCGTGCTGCCGATATATTTCGAGGTGGTCGCCGCCGCGATGTGGGAACAATCGCTGAAGATGGACGAGCCGGAAGTCATCAAGGCGGCGCTCGACGCGGGCGGCATCGACGGGGCGCATATTCTGGCGCGCATCCAGGACGCGGACGTGAAAGCGAAGCTGATCGCCAACACCGAGGACGCGGTGGCGCGCGGCGTCTTCGGCATTCCGACCTTCTTTGTCGATGGCGAAATTTATTTCGGCAAGGACCGTTTGCGCGAAGTGGAAGAGGCAATTTCCGCCTGACAGGAAGGATACGTCATGACCAAAACCGTCGAGTTCTATTACGACTATCCGAGCCCCTACACCTATCTCGCGCACAAGCAGATGAAGACGCTGGGGGCGCCCGTCACCTACCGGCCGATGCATATTCTCGGCGTGATGAAGCTCGTCGGAAACATACCCTCGCCCCAATGTCCGCCGAAGGGTCGCTATGCGGGAATGGATGCGGCGCGCTGGGCGAAGCGGCTCGGCATTCCGATGACGACCAATGCGGATTTCTGGGCGGCGCTGCTCGGCGGCAAACTCGACTCGACACTTCTGACGAAGGGCGCCATGGCGGCGCAGGATCTCGGCGTCGCGGATGCCTATAACGACGCGATCTTCGACGCGATCTGGAAGACACCCCGGGACATCGTGTCGGCGGAGGGCCGCAACGCCGTGCTGGCCGATGCCGGGATCGCGGGCAAGGGCATCTGGGAGAAAGCGGAAACACCGGAATTCCGCGAAAGACTGGAAGCGGAGACGAAGGCAGCGGCGGCGCGCGGCGTTTTCGGCACGCCGACCTTCTTTGTCGGCGACGACATATTTTTCGGTAATGACCGTCTCGACTTCGTGCGTGAAGCGGCCGCGGCCTGAAGGCCGCTCCGGCAACAAAGGACAGCACCATGACAAAACCCGTGGCGATGATTACCGGCGTCGGCCCCGGCACCGGATCGGCGCTGGCGCGGCGGTTTGCAAAGGGCGGCTATGCCGTCGCCATGCTGGCGCGCGACAAGGAACGGCTCGCGACGCTTGAAGCCGAGCTGCCGGATGCGAAGGCCTTTATCTGCGACGTGTCGAAGGAAGACCAGATCGCGGCGACCGTGAGACAGGTGACCGAGACGATGGGTGCGACAGAGGTCTTCGTTCACAACGCGGTGGGCGCCGCGTGGGGTGGCTTTCTCGAAATCGACCCGAAAACGCTCGCGATGAATTTCCAGGTGAATACGATGGCGCTGCTGCATTTCGCGCAAGCGCTTGCGCCTTCGATGATCGAAGCGGGCAAGGGCGCGATTGCGGTGACGGGCAATACGTCGGCGCATCGCGGCAAGGCCTTCTTCGCGGGCTTCGCACCGACCAAGGCGGCGCAGCGCATTCTCGCCGAAGCGATGGCGCGCGATCTGGGTCCCAAAGGCGTCCATGTTTCCTACATCACCATCGATGCGGTGATCGACGTGCCATGGGCGCGGGAACGCTTCAAGGATGCGGCGGATGATTTCTTCATCAAGCCGGCGGCCATTGCCGATGAGGTGTGGCATGTTGCACATCAAGACAAATCGGCCTGGTCGTTCAATGTCGAAATCCGGCCCTTCCGCGAAAACTGGTGAGTGAGACCATACCGATGAATGCATCGCGTACAGCGTTGAGTTCCGTTTTCCATCGCGACGGCGAGGTGTGGTGCGCGCTGCCGGAGGCGCAGGGGCCGTTCGGCGGCATGCATGGCGGTGCGGTGGCGGCGCTTGCCGTCGGCGAAATGGAGACGATGGCAGCGGGGAAGGGATGGGGGGCGCTCGTTTCCGCCAATCTCTATCTGCTGCGTCCGCTGCCGCTTGACGGCATATCGAGCAAGGTGACGCCGGTTCGCGAGGGCGGGCGCGTCGCCGTTGTCGAGAATGAATTGTGGGCAGGCGGCAAGCTGCAGGCAAAGGCCAGCGCCTGTTTTCAGAAGCCGGTTGAAATCGACGGCCTGCCTGGCGCGCCGGAGAGCGTCGTCTTCGAACCCGAAAATTTTTCGAAATGGGAGCGTCCCGTATTTTTCAAGCAGGCGAATAGCGGTCCCGGCTTTCTCGATCTTTGCGATATACGCGACACGACCCATGACGACGGAACGCGCGCCAAGTGGTTCCGCTTGAAGAGGCCGTTCCACGACGCGCCGACGCCCTTTTCGCGCGTCATGGCGGTTGCCGACGTCTCGACGCTGTTCACGGTGACGGATGCGGGCGAGCGCCCCAACGCCGCCGGCTGGCCGAATGCGGACCTGGCGCTGCATCTGGCGCGCGATCCCACCGGCGAATGGATCGGCGTCGCGCAGCGCGGCGACTGGCGCGGCGACGGGCGGGGGCTGACGGAATCGGAAATCTTCGACGTTTACGGGCGCATCGGACGGTCGTGCCAGAGCGCGGTGCTGCTGGCGCCTTGAGCCTCGTGTGTGCTGCACCCCTCACCCAACCCTCTCCCCGAAGGGGAGAGGGCTTTTTGTGAGTGTGCCGGTCAGGCGCTTTTGGCGTGGCGTTCGGCGTCGCGCGCGACGAGATGGATCACGTCGGCGGTGAGCGACTTGCCGGCGCGGAAGGCGAGATCGCCGAGCGAGAGCACGCCGACAATGCGCTTCTTGCGATTGAGCACCGGCAGATGGCGGATGCCTTTTTCCTCCATCAGTTCGGCGGCTTCCTTGTCGGTCTGGTCGTCGAAGCACCAGACGATGCCGTCGGTCATCACGTCGCGCGCCGTCGCCTTGTCGGGATCGAGCCCGTCGGCGACGCCGCGGCAGCAGATGTCGCGGTCGGTGATCATGCCGACCAGGCGATCGTTTTCGCCGACCGGCAGGCAACCGATATTCTTGTCGCGCAGCGTGCGCGAGACGTCGCGCAGGGGCGTCGTCGCCTCGATCCACTCCGCATGGTTGGTCATCAGTTCCTTTATCCGCATCGTAACCTCCTCTGTTTCGGGCTCTGTTGCAGAAGGCCGAAACCGGATCGTCCGCCGCGCGGGGACGCAAAATCCTGCTCGCGCCCGCAGGGTATTGCCCGGGGCGTTGTCGACGGCGGAAAGCTGAACGCGGCCGGCGGCCGATGGGAAGCGCGTTACCGCAGGCCGATGCGCAGCCGCGACCCGGCACAGGCCGGAACGCCGCACGCGAATGAACGCTTCCCTTTTCGCGAGCGGCGAAGCCTAACGATAGCAGAGGCGGCGCGGCGCGGCCACCGGTTCCGGACCGATTCATCGATGAGACAGAGATGCTTCCCTATTGCCGCCGGCGTGATAAGACTCCGCGCATGGCACTGAGCGACACACAACTCGAACGCTACGCGCGGCATATCGTGCTGAAGGAGATCGGCGGGCCGGGGCAGCAGAAGCTGCTGAAGGCCCGGGTGCTGATCGTCGGCGCGGGCGGGCTTGGAAGCCCTTGCCTCATTTATCTCGCGGCGGCGGGGGTCGGCACGATCGGCATTATCGACAATGACGAGGTGTCGCTGTCGAACCTGCAACGCCAGATCGCGCATGGGACGGCGGATGTCGGCCGTGCGAAGACGGAGAGTGCGGCGCAAGCGGCGCGGCGCATCAACCCCGATGTGCGCGTGATCGAACATCGCGTACGGCTGACCGCGGCGAATGCGCTCGACATTATTTCGCAATACGACATCGTGGCCGATGGCTGCGACAATTTCGCGACGCGATTCCTCGTCAACGACGCCTGTTATTTCGCGCGCGTGCCGCTGGTCTCGGCGGCGGTCGGGCAGTTCGAGGGGCAGGTGGCAACGTTCCGCGCCTTCGAGCGCGACGCCGACGGCAAGCCGAAACCCAATTACCGCGACTTTATCGGCGAGACGCCGGCGCCGGGCTCGGTGCCGACATGCGAGGAGGCCGGTGTGCTGGGGGCGCTGACCGGCGTTGTCGGGTCGCTGCAGACGCTCGAGGTCATCAAGGAGATTACCGGCGCGGGGGAGAGCCTTGCCGGCAAGCTCCTGATCTACGACGCGCTCGACACGCGGTTTCGCACGCTGACGCTCAAATGGGACCCGAAGAATGCGCTGACGGGGGAGACGCCGACGATCACCGATCTGTCGGGGCATGCCTGACGCGGGCGGCCCGCTCTCACATGATCGCCGGGATCACGCGGTCGGGCGGGCGGTGGCCGTCCATGAAGGTCTTGATGTTGACGATGACCTTGCCGCCCATTTCGACGCGGCCCTCGATGGTGGCCGAGCCCATGTGGGGCAGCGAGATGACATTTTGCAACGCGACGAGGCGCGGATTGACCGAGGGCTCACGCTCGAAGACGTCGAGGCCGGCGCCGGCAAGTTCGCCCGCTTCGAGGGCGCGCAGCAGCGCGTTTTCGTCGATGATTTCGCCGCGCGCCGTGTTGACGATATAGGCGTCCGGTTTCAGCAGTTTCAGGCGGCGCGCGTCGAGCAAATGGAAGGTCTGCGGCGTCAGCGGGCAATTGACCGAGACGATGTCGACCTTGGCCAGCATGCCGTCGAGATTTTCCCAGAATGTCGCTTCGAGCTCGCGCTCGATCACCGCGTTGGCGGGCTTCCTGTTGTGATAGTGGATTTCGAGGCCGAAGGGGCGGGCGCGGGCGGCGACCGCCTGGCCGATGCGGCCCATGCCGATGATGCCGAGGCGTTTGCCGGTGATGCGGTGGCCGAGCATCCAGGTCGGCGACCAGCCGGGCCAGGCGCCCTCATGCTCGCGCAGGTAACGCGCGCCTTCGCTCAAGCGGCGCGGCACGGCGAGGATCAGCGCCATCGTCATGTCGGCGGTGTCTTCGGTGAGGACGCCGGGTGTGTTCGTCACCGTGATGCCGCGGCGGCGCGCGCTTTCGACGTCGATATTGTCGACGCCGGTGCCGAACTGGGCGATCAGGCGGAGGTTTTCGCCGGCCTGGGCCAGCAGCTTCGCGTCGATGCGGTCGGTGACGGTGGGGACCAGCACATCGGCCTCGCGCATGGCCGCCGCCAGATCGGATGCCGTCATCGGGTGGTCATCCGCATTGAGGCGGACATCGAAAAGCTCGCCCATGCGCGCCTCGATGGCGGCCGGCAATTTGCGGGTGACGATGACGAGCGGCTTTTTGGCGGACATGCGGGGGGACTCCGGTAGCGAACAGCCCTTATTAGCAGGTTTTATCGCTTCCGTTGGCGCATTTTCTGGCAAAATCAGCTGAGTCGCGGGGGCCGGGGCCATGCATCCGCGGAAGGTGGAAATGACGATGCGGGAGATGCGATCGATTGCGGGGGCGGGGCTTGCCGCGCTGCTGGCGGGCGCGCTGTGGGCGGCGGCGCCGGAGGCGCATGCCGAGACGCTGCATGCGACGCTGGCGCAGGCGCCCGCCGAAACCGCCGCCGAGCGCGGACGCGTGACCGGGCTGCCGGTGCCGCGCTATGTCAGCCTGAAGGCGGGACGCGCCAATGTGCGGCGCGGACCCGGCACCGATTTTCCGATCGACTGGGTTTACACCAAACGCGGCGTGCCGCTGGAAGTGACGGCGGAATCCGACCACTGGCGGCGCGTGCGCGACCATGAAGGCGACGGGGGCTGGATCTGGCACACGATGCTCGACGGCGCGCGCAGCGCCATCGTGACCGGCGACAGGTCCGAACCGCAGCCGCTGCACGACAAGCCCGACGAAGCGGCCGACATCGTCGCCCTGCTGGAGCCCGGCATCGTGGCGTCGGTCAGGGCGTGCAAGGCCGGCTGGTGCCGGCTCGAGGCGCGCGGCCATGGCGGCTGGATCGCGCAGGATGCGCTGTGGGGCGTCTATCCGGGCGAGGAATTCGAATAATCCGTATGCGTCTCTTCCGCCGCGCGCCCGACGCTCAGGCGAAATCCTTCGCGAGCGCTTCGCGCTCCGCCGGCGAAAGCATGGCCATGTGGTGGTAATTCTCATGTGCGACGACGGCCATGACCGGCACCGAAGGATCGCGGAACTTCGCGATCTGCGGGGCCGAAAAGCGGAAATGGACGAAGTGGACGGATGAGGTCTTGCCGTCGGCCTTGGTGCGCTCGACATCGGTTTCGGCTTCGCCGATGATGTGTTCGCCGCCGACATCGATGTAGAGGTGCTTTTCGACCCAGGTGATGGACCGCAGGAACTTGTCACGGCGGACCGGATCCTCGATCTCGAACATGACCGTGGCGACAAGCTCGTTTCCCTGCGGGATCAGCGGATTGTAGGCCGAGAGTTCGTCGGCGAGCTGTTCGTCGCCGCCCTTCTCGATGTGCAGCATTTCGTGGATCTGCTGGAACATCGTGTCGTAATTCTCGAAGTAAAAAGTCGCATGCGGGCCGACCGGGACGCGACGGTCCTTCTTCAGCGCCATGGCGGCGGCGCGCCGCGCCTTGCGCTCCTTCGCATAGGTTTCGTAAGGCAGAATATCGGCGGGGGTGATTTCTTTTTTCATTGCAGTCATCTCTCAGATCAGTCCCCAGGCGCGCGCCATGATTTCGACCGGGTGTTGCGGCGCCGGACGCTGCGGCTCGCCCATCTCATCGATCTCGTGGACGAGATGCTTGGCGGCCAGCGGGCAATCGGACGTCACATATTTGTTGCCGGTCTTGGCGACATTGCGGGCGGCGGTCTTGCCGACCTTCATCGCGGCGTCGAAGGTTTCCTTCATCACGCCGAATGTTCCTCCGTGTCCGGAGCAACGCTCGACGACATCGAGCTTGATTTCAGGAATATAGCGCAGCATCTCGGCCGATTTCGCACCCATGTTCTGGGCGCGGGCGTGGCAGGCGAGATGCGCGGTGACGCCGCCTTCGACCGGCTTCAGACCCGGTGCGAGGCCTTCCTTCTTCGCGATGTCGACGATGTATTCGTCGATGTCGAAGGTGGCGGCGGCGAGCTTCGCCACATCCTCATTGCCGGGCAGGATCAACGGCCATTCGAATTTGAACATCAGGCCGCATGACGCGGTCAGCGCGACGATGTCGTAGCCCTTGTCGATCCAGGCACCCATGTCCTTCGCGACTTTCTCCGCCTGGGCGGCCACCTTTTCGATATTGCCCTGCTCGAGAAATGGCATGCCGCAGCAGCCGGGATAGGCGACTTCCGTTTCGACGCCGTTATGCGCCAGCACAAGGCGCGCGGCCTCGCCGACGGCCGGATTGTTGTAGTTGACGAAACAGGTGGCGAAGATCGCCGCCTTGCGGCCTTTGGCCGGCGCGTCTTTCGGTGCGGCGAGACCTTGCTTGTCCTGTTTCTTCGCGCGCATCGCGAAGGTCTGCCCATGAAACTTCGGCAGCTCGGCGCGGGCGTCGATGCCGGTCACGGCTTCGAGCGCCGGCCGCGTCAGCTTGTTGCCGCGCGTCGAGCCCCAGTTCGCAACCGCTGCGACGGGTGCTGCAAGCTTGCCGTTGCGATCCGTCTGCGCAAGCTGGCCGGGCACGAAGGGATAGGCGCCTTTCCGTTTCGCTTCGGCGGCGCGGTAGCGCAGCATCAGATGCGGGAAATCGAGATTGAATTCATGCGGCGGCACGTAGGGACACTTCGTCATGAAACACATGTCGCAAAGCGTGCAGGCCTCGACGACGGGCGCGAAATCCTGCGACTTCACTTCGTCGAGTTCGCCGGTCGGGCTTTCGTCGATCAGATCGAAGAGGCGCGGGAAGCTGTCGCACAGATTGAAGCAGCGGCGGCAGCCATGACAGATGTCGAAGACGCGGCGCAGTTCGGCGTCGAGTTTTTCGAGATCGTAGAAGTCGGGATTGTGCCAGTCGAGCGGATGGCGCGTGGGGGCTTCGGTACTTCCCTCTTTCGGGCTGCTCATCGACAAGTCTCCGACGGAATGTAAACGGCAGGATGCGGGCGGCGGGAGACATGCAATCTCCCGCCGCCGGATTCATCTCTCAAAGCAGGTCAACTGCCGAGGCTGTCGAGGGCCTTCTGGAAGCGGCCGGCATGGCTCTTTTCAGCCTTGGCCAGCGTTTCGAACCAGTCGGCGATTTCGTCGAAGCCTTCGTCGCGCGCCGTGCGGGCCATGCCCGGATACATGTCGGTGTATTCATGCGTCTCGCCGGCGATGGCGGCCTTGAGGTTCTGGTCGGTGGCGCCGATGGGCTCGCCCGTCGCCGGGTCGCCGACTTCCTCGAGGAATTCGAGATGGCCATGCGCGTGGCCCGTTTCGCCTTCTGCGGTCGAGCGGAAGACGGCGGCCACGTCGTTGAAGCCTTCGACGTCGGCCTTCTGCGCGAAATAGAGGTAGCGGCGGTTGGCCTGGCTTTCGCCGGCAAACGCTTCCTTGAGATTTTCCATGGTCTTCGAACCGGAAAGCGATGGCATGTGCTCGTGCTCCTAACCCGTATGCAATTGGACCGGGACAACATGCCGGCCGGGCGGCCGGCGCTGTTGCGCCCCGTTGGGGAATAACGCCCGTCGTGACTTCGGAAAGAATCGTCCGGGGGTTGGATCAGAGACTAGGATTGCGGCGCGCCGCGGTCAACAGTCTGGAGATATTCCAAACAAACTTTTTAGTGTTTGTTTTTGCGAAGAATTCTCAAATCAGATTGTCAGCGATCCGAGCGATCCTGCAGACGGACGATCACGTCGACGCGGGCGATGTCCATGCCGTCGGGCGCCGGGGGCAATTTGCCAATGGTGACGTCGTCGCCGGCAATGTCCATCAGCGCGCCATCCTTCTCGACAAAGAAGTGATGGTGGTCGTCGATATTGGTGTCGAAATAGGTGCGGGAACTATCGACCACAACCTCGCGCAGGAGACCGGCGCCGGTGAACTGGTGCAGCGTGTTGTAGACGGTCGCCAGCGAGACGCTGACGCCGGCGCGCTGCGCCTCGTCGTGGAGGGCTTCGGCGGTCACATGGCGGTCGCCGCCGTCGAAGAGCAGGCGGCCAAGTGCAAGCCGCTGCCTGGTGGGGCGCAGCCCCGCCTCGCGCAGCTTGCCGAGCGTCTGGGCATAGGGCCGTTCCTGCATCACTCCACTGTCCTTCATTCAATGCAGTTTGTAATCGTTACAAACAATAAATAGGGGGTCCGTCACCGGTTTGTCAAGGGCGGGGCCAAGGGCTGGCGGCGGCTTGCGGGCCAGCCCCGGCCCCAAGCCTGAGGGTTTGCGCGGACCTCGCGGTGTGTTACGAAGCGGCCAAGGGAGGCGGCGAAAAGACCGCCCAGGAACGAGACCGGCCGGCGCGACGCCCGAGGGCGCCTGCAAGGCCCCAAGCGAGCGGACCCGAATGGCGGACAAGAAAGCGGCCTATTCCTACGAAGACCTGCTCGAATGCGGCCATGGCCGCCTGTTCGGACCGGGCAATGCGCAACTGCCGCTGCCGCCGATGCTGATGATCGACCGCATCACGCATATTTCCGATGAAGGCGGCGAACACGGCAAGGGCCTGATCAAGGCCGAATACGACATCAAACCGGATCTCTGGTTCTTCCCCTGCCATTTCGAAGGCGACCCGATCATGCCGGGCTGTCTCGGGCTCGACGGCGCGTGGCAGCTGCTCGGATTCTTCCTCGGCTGGATCGGCGGCAAGGGCAAGGGACGCGCGGTCGGCGTGGGCGAAGTGAAATTCTCCGCGATGGTGACGCCCGCGATCAAAAAGATCGAATACATTATCCAACTGAAGCGTGTCGTGAACCGCCGCCTCGTGGTCGGCGTCGCGGACTGCACCATTCTGGCGGATGGCGAACTGGCATTCACCATCACCGACATGAAAGTCGGGCTGCAAGCCGCGGGGCAGGCCGCCTGACGCCACGGCCACACGTGGTACGGAATTTTCGTAGTGAAAGAGAGGCTGCCATGAGGCGAGTGGTCGTCACCGGCATGGGCATCGTTTCCAGCATCGGAAACAACACCCAGGAAGTGCTTGCGTCCTTGCGCGAGGGAAAATCCGGCATCGTCAAATCCGACGTCTATGCCGAGATGGGATTTCGAAGCCAGGTGCATGGCAGCCTGAAGATCGATCTCGAACAGGCGGTCGACCGGCGGGCGCGGCGCTTCATGGGCGACGGTGCGGCCTATGCCTGCGTGGCGATGGATCAGGCGATCCGCGATGCGGGGCTTGAGGAAAGCGACATCAGCAATCCGCGCACGGGCCTCGTGGTCGGTTCGGGCGGACCTTCGACCAAGGCGATCGTTGCGGCCGCCGACATGGCGCGCAGCGAACCCGTCAAAGGTCCGAAGAAAGTCGGCCCCTTCGCGGTGCCGAAGGCAATGTCGTCGACCTGCTCGGCCAATCTCTCGACATGGTTCAAGACCAAGGGCGTCAACTACTCGATCAGCTCGGCCTGCTCGACATCGGCCAACTGCATCGGCAATGCGGCCGAACTCATTCAGTGGGGCAAGCAGGACATGATGTTCGCCGGCGGCGGCGAGGAACTCGACTGGTCGTTGTCGGTGCTGTTCGACGCGATGGGCGCGATGTCGGCGAAGCGCAACGACACGCCGGAAAAGGCCAGCCGCGCCTATGACAAGGATCGCGACGGCTTCGTGATTTCGGGCGGCGGCGGCATTCTGGTGCTGGAAGAACTCGAACACGCGAAAGCGCGCGGCGCGAAAATCTATGCCGAGATCGTCGGCTATGGCGCAACGGCGGACGGCGCCGACATGGTGGCGCCTTCGGGCGAGGGCGCGGTGCGCTGCATGAAGATGGCGCTTGAAAACGTCAAGGCGCCGGTCGACTACATCAATCCGCATGCGACATCGACGCCGGTCGGCGACATTCCCGAGATCAACGCGATCCGCGAAGTCTTCGGCGCGAAGATGCCGCCGATCAGCGCGACGAAATCGCTGACCGGCCACGCGCAGGGCGCGGCGGGCGTGCATGAGGCGATCTATACGCTGCTGATGATGCAGGGCGGCTTCGTTGCCGCCAGCGCCAATATCGACGAGATCGACCCGGCCGTGGCGGATGCCAATATCGCGCGGGAGCGCATCGACGGCGCCGACATCAATCTGGCGATTTCCAACAGCTTCGGTTTCGGCGGCACCAATGCGACGCTGGCGTTCCAGCGTCATAACGGGTGACGGTGCGGGGGCACCGGGTCTGAAGCGGAAGCAAATCGGGGAACAGGCAATTCATGCACGGGTCTGACGAAAAGCCGGGAGAACGGCGGCCGATACTGACGGGATCGCTGATGACCGGACGGCGCGGCCTGATCATGGGCGTCGCCAACGATCATTCAATCGCCTGGGGCATCGCGCGCGCGCTCGCGGCACACGGCGCCGAACTCGCCTTTACCTATCAGGGCGAAAGCTTCGGCCGGCGCGTCAAGCCGCTGGCGGAATCGGCCGGATCGAAATTGCTGCTGCCCTGCGACGTGACCGACGCCGCGAGCCTCGATGCGGCGTTCGAGACGCTCGAAAAGGAATGGGGCGTGCTCGACTTCGTCGTCCATGCAATCGCCCATTCCGACAAGAACGAACTCAAGGGCCGCTATGTCGATACGTCGCGGGAAAACTTCCTGAGGACGATGGATATTTCCTGCTTCTCGTTCACCGATGTGGCACGGCGCGCGGCAAAGCTGATGACGCGGGGCGGCTCGATGGTGACGCTGACCTATGGCGGCTCGACGCGGGTGATGCCGAACTACAATGTGATGGGCGTGGCCAAAGCCGCGCTCGAGGCGAGCGTGCGCTATCTCGCGGTCGATCTCGGGCGGCACGGCATTCGCGTCAACGCGATTTCGGCCGGCCCGATGCGGACGCTGGCGGGTTCGGCGGTTGGCGATGCACGCTTCGTGTTCAAATGGAACAAGACGCATGCGCCGATCAAGGAATCGATCGAACTCGACCATGTGGGCGGGGCAGGGCTCTATCTCCTCTCCGACCTGTCGGAACGCGTGTCGGGCGAAGTGCATCATGTCGATGGCGGCTTCAACATCATCGGCATGCCGCGGGCGGAAGAGCTGAAAGCGCAGATGGAGAGCGACGAGGGCTGAGGCTCTTATTTTCGCCGCGTCATCTCCAGCACGTTGAAGGTCGATTCGAGCGCCGGCCAGGGGAAGACGATGCGGGCGCGGCCGTCTTCGAGAAGTGCGGCGATTGCCGGCTGGTCGATCATCTGCGGATCGATGACGCCGCCCTCGGGACCGGAATAGGCGCGGATCGGACCGGAGTGACCTTCGTTCGGCGCGGCGAGCAGCACCCAGGTTTTCTCGTCGCGCGGATAGAAGAAACCGGACTGGCGCTGCGAGCCTGTCAGCTTTTCGAAAAAGAGGCGGCCCTCCTTTTCGACGATCTCGCAGCGGAACCAGCCATAGACGACGAAGCCGGCGAAGGGGCCACCCGCCTTGATGGTGCGGCAGTTCCACCGGCCCTTCAGTTTTTCGGGGTCGGCGGGGGCGAGCGTTCCTTCCATCACGCTCACAAGTTCGTTGTAGGCGCCGTGCTCCTCGCCCGCGACGCGGGATTCCATCATGCCCTGCGTGACGGCGTCTTCGTAACGCGCGAGGCGGTCGCGGTCATGCGCGGTGACATGGGCCTCCCAGCCGGACGGCGCCGCTTCGTCGGCGTAGACGGGCGCGATCCAGAAGAGAGCGGCAAAAAGGGCGGCGATGCGGCGCATGGATGTCTCCCAAAAGAAAACGGGGCCAGCCTGAGCTGACCCCGCAATCCTAACCGCATTCACGGCAAGCGTCAGTCGCGTTCGCGACGGCGGCCGCGGCCGCCACCGCCGCCTTCGCGGCGCGGCTGCTCGGCGGGTTCGTTTTCGTAGACGATCTCTTCGCCCGTCTCCTGGTTCACATGCTTCATCGACAGGCGGACCTTGCCGCGATCATCGAAGCCCAGGAGCTTGACCTTGACCTTGTCGCCTTCCTTGACGACGTCGGAGACCTGCTCGACGCGGGTCGGCGCCATCTGCGAGATGTGCACCAGCCCGTCGCGCGGACCGAAGAAGTTGACGAAGGCGCCGAAATCGACCGCCTTCACAACCGTGCCTTCGTAAATCTTGCCGACTTCCGGCTCGGCAACGATGCCCTGGATCCAGGCAATCGCCTTGCGGATCGCTTCGCCGTCGGAGGAAGCAACCTTGATCGTCCCGTCGTCGGAAATGTCGATCTTGGCGCCGGTCTTTTCGACGATCTCGCGCACCACCTTGCCGCCCGTGCCGATGACTTCACGGATCTTGTCGGTCGGCACGTTGATGACTTCGATGCGCGGCGCATGCTCGCCCATTTCGGGGCGGGCGGTGTCGAGCGCCTTCGCCATCTCGCCGAGGATATGGATGCGGCCGCCCTTCGCCTGGGCGAGCGCCTGCTTCATGATGCCTTCGGTGATGCCGGCGATCTTGATGTCCATCTGCAGCGAGGTCACGCCTTCCGCCGTGCCCGCCACCTTGAAGTCCATGTCGCCGAGATGATCCTCGTCGCCGAGAATGTCGGAGAGCACCGCGAAGCGCTCGCCTTCGAGGATCAGGCCCATGGCGATGCCCGCCACCGCCCGCTTGACCGGCACACCGGCATCCATCATCGCCAGCGACGAACCGCAAACGGTCGCCATGGAGGAGGAGCCGTTCGACTCGGTGATTTCCGAGACGAGACGGATCGTGTAGGGGAACTCGTTCTTGGGCGGCAGCACGGCGCGCAGCGCCCTCCAGGCGAGCTTGCCATGGCCGACTTCGCGGCGGCCGGTGAAGCCGACGCGGCCGGTCTCGCCGACCGAGAAGGGCGGGAAGTTGTAGTGCAGCAGGAAGTTTTCCTTGTAGGTGCCTTCCAGCGCGTCGATGAACTGTTCATCGTCGCCGGTGCCGAGCGTCGCGACCACAAGCGCCTGCGTTTCGCCGCGCGTGAAGAGCGCCGAACCGTGGGTGCGCGGCAGCAGGCCGACCTGCGAGACGATGGGGCGCACCGTTTCGAGATCGCGGCCGTCGATGCGGTTCTTGGTGTCGAGGATCGAATTGCGGACGATGTCGCTTTCGATTTCCTTGAAGACGCCGCCGATTTCCGTTTCCGGCACGGCGTTTTCGTCGTCCGGGTTGCAGAACGCGGCCTTGGCCTTGTCCTTCGCCTTCGAGATCGCTTCGTGGCGCTGGCCCTTGTCCTTGAGGCCATAGGCGGCGCGCAGGTCGCCTTCGACCAGCGAACGCACCTTGGCGACAAGCGCCGAGTTGTCCTTGACGTCGATGGCGCGGGGTTCTTTCGCGCATTTCTCGGCCAGGCGAATGATCATGTCGATCACCGGCTGGAAATGCTTGTGACCGTGCATCACGGCGCCGAGCATGATGTCCTCGGAAAGCTCTTTCGCTTCCGACTCCACCATCATCACGGCGTCCGCCGTGCCGGCGACGACGAGGTCGAGATCGCTTTCGATCATTTCGTCGATCATCGGGTTGAGCTTGTACTCACCGCCGATGTAACCGACGCGGGCAGCGGCGATGGGACCCATGAAGGGCAGACCCGAAATCGTCAACGCGGCCGACACGGCGACCATCGCGACGATGTCGGGATCGTTTTCCATGTCGTGGGAGAGCACGGTCGCGATGACCTGGGTTTCGTTCTTGAAGCCCTTGATGAAGAGCGGGCGGATCGGACGGTCGATCAGGCGGCAGACCAGCGTTTCCTTTTCGCTCGGACGGCCTTCACGCTTGAAGAAGCCGCCGGGAATCTTGCCCGCGGCATAGGTCTTTTCCTGGTAGTTGACGGTCAGGGGGAAGAAATCGAGCCCGGGCTTGGGCTTGCGGTCGCCGACAACGGTGGCCAGCACCGTCGTTTCGCCGTAGGTCGCGAGCACCGCGCCGTCGGCCTGGCGGGCGATCTTGCCCGTTTCGAGGATGAGCGGACGGCCGCCCCATTCGATTTCTTCGCGTGTAATTTCAAACATATCGGTTTCCTGTTCCGCGCCGCCGCTCATCATGCGTTCATTTCCACCATCATGCGGCGGGCGCTTTCTGTGCCGCCTTCCCGGCGGCCGGACAAACTGGATGACTGACGCGGCGTGCGCGAACCCTGCGCTACGCGAACTCGACGCAGGACCGGACGCCACGAGACAAAGGCGAAAGGTCCAGCCGCTTCACAGTCATCCGCTAACGGACGATTGTCTCTTCTCGAAGCCCCACAAAAGCACACGCCCGCCCTTCGGGTCCGGAGACCGTTCGGGCAGGCGCCGCGCCTTGCGAGACCGATGGGGCGATAAAACGCACCCCGTTACCGCCGGATCCCCAGACGGGCGATCAGCTTTTCATAACGCGCCTGATCCTTCTTCTTCACATAGTCGAGAAGGCTGCGGCGCTGGCTCACCATCTTCAACAGACCGCGACGCGAATGGTTGTCCTTCGCGTGGCCCCTGAAATGTTCGGTGAGGTTGACGATGCGCTCGGTGAGGATGGCGACTTGTACCTCGGGCGAACCCGTGTCGCCGTCCTTGCCGGCAAATTCCTTGATCAGCTCGGTCTTGCGTTCCGGCGTAATCGACATCGGTATCTCCTATGATGCGAGATTGAACACGCGCACGGGACGAAGCTCGCCTTTCTCGTATTCGGTGAGCGCCACCGGGTCTCCCCGATGGGTCGCCAGAACCGATCCGGAAAGGATGGGTGCGTCGCGTCCGCGCAACAAAACCCCCTGACCCTGTTTCAGTCGGGCCGCATCCTCGCCGCTCACGGCCAGTGCCGGGATGTCGTCCAGCGCGGTCTCAAGCGGCAGCAAATGGGCCCCAAGGTCGGGAGCGGGCGCAATATGGCCCAAGGCGCAGAGTTTATCCAGCGGAATTGCCACCGCCTCGGCAAAGGGGCCGTGGCGGGTCCGCCGGAGGGCCGAGACATGGCCGACCGTGCCCAGCGAAAGCGCCATGTCGCGGGCCAGAGACCGGACGTAAGTGCCTTTACTGCAAAGGATTTCGAGCTCCGCATGGTCCGCATCGGGGAGGCCCAGCAGGCGGATTTCGTGGATCGTGACCGGCCGGGGCTTCATTTCGACCGTCTCGCCGGCCCGGGCCCGCGCATAGGCCCGCTCGCCATCGATCTTGATGGCCGAGAAGGCCGGCGGGACCTGCTCGATCGGGCCGGTGAAGCGGGGGAGCAGGGCCTCGATTTCGGCGGCGGAGGGGCGGAGGGGGCTTGTCGACGTGACCTCGCCCTCGGCGTCGTCGGTGGCGGTCGCCTGGCCGAAGCGGATCGTGAAGCGGTAGCCCTTGGCGGCGTCGATGATGAAGGGAACGGTTTTCGTCGCCTCGCCGAGCGCCACCGGCAGGATGCCGGTCGCCAGCGGATCGAGGGTCCCGGCGTGACCGGCCTTGCGCGCATTGAAGAGGCGGCGGACGCGATTGACGACATCGGAGGAGGTCGGGCCGGACGGCTTGTCGACGATCACCCAGCCCGTCACCGCCTCGCCCGATTTGCGGCGGGACATTGCGCTCAATCCTCTTCTTCGGACTTCGAGAGATCGCGCGCGACAGGACCTTCTGTGTCGTGCGCGAGATCGCGCGCGACGGGTGGCGAGTGCAGCAGGCGCTCGATCTCGCTGGCCTTGTCGTAGGAGGTGTCGGGCTCGAAGGTGAGGTCGGGCATGAACTTGAAGGTGACCTCGCGCGAGAGCTGGCCGCGCAGATAAGCGCGCACGCGCGTCAGCGCGGCGGCGAGCGCGGCGGCATCGCCCGCCCCGAGCGGCGCGACGAAGCATGTCGCATGACGCAGGTCGGGGCTCATGCGCACCTCGGTGACCGAAAATGTGCGCTCGATCAATTCGGGATCGCGGATCGTGCCGCGCGCGACGATGTCGGCAAGGGCGCGGCGCACCAGCTCGCCGGCACGCAACTGGCGCTGGCTCGGACCTTTCGAGGCGTGCGTATGTTTTCTGGCCATGACGGCGTCTTTCCGTTGCGCCGGCAGCCGCGCCGGGGCGGGTGGCGGCCTCGCGCGTTATGCGAGGCTGCGCTTCACCACCTCGACATCGAAACATTCGATGACGTCGCCCTTGCGCATGTCCTGATAATTCTCGAAGGCCATGCCGCATTCCTGACCGGACTGCACTTCCTTCACTTCATCCTTGAAGCGCTTCAGGGTCGAGAGCTTGCCTTCATGCACGACAACGTCGTCGCGGATCAGGCGGACGCTGGAACCGCGGCGCACCACGCCCTCGGTGACGCGGCAGCCCGCAACCTTGCCGGTCTTGGAAATGTTGAAGATTTCCAGGATTTCGGCATTGCCGAGGAAGGTTTCGCGCAGTTCCGGCGAGAGCATGCCCGAAAGCGCCGCCTTGATGTCGTCGACGAGATCGTAGATGACCGAATAATACCGAATCTCGACACCCGCCTGCCGCGCCGCTTCGCGCGCCTGCGCGTTGGCGCGAACGTTGAAGCCGATGACGGGCGCGCCCGAGGCGGTGGCCAGCGTGATGTCGCTTTCGGTGACGCCGCCGGCGCCTACATGGATGACGCGCGCGGTGACTTCATCGGTGCCGAGTTTCTCGAGCGCCTGAACGATCGCTTCGGCCGAACCCTGCACGTCGGCCTTGACGACGATGGGGAGCTCTTTCTTGTCCTGCTCTTTCAGTTGCGAGAGCATCTGGTCGAGCGAGGTGCGGCCGCCGGTGCCGACGCGCTTGTCGCGCTGCACGCGCTGGCGATATTCGGTGACTTCGCGGGCGCGCGTCTCGCTTTCGACGACGCTCATCACGTCGCCGGCTTCCGGCGCGCCGCCAAGACCCAGAACCTCGACGGGTTCGGACGGTCCGGCGCTCATCACGTTTTCGCCGCGATCGTTGATCAGCGCGCGCACGCGGCCCCATTCGGCGCCGGCCACGATGATGTCGCCGACGCGCAGCGTGCCGCGCTGCACCAGCACGGTGCCGACAGGCCCGCGGCCGCGATCGAGCTTCGCCTCGACGATGATGCCTTCGGCGGCGCGATCGGGATTGGCGCGGATGTCGAGCAGTTCGGCCTGCAGCAGGATCGTTTCCTCGAGCTTGTCGAGGCCCATGCCCGTCTTCGCCGAGATCGGAACTGCGAGCACGTCGCCGCCGAAATCCTCGACGACGATTTCGTGCTGCAGCAGTTCGTTCTTGACGCGCGCCGGGTCTGCTTCGGGCTTGTCCATCTTGTTGATGGCGACGATGACCGGCACGCTGGCGGCCTTCGCATGATTGATGGCTTCGATCGTCTGCGGCATCACGCCGTCGTCGGCGGCAACGACCAGCACGACGATGTCGGTGACTTTCGCGCCGCGGGCGCGCATTGAGGTGAAGGCCGCGTGGCCCGGCGTGTCGAGGAAGGTGATGCGGGCGCCGGAGCTCAGGTTCACCTGATAGGCGCCGATATGCTGCGTGATGCCGCCGGCTTCGCCGGCCGCGACGTCGGTCTTGCGCAGCGCGTCGAGCAGCGAGGTCTTGCCGTGGTCGACATGGCCCATGACGGTGACGACGGGGGCGCGCGGCTTCTTCGTCTCGGTCGTGTCGTCCTCGCCGACAAGGCCTTCCTCGACGTCGGATTCCGCGACGCGCTTGACCGAATGGCCGAGTTCCTCGGCGACGAGCTGGGCGGTGTCGCTGTCGATCACGTCGGTGATCTTCAGCATGATGCCCTGCTTCATCAGGATCTTCATCACATCGACCGCGCGTTCCGCCATGCGGTTCGCCAGTTCCTGAATCGTGATGATTTCGGGGATGACGACTTCGCGGATGATTTTCTGCGGGGCTTCCTGAATGCCCATGTGCTTCTTGCGCTCGCGCTCGACGCGGCGGCGCATCGAGGCGAGCGAACGCTGGCGTTCGCCTTCATCGTCGAAAGCCTTGGTGATGGTCAGCTTGCCGCGGCGGCGCTCTTCGGTGCGGCGGGCAACCGGCGGCTTGGCGGGCGTGTGGCCCGCGCCGCGCTTCGGCTTCTCGTCGTCGTCGCCTTCGTCGGCCTTCAGGTCCTTCGTCGCAACGCGGCCGGCAGGCGCATCGGTGTCGAGGCGGCGCTTGGCTTCGTCGGCGGCGCGCGAACGCGTCGTCTGTTCGGCGGCGAGACGCGCGGCTTCCTCGGTGGCGCGCGCGGCGGCCTCCGTGCGCTCGCGCTCGCGGCGCGCATCTTCATCGGCGAAACGGCGCGCTTCTTCCTCGGCGCGGCGGCGGTCTTCGCCTTCGCGTTCGCGAGCGCTGTCGAGGGCAAGCGCGCGGGCCTGTTTTTCTTCTTCCGTCAGCGTGCGCAGCACGACGCCCGAGCGGGCGCGGCTCGCCGGCTTTTCCTTTGCGGCAGGCGCCGCGGCGGCGGGAGCGGCGGCAGGCGCCTCGGCCTTCTTTTTTGCCGGCTTCGGCGCTTCGGCTTCGACGGCGGCCGGCGCCGGCTCTTCCGCCGCTTTTGCGGCAGCCGGAGCCTTTTTCGCCTTTGCCGGTTCTTCGGCGGCAGCCGCGCCGGTTTTCAGCGTGCGGCTCTTCTTTTTCTCGACGACAACCGTCTTGGTGCGGCCATGCGAAAAATTCTGGCGCACATGGCCGGACTCGACCGTCCGCTTCAGGCTCAGCGTCTTGCCGCCTGTTTTCGGTTTGCGTTCGCTCGTATCGGCCTGATCGGTCATTCCGGTCCTTCGGTTACCCGTTCGCCCGCCGGGCCCTGAAAGCCCGCACGGGTATTTTCCGGGCGGTCCTTCCGCCCATAGCGCTCCAGCCTGGCGAGATCCGCCACGACTTTCGCCTGCATGCCTCCCTGGATCAGGGCTGCATGTATCACATTTCCGCGGCCCAATGCCAAACCCATTTCGTCCGCCCAGAGGGGGCTCAAAACGGGCACATCGGCCAGAATCTCCAGCTCTTTGGCCACCCGGAGGCGCTGTTCGAGCTTGCGGCGGCCATCCGTGGCGCCGTCGCGGGCCTCGATCAGGCAGACGATCCGGCCCTTCTCGATGGCCGTCGTCACCTTCTCGAAACCGGTGACCAGCGCGCCTGCCTTGCGCGCCAGTCCGAGCGCATCGGCAGCGCGGCGCGCCAGCAGATGCTCGACGAGATCGGCGAGGCCTTCATCGGCCTTCGCCGGCGCCCTGGCGGCACGCGAGAAATGGCCCTTGGCCACCGCCTTTGCAACCGCGTCACGGCTCGCCCGGACCCAGAGCCCGCGACCCGGAAGCCGGCCGGCCAGATCCGGCACCACGCGGCTTTCGAGATCGAGCACGAAACGGATCAGATCCGCCTTCGTGCCGCTTTCGCCGGTGACAATGCAGCGGCGCTCGGTCTCGTCTTCCTCTTTATGCCTCTTCACCGACCTCGCCCGCTTCCTCGTCCGGTTCTTCGGCGGGCGCGAGATCGGCCTCGGTGATCCAGCCGGCGCGCAGACGCGCCTGCATGATCATGTCGTTGGCTTCCTCCGACGAGACATCGAAGTCTTCCAGAATGCCCTTCTGGTGCTTTCGCTCGCCATTGACCGTTTCGTTCCAGCCGATCAGGTCGTCGGTCGCGCAGCCCGCGAGATCCTCGACCGTCTTGATTTCGTTCTCGCCGAAGGCCACCAGCATTTTCGGCGTGATGCCCGGCACTTCGCCCACTTCGTCCGCGACGCCGAGCGCGCGGCGCTTCTCGTCGAACTCCGCGTTCTGGCGTTCGATATATTCCAGCGCACGGTTCTGGATTTCCTGCGCGGTGTCCTCGTCGAAACCTTCGATGCTGGCGATTTCGTCGAGATCGACATAGGCGACCTCTTCCACCGAGGCGAAACCTTCGGAAGCCAGAAGCTGGGCGATCATCTCGTCGACATCAAGCGCTTCGGCGAAGGTGGCGCTGCGCGACTGGAATTCGGCCTGGCGGCGTTCGCTTTCCTCGGCTTCCGTCAGGATGTCGATGTCCCAGCCGGTAAGCTGCGAGGCGAGACGCACATTCTGGCCGCGGCGGCCGATGGCGAGCGACAACTGATCGTCCGGCACGACGACTTCGATGCGCTGCGCATCTTCGTCGAGCACGACCTTGGCGACTTCGGCCGGCGCGAGCCCGTTGACGATGAAGGTGGCGGCGTCGGGCGACCACTGGATGATGTCGATCTTTTCGCCCTGCAACTCGTTCACCACCGCCTGGACGCGGCTGCCGCGCATGCCGACGCAGGCGCCGACGGGATCGATGGAACTGTCGTTGGACAGCACCGCGATCTTGGCGCGGCTGCCCGGATCGCGCGCCACCGCCTTGATTTCGATGATGCCGTCGTAAATCTCCGGCACTTCCTGCGCGAAGAGCTTGGCCATGAATTGCGGATGGGAGCGCGACAGGAAAATCTGCGGACCGCGCTGTTCGCGGCGCACGTCGTAAATATAGGCGCGCACACGGTCGCCGTTGCGGAAGGTTTCGCGCGGCAGCAATTCGTCGCGGCGCACGATGGCTTCGCCTCGACCGAGATCGACGATGACGTTGCCGTATTCGACGCGCTTGACGATGCCGTTGATGATCTCGCCGATGCGGTCGCGATATTCGTCGTATTGACGCTCGCGCTCGGCGTCGCGCACCTTCTGCACGATGACCTGCTTGGCAGTCTGCGCGGCGATGCGGCCGAAATCGACCGGCGGCAATTCGTCCTCGATCAGGTCGCCGAGCTGGGCGGCCGGATTGCGCTTCTGCGCCGACTTGATGTCGATCTGGATGGCGTCGTTGTCGACCGCTTCGACGACTTCGAGCAGGCGCACCAGGCGGATCTCGCCGGTTGTCGGATTGATGCGGGCGCGGATTTCGTTTTCGGCGCCGTAGCGGGAGCGCGCGGCTTTCTGGATCGCCTCCGCCATCGCCTCGATGACGACTTCGCGGTCGATCGACTTCTCGCGTGCGACCGCATCCGCGATCTGCAACAGTTCAAGCCGGTTGGCGCTAACTGCCGTTGCCATTCTCTTTATTCTCCGTCGGAGGGGCTGCCGGCGGTTGCCGCCCTGCCCTGTCGTTTGAGACTTTCCCTGATAAGGTCGTCGCTCATCGTGAGCTTCGCCTCGCTTAGCTGCCGGAACGGCAGACCGAGTATTTGCGGTTCCGAAAATCCTTCGATCTCGCATTCGACGAGAACCTCGCCGTCCTCGACACCCTGAAGCAGACCACGAAAGCGCTTGCGGCCGGCAAGCGGCTCGGTCAGTTCGATCTTCGCCTCGAAGCCCGACCAGCGTTCGAAATCCTTCGGACGCGTCAGCGGGCGATCGATGCCGGGCGAGGAAATTTCGAGATTGTATTCGCCGGGGATCGGGTCCTCGACATCGAGCAGCGCCGAAATGGTGCGCGAAAGTTCCTCGCAATCGGCGACGCACATCGTGCCGTCGGGGCGCTCGGCCATGATCTGCAGCGTGTGTCCGTCCTGCAGGCCGAACCGCACGCGCACGATCTCGAAGCCGATGCCTTCGGCGGGACCGCGCAGAAGCTCGAAAATGCGGCGCGCGGGGCCGGGCGCGGCAACAAGCGGCGTATCGAGCACGGCATCCGCCGTCCCGTTCGCCTCCTTCCTGTCCAGACCCGTCGCCGTCAATTGCACACTCCGAATTGCGGGCCCCCAGATAACAAAAAAAGCGGGCCCCCGTTTCCGGAGACAGCCCACTCTTGAGAGCATCGCTGACTAATTGGGGCCTATATAGACCCTTTTGGGGGGCCGGGGCAAGGGCTGCGGCGTCAAAGACGCCGGAACGTCAGATAAGCCGGAACCCGGCCCTCGCGGATCGCCTTGGCTTCATAGCGGGTGCCCGGCCAACCCTCATAGGGTGTGCGCCAGTCGGCGGCCTGTTCGGCCGTCCAGCGGAAGGTTTCGCCGTTTTCGCGGTTGAAGCGGTCGATATGCGCGAGCGTCCAGGCGACATAGTCCGGGATGTCGCTGGCAAAACGCAGCTCGCCGCCCGGACGCAGTGCGGCGGCCAGAAATCCCAGCGTCTCCATGTTGATGAAGCGGCGCTTGTTGTGGCGCTTCTTCGGCCAGGGATCGGGATAGAGCACGAAGACACGCGCGAGCGAGGCCGGCGTCAGCCGTTCGAGCAGAAAGCGCGCGTCGTCGGTCAGGATGCGGATGTTGGCGAGGTTGCGTTCGTCGATTGCGGCGACCAGCTTGGCGACGCCATTGATGAACGGCTCGCAGCCGATAATGCCGATGCGCGGATGGAGCGCCGCGTGATGCGCCAGATGCTCGCCGCCGCCGAAACCGACTTCGAGCCAGGTCTCGTCGACATCCGCAAACAGATCGGCGGGATCGATGCGGGAGCCGGCAAGCGAAATGGAGACCCCGGGAAACAGGGTCTCCATCAATTTCGCCTGACGGGACCGCAGGCTCTTGCCCTTGGTCCGGCCATATACGTGACGGCGGGACTTTTCCGCGGCACTGCCCAGATGTGAACTTCTCGGGCTCATGCCGCCGTTGCTTCTCTCTAGAGTCTTTCAGTGTTTCGTAGAAACACTGAAAGACTCTAAGTTGTTGTTTGGTCGCGCTTCTTTTCGGAAAACCGGATTCCACTTTTCCGAGAAGCGCTCTAGCGGATTTCCGCCTTGAGCTTGTCGGCGAGGTCGGTCTTCTCCCAGGAGAAGCCGCCATCGGCATCCGGCGTGCGGCCGAAATGTCCGTAGGCCGCCGTGCGCTCGTAGATCGGCCGGTTGAGAGCGAGATGCTCGCGGATGCCGCGCGGCGAGAGATCCATCGCTTTCGCAACGGCGCGCTCGACCGCTTCCTCCTCGACCTTGCCGGTGCCGTGCAGGTCGACATAGATCGAGAGCGGCTTCGAAACGCCGATCGCATAGGAAAGCTGAATAGTGCAACGCTCGGAAATGCCTGCCGCGACAACGTTTTTCGCGAGGTAGCGCGAGGCATAAGCGGCCGAGCGATCGACCTTCGTTGGATCCTTGCCGGAGAAGGCGCCGCCGCCATGCGGGGCCGCGCCGCCATAGGTGTCGACGATGATCTTGCGGCCGGTCAGCCCGGCGTCGCCGTCGGGCCCGCCGATGACGAAGTTGCCGGTCGGATTCACATAGAATTCCTCTTCCGGCGGGAACCAGCCGGCGGGCAGCACTTCCTTCACCACGCCGCGCACAAGTTCGCGCAGGTCCGTCAGCTTCACGCCGGCCTTGTGCTGCGTCGAGACGACGACGGAGGTAATGCCGACAGGCTTGCCGTTTTCGTATTTCAGCGTGACCTGGCTCTTCGAGTCCGGCTCGAATTCGGGGCGCTCGCCGGAATGACGAAGTTCCGCCATGCGCTTCAGGATGCGGTGCGAATAGATGATCGGCGCAGGCATCAGCACGTCGGTTTCGGTGCAGGCATAGCCGAACATGATGCCCTGGTCGCCGGCGCCCTCATCCTTGTTGCCGCTGGCATCGACGCCCTGTGCGATATCCGCCGACTGCGCGTGAAGCAGCACGTCGACGCTGGCATTCTTCCAGTGGAAACCGTCCTGTTCATAGCCGATGGCCTTCACGGCCTGACGCGCGGTTTCCTCGATCTGATCCTTGGTGATCGAGGCCGGTCCGCGCACTTCGCCGGCCAGCACGATCTTGTTGGTCGTGGTCAGCGTTTCACAGGCGACGCGCGAAAACGGATCGCCCGCCAGATAGAGATCGACAACGGCATCGGAAATCCTGTCGCACACCTTGTCGGGGTGGCCCTCGGAAACGGATTCGCTCGTGAACAGGTAATTTGACCGTGCCAACTTGATCTCCCTCATGGGTCTGAGATGAGTTTTATGTCCGAAAACGGCGTTCGGCCGTCCGGCGAGAAGGTTTTTGCAAGGATCGGGAGCGGGGTCAACAGCCCGCGGCAAAAAGATATGCACATAAGTGCATATTGATTGACTATTTCCCGTAATAATCAGATATGGGGCAGTTCGCCGCCGGATTCGTCGGCCTCGTTGTCGCCCGCAAGCTGCTTGATCAGGTCGAGAATGCGCTTGCGGAGCTTCGGATCCTCGATGGCGAAGAAGGCGCTGTTGAGCTGGATGCCCTCGGCGGTCGACAGCCGATCCATCACGAAATGCACCGGCTCGGCCGCGACGACGCCGCCATCCTCGCCGTCGAGACCCTCGTAGAAATATTCGACCGGCGCGCCGAGCACGCGGCCGATCTGGAAGAGACGGCTGGCACCGATGCGATTGGCGCCTTTTTCGTATTTCTGCACCTGCTGGAAGGTCAGGCCCAATGCGTCGCCGAGCTTCTCCTGGCTCATGCCGATCAGCATGCGGCGCATGCGGACGCGGCCGCCTACATGAACATCGATTGGATTTGGCGATTTGCGCGGCACGGATAAAGCCTGTCTGAAACGCGGCGGGACGAATGCCGGAATGACCAGATTACAACCTCAAGTCGGCATCCGCAGCAAGCGACGCACCGTATCCGGCCCGATCATGCGGCGGAAATGGCCCGATTCCGGGCGCGCGCACCAAATCGGACACAACCTTTCGGCGACGGCTACCGCTTCAGCGGCTCGCGGCCGAAAGCGGCGGCAAAAGCGGTCGCGATCAGCAGCAGGGCCAGGAAGATATCGCCGAGCCTTGCATAGAGCGTCGGCTGCAGCGCCGCCGGCAGCGTCGCGTCGATGACGCCTTGCGTGTCGAGCGGAAGGCTTTTCACCAGCCGTCCGTAAGGATCGATCATGGCCGAGATGCCGCTATTGGCGGAGCGGACAAGGGGCAATCCCTGTTCGACGGCGCGAAGCCGCGCCTGCGAAAGATGCTGATGCGGGCCGATGGAAGCGCCGAACCAGGCGTCGTTGGTGATGTTGACCAGCCATTGCGGCCGCGTGCCGGGGGCGACGATGCCGCCCGGGAAAATCACCTCGTAGCAGATCAACGGACTGACCGGCGGCGTGTCCGGCAGTTCGAGCGTCACCGGTCCGGGACCGGTTTCGAAGCTGCCCTGAAACTGCACGATCTGGCGCAGACCCAAACGGCCGAGAATGTGACGCAACGGGACATACTCGCCGAACGGCACCAGATGATGCTTGTCGTAGGCCGCGGCGATTGCGCCGGCGGAATCGACCACGTAGAGGCTGTTGTAGAAAACGCGGAGGCGATTGGCCGGACCTTCGGCATCCGCTTCGCCGCGATTGGAACCGACGATCAGCTTCGCGCCTTCCGGCAGGACGCGGCCGATGGCCGAAAGCACATAAGGCTCGCGCGCCAGCAGGACCGGCACCGCGTTTTCAGGCCAGACGACAATCGTGTTGCCGTCGATGCCGCCGGGACGGGCCGGTGTCGGGTCGCGCGACATGCGAAGCAGTTGCCCGATGATGGCGAGTACGCGATCGGAATCGTTCCAGTTGTCGGCAAAGGGCGTGTTGGGATGCACGATACGGATCGACGTGCCGCTTGCGGCGGGCGCGGCGAGGTCGGCTGCCGAAAGGCGCGCGGCGCCGCCGAGCCAGATCAGCGCCAGACCGGCCAATGCGATTGCCGGCGCGGCCAGAAGCTCGATGCCCGGTCCGCGCTGCGCGGCGTGGACGCGGCTGTCGAATGTCGCGGGCGAGGCGATCACCAGCAGGGCGATGAAGGACAGGCCATAAGCGCCGACCATGGCGCCCGCCTGCATCAAGGCGTCGGAGGCGGTGAAGCTCTGGCCGATCATGTTCCACGGGAACCCGGTCAGCACATGGCCGCGCAACCACTCGAAGACCGTCCAGGCGACGGCGAAGACCGCGACGCGGCGATAGCCGCGAAACCAGAAAAGGCGGGCGAGGGCGGCGGCGGCGGCGGTGAACAGCGCCAGCCCCGCCGGCAACAAGGTGACTGCCAGCGGCAACAAAAAAGCGAATTTGTCGGCATCGACCAGAAAGGCATGCCCGACCCAGTAGAGCCCCAGGAAAAAATAACCGAAGCCGAACCACCAGCCGAGAAGACCGGCGCGCCACATGACGCGGCGGCGGCGCGAACGCGTCGGCTCGCCGACGCCGTCGAGCAGCCAGACGAGAACCGGAAAGGTGAGAAAGAGGATTGGCAGGAAGCCGTAGGGCGGCAGCGCCAGCGTGCTCAGGGCGCCGGCGAACAATGCCGCGAGTGTGCGCCGCCAGCCGCGAAGCTCGGCAAGTTCGGCGGCGATCTTTTCGATACGATAAACGGCGGCGGCAAGGCCGTTCTCGAACCGCACGCGCTCAGCTCTCGGTCGAGGCGGCGGCGGCCGCCTTGCCGGCGGACGGCAGAAGGTGCACGCGCATGCGCTTGATGCGGCGGGGGTCGACTTCCTTCACTTCGAATTCGATGCCTGCCGGGTGACGCACCATTTCGCCGCGCAGGGGCACGCGGCCGAGAAGCGAAAAGACGAGACCTCCCAATGTGTCGACATCGTCTTCGTTGCCGGCTTCGATCAGCCGCAACCCGGTCATCTCTTCCAGTTCCTCGATCGGGCAGCGCGCATCAGCATCGATGGTGCCGTCTTCGCGGCGCAGAAGCGAGGGGCCTTCGTCGGTATCGTGCTCGTCCTCGATCTCGCCGACGATCTGTTCGACCAGATCCTCGATCGACACGAGGCCGTCGGTGCCGCCATATTCGTCGATCACCAGCGCGAGATGGATGCGCGTCGCCTGCATCTTGACCAGAAGGTCGAGCGCGGGCATCGACGGCGGCGCAAACAACACGTCGCGGCGGATCGCCTTCAGCGAGAAAGGCGGGCGCTTGTCCGCATCGGTTTCAAGCGGCGCGAAAAAGGCCATCACATCCTTGATGTGAACCATGCCGATCGGATCGTCCAGCGTTTCGCGGAAGATCGGCATGCGCGAATGTGCCGATTCGCGGTAGAGACGCAGAACCTCTTCAAGTCCCGCATTCTCTTCCACCGCAATCACGTCGGCGCGCGGCACCATGATGTCGTCGACACGCAACTGACCGAAGCTCAGAATGTTGACCAGCATGTGGCGCTCTTCATCGGTCAGACTGCGGCGCGTCCCGTCATGCTCCTCGATCGCTTCCTCGATGCTTTCGCGCAGCGTGTTGTCGCCGTTTCCGCCGCCGAGCAGCGCGCGCAGCCAGCCGAAGCGCGCCCGCGACGAGGCGGCGGCAGAGGATGAGGATCGGTCGGTCGTTTCGGTCATTGTCGTTCAGGCGTCCCGGCTCGCACGGTCCATATCGTAAGGGTCGGCGATGCCGAGGTCTTGCAATATTTCGCGTTCAAGCGCTTCCATTCGATCCGCTTCGGCATCGCTCGCATGATCGTGGCCGAGAAGGTGCAGGACGCCGTGAACGACGAGATGCGCGAGGTGATCGTCGAAACGCTTGGCTTGCGCCTCGGCTTCGCGGGCGATGGTTTCGCGGGCCAGCACCACATCGCCGAGAAGCACCGCTTCCATGCCGGCGATGTCGGCGCTCGGAAACGACAGGACGTTGGTCGGGCCGTCCTTGCCGCGATATGTCTTGTTGAGAGCCGCGACGCGCGCATCGTCGGCGAGCATGACCGAAAGTTCGGCGGGTGCGGCGCCGCGCACTGCGCCATAGGCGCGCAAGGCGGCGCGGCGCACCACATCGGCGGCTGCCTCGTCCCATGCGCCCGCCTCGTGCAGAATATCGACCTCAAGACCGGCGGCCGGCGCGGGCGCGCCGGAACTGTCCGATGGTCGCGCGGCCGGGTTCATTTGGCGCCGTCTCCGAGCAGGCCGCGGTCGCGGCTGTTATAGGCCTTGACGACGCGCGTCACGAGAGGATGGCGCACGACATCGGCATCGCTGAAGCGCACGGTCGCAACACCCTCAACGCCGTCCAGCACTTCGAGCGCATCCTTCAGTCCCGATTTCGCACCGAGCGGCAGATCGACCTGGCTCGGATCGCCGGTGATCGCCATGCGGCTGTTTTCGCCAAGTCGCGTCAGGAACATTTTCATCTGCACCGGTGTGCAATTTTGCGCTTCGTCGAGAATGACGAAAGCATTGGCAAGCGTGCGGCCGCGCATGAAAGCCAGCGGCGCGACTTCGATTTCACCGGATTCGATTCCCTTCATCGCCTGCTCGCCGGGCAGCGTGTCGTAAAGCGCGTCGTAGAGCGGCCGCAGATAGGGATCGATCTTCTCTTTCAGATCGCCCGGCAGAAAGCCGAGGCGCTCGCCGGCCTCGACGGCGGGACGCGAAAGAATGATGCGGTCGACACGCTTCTGCAGCAGCATCGAAACGGCGACCGCAACCGCGAGATAAGTCTTGCCGGTGCCGGCCGGGCCGATGCCGAAAACCAATTCGTGGTTCATCAGCGCGTCGATATAGGCGCCTTGGGTCTGCGAGCGCGGGCCGATGACGCGGCGCTTTGTCTGGATGCGGGGGCCGCCCGCGCCGCCTTGCGGCTTGTCGAGATCGGCGTCGGGCGCGGTCGCCATGCGGATCGCGCCATCGACCTCGCCGGCATTGACCTCCTCGCCGGATTTCAGGCGCGCATAAAGATCCTTCAACACGCGGTCGGCTTGATTGCGCGCATGGGCGGTGCCGGTGATGACCAGCTTGTTGCCGCGCGACGTCGCCAGCACGCCGAGACCCTGCTCGATGCGCGCCAGATGCCGGTCGTTGGCGCCGAAAAGTTCGGTCAGCAACCGGTTGTCATCGAAAGCAATCACGAGACTATCGGCGTTGTCGGCCGTCTTGGTCCTGCCCGTTGCGCTCAACTGCACCCTGTCCTTTCACCTTGTTCGCTTCGCGGCCGCGGCGATACCGCTATGCCGGGACAAATTCGTTTTCGCGGAGGCGGCCGCGCAGGCTGTTGCGATGGCCGTCCTCGATCTCGACATCGACAAGCTTGCCGAAGAGATGCGGCGGCGCATCCTCGACATGCACCGACTGCAAATAGGGACTGCGGCCGACAAGCTGCGTCTCGCCGCGCCCGCGCCGGTCGAAGAGCACCGGCATTGTGCGGCCGGCGCATGACGCATTGAAGGCAAGCTGCTGTTCGCCGAGAAGCGCCTGCAGCGCCTGCAGGCGTTCGTCCTTCACGGCGTCGGGTAGCTGATCTTCCTCATTCGCCGCCGGTGTGCCGGGGCGGGGGCTGTATTTGAAGCTGTAGGCCTGCGCGAAGCCGACGGCGCGGATCAACGCCAGCGTCGCCTCGAAATCGGCCTCCGTCTCGCCGGGGAAGCCGACAATGAAGTCCGACGACAGCGCGATGTCGGGACGGGCGGCGCGAATGCGCTCGATGATGCGCAGATAGGTTTCGGTGTCGTGGCGGCGGTTCATGGCCGCGAGAATGCGGTCCGATCCCGATTGCACCGGCAGATGCAGATAGGGCATCAGCGCCGGCACTTCGGCATGGGCCGAAATCAGCTCGTCGTCCATGTCGCGCGGATGGCTGGTCGTGTAGCGCAGGCGCGCCAGCCCGTCGATTTCGGCGAGCGCGCGGATCAGACGTCCGAGCGTCGCCGGGCGGCCCTGCGCGTCCTCGCCATGCCAGGCGTTGACATTCTGGCCGAGCAGCGTGATCTCGCGCACGCCGGCATCGGCAAGCGCATGCGCTTCGTCGACGATGCGCGCGAGCGGCCGCGAGAACTCCGAGCCGCGCGTATAGGGCACGACACAGAATGTGCAGAACTTGTCGCAACCTTCCTGGATGGTCAGGAAGGCGGTGGCGCCGCGCGCCAGCGTTTTCCGCCGCTCGGGCGCCGGCAAGCTGTCGAACTTGTCGTCGGCCGGAAATTCGGTTTCGACGATCGCCGGTCCGCCATTGGCTAGGCGCGCCACATATTCGGGCAGGCGATGATAGGTCTGGGGGCCGACGATCAGATCGACCATCGGCGCGCGGCGGCGCATCTCCTCGCCTTCGGCCTGGGCGACGCAACCGGCGACGCCGATCAGCAGGCTCTCGCCGCGACCGGCCTTTTCGTTTTTCAGCGCGCGCAAACGGCCGAGCTCCGAATAAACCTTCTCGGCCGCCTTTTCGCGGATATGGCAGGTGTTCAGGAGAACGATGTCGGCCTCTTCCGGCGTCGCGGCCTCGGCATAGCCTTCGGGCGCCATGACGTCGACCATGCGCGCCGAGTCGTAGACGTTCATCTGGCAGCCATAGGTCTTGACGAAGATTTTCTTGCGCGGCGCGCGGGGCTTCGGCTCGGTCATTGAAGCCGGACCGGGCGCGGCGGAACGGGATGGCACTGTGTCATTGGGCAATATGTGCGCTCGTCTCCTTCGGACGCTCTCAAATTCGTTGGCAATTGGCGGTCGGCTGTATCCGGGGCCACCCTATCATGTAATGGGCGGCGGCGGGGAGCGGCATCTAGGCGCCGGCGCCGGCGAAGCGGCGGACGGTCCCCTCGTCTTCGGCCGGGGCAAGCTCCGCCTCGGGCCAGCGGCCGGTCAGCGCGCGGGTCTGGCCCTCGCGGCAGCACTTCTCGCAATAGGCGGCCAGCGCCTTGCGGTTGCCGATCTCGCGGATCGTCACCGGCTTGTGGTACTCGACCACCACTTCGATGGGGCCGAGGGAGAAAGCCTCCCAGAGATGGGGAAAAAGCTCCATATCGCCGTACCAGGCGAAAAACGGCCGGAAGTAGCGGCCCATCGGCAGACCGTGCAGGCGCACATAGGTGACCGACATCGGCTGGACGACCAGATCGGCCTCGCGGTCTTCCTCGCCGTTAACGATGGTGAGCTGGGCGACGCTCATCAGCGCGCTCTTGAAGGACAGCACACGGTTGCCGTCGGACGAGGTGCCTTCGGGGAACAGCACCAGCCGGTCGCCGGCGGCGATGCGGGCATGAATCTCGTTGCGCGAATGGGCGGTGCGGGTGCGCCGTTCGCGCTCGACAAAGACGGTTTGCTGCAACTTCGCCAATGTGCCGAAGAAAGGCCAGCCGGCGACTTCGCTTTTTGCGACGAAGGAACAGGGCTCGAGCGAGGCGATGACCGGGATGTCGAGCCATGAGGTGTGGTTGGCGGCGATCAGGCAGGCGCTGCCGGCATGCGGCTCGCCGCGCCGCGTCACGCGGATGCCGACAAGGCGGCAAAGAAAGCGGTGATAGCGATTGGGCAGCTTGCGCGCATAAGGCAGGCCGAGCTTCAGCCCCAGCCATTGCGCCGGCATCAGCAGGATGGCCGAGGAAATAAATCCGGCCAGCAGAATGGCGGCGCGCGCGGTTGCCATGTGCGTCTCCATGCCTCCCGTCAATTCTCAGCGGCGGTGAGGCGTCACGCCTTGTTGCCTTTGCCGTCCGGCTTCTTGCCACGATTGAGCGGCACGCCGTAAAGCTCGAGGCGATGATCGACAAGCTCGAAGCCGAGCTCGCGAGCGATGATCTGTTGCAGGCGCTCGATCTCGTCGTTGTGAAACTCGATCACGGCGCCGGTCTGAAGATCGATCAGGTGATCGTGGTGATCTTCCGTCACCTGTTCGTAGCGCGAGCGGCCGTCGCGGAAATCGTGGCGTTCCAGAATGCCGGCTTCCTCGAACAGGCGCACCGTGCGGTAGACGGTGGCGATCGAAATCTTGCTGTCGACATCCGAGGCGCGGCGATAGACCTCCTCGACATCGGGATGGTCGTGCGCGACCGAAAGCACGCGCGCAATCACGCGGCGCTGATCGGTCATGCGCATGCCCTTTTCGACGCAGAGATTTTCGATCCGGTCGGGATCGCTCGGCATGTCTTCCGGGCGGAGTGCGGCGGTCATGGTGGTCTTGTCGGTCATCGCCAGCATCATAGGCCAACAGACGCCTCGTTGTCATTAGCGCGTGGCCGGCAGCAGGGCGCGGCCCTGCCCATTTGACCCCTCAAAGATCAAGGATTTACGACAGGGAAGTGGCGCCGAAATCGAGCTTCAGGACGCGCGCGGCGATGCGGGTCTGCCCCCGCGCGTAATAGCCGGGCCGTGCGCCGACTTCGCGAAAGCCGAGACGGCGATAGAGCGCGAGCGCCGGTTCGTTGTCTTCCGCCACTTCGAGAAAAAGCGCCGCCGCGCCGCCGGCAAGGGCCGTTGCGGCGGCAGCTTCAACCAGGCGGCGGCCAAGACCCTGTCCACGACGTGGCGGGACGACGGCGAGGGTGAGGATTTCGGCTTCGCCGCCGGCGATCCGGACAAGGATGAAGCCGGAAAGCGGCGCGCCCTCGCCCGCATCCACGACGGCGAGCGCAAAAGTTCCGGGCATGGCGAGAAGCCGCGCCAGCGCCGGCTCGTCCCAGGGCGTGTCGAAGCAAAGCGCGTGGAGCGCGGCGGCGTCGGCGAGCCTCTCGGCGGCGAGCGGTCGAATGGCGGCCGTGCTCACGCCGCCTCGCCGGGATCGCGGCCGCCGGGAAGCTTCGCGTCGGGCGCGCGAATATAGAGCGGCGCCGGTGCGACGCGGAACGCATCGGCGCCTTCGGTCTCGAGGCGTTGCAAGGCCAGCCGCGCCACCGTTTCGGCACGGGGCTGGGCGGGCGCATTGGCGGGGCGGCACTCGAAACCTTGCAGCGCCTCTTCCAGAAGCGCCGCGCCGGTGCCGACCAGCAACAGCTTCAGGCGCGGGAGATGCCTGCCCGCATCGGCGGTGGCAACGAGCGACGGCTCGGTGAGCGGTGCGCCTTCGGCGTCGAAGGCCTGCAGATAGACCTCGCCGCGCTTTGCGTCGAAGGCGGCGACGACCGCTTCGCCTTCGTTTGCGACGACATCGGCGGCGATCGCTTCCAATGTGGTTACGCCGACAAGCGGCAGCTTGAGCGCCAGCGCAAGGCCGCGCGCGGCGGCGAGACCGACGCGAAGACCGGTGAAGGTGCCGGGGCCGACGGTGACGGCAAGCGCATCGAGATCGGAAAAACCCAGAGCGGCTTCGGCCATCACGGTTTCGATCGCGGGGAGCAATTCCTCGGCATGGCCGCGCGTACGCAATTCGAAGGCGGCGGCAAGCGGCCCCTCGCCGTCGTGAACGGCGGCGGAGAGCGCGCCTTGCGCGGTGTCGAAGGCGAGGACGATCAAGGCCGCTCCGTTTTCAGACGATCTTGCAGGCGTCGTCGAATGGAAGACGCGGGCTGCGCGGGAAGAGTGCCGAGGGATCGCCGTGACCGATATTGCAGAGGAAATTCGACTTCACGCTTGTTCCGGCAAAGAAGAGTTCGTCGACCTTCTTCATGTCGAAGCCCGACATCGGCCCGCAATCGAGACCGAGCGCGCGAGCGGCGATCATGAAATAGGCGCCTTGCAGCGAGCCGTTGCGGAAGGCGTTCATTTCCGCCCATTCGTCCGACCAGTTGAACCAGGTCTTGGCGTCCGGCGCATGCGGGAAGAGTTCGGGAAGACGATCGTAGAACTTCACGTCGTAGCCGATGATCGCGGTGACCGGCGCGGACATGGTTTTCGCGCGATTGCCCTCCATGAGTGCGGGTTCGAGCTTCGCCTTCGCTTCCGGCGATGTCACGAAGACGATGCGCGCCGGCGACATGTTGGCGCTGGTCGGCCCCCATTTCATCAGATCGTAAAGCGCTTTCAGCGTCGCTTCGGAAACGGGCTCGTCCTTCCACGCATTATGCGTGCGCGCGTTTCGGAAAATCGTGTCGAGCGCCTCGCCGTCAAGCGTCGTCATGGCCCTGTCTCCTTCGTCAAGAACACCGAAATGAATATGGGCGACACGATAGCGCGTTCGCGGGCCCGCGCCAGCCCCGCGCGCGCTCGTCTGACTGCGCGTCAGACGGGTGCTCAGACCTGCCGGACCTCGACGATTTCGGGGATGTAGTGTTTCAGCATGTTCTCGACGCCGCGTTTCAGCGTGACGGTGGATGAGGGACAGCCGGCGCAGGCGCCCTGCATGTTGAGGAAGACGATGCCGTCTTCGTAACCCTGAAAGGTGATGTCGCCGCCATCCTGCGCGACGGCGGGACGAACGCGGGTGTCGAGAATTTCCTTGATCTCGCGGACGATCTCGCCGTTCTCGCCATCGCCTTCGGCGTGCGCGCTTTCTTCGGCCGAGGCAAAGAGGATCGGCGCGCCGCCGGTGAAATGCTCCATGATCGCACCGAGCAATGCCGGCTTCAGGTGCTGCCACTCGCCGCCGGATTTGGTGACGGTGATGAAATCGGAACCGAAGAAGACGCCAGCGACATTCTCGACCGCGAACAGACGCATCGCGAGCGGCGAACGCTCGGCGGCTTCGCGGGTCGGAAAATCGGCGGCGCGCCCCTCGCCCAGAACCTCGCGGCCGGGCAGAAACTTCAAGGTCGCCGGATTGGGCGTCGCCTCGGTTTGTATGAACATCTCAAAACCCTTTTGACGTCGTGGGTAAACGGCGCGGCTCGGCGCTTTTGCTATAGATGGACCGTGACGTGCGCGGAATCAAGCCAGCGCGCGGATCGCCTCTTCGGTGAGATTGCCGGGCACGACCGTCACGGGGATCGGGAAGGCCTTGTCCGAAGCGCCGGCGACCATCGTGACGAGCGGGCCCGGACCTTCCTTGCCGGTGCCGGCGGCGAGCACGAGGATCGCAATGTCGCGATCTTCCTCGATCAATTGTTTCACTTCTTCCGGGCGGCGGCCTTCGCGAATCACAAGTTCCGGCACGATGCCGGCATATTCGTTGACATGGGCGGCGAGGCGGTGAAGCAGCTCTTCGGCTTCGGCGCGCGCTTCCTCGCGCATGATGTTCTGTACACCGAGCCATTGTTGCGAGGCTTCGCCGGGTTCGAGCACGGCGAGCAGCGTGACGACGCCGTTGGTATGCGTGGCGCGGAGGCTGGCGAAGTGGATGGCGACTTCCGATTCCGGCGTGCCGTCGACGACGACGAGAAACTTGCGCCGCTTCGTGGTCGCCTTGCCGGTACGGTCTGTCTTGCTCTGGCTCATGGGCGCGATGCTGCCACCGGCGGCGGCGCGGAGCAAGCGGCGGAATCGTCGCGCTATTTCAGAAGGATATTGCTGATTTCGCGCAGCTGGGTGCGGGCGCGCAGCAGGTAGAAGCCCTGGGCCGCCAGATGATTGGGCTGGAACTGGGCGTCGGGCGAACCGTTCATCACGACCAGCGGATCGAGAAGGGCCGCCTTGCGGAGCGTCGCGATCATCTCGTCCCAGGACTTTTGTAGATTGCGCTCCTTGATGACTTGCGCGAAATCGCGGCCGAGCGCGTCGAGGATCATGTGGTAGCCGTAGAGCTTGCCCTTGGTCAGGTAGAAGATGTCGTCGGCGGTGCTGTCGAACAGGCTGCCGGATTCCTCCGCGATGTGACGGTCGATCATGGCGGAGGACGAGCCGAGATCGGCGGCGAAACGGTCGATGGTCGCCAGAAGATTGTCGGCGCGCTTGTCGAAATTCGCGTCGCCGCGCGCCAGACGGTTGTTGTAGCTCAGCAGCCGCGCCCGCGCTTCGCGGTATTGCGATTCCGAACTTGCCTGCGGCATCAGCGAGACCGTCGGGGTCCATATCCAGATGTTCCCGGGATATTGCAGCCGGCCGGCCGCGCGCTGCAGGTCGCTGTCGGCTTCCGACGAACCGCGTGTGCGGCCGAGCTGGTCGGTCAGCTCGAAGCCGAAGCGCGCCAGCGCCGACATGATGCCCTGCTGGAAGTTCGGCATGTTGTCGAGCAGCGCGCCGGGCATGAAGAAGGGGTCGTTCGCAACCCAGCTATGCCGGTTGACCTCGCGGTCGATCAGCGCGGCGGCGACGGCGACCGCCTCGCTGCCGCCGGGCACGAAGTCCGTTGCATCGGGCGTGAAATCCGGATCGTCGTCGACGGTGTGTACCCAGATCATTCCGATCGGATAATAAAGCAGGATGACGACGGCAAACGCGATGGCGGCGCGGCGCAGAATGCCGCCCATACCGGGCCGGTTGAGCGCTGCGGAGATCCCGGCAAAGGAAAGGCGGCGGGCGGCGGGCGCGGAGGCGGCTGTGCTGCCGTCGCCGCGACGATACATCCAGCGGTGACGCAGCCTGTCCCACATATCGGCGAGGCGGTCACGGAAGGGCATCAAGGCGATCCTTCTTGCGTAGGAATTCAGCGGGAAGTCCAATAGATAGATTGGAACGCTGGCCGGGAGTATCAAGCGTGTGGAGGCATTGTATATTGGATCTGGCAGACCATGGGAACTTTTGGTGTTTCGATGACAAGCAAATCTGGACCTCAGGCCGGCACGAAGACGCGGTTGGTTTTTGACTCGCTTAGAAATGGTTGGTGGACCGGCCGGACACTGACGGAATTGTGCAAACAGAAACCCGCTGGCTGGCCCAAGTGGTGTTACACACAATTTGTAACTTCAAATAAGTTTGGAAATCTTGTTCTTCTTCGTCGCCAACGAACGCGATCATCGCCCGAATATCGCCTTGTGCAACGAGAGGCGGTGGCTTCTTTCCTGAAAGATGCGGATGTTTCGATTTACTCTTTTCCTAAATCTAATCGCGGAAATTGAAATTCATTATTGCATGTGCCTGTGTACGCTTCTCCAGCATCAATGCCAACACTTGGAAATTGCCCATGAAGCTCAACAAAAGACTTGCTGAGGTCATTTTAGAATTTGGCAACGAACTAGAGCGAAGCGCAAAGAGTAAGTTGGTTTCGTTCGAAACGTATAGCATGCAGGTTGAATCTTGGTTCAAGGGCGAGATCATTCATTTTCTTGGTAGTCATTCTGCTATTTCAAATTTGCGGCCCGAATACCCCTTGCAATCGCCCGGACGCAAGCGGAAGAAAGTCGACCTGAAATTTCAGCTGTGCATGGAACCGGGACCTGCCGATATCTGGATTGAACTGAAGCATTGGCTCCGCAATTACCAAGGCCGTACGTACGACGCACAAAAACACTTTCGTGCAAAAGACTGGGGGATTTTGTCCGAAGTGGAGGCGCTGTCGACGGTATCGGACGGATTCGGATACGCGCTCATTCTTTGTACACCCAACCCTGGAGACAAGGATTGGATTTCGGGCGTCGCCTCATTTAACGAGCTGCGATCTCCCCTAATGATTGAGTCTCTTACGATGCCAGCGGACTTCCCGGACGAATTCTTTTTGGGTCTTGTCGCCGTTCTGAAATCCGGCCTCAGATGAAACCGACATAGGCCTTGACGCGGGCGACGACCGGATCGGCGATGGCGCGGGCGCGTTCCGCGCCGTCCGCCAGCACCTTGTCGATATAAGCCGGATCGGCCATCAGGCGTTTCATTTCATCCGTAATGGGCGAGAGCTTTTCGACCGCGAGATCGGCCAGCGCCGGTTTGAAGACCGAGAACTGGGCGGCCGGAAAGCGTGTCAGCACGTCTGCTTTCGAAATTCCGGCGAGTGCCGCATAGATGCCGACCAGATTGTCGGCACCGGCGCGATCCTTCAATCCCTCGACGGTTTCCGGCAAGGGCTCGGGATCGGTCTGGGCCTTGCGGATTTTCTTTGCGATGTCGTCGGCGCTGTCGCGCATGGTGATGCGCGAAAGATCGGAGGGGTCCGACTTCGACATTTTCTTGGTGCCGTCGCGCAAACTCATCACGCGCGTTGCCGGACCCATGATCAACGGCTCGGGCAGCGGGAAGAAATTTTGCGCGCCGAAATCATTGTTGAATTTCTGCGCCGTGTCGCGGGCAAGCTCCAGATGCTGCTTCTGGTCGTCGCCGACCGGCACATGCGTGGCGCGGTAGGCGAGAATGTCGGCGGCCATCAGCACCGGATAGGCATAGAGGCCGACGCTCGCCTTTTCGCGGTCCTTGCCGGCCTTGTCCTTGAACTGCGTCATGCGATTGAGCCAGCCGATGCGGGCGACGCAATTCAGAATCCAGGCAAGCTCGGCATGCGCCGCGACTTTCGACTGGTTGAAAATAATGTTCGTGGACGGATCGATCCCCGCCGCGATGTAGGCGGCGACAACCTCGCGCGTGTTGGCGGCGAGCGCCGCCGGTTCCTGCCAGACAGTGATCGCGTGCATGTCGACAACGCAATAGATGCATTCATGCGTCTTCTGCAGCGGCACGAAATTGCGGATCGCGCCGAGATAATTGCCGAGATGCAGATTGCCGGTCGGCTGTACGCCTGAAAAAACGCGGTTCTGGGGCTGTTCCATCGCTCGAATCCGTGGCCTCGCGCCGCCCCCGAAACGGGCGTGCGGAGGGTTTATGCGGCGGGAGCGAAATGAAGGCAATCCCCCGTCAGATAAGAACAATTCGCAGAAAAAGGGCCGACTGTCATCGATCTGTCAAAAAACTGTCACGAAGCCTGCGGGCGGCGACTTGTCCCCGGGTTTATCCCCGGATTTATCCCCGCTTTGGGACAGGGGTGCTGCCTCAAAAAAGTAATCCCCGGTTTGGCGCGCGTTCAATTCTCAGAAATCGAATCGCAACTCCGCCCTGAGCCCGTGGTCGCGGGCGCTGGAGGCGAGTTCACCCGCATAGCCGAAAGTCAGGGTCGTGCCGGCGCCGAGCCTCGCAGAGGCCGCCGCGTCGAGGGCGAGGGCGTTTTCCGCGACGGGCGTGCCGCGGACCGCGAAAGCGGCGGCGGGGGCGGAGGCGAAGGCGGCGCGCGAGGTCGGCTCGACATCGCCGAAGGCGTGACGCCAGGCGGCGGCGCCGGTCAGGCCGACACTGCCCGCCTGATGACGGGCGCGCAGGCCGAGCGTCGAGATGCCGGTGGTGGTGCCGGTGGAGGCGAAGGTCAGCGCGGCGGGGCCGCCGGTTTCGGTGAAGCCCTCGGTCTCGACATGGACGCCGGCGAGACCGGCGAAGGGGGTGAGCGTCAATGCACCCCAGTCGAGGTCGTATCCTGCCTCCATGCCCGCCTGGAAGGTGTGGGTCGCGTAGTCGGCCGCAAGATTATTCGTCAGTCCACCGACGATCACGGTGCGCCGCGCGTCGGCCTTGCCATAGGCGTAGGAGAGGATGCCCTTGAGGCCGAGATTGCCGAGCGCGGTGCCGGCATAACCGGCGATGTGGAAATTGTCGCTGTCGCCGGCGGACGAACGCGCCTTGACGTCGTAGCTTGAGCGGCTGTAGCCCGCCGCGATGCCGGCGCGGACGCCCGGCGCAACCTCGCGGTCGATGCCGCCGATGAAGCCGTAGCTGTCGCGGTCGATCGTGGCGGCGTTGCCGTTGTCGTCGGTCCGGCCCCAACTGCCGAAAACCTGACCCCAGACGGCGGCGGCGCCCGGCGCCGCATCGCCCGCCGCCGGCGCATGGGCGAGGCTCGCAAGCCCGCCACCGCCCGAACCGAGGATCGCGGCGAGACGATCCAGCAATTGCTGGCGGATCTGCTGCGCGGTCATCAATTGCGCGGTCGAGGAACTGGCATGGGCCTCGCCCGAAAGCGCGTCGTAAGCGGCGCGCGCTTCCTCGTCGGTCATGGTCACGATCTCGTCGTAGAGCGGATGACCGGGGCCGAAATTCTGCAGTGCCCCGCCGACACCTTGCTGGTTCGGCGTATGGGCGACCGCGGCAAAGTCGATGTCGTTGCGGACAAGTTCCAGATAGACGTTGTTGGCATCGTAATCGAGCGCGGCATCGAGGAAGGCATAGTCGGAGAGGACCGAGCCGAAGGTGCCGTCGATGCCGAGATCGGCGGTCAGGATCGTGTAGATCGAGGCGGGCGCGTAAGTCCCGTCCATGCCGATGTGACGCACGGCGGCGTTGTTGAGGAAGGCCTGACCCGTGACATGGATCAGGTCGGCATCGGCGCCCGAGGGATCGACCTCGACTTCGTAGGTGGCATCGGGGTCGAAGGTGAAGTCGCCCGCGACGTTCAGTGTGCCGATCGAATTGCCGGGCGCGACGATGGCGCCGGCGCCCAGCGTCGTCGTGCCGACCGTGCCGGAACCGCCGAGTACACCGCCGGTGACGCCTATATCGCCGCCGAGCTGGCCGTCGACGATCAGGGTGCCCCCCTGGAGCGACGTTGTGCCGGCGAAGGTGCTGCTGTCGGCGGTGAGCGTGGTGAAGCCTGAGCGATGGTCGATCGTGCCGGCGCCGGAGATGGCGAGGTCGAAGTCGTAATCGGTTTCGGTGTGATTGAAAACCAGCGTGCCGGCGCCGGCGCCGAAGACAAGCGCCGTGGCATCGAGCGTGCCGGCGGCATCCGCCGCATCGAGCGCGGCGGCGCCGATGTTCAACGTGCCGGTGGCCGACGCGTCGTTGGCAATAGTGACGGTCGTTGCCTCGGCCGTGCCTCCGCCGGAAAGGGTCAGCGTGCCGGCGCCGAAGTTGCCGACAGTGAGGCTACCCGAATTGGTCCAGGTCGAATTCGCGCCATCGACCACGACTGTGCCGGTGCTGGCGGCGAATTCGCCAATACTGCCGGTGGTGTTCGAGACCGCGCCGCCATCGGCGATGTCGAGCGTGCCATCGCCGAGAGTTCCGACATAGAGTTCCGCTGAGGCGGTCCAGATGGAATCCGCGCCGGAGACCGTCACTTCGCCGGTGCCGCCGGCGCTGTAGCCGATAAAGGCTTGTGTGTTGGAGACCGCGCCGCCGCCCGCGATGCCGAGCGTGCCGGCGCCGGAAACGCCGACAGCGAGCCAGCTCGAATTGGTCCAGGTGGAATTTGCGCCATCGACCGTGACTTCGCCGGTGCCTATGGCGTTGTTGCCGATTGAGCCGGAGGTATTCGAAACCGCGCCGCCGCCCGAAATGTCGAGTGTGCCGGAACCGGAAAAGCCGACATAGAGGTCGTTTGAGTTGGTCCAGTTGGAATCCGCACCATCGACCGTGACTTCGCCGGTGCTGCCGGCGAAGCCGCCGATAATGCCGACGGTGCTGGAGACAGTGCCGCCGCCGGTGATGTCGAGCGTGCCGCCGGGGACGCCGCCCGCACCTGTGGCGGCATAACCAACGTTCAAGACGCCGCTGTTGGTCCAGGTGGAATCAGTGCCATCGACCGTCACTTCGCCGGTGCCGATGGCGTTGTTGCCGATATAGCCGTTGGTGTTCGAGACCGCGCCGCCGCCGGAGATGTCGAGTGTGCCGGAGCCGGAAAGACCGACATAGAGCTCAACGCTGTTGGTCCAGGTCGAATCCGTACCATCGACCGTGACTTCGCCGGAACCAGTAGCGCTGCTGCCTATAATGCCCCAGGTGTTCGAGACCGCGCCGCCGCCCGAAATGGCGAGCGTGCCGGTGCCCGATTCGCCGACATAGAGGATGCCGCTGTTGGTCCAGATCGAATCCTCGCCATCGACCGTGACCGTGCCAGTGCTGCCCACAATGCGGCCGATATGGCCCGTGGTGTTCGACACCGCGCCGCCATCGAGAATATCGAGTGTGCCCTCGCCGAAATTGCCGACGGCGAAGAGCCCTGAATTCGTCCAGGTGGAGCCCTCGCCTGTCACCGTCGCCGCGCCGGTGGATGTCGACTGATCGCCGACAAAGCCCTGCACGTTGCCGACGCTGCCGCCCGCCTCGACGGTCAATGTGCCGTTGCCGAAATAGCCGACCGCCATATTATTCGTGTTGGTCCAGATCGAATCCGCATCGCGCACCGTCACGGTGCCGGTGGAATCCACGGCACTGCCGATCAGGCCGATGACGTTTTCTACCGCACCGCCGCTTTCGACGGTCAGTTCGCCGGTGCCGCTATGGCCGACATGGAGCCAGTCCGAATTCGTCCAGACCGAATCCGCGCCATCGACCGTGACGGTGCCCGAACTGCCGGCGAAAGTGCCGATATAGCCGATGGTGTTCGAGACCACGCCGCCGCCCGAAATGCCGAGCGTACCCGAGCCGGCATTGCCGACATGAAGCTCACCGCTGTTGGTCCAGACGCCGGCGTTATTGACCCCGACCGCGCCGCTGTTGCCGGCGGTGTCGCCGATGTAGGCCGCGTTCGATTCGGCAACATCCAGGGCGCCGATCAGCGCGGTGCCGCCATTGTCGATAATTGCGTTGTCGCCCGGCCCGGGGACGCCAAAGGGATCCCAGTTTCCGGCGAAGAGCCAGCCGCCGGTGCCGAGATTGTTCCAGCTTGCGGCCTGCGCCGGCGCCGCCGGAACCAGGAGACCCGCACAAAAAACCAACCCCGCGCGCGCCGCCTTGCGGCCCGCACCGTACCGACGCCCGTTACCCATTGCCCCCGAAACCCCGCTTCAAGCGCGGACCACCCCTGACCCCGCGCGGTTACTCTCCGGCTTATCGGAGCGCGGTTTCGGGCATCGCGCAAGCGGAATCCCGATTCGAGACGCGATTTGCCGGGGCGTGGCGAAAGTTGCCCGTGTATCCGGCCGTTGCGCTCAACCCCGCCGCATGGCGCGGCGGAGGCCGGCGAGCGTGGCGGCGCCGGTGATCTGGCAGAGGAAGAAATAGACGAGGATGCCGCCGGCGATCAGGCCGAGGAGGCTCGCCAGCGCGACGGGGAGCGCGGCGGCCAGCGGGGCTTCGAGCGCGGCGCGGCCGAACCAGAGGGCGGCGCCCATGGCGATGGCGGCCATGACGGTGAGGGGCAGCACGCGGGCGAGGCTCGCATCGGGCGCGAAGTCGCCACGTTTCCAGAGGCGGGTCGCGAGCTGGCCGACATTCGTCCACGCCGCCAGTACGGTGCCGACCGCGATGCCGACATAGCCGATGAACTGGAAGAGGACGATGCTCGCCGCGATGTTGACGACGATCGAGACGGCGGCGAAGCGGAGCGGCGTCTTCGTGTCCTCGCGGGCGAAATAAGCGGGCTGGAAAATCTTGATCAGCACGAAGGCGGGGAGGCCCGCCGCATAGACGATCAGCGCCAATGCGGTTGCCTGCGTGTCCGCCGCCGTGAAAGCGCCGCGCTCGAACAGGATGCCGATAATGTCGAAGGCGAGCACCGCGATGCCGGCGGCGGCGGGAATGGTCAAGAGCATCGCGAACTCCAGCGCGCGGTTCTGCGCGCCCATCGCGCCCGCGCCGTCGCCGGCGCGCAGGCGGCGCGAGAGGTCCGGCAGCAGCACCACACCGATCGCAATGCCGATGACGGCGAGCGGGAGCTGATAAATCCGGTCGGCATAGTAAAGCCAGGACACCGCGCCTGCCTGCAGCGAGGCGATGATCGTGCCGATGGTGAGGTTGACCTGCGTGATACCGCCGGCGACGACACCCGGCACGCCGAGGCGGAAAAGGCGGCGGACATCGGGCGTCAGCTTCGGCAGGCGCAGACGCAACACGAAACCGGCGCGCCAGAGCGAGATGGCGAGCCATGCGAACTGCACGACGCCCGCCGCCGCAACGCCCCAGGCAAGCGCCGTACCCGGATTATCGGTCAGCGGGATCAGGAAAAGGATCGCCAGGATCAGCGTGACGTTGAGCATCACCGGCGCGGCGGCGCCCGGAAAGAAGCGGCCAAGCGAATTCAGGATCGCCGATTGCAGCGCCGTCAGCGAGATGAAGAGCAGATAGGGGAAGGCGATGCGCGTGAACTCGACCGCCCATGCAAATTTCTGCGGGTCCTCGGCAAAGCCCGGTGCGAAGACCAGCATGATCCAGGGCATGGCGATTTCGGCGGCGATGGTGAGGAGCAGCAGCGCGACGAGCAGCACCGACAGCGCATCCTCGGCGAAGCGCCTGGCCGCCGCCCTGCCCTCGCCTTCGAGGCGCTTTGAGAAAAGCGGCACGAAGGCCGCGTTGAACGCGCCCTCGGCGAAGATCGAACGGAACATGTTGGGGAAGCGGAAGGCGACGAAGAAGGCGTCGGCAATCGGCCCGGCGCCCAGCGCCGCCGCCATCATCACGTCGCGCAGGAAACCGAGCAAGCGGCTCACCAGCGTGGTGCCGCCGATGGTGGCGGCAGAACGGGCGATATGAACGGGTTTCGGCGCGGGGCTCGAGGTCATGGCAGGCGGGGGCTCGCCGGTTGGGAGGCTTGGCAGAATCTCTAGCCGTTCTGCGGCGAAATAGCGACCTGATGAACGGTACATTTAAATGTATCGTTATTTATACTCTTGTCAGAACGAATAAAGATTCTTATATTCGTACGAATAAAGGAGCTTCCAATGTCCCGTGTCCTTGTCGCCAATCTTGTTTCGAGCATCAGCGAGTTGAAGCGCAGCCCGGCGCGCGTCATTGAGGAGGCGGCCGACGGCGCCGTTGCGATTCTCAACCGCAACAAGCCGGTCGCCTATGTTCTCGATCCAGCATCCTATGAACGCATGCTCGATCTGCTCGAAGACTACGAGGACATGAAGAAGGTGATCGAGCGCGAAGGACAGCCTGCCACCTATGTGACGCTCGAGCAGCTCGATGAGCTATAGGCTCAGCTTCGTCGAAGACGCCAAAAAGGAATGGCGCAAGCTCGGGCCTGACATCAAGAAACAATTCCAGAAGATTCTCGCCCGACGGCTCGAAGCGCCGCGAATCGAGAAGCACAAACTCGGCAACATGCCCGACTGCTACAAGATCAAGCTGCGCGATGCGGGCTATCGGCTTGTCTACAAAGTGATCGACGATCGCATCGAAGTGCGTGTGATCGGCATCGGGCGGCGCGACGGCGCTATCTACAACGACGCCCGGCGGCGGCAGAACGATCCCGCCGATTGACGCCATTGCCGGCGCAACTTATTCCGCCGCCGCCATTTCCTCGCGCTTTGCGCGCTTGGCGGGGCGGGACTTCTTCACCGGGTCGGCCAGCGCTTCGAGCAGGTGACGCTCGACGGCCTTCTTCTTGTTGGCGTTCGTTACCTTGTGGCCGATCACGTCCTTCACATAGAAAACGTCGACCGCGCGCTCGCCATAGGTCGTGATGTGGGCCGAGCCGATGGTGAGGCCGAGATGGAAAAGGGCGCGCGACAGCGCGTGGACGAGGCCCGGCCGGTCGAGGCCGTTGACCTCGATCACGGTGTAGTCGTCGGACGCCTCGTTGTCGATGAAGACCTGGGGGGCGACCGAGAAAGCCTCGGTGCGGCGTTCGCGGCGCGCGCGCTGCTCGATCGCATCGGGCGGCAGGATTTCGCCCGACAGCACCTTGCGGATGGTTTCCTCAAGGCGCGCCAGACGGCGCGGCTCGGCGATGGCGCCGCCGGACGCGTCCTGCACCCAGAGCATGTCGAGCGCCATGCCGTCGCGGGTGGTGAAGATTTTCGCGTCGACGATGTTCATGCCGAGCACCGCGCAGGCGCCGGCGAAACGCGCGAAGAGGCCGGGATGGTCCTGCGTGTAAAGCGTCAACTGCGTCACGTCGCGGTCGGGCTCCGGCTCGGCGGCGATGGTGAGGGGCGCATCCTTCGCGCCTTCGATCAGTTGCGCGTGGCGGACCTGCGTTTCGGTGTCGAGGGAGAGCCAGTAGCCGTCGGCATGGCGCGTGAAATAGCGGTCGCGCGCGGCTTTCGACCAGTCGGCGAGATGCGCGGCCAAGGCTTCCTTCGCATCGGCGACGCGCGTCTTGCGGTTGACCGCGTTGTCGCCGCCCTGCAGCACGGCCTCGGTTTCGAAATAGAGCTGGCGCAGCAACTGCGCCTTCCAGCCGTTCCAGACGCCGGGACCGACGGCCTTGATGTCGACAACCGTCAGCACAAAGAGCATTTTCAGCCGTTCGGGGCTTTGCACCAGATCGGCGAAATCGCGCACGGTGCGCGGGTCGGCGATGTCGCGGCGCTGGGCGACGTCGGACATGACGAGATGGTTCTGCACCAGCCAGGCGACGGATTCCGTTTCGCCCGCGCTCATGCCGAGGCGCGGGCAGAGACGGCGCGCAATGGCGGCGCCGGCATCGGAATGATCCTCGTCGCGGCCTTTCGCGATGTCGTGGAGAAAGACCGCCATGTAGACCGCGTTGCGGCTCTTGATCTTGCCCATCAGTTCATGGGCCTTGGGGTATTCCGCGGCGTTCACCCCGCGCTCGACTTCCGAAAGGATGCCGATGGCGCGCAGCAGATGTTCGTCGGCGGTGTAGTGGTGATACATGTTGAACTGCATCAGCGCGACGATGCGGCCGAAATCGGGAACGAAGCGGCCAAGCACGCCGGCCTCGTTCATCCAGCGCAGTGTCGTTTCGGGATCCTTGCGCGAGGCGAGGATTTCGAGGAAGAGGCGGTTTGCCTCCTCGTTCTTGCGCAAGGCGGCGTCGACCAGCCTCAGCGAACGCGTCAGCAGTTTCAGCGCGTCGGGATGAATGTCGAGGCCGTGCTGATCGGCGACATGGAAGAGGCGGATGATGTTGACCGGGTCCTTGTCGAAAAAATCCTGCTTTGTGACCGCGAGGCGGCCGCTCTCGACATTGAAGCCGCGAATGACTTTCTTGCGGCGTATCGCCTGCATGAAGCGGCCGATGGAGGGCTTCTTCTTTTTCTCCTGATCCTCGAGCACGGCGCAGAAGATACGCGTCAGGTCGCCGACATCCTTGGCGATCAGGAAGTAGTGCTTCATGAAACGCTCGACCGCCTTCAACCCCCGATGCGTCTGGTAGCCGAGGCGCTTTGCCATTTCGGTCTGCAGGTCGAAGGTGATGCGTTCCTCGGCGCGGCCGGTGAGGAAGTGCAGCTCGCAGCGCACCGCCCAGAGAAAATTCTCGGCCTTGCGGAAGGTCTGGTATTCCTCCTTCGTGAAGACGCCGGCCTTGACGAGATCGGAGGGCTGCTTGACGCGGTAGACATATTTCGCGATCCAGAACAGCGTGTTGAGATCGCGAAGACCGCCCTTGCCTTCCTTGACGTTGGGCTCGACCAGGTAGCGGCTTTCGCCCGAACGCGTGTGGCGCTGGTCGCGCTCGGCGAGCTTGGCCTCGACGAATTCGTTGGCCGTTCCCTTCACCACTTCGGCGTCGAAACGCTTTTCGAGATCGTCGTAAAGCTCGCGGTCGCCATAGATGAAGCGCGCTTCGAGCAGCGCGGTGCGGATGGTGAAATCGGCGCGGGCGAGGCGGATGCAATCGGCGATGGAGCGCGTCGAATGGCCGACCTTGAGGCCCAGATCCCAGAGCACATAGAGCATGTATTCGACGACGCTCTCGCCCCAGGGGGTCTGCTTGTAGGGCAGCAGGAACAGGAGATCGACGTCGGAGCCCGGCGCCAGCGTGCCGCGGCCATAGCCGCCGACGGCGGCGATGGCGATGCGCTCGGCCTTCGAGGGGTTCGAGGCCGTGAAGGCGTGGGTGGTAGCGAAGCGGTAAAGCTCCTCGATGACGCGGTCCTGGAGATAGCTCAGGCTTTCGGCGCAGGAACGGCCCCGATGCGCGCCCTGCTCCAACCGCTCGCGCGCCCTGGCGCGGCCCTGGGCCAGCGCCGCCTTCAGGATGTCGACGACGGCGCGCTTCAGCGCCTCCTCGTCACGGCCGGCACGGGCGGCGGCGGCATCGAGATCGCCGCGGATACGCTCCGGATCGGCGATTTCAAGAAGGCTCGGCATCGTGCGGCCCATGGGGGCGGCTCCTTTTCGCAGGCATGCGGCGCAAGCTTTATCACATCACCCCCGCCGCACTAAATCATTACGCATTTTTAAGAATCGCGGCGGATTTCGTCAGATTTTTGCCATGTTCGATTTCCATTTCGGGGGTGCCGGACGGAGCGATCCTTTCCGGCAGCAGAGACAGTGCAAACAGGCAACACGGATGGAGGATGAAAGCCATGCGCCATACAACCATCTTTCCGAAAGAAGCCTCGCTCGTCGCGGCGCTGGGCGCGGCCCTGCTGGCCGCCGGCATCGCGACGACGCCGCCCGCCCATGCGCGAACACAGCCGCTTGACGACAACACCTGTGCGCGCCTCAACGCGCAGTACAACTTCGTTTCCAAGTTCAAGGCGGGCCTGCCTTACGCGGACGAGGCGCGCGCGGCGCAGGAAGCGGCCGTTGAATATTGCCGCGCCGGCAACGCCGAAAAGGGCGCCGACCAGTTGCGCGAGGCGCTGCGGACGCTGCTGGTCGAACCGGCGGCCTGAGCGCCACCCGTAAGGAGGAGCGCCATGCGCAACATTGCCTTGTTTCTCGCCGCTGCGGGGCTCGGTGCGGCCACTGCGCTTGCCGGACCCGCCGCCGCGCAAATACCGGCGTCCGAAATCGGCGTCGTTTGCGACCAGCTCAACTACCGGTTCCAGTTCGATTTCAAGCATCGGCAGGACTTTCCGCGGGCCGGCGCGGCACGCGCGCTGCACCGAAGCGGCGTCGAGAAATGCCAAAGCGGCGATCCGGAGGCCGGCATCGCCGACCTCCGGGATGCGCTGCGGAAGATCGGGGTGGAACCCGAGCAGCTTTGACGCTCAAAGCTTGCGGCGGAGATCACGCGCCGTCTTTCGCCGCAAGCGCCTTCAACCTGTAGACCAGATCGAGGGCTTCCTTCGGCGTCAGCGCGTCGGGGTTGACGGTTTTCAACTCTTCCTCGGCGGCGCTTGTCCTGACGACGGGCGCGGGCTTTGCCGTTGACGAAAAAAGAGGCAGGTCGTCGATCAGCTTCGCGGTCTTTGCGCCCTCGCCGCTTTTTTCGAGCGCCGCCAGCACCGCTTGCGCGCGGGCGATGACGGGCGCGGGGAGGCCCGCGAGTTTCGCCACCTGGATGCCGTAGGAACGGTCGGCGGCGCCGGGGCCAACTTCATGCAGGAAGACGACATCGCCCTGCCATTCCTTGACGCGCATGGTGGCGTTGGCCAGATGCGGCAGTTTTTCGGTGAGCGCCGTCAGCTCGTGGTAATGCGTCGCGAAGAGGGCGCGCGCGTGGTTGACCTCGTGCAGATGTTCGACGGCGGCCCAGGCGATCGAGAGGCCGTCATAGGTCGCGGTGCCGCGGCCGATCTCGTCGAGGATTACCAGCGCTCGCGGGCCCGCCTGATTGAGGATCGCCGCCGTCTCGACCATTTCGACCATGAAGGTCGAACGGCCTCGCGCCAGATCGTCGGCGGCGCCGACGCGGCTGAACAAACGATCGACGACGCCGATATGCGCATCTTCGGCGGGCACGAAACTTCCCATCTGCGCCAGAATGGCAATCAGCGCGTTCTGACGGAGGAAAGTCGACTTGCCGGCCATGTTGGGCCCGGTGAGGAGCCAAATGCTTTTTTGAAGTGGTGCCTCGCGGCGGGAGTCGTTGTTTTGCATGTCGCTGCGGGACTGCGCTCCTTGCTCCATGCTTGAGGTATCCGCTGAGAGGTTGCAGTCGTTCGGCACGAATTGTTCGCCGGTTCGCGCCAGCGCGGCTTCGACGACGGGATGACGACCGCCGCAAATATCGAATGCGAGGCTGGCATCGACGCGGGGGCGCGCGTAGCGGCGCTCGGCGGCGAGTTCGGCAAGCGCGGCGGCAACGTCAAGCGCGGCGAGCGCGGCGGCGGCGCGCGAAAGCGCCGATGCTTCGGCGATCACGGCGGCGGCAAGCGCGTCGAAAAGCCCGAGTTCGATTTCGAGCGCGCGGCCGGCGGCTTCGGCGATGCGGCTGGCGAGGCTTGCAAGTTCCGGCGTTGTGAAGCGCATCGCATTCGCCATGGTCTGGCGGTGAATGTAGCTGTCGGAGAAAGGCGGGGCGACGAGCTTTTCGCCGTGGCGCGGCGGCACTTCGATGTAATAGCCGAGCACATTGTTGTGGCGGATCTTCAAGGCGGCGATGCCGGTCTCGCCCGCATATTTCGTCTGCAACCCGGCGATGAGCTTGCGCGCATCGTCGCGGAGCGCGCGCGTTTCGTCGAGCGCCGCGTCGTGACCTTTGGCGATGAAGCCGCCGTCGCGCGCCAGCAGCGGCAGTTCCTCGGCGAGTGCGGCGGCGAGATGCGTTTCCAGATTTGCGGCGACGCCACGCAGCGCACCCGCCGCATCGGCGATTTCATCGGGCAGCGGCAGCAGGGCCGGCGGTGCGGCGTCGAGCATTGCGGCCAGCGCATGCGCGGCGGCGAGGCCGCCCGCGATTGCCGCGAGATCGCGCGGGCCGCCGCGCGCCAGCGACAGGCGCGACAGCGCACGGGAAATGTCGGGCGCCGATTTCAGCGCGGCGCGCAGGTCGCGGCGGATGTCGCGGCTGTCGAGGAACCATTCGACCGCGTCGAGGCGCGCCCCGATGGAGGCCGGATCGGTCAGCGGCGCGGCGAGGCGCGAGGCCAGCTCGCGCGCGCCGGCGCCTGTCGCCGTGCGGTCGATCACCGACAACAGCGATCCGGCGCTTTCGCCCTGCAGCGTTTTCACCAGTTCGAGATTGGCGCGGGTCGCGGCATCGATGGTCATGGCATCGGCGCTGGCGATGCGGCGCGGCGCGCTCAAGGCCGGCATGCGGCCGACCTGGGTCAGTTCGACGTAACCGAGCAATGCGCCCATCGCGCCGAGTTCGGCGCGAGTGAAGGCGCCGAAGGCGTCGAGCGCCGCGACGCCGAGATGGGCTTTCAGGCGGCGCTCGGCGGCGGTGCTGTCGAAACGGGCGGCGGGGAGTTCGGTCAGCGCGGCGCCCGATTGGGCGACGGCGTCGTCACCCGCGCCTTCGGCGATCAGCAATTCGCCGGGCGCGAGCCGCGCCAGCTCCGCGCCAAGGGCGGAAGGCGGCAGGGCCATCGCCTCGAAACGGCCGGTCGAGACATCGACCCAGGCAAGACCGAGCAGCGCTTCGGCGCCGGTGCGGGCCAGCGCCGCCAGATAGTTGTGGGCGCGGGCATCGAGCAGCGTGTCTTCCGTCAAGGTGCCGGGCGTCACCAGCCTTGTGACGGCGCGGGCGACCACCGATTTCGCGCCGCGTTTTTTCGCCTCGGCCGGGTCCTCGACCTGCTCGCAGACCGCGACCTTGAAACCCTTGCGGATCAGGCGTTCGAGATAGGCCTCGTGGCTGTGGACCGGCACGCCGCACATCGGGATGTCCACACCCGCGTGCTTGCCGCGCTTCGTGAGCGCGATGTCGAGCGCCTCCGATGCGGCGACCGCGTCGTCGAAGAAGAGCTCGTAGAAATCGCCCATGCGGTAGAAGAGCAGCGCGCCCGGATGACCCGCCTTGATCTCCAGATATTGCACCATCATGGGAGTGGCATCCGGCGGCGCCGCAGCGGAAGGCGGGTTTTCCTGCTTGAAGGGATGGGCGGCGGGCTCTGACATGGAGGGGCAGACTAGAATCTTTCAGTGTTTCGTGGAAACACTGAAAGACTCCAGGTTGTTGTTCGGTCGCGCTTCTTTTCGGAAAACCGGATTCCACTTTTCCGAGAAGCGCTCTGGCAGAACCGGGCCAGCCTGAAAGAGGGGCCCGGAGAGCCGAAAATCGGGCAGAATCAACGGCGGCGGCTTGTTATTGACGGATCGCCAGCCTACAAAGCGGCATCCGGGGCGGGCCCCGGAGAGGCGGGCTCCCGGCGGTGTTCCGGGATTTGCGCGCTTCCAGCCGAAACTCCGGATGTCCGATCGCATGAGCAAGAAAAAGCGGCGCCAGTTTACCGACGAGGAAGCGCTCCTCTTCCATTCCCAGGGCAAGCCCGGGAAACTCGAAATCAACGCCACGAAGCCGATGGCGACGCAGCGCGACCTGTCGCTGGCCTACAGCCCCGGCGTCGCGGCGCCGGTGCGCGCCATCGCCGAAAACCCCGACGCAGCCTACGACTACACCTCGAAGGGCAATTTCGTCGCCGTGATCTCGAACGGCACGGCAATCCTCGGGCTCGGCGATCTCGGGGCGCTGGCCTCGAAGCCGGTGATGGAAGGCAAGGCGGTGCTTTTCAAGCGCTTTGCCGATGTCGATTCCATCGACCTCGAAGTCGACACCAAGGATGTCGATGCCTTCATCAATTCGGTGCGCTATCTGGGGCCGTCTTTCGGCGGCATCAACCTGGAAGATATTTCGGCGCCGGACTGCTTCGTCATCGAAAGCCGGCTGCGCGAGATGATGGACATTCCGGTCTTTCACGACGACCAGCACGGCACGGCGATCATCACCGCGGCCGGGCTCATCAACGCGCTCTTCCTGACCGATCGCGACATCAAGGATATCAAAGTCGTCGTCAATGGCGCGGGCTCGGCCGGCATCGCCTGTCTCGAACTCATCAAGGCGATGGGGCTGCCGCATGACAACGCGATCCTCTGCGACACCAAGGGCGTCATCTACAAGGGCCGCGTCGAGGGCATGAACCAGTGGAAGTCGGCGCATGCGGCGACGACCGATGCGCGGACGCTCGAAGAGGCGATGGTGGGCTGCGACGTTTTCCTGGGGCTGTCGGCCAAGGGCGCGATCAACCAGAAGATGGTCGCCTCGATGGCCGACAAACCGATCATCTTCGCGATGGCCAATCCGGACCCCGAGATCACGCCCGAGGAAGTGCTGGCGGTGCGCGACGACGCGATCATCGCGACGGGACGCAGCGACTATCCGAACCAGGTCAACAACGTGCTCGGCTTCCCCTATATCTTCCGGGGGGCGCTCGATGTGCGCGCCAGCGCGATCAACGAAGACATGAAGATCGCCTGTGCGCAGGCGCTGGCGAAGCTCGCACGCGAAGACGTGCCGGACGAAGTGGCCGCCGCCTATCAGGACGAGCGGCCGCGCTTCGGCCCCGGCTACATCATTCCGGTGCCGTTCGACCCGCGCCTGATCCGCGAAATTCCGCCGGCGGTGGCCAAGGCGGCGATGGATTCCGGCGTCGCGCGGTTGCCGATCGTCGACATGGAAGCCTACAAGAACCGGCTTTCGGCGCGGCTCAACCCGACGGCGGGCACGCTGCAGGTCATCATGGACAAGGTCAGGCGCGACCCGAAGCGCGTCGTCTTTGCCGAGGGCGAGGAAGAACGCGTGATCCGCGCGGCGCTCGCCTTTCGCGACGGCGGGCTCGGCCAGCCGATCCTTGTCGGGCGCGAGGAGCAGATCCGCCACACGCTCGGCCAGATGGGGCTCGACCCGAAGACCGATCTCGATATCCGCAATGCGCGCACCTCGGAGAAAGTCGACGAGTATGCCGATTTTCTCTACGGCAAATTGCAGCGGCAGGGCTTTCTCTATCGCGACTGCCACCGGCTGACCAGCAACGACCGCAACATCTTTTCGGCGCTGATGCTGGAGCGGGGCGACGCCGACGCAATGGTGACGGGCGTCACGCGCACCTATTCGGTGGCGCTGGAAGATGTGCGCCGCGTCATCGACGCGGTGGATGGGCGCAAGCCCATCGGCGTGACGCTGGTGGTGGCGGGCGGCCGCACGGTGCTTGTCGCCGACACCAATGTCTACGAGATGCCGACGGCAACCGAACTTGCCGACATCGCGACGCAGGCCGCCGAAGTCGCGCGGCGTCTCGGCTACGAACCGCGCGTGGCGCTGCTCGCCAATTCAAGCTTCGGCACGCATACGCATGAGCGGCCGGCGACGGTGCGCGACGCGGTGCGCATTCTCGATACGCGCAATGTCAATTTCGAGTATGACGGCGAGATGGCGGCCGATGTCGCGCTCAACCGCGAGACGATGTCGCTTTATCCGTTCTGCCGGCTCTCCGACACGGCCAATGTGCTGATCATGCCGGCGATCCATGCCGCGTCGATCTCGACAAAGTTGCTCAAGGTGCTGGGCGGTTCGACGCTGATCGGGCCGCTGCTTGTCGGCCTCGAAAAGCCGGTGCAGATCGTGCCGATGACGGCGAATGTCTCCGACCTCGTCAACATGGCAGCGCTGGCGGCCTATAATCTCGACCGCTGAGTTTCAACTGCCGCGCGGGGTGCCGTATTTGGCGCCGAACTTCGACAAATAGCGGTCGGAGATTTGCGCGACGGGAAAAAGGATCAGCACGTCCGTGGTGCCGAACTGCCGGTCGACCACCGCGCCCTCGCCGATATAGCAGCCGGCCCGCAGATAACCCTTGATCATCGGCGGCAGGGCGCGCAGCGCTTCGCGCGGATCGACCTCTTCTTTCGGAATGCGGTTCATTTCCTCGTAGCGTTCGGGCAACGCGCGGACGCGCCAGTCCGCCGGGGCGGCATGGAAGTGATGGAGATAGGAAAGCGGTGCGGCGAGCGCCGCCGGGTCCGTGCCCTCGAAGCTCGCGCAACCGAACATCACGTCGAGATTATGCGCGGTCACATAATGCATGATGCCGTGCCAGAGCAGCTCGACGGTCGGCCGGGTGCGGTAGGGCTGCAGCACACAGGAACGGCCGAGCTCGAGAAAATTGAGATCGGCATGACGCGCGAGCAGGGGCGCGATGTCGTATTCGCTGGCGGTGTAGAAACCGCCGTGGCGTTCGGCGACGTCCTGGCGCAGCAGGCGGTAACAGCCGACGACTTTTTTCAGGCTTTCGGGATCTTCGGGCGGCAGCTCGCCGTCCTCGCCCGGCACCAGCGCATGATCGAGCACCAGCAGGTGATCGCAGATGTCGTCGAAACGGTCGGCGTCGCGCTTGCGGGCGCGCGTTTCGGCATCGGGGATCGCCGACATTTCCTCGTAGAAGACGCGGTAGCGGATCGCCTGCGCGGCGTCGATCTCGCGCGGCGAGGAGGCAAGACGGACTTCGAGGTCGCCGCGGCGGCCATAGCTCGTCATATCCGCGGGGCGCACAGCCGTCGAGGCAAGCGGCCCGCCGCCTTTGTCCGTTTTTATCGTTGGCATTATTGCGGACCCTAAACCCAAATCGTTCACACTGCCGGGACGCGGCGCACGAAGCGGGGCCACGTCGCCGCGCGTCGCCGGTTCAGCCCCACCCGAACCCGGGCCTCCCGTCGTCATGCCTTCATCCTTTCATTATCGCCGCCTTGTGCCAAGCAAACGCGGCGGGGTAAATCGCCGGCCCCTTGTCGCAGCAGATGACGACATATGGATGTCGGCCTTACGCCGTTGTTTTTGCTTCTATTTTCTTTCGGTGTCCCATCACCAGCAAAATCAGCAGGATGGCCGGCACGCCCATCAGCGCGGTCGAGATGAAGAAGGGCACATAGCCGACGGTCGCCGGCGTGAGGCCCGGCGCCACGCCGACCAGCGCCTCGGCGATGGCCGGGCGAACCGCGTACCAGTCGACCATGACGCCCGACAGGCCGCCCAGTATCTTGCCGGGCAGCGCGAAGGCGGAACTGAACAACGCATATTGCGTGGCCGCGAACTGGTGGTTCACCAGGCTCGACATATAGGCGATGAGGCAGGTGCCGGCGAAACCGCCGGAGAAATTCTCGGCGCTGATGGTGATGGCAAGCGCGGTCGTGTTCGCGCCTTGCATCGCCAGCCAGACAAAGACGAGATTGGTGAGCGTGGCGGCGAGGGCGCCGGCAAGCAGCGTGCGCATGATGCCGAAGCGCGCCACCGCCAGACCGCCGACAACGGCGCCCGCAATCGTCATCCAGACGCCATAGACCTTCACCACCGTGGCGATGGTCGAGAGCGAGAAGCCGATGTCGATATAGAGCGGATTGGCCATCACGCCCATCACGAAGTCGGGCACGCGGTAAAGACCGATCAGCGCCAGCATGGCGAGCGACCACCAGCCGTAGCGGCCGAAGAAATCGACGAAGGGCGCGATGACGGCGCGGTAGGTCCAGGCGAAGGCGGCTTCGAACGGGCCTTGCATGTGGAAGCGGTGCGCGATTTCGGCCATCGCTTCCTCGCCGATGATCGGCGCTTGCGCCTCCGGCAGACGGGGCGCGAGAAGCGCCGCACCGATGCCGACCAGCATCAATGCGGCCATCGCGAGATAGGCCGCCTGCCACGAAATGAAGTGGGCGATGTAAAGCGCGCCGGCGCCGGAGCCGATCAGCGCGAAGCGATAGCCGAGCTGGTAGACGGCGGCCATCGCGCCCTGTTTTTCCTCCGGCGCGGCCTCGATGCGCCAGGCGTCGATCGAGATGTCCTGCGTCGCGGAGGCGAAGGCGAGCACCAGCGCGCCGAAGACGACCGGCACCAGCGAGACGGCCGGATCGCTGAAGGAGATGACGACGAGGGCGGCGGCCGCGACGGCTTGCGCGAAGATCATCCAGGCGCGGCGCTTGCCGAGAAGGCGGTCGAGCACGGGCAAGCGGATGCGGTCGAGAAGCGGCGCCCAGAGAAACTTGATCGTGTAGGCAAGGCCGACATAGCTCAGCAGGCCGATTTCGGTGCGCGTGACGCCGACCTCGCGCAGCCATGCCGAAAGCGTCGAGAAAACGAGGAGGTAGGGAAGACCGGCCGAGAAGCCCAGCAGCAGCATGATCAGCATGCGCGGCTCGGCATAGACCTTCCACATTTCGGCGAGGCTCATCCGGCCGTCGCGCCTGCTTTCTGCCACCGACATCGAATCATTCCCCGCGCCGTTCAACCGGCTTCACTCTAGGCAAGATTCGCCTTTTCGCCAGCGCGCGTTCCATGCGCCGAGCGGCGGCCGGCCCATTGGGCGAGCGTCGTGGTGAGCGCGTCGGCGGCGACGGGTTTCGACAGATAATCGTCCATCGCCGCGTCGAGGCAGGCCTGGCGGTCTTCGGCCATCGCATTGGCCGTCAGCGCGATGATGGGCAGCGCCGCATGGGCGGTGTCGAGGGCGCGGATGCGCGCCGTCGCCTCGAAGCCGTCCATGCCCGGCATGTGAAGGTCCATCAGCACGAGGTCGATTTCGCCCGCCGCATCGGCCTCGACGGCGGCGATGGCCTCGACGCCGTTGCGCGCCAGACGAACGCTGTGACCGGTATGCTCGAGGAGGGTGCGCGTCAGCAACGCATTGATCTCGTTGTCCTCGGCGACCAGCACACAGAGTGGCAAGATGGGGGCCGTCATTTTTTCTTTCGGTTTGGGCAGCGGCGGCGCTTCCGGCTCGACGGCCGCGAAATCGTGCGCATAGGGCGCGCCGATGTCGCCGGCCCAGCCGCGCACGCGCAGATCGGTCAGGCGGCCGAGCAGCGAGGCGGCGCGCACCGGGCGCACCAGATAGCCGTCGAAGGGCGCGTCGCCGCCTTGCGTCAGCGCGTCGAGACGGTCGCGATCCTGCGGGCGCAGCAACACCAGCGTGCCGATGCCGGGATGCAGGCGGCGCGCTTCGGCGGCAAGCGCCGCGCCTTCGCCGGCCGCACCGTCGGCGGGACAGATGAAAACATCGGCGGGCGCGGCGGCGAGCGCGCGGGAAAGGGCGGCGGCGTCGGCGACGAGATGCGTTTCGGCGCCGGCGGCGCCGGCGGCGCGCGCGAGGCCTGCTGCCAGCAGCGGCCGGTCGTTGAGGATCAACACGCGCATGCCTTCGAGTGCGGCGCGCGCGGCGGCGCCGGCCGCCGGTTCGGCGATCTTCAGCGGCAGGTGGACGCGGAAGATCGAGCCCTTGCCGCGTTCGCTTTCGACCTCGATGCGGCCGCCCATGGCGTCGACCAGACGGCGCGTGATCGCAAGGCCGAGGCCGGTGCCTTCATACTGGCGGGCATGGGACTGATCGGCCTGCGCGAATTCGTCGAAGATGTGTTCGAGGCTCTCCTTGTCCATGCCGATGCCGGTGTCCTCGATTTCGAGCAGCAGTTCGGCGGTGTCGCCCGTGTGGGCGCCCATGCGCGACAGACGCAGCGCGACGCCGCCCGCGCCTGTGAACTTGATCGCGTTGCCGGCGAGGTTGATCAGGATCTGGCGGATGCGCGGTTCGTCGCCGAGAAGGCGCTTCGGGACCGATGCCGAAATGTCGGTGACGACTTCGAGGCCCTTGTCGAAGGCGCGTGGCGCCAGCAGCTCGGCAACGCTTTCGAGCACGTGACGCGGATCGAAGGGTGCTTCGTCGAGCGTGACCTTGCCGGCTTCGATTTTCGAATAGTCGAGAATGTCGTTGATGATGGCGAGCAGCGCCTGACCGGAGGCGCGCACGGCCTCGGCATAGGAACGCTGGGCGGGCGCGAGTTTGGTGTCGAGGAGCAATTGCGTCATGCCGATGACGCCGTTCATCGGTGTACGGATTTCATGGCTCATCGCGGCGAGGAAAAGACTTTTCGCGCGGTTGGCTTCCCTGGCCTCGCGCAAGGCCTCGGCGCGTTTTTCTTCCGCCAGCTTGCGGTCGGTGACGTCGCGGCCGACCGACTGGATTTCGACGAGCTTGCCGTCGTCGTCGCGGATCGCGAATTCCTCCCATGCGATCCAGCGGGGGCCGCGCGTGGTGACGACGCGTTCGTCGAAACGGATGCGATGGGGCGGCGTCGCGAGACCGGCGAAGCTCGCCAGCATGCGCGGCGCGTCGCCTTCGGGAACGTCGGGCAGGAAGGGGCGGCCGATGACCTCGGCGCGGCTCCTGCCGAAAGTGTCGCAGAAGACGTCGTTGACGTAAGTGAGGCGCGCCTCGAGATCCTTGCGGATGATGACGTCGCCTTGCGCACGCAGAAGATCGGCGAGGCGCGCCTCGCGTTCGGCAATTTCCCATTTCTCGTCGCGGAGCGTCTCGATGCGCGTCTGCAGCACTTCGATTTCGGCGAGATGCGCGGCGGCGCGCGCCGAGGCGCGGCGCCAGGCCTCGACGCCCAGAAACAGGGCGACGGCCAGCCCGAGCAGGAAGAGGGGCATCTGGTCGAAGGCAAAGTCGGGCATACGGGTTCCGCGGCTGCCGGCCGCAGGGCCGGGCATGTCGACAAGACCCGACTTTGCCCTTCCCGCCCTTGAGAAAGCGCTAAGGCGTATGGTTAGCGGAAGGTAAAGTGCTTGCGGCGGCACCGCGCCATGAAGGAGCCACGACATGACGGACCTCTTCCTGATCGCCTCCGGCCTGCTCGGCATCGCGACCGGCATCGGCCACTCCCTTCTCGGCGAGCGCAACGTGCTGCGGCCGCTCTTTGCGGAAGATGCATCGGCGGTGCTGCGGAAGGGGCGGATGCGCGAATTGCTGCGCGGTGTCTGGCATCTGCCGTCGCTGACCTGGATCGTGCTCGGCCTGGCGCTTGTGCAATCCGGTCTTGCCGGCAACGGGAGCGCCATTGCCGCGACCGCTGGAACGATTTTCGTCCTTTCGGGTCTTGCGAACTGGATGGTGCTGAAGTCGTTCCATATCGGCGGCGCGATGGCGGTTGCCACCGGCTGTCTGGCTTTCGCTGCCGTTCTGACGGGCGCCTGATCCGCGGCGGCGTGTTACGCCGCGGCGCCGAGTTTTCCGGCCACCGTTTCGCGGTAGGCGAGCGCCTCGGCGATGTGGATGCGGGTGACGCCGTCCGCGCCGTCGAGATCGGCCAGTGTGCGGGCGACGCGCAGCACGCGGTGATAGCCGCGCGCGGTGAGGCCCATGCGCTCCGACGCCTCGACCAGCAGGCGCTTGCCGGGATCGTCCGGCGTTGCGATGCGGTCGAGCAGTTCGCCCTCGACATGGGCGTTGAGCAGCATGGATTGCGGGCCGACGATTTCGGTGAAGCGCGCCTCCTGCGCCTCGCGCGCGGCGGCGACGCGGGCGGACACCTCGGCCGAACCTTCGGCGGGCGGCGGCAACGCCAGATCGGCATGGGCGACGGGGGGCACTTCGATGTGGATGTCGATGCGGTCGAGCATCGGGCCCGAAAGCTTCGCCTGATAATCGCCGATGCAGCGGGGCACGCGCGGACAGGCGCGCGCCGCGTCGCCCGCATGGCCGCAGCGGCAGGGGTTCATCGCCGCGACGAGCTGGAAGCGGGCCGGAAAGGTGACGTGTGCATTGGCGCGGGCAACGACCGCCTCGCCGGATTCGAGCGGCTGGCGGAGGCTATCCAGAACCTGGCGCGGGAATTCGGGCAGTTCATCCAGAAACAGGACGCCCCGGTGCGCGAGCGAGATTTCACCGGGGCGGACGCGCAGCCCGCCGCCGACCAGCGCCGGCATCGAGGCCGAATGATGCGGCGCGCGGAAAGGACGGCGGCGGCCGACGCCGGTTTTCAACAATTCCCCCGCAAGCGAGGAGACCATCGAGACCTCCAGCATTTCGCGAGGGCTAAGCGGCGGCAAAATTCCGGGAAGGCGCGCGGCGAGCATCGACTTGCCGGAGCCCGGCGGGCCGACCATCAGCATGTTGTGGCCAATTCTCAAAGTTCAATTTCTGATGGTCTTAGCGCCCATTCTTGGATGCCCACAGAGTTATGGACCCGGCCTAAAGCGGATATCTCGCCGCTTGGGACCGCTGATCAGGATGTATACTGCCCGGCGCAGTGCGAAAGTTGCTGTCCTCGCAGGTGAGCCGATTTGAATGACAACCCTCTATGTGATCGGGACTGGCTTTGATCTACACCACGGGATGGCCACCGGCTACAAGCACATCGGCGAGTTCCTGAAGCGCAATCATAGGGAACTTTACAATCTCCTACCCAACCGGCGCGGCGACAAGCGGCAGATGCCGCCACACACTTGAAATCAGAAAGATAAGTAGTCGTAAATTCCCCATAGCAAAAACCTCCATAAGGTCCGGGTTGATGCGGGCTTATGGCGGCGGCACCTGAGACGCAGAGATGGCGGCGGCACCTGAGACGCAGAGAAATAAGACTGATTCAATGCCGGTGCTTGTAAATAGCTATTTGCTTGCCAATCCTAGTTGGTGATTTAGCTCATTTGAGATGGAGGGGGTGAAAGGATGGCGGAGGCGGTCTTTGGTTTAATCGGTGTGCTGATCGGTGTGTTCTCTACATGGGGGCAAAGCTGGTGGAGTGAGAAGAGATCAACCGGTCGTGCCGCTCACTACCTCGCGGTTCGAGTTGTCTGTGTGCTTGACCGGTATGTAGAGAAATGTGTCGAGGTGGTTTCAGATGACGGGTTATGCTTTGGACAAAGAAACGCTAACGGGTGTTTGGAACCGCAAGTTCCCCTTCCGGGACCACCGAAGTTTCCTGAGGATGTAGACTGGAAGAGTATCAGCCACGACCTGATGTATAGGTTGCTGTCCATGTCTTCGGACGTGGAGGAGGCAGATAAGAGTATCGCCTTTGTGTGGCACGCGATTGCCAGTCCGCCGGACTACGACGAATTCTTCGATGAGCGGAACTATCAGTATGGCCGGATAGGGCTCAAAGCATCTGCATTCGCGGATGAACTGCGAAAAACCTATCGCATTCCGCAGCGCGAGCAGGGGGACTGGAATCCGCTTGAGAAGCTAAGTGAGGCGATCAGAGAAGTGGAGGAGGCCCGACGTAAGAGGGCGGGCTCGATGGCGACTCTGATGGCTGATATCGAGGATCAACAGGGAGAAGAAAAAAGCCCCGTCGGTTAGGGCGGGGCTCGCTAGTCGGTCAGTTGTTTGCGCCGTTACCCGCATCATCGACGGAACCCAAATCATCGACGAGTATTTTAAGCGGAGCTTCAAGCCAACGAAGGAGATCATCGCCATAAGCCCGCATCAACCGATCAACCAGCCCTAGCCTTCCAATAAGATCACTCCCCAGCTGCCTCGGGATCAACGTGGGTTCACAAAAGGCGACATCCTTTTGACATTGGAGTCTTGGCCACATCTCCGCTGCCGGTACAGATCAAGGTGACGCGAGCTCCCTTTCGCAGGGTCGCCAGTTTTTCCGAGTCCGACTTACTAAAAGAGAACTGGGGTTCCATGAACTGGTTTACGCCGCCTCGCAAGACAAGATAGGGATTACCGAGGAAATCCGTGTTGATACTAACTACGACGCCAGTGACTTTGAAACGCTGGCCCTTGAAGCGAGCGTCAGCGGCAACGGTGTTTTGTTCGTATGCCGCTGCTAAGGCTTGGGCTGTGACCGTCGGCATTTCAGCTATTGCCTGAGCTTCTGCTTGCTGACGCTCCAAGCGTTCTTGTTCACGAGCCGCTTCGCGTTCTATGCGCGCTTGTTCGCGCGCGGCCTCTTCAGCAGCTTTTTCCTCCGGGCTCTTGAGCGCATTTAGAACCATGCCCAAAACGACAAGCCCCACAAAAACAATAGCGCCCCACTTCAGGAGATTCTTCAGAAAAGTCTTCATATCTCCCCCCTCCCTCCAATCAATCAGTTCCCACGAATTTAACGATAGGTAGAACGGAAGCGCAATAACGGCGACATTCCATTAAGGCCCCTATAGATTGGATTGTGATGTCTGCTGGTGTCCCAAATGAGCAAATAGCCTATTGACTCGGCACCCTTACCGGCACGGCACGGCCATTTGCTCAAGTTTTCGCATTGCTTCGTCGCCTGCATCACTTCGGAATGTTGCGACGGTAAGCCGCTTGCTGAGGACCCCCCGGCTATGCTTTGAGAAGATCGCGCGTGTATGAAAGGGGGCCCACCTTCGTTGATCGGCAGCCAGTGCCCAGACCTCACGTGGATTCAAGCAGTAGATACACCCGCCTGCTTCTCGCACGGTAATCAATGCCCCGCGCGATTCGAGCAGACGAACTAGAGCTCGAACGGTCCGGGTAGTGACACCAATCGCCTCCGCGAGATCGACTTGCGATATAAGAATTGCTCCATTGGGGCCAGCGTGTTCCGCGATGAAAGCCCAAAGCTGAAGCGCGCGCGGACTTTCGCGAGCAAGTTCTTGAACACGCTTCCATCCATCTTTGAAAACCATCTTGAAGTTCGAGTTCTTCGCCGCCTCGTGATCTTTCAAAGCCGCATCTACCGCGTCATACACATCCGCGACCTGCGCAGGAAGAGCTCCGCGTAGCACATCCTCTTCCGGCCCCCCTCGTCTTGCCGATTTTTTCTTGGCCACGATCATCTCCTTGCCCAGTTGCCAGGAGAGAGACATAGAAACGCGGAAGCTATCTTCCACCTTCCGATCAACGGAATGATCGGAAACTCAAGACTTCCGGTTGATCGGAAGGCTAAGGTTTCCGCCCTTGTTGTCCTATCTCTATTCCACCACACGGTTTTTTCTATCCGCCTTCTATTCTTTTGAATCGAACCCTCGAAATGTTCACTGACGACTTGCCGCTAACACTCCTTTGCGGGATCCATGACCCAGTGCGCGCCCGCTTACTTGGCTTTCGGTTGAGCGCAGCGATAAGGCTGTTTGGTATAACTTTCTTGATATTTTCAATCTAGATTCAGGGCTGATGACCGAACTTTCTTCAAATCTCGGGGGTGCTCTGCGCGCTCGTAGACGCGCGGCCGGGCTAACGCAAGCTGCTTTGGCGCGTAGCGCCAACATGTCGATCCAAACCGTCGGCCTCGCCGAGCGTGGCAAAGGGCGGCTTGCTACTTTCGATCAACTAACCGGCGCGCTCGGATTGCTGATCGATGGACGAAATCTCCCCGCGTCGGGATGTCTAGGCGGTCGTTTGCGGGCTTTGCGTGAACGGCGGGCTTTGAGCAGAAGAGCGGCCGCGCGGGCGCTTACCGTTACAGCGGACACGCTGGCGAAGATCGAGAGCGGTGGGCCGGGCCGTGTCGAGACGTTGATCCGCTACGGCGCATTGTTGGGTGCCGGTCTCTACCTTCGCCACCGCGACGAACGCAGACCCTTCCACACGCACGCGGGCAACTCTTCCATCGGTCACACATGGCAAACACCTGAAAGTCTGCTGGCCTTGTTATATCGAGCACTAGACACCGGGGAGCGGGAGGATGCGATGTTCGACCTCGACCCCTGCTCCCCTAGTTCAACACGCAATGATCGATCACTGCCGCAGCTTGCCCCTGTGCGTGCTCGGGTTCATTTCGATATAGAGGATGATGGGTTATCGCTCGAATGGTTCGGGCGCTGTTTTGTCAATCCGCCGTATGGCACGGCATTGCCAGATTGGGTAAGAAAAGCGCGTCACGAAGTGGAGGCGGGAAGGGCGACAATGGTCATCGCACTGGTTCCGGCGAGGCCCGACACGCGATGGTGGCACGAGAACGTGATCGGCCACGCATCGGTGTTCATGCTGCGGGGGCGGCTAAAGTTTCGCGGAATAGCGAATGCTGCGCCGTTTCCCTCGGCGCTAATCGTCTGGGGTGGCACGGACGCGGATCTTCATCGACTGCGCCATCTGCTGCCAACTGCGTGGTTCGTCCCGGCCGCACCCGCGTTGAAAGCAGCAGACTAGCCGCGTTTCGCTCTGCCTAGCGTCGCAGACCCGGCGTTTATCGGCTCCGATAAACATAGTCGGTCGCTATATCTACACCACTTCAAAAACTTTCGCCGGAAATTTGCTTTCCCAAATCCGGTCCCTAGTTCGCAGATAGACGAATGAGGGACTAAGCATGGCGTTTCAATTTTTACACTTCGATCTCGTCGCACGATCTGTATCGAAGAAATCCCAGACAAAGCGATGGACCGTCAGCGAAGTGCTGGCCGAGGCCGCACGGCTTCCTGATGCTTGTCCTCACGTCGTAAGCCCGCGCGAACCCGCGCTTGTGTCCGGCATGGAGTTACCGGAAGTCGAGCGACACGCGACGGCGATAGCCGGAGAGGCTCGAGATGTATCGGGGCGGCGGCTACGCAAAGATGCTCCGATCCTGCTCGCGGGTGTGGCGAGCTACCCGATTCCGCTCGATAGGATGTCGGAAAGCGATTGGCAGGACTTCCGAGATTGGGAGTGGCGAACAGTTGGATGGCTATACGAGCACTTCGGGCGGAACGTCGCGAGCGTTGTCCGTCACGAAGACGAATCTCACCCACACGTCCATTTTTTCGTTTTGCCCGAACTCTCGCGAGATCAGACCTTGAACATCAAAGGGATTCATCGCGGAGTCGCGGCGCGCGAGTCCGCGAAGGCCGAGGGGGCCAGCACCAAGGCAGCGAATCGGGCTTACTGCGCGGCCATGCGTAGCGTCCAGGACGACTTTCATAGAGCCGTGGGCGTGTATCACGGCCACCTTCGCGAAGGCCCCCGGCGGAAGAGGCTCACCCGGTCGGCGTATTTGGCCGATCAACGCGAAGCACAGATGAGGGCGGAGATGATGCGAAAAGTTGAAATTGATTTGTTGGAACTGGAAAAGCTCCGCATCGACGCGGTCGCACAGGACCGCGCACACAAACGCGCGAGCCTCCTTGACGACGAGAATAAGAGACTAAGGGACGAGAATGAGGGCCTCGAACGTTCGCTTAAGGAGGCACACCAGCATGTGGCCGCTCTGTCAGAGGACAAAAAGCGCTTTCAAGCCGACGCCAAACACTCCGCGCAAGTGGTCTTCAATCTGATCGGATTGGTAGTAAGGGGGGATGAGAGATTCCGGGCGTTCTTGCTCGGCGCCAAAGCACCTTGGGGGCTCCATCACGAAATTTGGGGCCGGTTGCGGTCCTTTCTGTTTGGAAATAAGGCCCCTTCTGACGGCGTAGAGCGGTCCATAGAGCGGCAGCACCCGCCTTCAGGCCACGAGAGACATCGTTATAGAGGGTCCGATCCGTCTCGATAGGGAGTTTTCGGCGATAGGAAGTGGGTAAGTTGAGAGCAAGAATGAACCGCTCCAATCGTCAGATCCGATGGTTTCGAGGCTCACATGTTTGCTTTCGCCATAGCGCTGATTTTTTTGGGGCTTTCCGTCGTCGTCGGCGGGGCACTTCTCATGCGCTACAGCAACCGGCTAGGCCGTATTGTCGCGGTTGCCGGATCCACGCTGCTGCTCGTCGGAACACTTTGGCAGATAGTCAGCGGGCTATTCTAGCAGGGCGCGGCCGGCGTTGATGAGCAGTGTCACTTTTGAGCTTGCTGGATTGGGCATTGATCTCCGGTCAGATCTTGGTGCCAACGCAGGCGGCAACCGCGCTGCGCCTGTCGTCACTGGCGCTATCCATCCGTCGTCGCGATTTGCCATCTGCCAGCTCATCAGCGATCCGCGCGAGAGCGGCACTATGGACCAAGCGAACCCTACGGGAGTGCGCCCTTTCGGCAACGCTGAAATGGGGGCTGAACGAGTGCGTGGGCGGCGGGAATTCTAGTCTTCTTTTTTATGGGCAGTTTTGAAATCTTCGGCGGTTACTTTCATGACACCGCCTCCGACGGTCATAGCGAACGATTCGAAATGCTCGTCACGCCCCCCGCTGGGGAGCGTGTAGGCGATCCGTATTCTGATCAGCAAGTCACGATCTGGTCTTGGACGTGGCGGGTTGTCTATGAACATGAACTCGGTCGCATTGGGGGCGAGGAAAGTGTGATTGCTAAAATTAAAATCGGGGATTGGGGAGGCCGGAAATGGTCTAGGGAGAGTCGCCGTCGCGGCAACCTTTACAAACTGCCTTGCCGGGGAACTGCCGACATTTCGGAAGCAAACACTGATGTCACCGTCGTTACCGACCGATATGTCGTCAACGACAATCCACGGCCTTTGCGCATACTCAGTGAGTTCGTTTTGTCGGATCATTGCTCTCGTGGCTTTGACGGTTTCCGTCAATGCGTCTCGGGTAGCCTTGAGAGTTTTCCAGAGGAGAAGAATACCGGCGCCCGTCAGAAGGACAGATGTGGCCGCAGCGACGAACATCCACATCGCCCAAAGAGCCATTTTCTCTTGGGCGTCCAAATCGTCTTTCTGGCGCTGTATCTCGTCGACGTCCTTGCCTTGGTCCTGCGCGGCTACAAGATCGCGAACAGCGGTTTCGATGCCTTGGATAGCGGGGACAAGCGAAGAGGCGTCTTGCTGTTTTGGAGTGGGTATTTTCTCGCTTGTGGGAGCGCTATGGGACTGCCTTTCCTCGGCTACTGGTTGGCCTTCGAGAGCCGATTTTTCGGCCTCTTGTGAATGCCCCTGATACGCTAAGAGTGTCAGTCCAAGCGCAATGATTGCGAGCCGATAGCCTCTAGGCATTGGAGAGTCCTAGTTAGAGAAACATCGCGGGAGCGGCCCGACCGGCTTTGAAGCTCTCAAAGTCCATGGCTTAGTTCCTGTCTATATTTTTGTTCCCACTGCCCACTTGCCCGCGCGCCGCTTCGACGTGTCGTATTCGCTCTTCAAGCAGCCGCTCGGTATCAGGATCACACCATCGATTACCGAGAATGATCATCTTCTCCTCACCATCAGCAAATTCGATAGTGGCAAGGTCGATATGAAATACAATCTCCCGGATAACCCGTCGCAATGCCTGAGCGATCTCCGCCCGCGCGCGGTATCGTTCCGCATCACTCGGCAGATCCTCGATGGCATCCAATCTGTCTTTGGCGATCTCAAACGATTCGCCGACGGATTGCGGCTTCCCGACGCTATCCGTTGCGCGAATCCGCTCAAGCAACTGCCGCCGTTCCGCGCTTGCGGTCTGTATTTCTGTCCGAAGCGCCCTCATGCGTTGTGAAGCGGCATCATCAACGTCTCCATCATCCTCGAAAATGTCGATATAGCGTGCTTGCTTACGCTTGAGCGTTTGAATCTGTGCGTTCAGCTCCTCCGCCCGCGCCTGCCACAATCTCGTTGTTTCACGCTCCGCCGCGAATACGGAGGCAAACAATGCGTCTGACAGTAGCGCAAAAACGCCACGCTCTACGTCGTCGTATCGATACAAGTCGCCCGAAATACAGCCCGCACGGCGCCGCGCGTGATCACATTGGAAATAGCGACCGCCCTTGGGTGGCGCCCCCTTGTCGACAAAGTGGACCGGGCCTCCGCATGCTCCGCAAACGCAGAGACCCGCCAGAAGATTGGAAAATCGTTTGCCTTTTCGTCCGGCACCCCCTCGCTTCCGTCCTTCAATCGCCGCCCGCGCGCGCCAAAACAGATCGGCCGGGATCGCTGCCGGAAAATAGTCAGGGATTGGTGGCCCGCTGGGAACTCGCTTCCCGTTTCGTATTTGATGGGGCTGAAAGACGCCAACCACTGCTTCGTTTGCTAGAATCTTCTTGATTGCGGATGGATGCCATCCGCGGGGGCCGGGCAGACTTTTTCTCCTGCGAGGGCCCCAAGGTTCGACCCCTTCGACGGTCAGGCGGCGGGCAATCGTCATTGCGCCGATGCCGTCGGACGCTTCCTCGAAAATTCGTCGCACAATGCCGTCACGCCCTTCCCGAAAATGCCATTCGGATCGCGATGGTGAGAGGCAGAGCCATGCCGGGGCCATAGCCGTCATTGGAACTCCACCGGACGCTATCTCCCGCTTCTTTTGCCAAGATTCGCCAATCCGTTGTGCTTTGAGAGCGCTCTCTTCGTGTGCGCGGGACAAAGCAAGAATTGAGATCAGGATTTGGGTTGGCCCATCGCTAATGGACGCTTCTGTATACCGTTGGCCGTCGGACAGGGTGACGATCTCAATCCCCCCTTCCAAGATTGCCAGGAACAGCCTTAGGGCTTTTGGCACCTGTTGCCGCGAAAGCCGATCAAGATTTTCGACGATTAGAACGGACCCGGGAGCAATCGCTCCAGCCTCAACCGCCGCGAGAAAGGTGGCGAGAATCCCCTCGGTGCTGTTTTTGCCTTTGTAGGCAGAAACACCGATGTCGCGCATATCCTCGACGAGCGTGAGTCCGTTGGCGGTAGCATATTCGCGCGCACCCTTGAGCTGGCGCCGCAAACTGTCGCCACGCGCTTGCTCGGGACGGGACATCCGAAGATAGGAATAGGCAGCGGTCATGCGGTTCAGATTGCGGCTCATAAGTTGCTATCTGGTGAAGTTTAATTGGCCCCATCACTAGCATGTTGTGACCGCCGGCGGCCGCGACCTCGAGCGCGCGCTTGGCCGACTCCTGTCCCTTGATGTCGCGCAGATCGGGCACGGGGCCCGCTTCGACCGCCTTCATCGGCGCGGGCTCCGAAAGCACCTGACTGCCGCGAAAATGATTGACCAGCGCGATGATCGAGCGCGGCGCAAGGACGCCGCCCGGATTGCCCGCATCCATGCCGGCCCACGCGGCTTCGGGCCCACAGGCCTCGGGGCAGATCAGGCCCTTGCCGCGCGCATTGGCGGCAATCGCCGCCGGCAATGCACCGGCGACCGGGTTGATCGTACCGTCCAACGACAATTCGCCGATGGCGACGAAACGCTCCAGCTCCTGCGCCGGAAGGACGCCCATGACGACCAGCAGGCCGAGCGCGATGGGGAGGTCGTAATGGCTGCCTTCCTTCGGCAGGTCGGCGGGGGCGAGATTGACCGTGATGCGTTTCGCGGGCAGGCCGAGGCCGATCGCATGGAGGGCGGCGCGGACGCGCTCGCGGCTTTCGGCCACCGCCTTGTCGCCGAGGCCGACGACGGCAAAGCCGATGACGCCGCTGGCGATATGGACCTGCACATCGACCGGCCGCGCCTCGACGCCCTGAAAGGCCACCGTCTCGATATGCGCGACCATGTTTCGGCCCCCTGCCCCGGCGCGGGGCCGGGGCCCTCGCGTTATGGCAAAAGGCTAGCCGAGAGATTTGACAGGTTCAAGAACGAAATGGGAACTTTCGTTCCCGCATCCGGCCGGGAAATAACTGTCCTTGCCACTGTCGGCGACCTTAGACTTGCGGCTTGCCGGTCGCTTACCTTGAGGGCATCGATGCGCACCATTCTTCCGTTGATCCTGTCGGCAGGGTTGGGCTTTTTGCCGGCCTTGCCTGTGTTTGGCGATGAAACGGGTGCGCGACGATTCGACCCCGCCGCCATTATCCGCCTACTCGACGACGCGCCGGCAGCATCGCGGGAATATCCGGCGGAGCCCGCCTATGAGGGACCGCGCGCCACTGTTCCGCTGACCGAAGAGGAAGCGACCCAGTTTCGAGAACAATTGTCGAAATGCTGGCGTCCCCACTCGCAATCGACGGCGGTCGCATTGAACGCTGTATTCAGTCCTGAGGGCGCTGTGATCTGGGTCAGCCCTCCCGAAAAAGAAAGGGATGGCCGATATCAGTCAAGCTACGTCATGGCAAAGGAGGCTTTGAGGAAGTGCGCGCCTTATGCGTTACCCAAAGAAAAGTATCCCACCTGGCGCAAGACCCGTCTCAACTTCAATCCTCCCGAGGGAACAACGACGAAATCCCATGCGCCGCCGATGCCGGGACTGATGGATGGCTGGACGATGATGCAATTGCCGCCAGACGACACGGCGCGGTAAAACCACGCCGACCGCGCTATTTCCGCGCCGCCTCGGCCGCGTCCATGACGCGCATCAGGTTTTCGCCCCAGAGCTTCGCGATTTGCTCTTCGGTATAGCCGCGGCGGACGAGTTCGGCCGTCACGTTCAGTGTTTCGCCGGCATGGGACCAGCCTTCGATGCCGCCGCCGCCCTGGAAGTCCGACGAGATGCCGACATGGTCGATGCCGACAAGCTGCACCGCATGGTCGATGTGATCGACAAGCGTCGCCACGGTGGCGCGCGGCCATTTCGCGTCGAGGGCGGCGACGCCTTCGGCGAATTTGCGCTTCGTTTCGTCCGATGCGCCAAAGAAGGCGTCGAGCGAAGTCAGGCCGAGCGAGGCGGCCAGTTCGCGGCGTGCGGCGAGCTTTTCCTCCGGCACTTCGTGTAGATAGGCGTCGAAGGCGACGATCTGGATGACGCCGCCCTTTGCCGCCAGCGCCTTTAATTCCTCGTCCGTCATGTTGCGCGGATGGGGATGAAGTGCGTCAACAGAGGAATGCGAGGCGATGACCGGGGCGCGCGACAACTCGATCGCTTCGAGCGCGGCGGCTTTCGACGCGTGGCTGACATCGACCATCAGCCCCAGATCGTTGGCGCGGGCGATGAGCGCGCGGCCGAAATCCGACAGGCCGCCATGTTCGCCGCCGTCTTCGTTGGCGCGGTCGGCAAAACGCTCCTGCGGCAGGGCGCTGTCGGCGATGTCGTTGTGGCCGTTGTGGACAAGGCCGAGATAACGCGCGCCAAGCGCGTAATAGACATTGAGAAGCTCGGGCGCGCGGCCGACGACATAACCGTTCTCGATGCCGATCAGCGCGACGAGCTTTCCCTCGGCATGGAGGCGGCGGATGTCGGCGGCGGAACGGGCAAGGCCGATCTCGTCCGGGTACAGATTATCGGTCATGCGGCGGATGGCGGCGAATTTCGCGAAGGCTTCGGATGCCGCTTGCGCATGGCCCGCGTCGTCGCGCGCGCCCTGCCCCGCATAGACGACGAAGAAGACTGCATCGAGCCCGCCCTCGCGCATGTGCGGCAGATCGACCTGCACGGGATAGACGCCGCGTTTGCCGGGATCGTAGATATCGGTCGCAAAGGTCGAGGGGATGTCGACATGTGTGTCGATGGCAATGACCGCGCCGTGGATGCGCGCCGCCGTTTCCTCGACGGTGGGCGGCGGCGCATCGGCAATGAAAACCGGGCGCAGCGTCCAGATGGCGCCGACAATCAGCGCAATCGCTGCCGCCACGATCGCGTAACGCGCCCAGTTGATGCGTGCTCCCCGCGCCATCTTCATCTCCGCCCTATCTCCGCGCCTCGATAGCGTCCCAGACCAGCCCCGCCAGATTGGCATTGTCGAAGCGGTCGATCTCCTGAATGCCGGTCGGCGAGGTGACGTTGATCTCGGTCAGCCAGTCGCCGATCACGTCGATGCCGACGAAAATCAATCCACGCTTCTTCAGTTCCGGACCGATCGTCTCGCAGATTTCGCGCTCGCGTTTTGTCAGCGACCATTTTTCGGGACGCCCGCCGACATGCATGTTGGAGCGTGCCTCGCCCTCGGCCGGGACGCGGTTGATGGCGCCGACGGGCTGCCCGTCGACCAGGATGATGCGCTTGTCGCCCTGGCGCACTTCGGGGAGATATTTCTGCACGATCACCGGCTCGCGGTTCATCTGGCCGAAAATCTCGAGCAGCGAATTGAGGTTCTCGTCGCCCTCGCGGATGCGGAAAACGCCGATGCCGCCATTGCCGAAGAGCGGCTTGACGATGATGTCGCCGAACTCACGGCGGAAGGCGCGGATTTCCTCCGGGTCGCGGCTGATCAGCGTCGGCGGCAAGAGCCCCTTGAAGCGCACCGCGAAAAGCTTTTCCGGCGCGTTCCGGACCTCGGTGGGGTCGTTCACGACCAGCGTTTTCGGATGCACGGTTTCGAGAATATGCGTCGCCGTGATGTAGCTCATGTCGAAGGGCGGGTCCTGACGCATCAGCACCACATCGACATTTTCAAGAAAGGTCTTTTCGAGGCTGCCGAGCGTCGAGTGATTGCCGACTTCGCGGCGGAGCGTCAGGGGGCGCATCCGCGCATAGGCGCGGCCGTCGCGCATCGAAAGGTCCTGAGGCTCGTAATAGAAAAGCGTATGGCCGCGGCGCTGCGCCTCCAGCCCCAGCGCGAAGGTCGAATCCGCGTTGATGTTGATCTGGTGGACCGGGTCCATCTGGATGGCGACGGCAAGGCTCATGTTTTTCTCTCGCACTCTTTCGCGGGCGGGCGGGCTCGGGGAAAGATGGGGGGAGGCGCGGCCCTTTGCGAGAAAAAAATCAGTTGAGGCGGGTCTTCAGGCGGCGCAGCGCCTCTTCGGCCATGCCGGCGATGCGGGTTTCGCCGATATCGGCGGCGAGGTCCTTGCAGGTCTCGAAGGCATGGGCGGCGGCACCCATGTGCCCGGCATGAACCTCGAGCCGGCCAAGTTCGAAGCGGAGCCCGGCGCGCTGCGGCGCCAGCCAGATCATGCGCAGCACCACGGCGCGGGCGCGGGCGAAGTCGCCGCTTTTGATGGCGCGGCTCAGGATGTTGTTTTCAAGCCGGAGCAGGATGTCGCGCGGGCCGACCGGCTCGCAGGCCTCCGGCGTCAGCCGCGCATCCGGCCCCTCGACGCCGCGCAGCAGCGTCAGCAGGTCGGCGGCGGTCAAAGGACGGCCGCCATTGAAGGGGTCGAGCACCACCGCATCGTCGGCGGCGCGCAGGCGGAGCACGAAATGGCCCGGAAAGTTCAGACCCGTCAGGTCGAGGCCGAGCTTCGCGCCGACATGCAGATAGAGAATGCCGAGCGTGACCGGCAGGCCTTTGCGGCGGTCGATTACATGGGCGAGATTGGCATTGCGCGGATCGTCATAGGTTTCGGTGTCGCCGAGATAGCGAAAGCGGCCGGCGACGACGCCCGCCAACGCGCCCGCGACGATGCCGGCGGGTGCTTCGCCCGCGCCGCCCGGCAAGGCATCGCCAGCCGCGCCGACAAGTTCGTCGAGATGCGCGAGATAGGAATCGGGTTCGAGTTCCGGACGATCGAGCGCGGCGAGCGTCAGCGCAAGACGCGCCAGGTCGAGTTCGCCGTCGGGCGTCGCGCCCGCCCGCTGCAACTCGGATTCCATGTCGTGTGTCGCGTCGTCCATGCGACGATCATGGCGCGGCCGGGGCGGCGGATGCAAGCGCTCTCGACGCAGGTTCGCTCAGGGCTTCCTGACCTCGACATAAGAGACGACGTTCTTCACGCCCGAGATGTCGCGCGCATGGGCGATGACGCGGTCGAGCTCGGCGCGGTCGAGCGCGGTGCCCATCAGGTAGACGGTGCCGTGCACGGTCTCGATCGAATAATTGATGCCGCTGACATTGCGGTCGCCGGTCAGGCGGGCGCGTAGCTTGGTGGTGATCGCCGTGTCGGCCATGGCCTGCCCGAATCCGGCGCTCTCGCCGACCCGCAATTCGTTGATGACTTCCCTGACGCCACCGACCGTCCAGACGATGCGGACCACCCGCACGCGGTCTTCGGCTTTCGGCACGACGCCCGACAGAAGCACGCGGCCGCCGCGCACCTGGGTCGCCACGCCCTTGAAAAGATTGCCGTCTTCGGCCAGCAGCTTGCGGTTGATCTCGAAGGAAATCTCGTTGTCGTCGACGGCCTGTTCGAAACCGCGTTCCTGCGAGGCGCCGACCGCGGCGGCCCCGCCCGCACCGACGACCAGCGGCACGCAGCCGCCAAGCGCCAAGGCCGCCAGCACCAGCATCGTCATGGATACGCGCATATATCGATCTCCGAAAATGAGAAACCCCCGACGGCTGCGACAATGAGGGGAGCGGTGCGGCGAGATTATGGCCGCCAGGCGTCCGGCAGATGTCGGGGAAGGCGGCGCGGCGCGACCAGCACCAGATCGAAGCGTAGGTCGAGGCCCGCCAGCGCCGGACGCATCGCCAGCAGATGCATGGCGGCGCGGGCCAGACGCTGCTGCTGGCGCGGCAGCAAGGCCTCGACGGCGCGCTCGCCCGCCATGGCGGCCTGCGCCGACGCCTTGACCTCGACAACGGCCAGCACCCTGCCCCGCCGCGCCACCATGTCGATCTCGCCGGCGCGGGTTTTGAGCCGCCGGGCCAGAATGCGGTAGCCCTTGAGGCGCAGCCACAGGGCGGCAATCGTTTCGGCGCGCAGACCAAGACGATGGGCGGCAAGGCCGCGCGCGGGATCGCCTTTTCTTGCACCAAGCTTCATTTTTCCGCATCCGCGATTTCGAGGGCGCGGGCATAGATTTCGCGGCGCGGCAGGCCCGTCATCGATACGACTTCGGCGACCGCGTCCTTGAGGCTCGAACGCCTGAGCGCGTTTTCGAGCATCGCGTCGATCTCGTGGGCGCAGAGCGGCGCGCGCTTTTCGGGCGGGCCGACGACGACGACGATTTCGCCCTTCGGTGCGCCTGCCTCCCGGTAATGCGCCGCAAGCTCGCCGAGCGGGCCGCGCCGCACTTCCTCGAATTTCTTGGTCAGTTCGCGCGCGACCGCCGCTTCGCGGGGGCCGAGCGTTTCGGCCATGTCGGCAAGCGACGCGGCCAGACGGTTGGCGCTTTCGAGGAACACCAGCGTTGCCGGAATGGCCGCCAGCTCGGCCAGTTCCTTGCGCCGGGCTTCCTGTTTGGCGGAGAGAAAGCCACCAAAGAAGAAGCGGTCGGTCGGCAGGCCGGCCAATGTCAGCGCGGCCAGAACCGAGGAGGCGCCCGGAACCGTCGTCACGGTGTGGCCGGCGGCAATCGCCTCGCGCACCAGCTTCAGGCCCGGATCGGAGACGAGCGGCGTTCCGGCATCCGAAACCAGCGCGATCGCCTCGCCGGCCTCGAGCCGCTTCAGGATGCGCGGGCGCATCTCGGCCGCGTTGTGGTCGTGATAGGGCGCGGTGCGCGCCTCGATATGGTGAATGGCGAAGAGCTTCGCCGTCACGCGCGTGTCCTCACACAAGACCAGATCGGCGCGGGACAGGACGTCGAGGGCGCGCAGGCCGATGTCGCCGGCATTGCCGATGGGCGTCGCCGTGACATAGAGGCCGGGCGCGAGCGGGGATCTGGATTTTTCGTTCATCGCCGGCGACCTTGCGCCCGGAAGACACTTTTTGGCAAGAAGGCTCAGGTTTACTTGCCCCGGCGCGGCCGGTACCCTTTGCCGGGCCCCGACCCTCTTCGTTCAAGGAATATCCCGGTGACAGACGCCCGCCTCTTCTCTTCCGGCCTTCGGGCGGTCGTCTTGCTGTGTTTCGGCGCGATGCTGGCGGCCTGCAACGGGCTTGGCGGACGGCAAGCGCCGCCGCCGGTGGTGACGCCGCCGCCCGTCGTGCAGGTGCAGCCGCCGCCGCGCGTCGAGACGCCGGCGATGCGCAATCCGGCCAATTTCTATACGCCGGCGCATATGGCCGGCGAGCCGGTGGTGCGCGTCGCGCTGCTGCTGCCGTTCAACTCGCCGCGCGACAATGTGCGGGCGCTCTCGAACGCGCTCTACAATGCGGCGCAGCTGGCGGTGTTCGAATTCGACAATGCGCAGGTGCTGCTGATCCCCAAGGCGACGGGCGGCACGGCGGGCGGGGCGCAACGCGCCACGCAGGAAGCGCTCAACGCCGGGGCCGATCTCATTCTCGGGCCGCTGTTTGCCGAGGAGGTCGCCGCCGTCGCGCCGCTGGCGGCCCAGTTCAACGTGCCCGTCGTCGCCTTCTCGTCGGACAGCGCGGTCGCGGGCAACGGCGTCTACCTGCTTTCCTTTCCGCTGCACGAGGACATTTCCCGCATCGTTGAATATGCGACGCTGCAGGGCATGACGTCGTTCGGCGCGCTTTACCCGCAAGGCAGCTATGGCGACCGGGCGCGGGCCGAGTTCGACCGCGCGGTTTCGGCGCGCGCCGGGCAGGTGGTCGCCAGTACAAGCTATCCGGCAAGTTCGGACGGCATGTACGAACCGGCAAGGCGGATCGCGGCGAGCTATGGCGGCGGAAATTTCCAGGCGCTGTTCCTGCCCGAAGGCGGCGCGCAGCTTAAAACCATTTCACCGCTGCTTCCTTATTACGATCTCGATCCGCGCACGGTGAAATTTCTCGGCACCGGGCTCTGGGACGATCCAACGCTGGCGCTTGAACCGCCGCTGCATGGCGGCTGGTTCCCGGCGCCGCCGCCGGAAGGCCATGCGCAATTCCTGACGCGCTACAAACGCGCCTATGGACCGGCGACGCCGCCGCGCATCGCAAGCCTCGGCTACGACGCGGCGAGCCTTGCGGTGGCGCTGTCGACGCGGGCGCCCGGCGAGCGCTTCACGACGGCGGCGCTGACCGACCCCGACGGCTTTGCGGGTGTCGACGGCATTTTCCGGTTCATGCCCGACGGGCGCACCGAACGCGGGCTTGCGGTGATGGAAGTCCGGGCCGGCGGCGCGGTCGTCATCGATCCGGCGCCGACAAGTTTCCGTCCGCCGGTTTTCTAGGATTCGATTTTCCGGCGCTCAGGCGAGCAGCCGCGCCAGCAGCGCATCGAGGACGAGGCGGCCCTGCGGCGTGGCGCGGATGCGGTCGCCGTCGCGCCGCAGCAATCCGGCGGCGGCGAGATTTTCGAGGCGTGCATCGGCAAGCGCGCGGCCTGTGAGCCTTGCGTAGCGCGACAGCGAAACACCTTCCTCAAGACGCAGACCCATCAGCATCATTTCATCGCCCTGTTCGGCCGGTGAAATTTCCTCCGACGCTTCGAGGCCGTGGCCCTCGCGCTCAACCGCCTCGATCCACTGGCCGGGGACGCGATGGGTGCGCGTTGCGCGATGCACCTCCCCTGCCCTGACGCGGCCATGCGCGCCCGGACCGACGCCCGCATAGTCGCCGTAGCGCCAATAGACGAGATTGTGGCGGCACTCGGCGCCGGGCTTTGCATAGTTCGAGACTTCGTAGGCCGACATTCCAGCCTCGGCGCAGATGTCGCCGGTCAATTCGTAAAGCGCGGCGGCGTCTTCTTCGGCCGGCAGCGCGAAGGCGCCTTTTTCATAAAGCCGCGCAAAGGCGGTTTCGGGTTCGATGGTCAGTTGATAGAGCGAGAGGTGGTCGGCGGCATGGGCGAGCGCGGCGCGCAGTTCGCGTTCCCAGGCCTCGCGCGTCTGGCCGGGGCGCGCATAGATGAGGTCGAAAGAGAGGCGCGGAAAAGTTTCGCGGGCAAGCGCGATGGCGTGGAGCGCCTCGTCGGCGGTGTGCAGACGTCCGAGAAATTTCAGTTGCGCGTCGTCAAGCGACTGGACGCCGAGCGACAGGCGGTTGACGCCCGCGGCCGCATACCCACGAAAGCGCGCCGCCTCGACGCTGGTCGGGTTCGCTTCCAGCGTCACCTCGACATCCTCGTCGACCTGCCAGAGCGTGTGGATGCGCTGGAGCACCGCCTCGACGGTCGCGACCTCCATCAGCGAGGGCGTGCCGCCGCCGAAAAAGATCGAGCGCACGCGGCGCGGACCCGTCAGCCAGCGCATGTGTTCGAGTTCGCGCTTCAGGGCGGCCGCCCAGCGCGCCTGATCGACCGCGGCAACGACGTGCGAATTGAAATCGCAATAGGGACATTTCGACTGGCAGAAGGGCCAGTGGACATAGATGCCGAAGCCCGGCCCGCGCGGATCGTCCGTCTGCGGAATATTTTCAGCCGAAACAGGCATCGACGAGCTGACGGAAGGCGTGGGCGCGATGCGAGATGTCATGCTTTTTCTCCGGCTCCATTTCGCCGAAGGTGATGTCGTGGCCGTCGGCCACGAAAATCGGATCGTAGCCGAAGCCCTTTTGTCCGCGCGGCGGCCAGACGAGTTCGCCATCCACCCTGCCCTCGAAATATTCGACGTGGCCATCGGGCCATGCAAGCGCCAGCCCGCAGATGAAATGCGCGCGCGTGTCCACCGGCCCGGTTTCGAGCATGCCGCGGCGAAGTTTTTCCATCGCGAAATCGAAATCCTTGGTCGGTCCGGCCCAGCGCGCCGAATAGATGCCCGGCGCGCCGTTGAGCGCATCGACGCACAATCCGCTGTCGTCGGCGAGCGCCGGGAGGCTGGCGGCGCGGGCGGCGGCCAGCGCCTTCAGTTCGGCGTTTTCGCGGAAGGTCGCGCCGGTCTCTTCCGGCTCGGGCAGCCCGAGTTCTCCGGCCGAGACGGCTTCGATGCCAAACGGCGCCAGCAGGTCGCCGATCTCGCGGACCTTGCCGGGATTGTGGCTCGCGACGACGAGCCTGCCGCCTGCGAGCTTGCGCGTCATGCGGAGACCGCTTCCTTCTGGCGAATGACCAGATCGGCGATCGCCGATTTCGCCAGACCGAGCAGCTTCGAGAGTTCTTCCTCGCTGAAGGGCTCGCCCTCGGCGGTGCCCTGCACTTCGCAGATGCCGCCCTTGCCGGTGATGACGAAATTGGCGTCGGTGTCGGCCTCGGAATCCTCGGCATAGTCGAGATCGACAACCGGCTGGCCCTTGTAGATGCCGCAGGAGATGGCCGCGACATGGTCCTTCAGCACCGGGCCCGACAGCATCGAGCGCGAACGCATCCATTCGATGCATTGATGCAGCGCCACCCAGGCGCCGGTGATCGAGGCCGTGCGCGTGCCGCCATCGGCCTGCAACACGTCGCAATCGATCGATATCTGGCGCTCGCCGAGCGCCCGGAGATCGACCACGGTGCGCAGCGAGCGGCCGACAAGGCGCTGGATTTCCTGTGTGCGGCCCGATTGCTTGCCCTGCGCGGCCTCGCGGCGCATCCGCTCATGCGTCGAGCGCGGCAGCATGCCGTATTCGGCCGTCACCCAGCCCTTGCCGCCGCCTTTCAGGAAAGGCGGCACGCGCTCCTCAAGGCTTGCGGTGCAGAGCACATGGGTGTCGCCGAAGCGGACAAGGCAGGAACCCTCGGCATGTTTGGCGACGCCGGGCTCGAAGGAGACCTGACGCATTTCGTGGGGCTGACGGCCGGAGGGACGCATTCTCGGATTTCCAATCTATTGCTTTCGGGATTTGCGGAGGCCTTACTACCTTGAGCGGTGGCTTGCGTAAAGGAAGGCGGCCCGCGAATTGACGAGCGCGCCGGTGCTACCTAGATTTATCTTCCTCTTTCAATCACTTAAGGGCCGGGGACAGGGAAGCACATGGTAGCCGTCAAGGATCTCAACGAGCGCTCGCGCGAGATCCTGCGCCGTGTGGTCGAGAGCTATCTCGAAACCGGCGAGCCGGTGGGCTCGCGCATCCTGTCGCGCCAGCTCCCGATCTCGCTTTCGGCGGCCTCGATCCGCAATGTGATGTCGGACCTCGAGGCGCTGGGGCTGATCTTTTCGCCGCATACCAGCGCCGGGCGGCTGCCGACCGAGGCCGGGCTTCGGATGTTCGTCGACGGGCTGCTCGAAATCGGCGACCTCTCGGACGAGGAGCGCCAGTCGATCGAGCGCCAGGTGGTGGGCTCGCACAAGAATGTCGAGGATGTGCTGGACGAGGCCTCGAAGCTGCTTTCGGGCCTCTCCCATGCGGCCGGCTTCGTCGTCGCGCCGACCTATGACGCGGCGCTGAAACATCTCGAATTCGTGCCCATCGACAATGAGCGCGCGCTGGTCGTCATCGTCACCGAGGGCGGCGCGGTCGAGAACCGCGTCATCGAAATCCCGAAGGGGCTGACGCCGTCGGCGCTGGCGGAGGCCACCAACTATCTCAACGCGCAATTGCGCGGCAAGACGCTGGACGAGGCGAAGGCGCATCTGGCGCGCGAAATGGAAACGCGCAAGGCCGAACTCAACGAACTGACCGCCAAGGTGATCGAGGCGGGGCTTGCGACCTGGTCGGGCACGAATGGCGGCGGCAACGATCCGCTCGGCAAATCGCTGATCGTGCGCGGACGCTCGCGGCTGCTTGAGGATGTGCATGCGATGGAGGATCTCGAGCGCATCCGCCTCCTCTTCGACGATCTCGAGAACAAGCGCGATCTGGTGCAGCTGCTCGGGCTTGCCGAACAGGCCGACGGGGTGCGCATCTTCATCGGTTCGGAGAACAAGCTCTTCTCGCTGTCGGGCTCGTCGCTGATCGTCAGTCCCTATATGGACGCCCAGCAGCATGTGGTGGGTGTGCTCGGCGTGATCGGGCCGACGCGGCTCAATTATGCGCGGGTGATCCCGATGGTCGACTACACGGCCAAGCTGGTCGGCCGGCTGATCAATTAGGGCAGGGCGCGTGAGACATGCTGCCGGGTTGACATATCGGTCCCCGGCGCGCAAATGCACTCGCCGGAAGAGCCGATAAACGACGTGGACGCGAGACGAAGCCCCATGAGCGACGAAAACAGCAAACCCGACACCGGAACGCCCGAAACGGCCGCGAAACTGGCCGAAACGCTGGCGGCCGAGCCCGCCCGGCAAGGCGAGGCGGCCGATGCCGCGGCGCCCGAAACCGTCGAGGCCGCGCCGGATGCGGCAGCGCTTCAGGCCGAGATCGCCGATCTGAAAGACCGGCTGCTCCGGGTCGCGGCCGAAATGGAAAACACCCGCAAGCGCGCCGAGCGCGACAAGGCGGATGCGTCGCGCTATGCGGCGGCCAATTTCGCCCGCGACATGCTGCAGGTGTCCGACAATCTGCGGCGCGCCGTCGCGACGCTGAAGGACGACGAGCGCGAAGGCGCCGCCGAAAGCGTCAAGGCGATGATCGAAGGCGTCGAGATGACCGAGCGGCAATTGCTGTCGATCTTCGAGCGCCACGGGATTCGCGAAATCACCCCGCAGCCGGGCGAGCGCTTCGATCCGAACCTGCATGAGGCGATGTTCGAGGTGCCGGGCACCGAACATCCGGCCGGCGCGGTCGTGCATGTGCTCGAAGGCGGCTATCTGATCGGCGAGCGGCTGCTGCGCGCCGCGCGGGTCGGCGTCGCGAAGTCGGAGGGCGCCGAGAAAGGCGCCAATGTCGACACGACGGCCTGAAAAAGCGAAGCTCCATCCTTATCGCATGCCTTGAAACCGGGCCTGCGCGAGTCCATAGTTATAACGCTGTTATAGACTGGGCGGAGGAGGAGACTGAATATGCTCGAACTTTGGGCGGCGGCGGCATTTTTTCTCGGAATACATCTCGTGATCGCGGGCTCGGGCCTCAGGGGCCGGATTGTCGGCGTCATCGGCGAGCGGCCTTATCTCGGCGTTTTCTCGCTGGCCTCGATTGGCGGCATTGTCTGGCTCGCCATGTCCTACAACGCGGCCGTTTCCGGCCCCAACCCGCTTCACTGGGCGCCACCGCTCTGGGCCTTGCATCTGTCGCCGCTCGTCATGCTGATCGCCACGCTGTTCGCGGTCATCGGCGTCACGACGCCCAATCCGACCGCGGCCGGCGCCGAAGGGCTGGCGGCCGACCCGGAGACGGTCAAGGGCATGCTGCGGATCACGCGGCATCCGTTTTTGTGGGGCGCAACGATCTGGGCGTCCTGGCATGTGCTGATCAATGGCGACCAGGCGTCGATCATTTTCTTCGGCACCTTCGCGGTGCTGGCCCTACTCGGCACTTTCTCGATCGACGACAAGCGCGAGAAGAAGCTGGGCGAAGGCTGGCGCGATTTCGCGTCGAAGACCTCCAACCCGCCTTTCCTGGCGATTATCGCCGGGCGCAACACATTGAAGCTCGGCGAACTTGGCTGGTGGCGAATCCTCGCCGCGCTCATCGTGTTCGGGGCCTTGTTTTACGGGCACTTATGGGCTTTCGGCGTTTCGCCGGTGCCGGGCTGGTATCCCTACTGACGAAACTCACGCCGGTTTCGTCACGCGCCTCAATGTCAGATTGATGCGGCCGCCGCCGGGGATCAGTTGCGAGGAGCCGGAAATCACACGGTCGACGCCGTGAAAGCGCAGGCGCGACGGGCCGCCCATCACCAGCACGTCGCCAGAGGAGAGTCTGAAGCTTTTCGATTTGTCGCCGCGGGCGAATCCGCCGACGCGAAAAACGCATGTGTCGCCGAGCGACAGCGAGACGACCGGCGCGTCGAGCGCCGCTTCGTCCTCGTCGCGGTGCAGACCCATGCGGGCTCGCGGCTCCTCGTAGAGATTGACCAGGCAGCATTCGGGCGGGGCCGGATAAGCCGCGACCTCCTGCCAAAGCGCCAGTAGGGCCTCGGGTATGGCCGGCCAGGGGGCGTTGTTAACCTCGTCGCGCGCCGCATAGCCATAGCCCTGCGGCTGCGAGACCCAGCCGAGCGCGCCGAAATTGGTCTGGCGGATCGACCAGGGCTTGCCGGTGCGCGGCATCTTCGGGCGATAGGGCGGGGCGCGCTCGAAGGCCTGTACAAGCTCGATGGCGAGTGCCTTTTGCGCCGCCGCGTCCAGATGGCGCGGATAGAGCGTCAGGCCTTCAAATTCGGTTTCGACCGGTTTCATGGGCGCAGTCTAGCGGCAAAAATCCGGCCTCGACTTTTGGCATTATGAGTGTCATATTGTTGCCCGACCGGGCGGCGGGCCGCCCGGCACCAATCGAAGCGGAGGGGGTGCGCGATGATCAGGACGATCGGGATTTTGCTGACGGCGGCGATGCTTTCGGGCTGCGCGGCGGTTGCCATGCAGGGTGCGACGCGGGCGAGCGACAATGCCCGCATTCTCGCGAACGAAGATGCGGCGGCGGCGGGAGACGTCGCGGCGCAGATGAAAATGGGCGACAGCCATTGCTGCACCATCGCAGGCTCCGCCGGCGTTCTCGACAACCAGAAGGCGACCGAGTGGTACTGCAAGGCCGCGAAGGCCGGCGATCCGCGCGCCAAATATGAGCTCGGCCGCATCTATTCGGGCGATCTCGTGCGCGGCATGAACGCGCCCGCCAAGGCCGCCGCCATGCTGACGACGCAGCGCGAGAACAAGCCGCTGGCGCTGATGTGGTTCAACCTCGCAGCCGAAGCCGGATATGACGGCGCTGCGAAGAAGGCCGCGCAGCTTGGCGCGGAAATGACCGGGCCCGAGCGGTTGCAGGCGAATTTGCGGCAACAGGACTGGGAAGCCCAGGCCTGCGAATGGAACGCGGTCTATCCGGACAATCAGCTCTAGGGTTCCGAATAGATCGAGTGCTGACGGACGGCGGGTGGGGTACGCGCCGTCCGTTTTGCGTTTTGCCGCCACCGGACGATCCGGGTTCCAAAAGAGAATGCGCTGCGGCACTCCCTGAGTCCCGAAAGCCTCACTTCCTGTGGCCATATTGCCGCATCAACGCTTGCGGGGCGTGAAACCCAAACCTATATACAGCGCAACCGTTTCAACCCCCGGACCCCGGGGGCTTTGAGGGCCCGCCCTTGGGGAGCCCTTGCGCCCGCCGGGACGGACAACCCCTTTTCAGGGGGCCGGTTTCGACCGGGAGCGCCCGCACGGGCGCATCCGGAAGTTCCAAGCGGGCGCCAGATGTGGCCCGCCCGGCCCGCCGCAACGTGAGGACTACAGACAATGGCTAAAGTCATCGGTATCGACCTCGGCACAACCAATTCCTGCGTCGCCGTGATGGAAGGCAAGACCGCCAAGGTGATCGAGAACGCCGAAGGCGCGCGCACCACGCCCTCCATGGTCGCCTTTACCGCCGACGGCGAGCGCCTGGTCGGACAATCCGCCAAACGGCAAGCCGTCACCAACCCCTCGAACACGCTCTTTGCCATCAAGCGCCTGATCGGCCGCTCCTACGAAGATCCCACCACCCAGAAAGACAAGGGCATGGTGCCCTACGACATCGTCAAGGCGCCGAACGGCGACGCCTGGGTGGAAGCGCATAGCGAAAAATATTCGCCCTCGCAGATTTCCGCTTTCATCCTGCAGAAGATGAAAGAGACGGCCGAGAACTATCTCGGCGAAAAAGTCGAGAAGGCCGTCATCACCGTTCCCGCCTATTTCAACGACGCCCAGCGCCAGGCGACGAAAGACGCCGGCAAGATCGCCGGGCTTGAAGTGCTGCGCATCATCAACGAGCCGACGGCCGCCGCGCTCGCCTACGGTCTCGACAAGAAGGATGGCGAGCTGATCGCCGTCTACGACCTTGGCGGCGGCACCTTCGACGTCTCGATCCTCGAAATCGGCGACGGCGTTTTCGAAGTGAAGTCGACCAATGGCGACACGTTCCTCGGCGGCGAGGATTTCGACATGCGTCTCGTCAATTATCTCGCCGACGAATTCAAGAAAGAGAACGGCATCGATCTGCGCGGCGACAAGCTGGCGCTGCAGCGGCTGAAGGAAGCGGCCGAGAAAGCCAAGATCGAGCTTTCCTCGGCGACGCAGACCGAAGTCAACCTGCCCTTCATTACCGCCGACGCTTCCGGTCCGAAGCATCTCACCATGAAGATCACGCGCGCCAAGCTCGAAGCGCTTGTCGAGGATCTGATCCAGCGCACGATCGACCCTTGCAAGGCGGCGCTGAAGGACGCCGGCATCACGGCCGGACAGATCAACGAGATCGTGCTGGTCGGCGGCCAGTCGCGCATGCCGAAAATCCGCGAGGCGGTCAAACAGTTCTTCGGCAAAGAGCCGAACATGTCGGTCAACCCGGATGAAGTGGTCGCCATGGGCGCCGCGATCCAGGCGGGCGTGCTGCAGGGCGACGTCAAGGACGTGCTGCTGCTCGACGTGACGCCGCTGTCGCTCGGTATCGAAACGCTGGGCGGCGTCTTCACGCGCCTCATCGACCGCAACACGACGATCCCGACCAAGAAGGCGCAGGTCTTCTCGACCGCGGAAGACAATCAGTCGGCGGTGACGATCCGCGTCTTCCAGGGCGAGCGCGAAATGGCGGCCGACAACAAGCTGCTCGGCCAGTTCGATCTCGTCGGCATCCCGTCGGCGCCGCGCGGCGTGCCGCAGATCGAGGTTGCCTTCGACATCGACGCCAACGGCATCGTCAATGTGTCGGCCAAGGACAAGGCGACCAACAAGGAACAGACGATCCGCATCGAAGCGTCGGGCGGGCTTTCGGAAGCCGACATCGAGAAGATGGTCAAGGACGCCGAGGCGCATGCGGAAGAAGACAAGAAGCGGCGCGAGGAAGCGGAAACCCGCAATCACGGCGAGGCGCTTGCCAACTCGACCGAGAAGATGCTGGCCGAGAATGCCGACAAGGTGCCGGCCGATGTGAAGGCCGAGGTCGAGGCGGCGCTCGAAGCCCTGAAGACCGCGCTGAAAGAGGGCGACACCGCCGACATCAAGGCGAAGACCGACGCGCTGACGCAGGTCTCGATGAAACTCGGCGAAGCGCTCTACAAGGCCGCGCAGGCCGAAGCGCAGTCGGACGAGGCGGCGGGCGGCGACGCCGATGGCCGCGACGAGAATGTCGTCGATGCCGACTTCGAGGAAGTCGACGACGACAAGAAAGACCAGGGCAAGTCCGCCTGATCCGGGGCCTCGAAATGACGCCCTCATTCTCCACACAAAATGCCGGACGGGCGCGCGCGAGCGCGCCCGCGACGGCGGCCCTGCGGTTACGGTGATTCCCGATGTCGAAACGCGATTTTTACGACGTGCTGGGGGTTGGCCGCGATGCGAGCGCGGACGAGCTGAAGAAAGCTTATCGCAATCTCGCCAAGAAGCTTCATCCCGACCAGAACCAGGGCGACAAGGAAGCCGAGAAGCGCTTCAAGGAACTCAACGAGGCCTATGACGCGCTGAAGGACGAACAGAGCCGCGCGGCTTACGACCAGTTCGGTCATGCGGCTTTCGACGGCGGGATGGGCGGCATGGGGGCGGGCGCGCGCGGCGGTGCGCGCGGCTTTGCCGGCGGCGCGTCGATGTCCGACATTTTCGACGATCTGTTCGGCGAGTTCATGGGCGGGCGGCGCGGTCCGCGCGGCGGCGACGGCCGGACGCGCGGTCACGACCTGCGCTACAACATGGAAATCGATCTCGAGGAAGCCTTCGAGGGCAAGAAGGCGCAGGTGCGTGTGCCCTCTTCAGTCGCCTGCGAGACCTGCAAGGGATCGGGCGCGGCGCCGGGTTCGAGCCCCGTCACCTGCACGACCTGCCAGGGTCACGGCAAGGTGCGCGCCTCCCAAGGCTTCTTCACCATCGAACGCACCTGCCCGACCTGTCACGGGCGCGGCCAGACCATCGACAAGCCCTGCACCGATTGTCACGGGCAGGGCCGCGTCGAGAAGGAACGCACGCTGTCGGTCAACATTCCGGCCGGCGTCGAGGACGGCACGCGGATCCGCCTTGCCGGCGAGGGCGAGGCCGGGATGCGCGGCGGGCCGGCGGGCGACCTCTACATCTTCCTTTCGGTCAAACCGCACCGGCTCTTCGAGCGCGACGGCGCCGATCTCTTCTGCCGCGTGCCGATTTCGATGGTCACCGCCTCGCTTGGCGGCGAGATCGAGGTGCCGACGCTGGGCGGCAAAAAGGTGAAAGTGAAAGTGCCGGAAGGCGCGCAGACCGGTCGCCAGTTCCGCCTCAAGGGCAAAGGCATGCCGGTCGTCAATTCGCGCGAGACGGGCGATCTTTATATCCAGATCACGGTCGAGACGCCGGTCCATCTCAGCAAGAAGCAAAAAGACCTGCTGAAGGAGTTCGAGACCGCATCGAGCGACAGCAACAACCCGGAAAGCTCCGGTTTCTTCGCCAAGGTCAAGGAGTTCTGGGACGGCTTCCAGAACTGAGGCTTTGCGCTATCCTTCAAGGGCTCCGCCGACATCCCGGCGGGGCCTTTTTCGTGGGCGGTCGGCGCATGCAAAATTACGTCCTGCCGGTGGTGCTGCTCGTCGCCTCCAACATCTTCATGACCTTTGCCTGGTACTGGCACCTCAAATTCAAGCATCTGCCGATATTGACGGTGGTGCTGGTGAGCTGGAGCATCGCACTCATCGAATACATGCTTGCCGTCCCCGCCAACCGGATCGGTTATGGCGTCTATACCGCGCATCAGCTGAAGACCATGCAGGAAGTCATCACGCTGACGGTTTTCATCGGCTTTTCGGCCTTTTATCTCGGACAAGGGCCGACCTGGAACACGCTGATCGGCTTTTCGCTGATCGCGCTCGGGGCTTATTTCGTCTTTCGGGGCTGATGGCGGGCTGCTATAGAGCCCCGAACGCTTTGGGATGATCGACATGGCGGCAGACATCAAGATCGCGGTGACGGGGGCGGGCGGCCGGATGGGCCGAACGCTGATCCGGCTCATCGACGAGACGGCGGGGCTCGCGCTTGCCGGCGGCATCGAGGCCGAGGGGTCCGCCCATCTCGGCGCCGATCTCGGCACGCTGGCCGGCCTCGCGCCGCTCGGCCTTGCCGCGACGGCCGACGCGCTTTCCGTCATCAAGGATGCCGATGCGCTGGTCGATTTCTCGGTGCCCGCGGCGAGCGTCGAATTCGCGGCGCTGACGGCGCAGGCGCGGATCGTCCATGTGATCGGCACGACCGGCTTCACGGCGGCCGACGAGGAACGGATCGCGGCGGCGGCCCGGCATGCGACCGTGGTCAAGGCCGGCAATATGAGCCTCGGGGTCAATCTGCTGGCCGCATTGGTGCGGCAGGCGGCGCGCGCGCTCGACACCTCGTGGGACATCGAGATCGTCGAAATGCATCATCGCCACAAGGTCGATGCGCCGTCGGGCACGGCGCTGCTGCTCGGGCAGGCGGCGGCCGAGGGGCGCGGCATTTCGCTCAAGGACAATTCCGAGCGCGGACGCGACGGGCAGACCGGCGCGCGCACGGAAGGCGCGATCGGCTTTGCCTCGCTTCGCGGCGGCTCCGTCGTCGGCGATCATCAGGTGATCCTTGCCGGCGAACATGAGCGGATCGTGCTCGGCCACATTGCCGAGGATCGCGGCATCTTCGCGCGCGGCGCGCTGAAGGCGGCGGTCTGGGGACAGGGCAAGGGGCCCGGGCTTTTCAGCATGGCCGACGTGCTCGGCATCGAATAATCCGTCTACAGATAAATACGGGAGCGCGACTTGTCGAACCTGCTTGTGCTTGTCCGCCACGGACAAAGCGAATGGAACAAGAAAAACCTCTTCACCGGCTGGCGCGATCCGGGCCTGACCGAACAGGGGATTGCCGAGGCGCGCGAGGCGGGCCAGGCGATGAAGGCGCGCGGCCTCGTCTTCGATGTCGCTTTCACCTCGGCGCTTAGCCGCGCGCAAGAGACCAACCGCATCATGCTTGAGGAACTCGGGCAGGCGAATATCGAGATCGTCGAGGATCAGGCGCTCAACGAACGCGACTATGGCGACCTGTCGGGCCTCAACAAGGACGATGCGCGCGAGAAATGGGGCGAGGAACAGGTGCATATCTGGCGCCGCTCCTACGACGTGCCACCGCCCGGCGGCGAAAGCCTGAAGATGACGGCCGAGCGGGTGCTGCCCTACTATGAAAAGGTTATCCGCCCGCGCGTGCTGAAGGGCAAGCGGGTGCTGGTCGCCGCGCATGGCAACTCACTTCGCGCGCTCGTGATGCTGCTCGACAAGCTGACGCAAGAACAGGTGCTGGCGCTCAACATCGCGACCGGCGCGCCGATCGTTTATGAGCTGGACGACAAGGGCGATGTGCTGAAGAAGGAAATGCTGATCGAGCGCGAAGCGCATTAGGCCGGACGGGCGGTCCTTTGCTCGACAAGCGCCGCCTCGAGCGCGCGGGCGAAATCCTTGCGTTCGGGCGCCGACAGGAAAGACGCGACCTCGAGCGTCCGGCCGTGGCTCAGCAGATGAAGATGGGTCGACTTGTCGGGATTTTCCTTCAGCGCCAGACGCACCCAATAGGGCTGGAAGCTGAAGGCGCGGGCGCGGCCTTTGGCATCGACGCGGCGGACGCGCAATTCCCCGTCCGACAACTGCACCGTTTCATGGGCCCGCGCCGCGCGGTAGTTGGCGCGAAACGCCCACCAGACCAGCAGCACCTCAAGGCCGCAAAAGCCGAGCACCGGCCAGGCGCCTTTGGCCATGAAGAACGCGCCGGCGGTGAAATTGACCGTCGCAACGATGCCGATGACGATGAAAAAGCCCTTGCGCGACAGCGAGCGGTGCGGCGTCAGCAGCGCGTTGAAATAGAGCGGCGGCGCGAGCGGCGCGGCCGGGGCATCGGCGGTCTGGACGGTGGCGGCGGTCATGGGCAAAGGCTAGATCGCGGCGGCGGCGCACGCAATGCGGCCTTGCGGCGCGGGTGCGTTATGGCCAAAGTCACGGGCACCATGCCGATGAAGAAGCCCGAGATCGAAGAATTTTTCCGCCGCCTTTCGGCCGCCCTGCCGGCGCCGGAGACGGAGCTCAAATATATCAACACCTACACGCTGCTGGTGGCCGTGGTGCTGTCGGCGCAGGCGACCGATGTGGGCGTCAACAAGGCGACCGAGAAGCTCTTCAAGATCGCCGACACGCCGCAGAAAATGCTGAAGCTCGGCGAGGCGGGACTGACGCAGCACATCAGGACCATCGGGCTATACCGCAACAAGGCCAAGAACGTCATCGCGCTGTCGCGGCTGCTGATCGAGCGTCATGGCGGCGAAGTGCCGCGCGACCGCGAAGCGCTGCAGGCGCTGCCGGGCGTCGGCCGCAAGACTGCCAATGTGGTGCTCAACGTCGCCTTCGGCGAACCGACCATCGCGGTCGACACGCATATCTTCCGCGTCTCGAACCGGACCGGCCTTGCGCCCGGCAAGGACGTGCTGGCGGTCGAGCTGAAGCTCGAAAAGGCCGTGCCGGCGAAATACCGCCTGCATGCGCATCACTGGCTGATCCTGCATGGGCGCTATGTCTGCAAGGCGCGCAAGCCCGATTGCCCAGCCTGCGCCGTTGCCGATCTCTGCCAGTTCAAGGCGAAGACGACCGCCGCCTGACATTCACGACATCGGCGTGTTGCGCCGGGCCATCACCGCCGCGAGACAAGCCGATTTGTCGGCCGCGCCGCCTTCGAGCTTGCGGGCATCGACATGACGCGCGCCGAGCGCACCGGACGGGGTCTTGTAGAAATAGACGAAGAGGCTGCAATCGCCGCCGGCATATTGCCAGACCTCGGCCTCTGGTTCGCTGCGCCGGAAATCCGGTGCGCCGAGGCGCGCGGAAATCGCCGACGGCGCCGCGCCGACAAGGCTTGCCGGCGTCAACCCGCCCGGCGGCAGTGCCGCCATGACGCCGCCTCGCGCATCGATGCCGGTGCCGGGCGCCGTTTCGCAGGCGGCAAGCAGCAACGGCAGCAGCACGATCAGAACGCGCCTCATGCAAAGCCCTCCGGGTTGGCGATCTTCTTGTAGGTGTGGACCATCAGGATGGTGCCGAAGAGCGGCGCGAAAAGATTGAGCACGGGCACGGTGGCAAAGAAGGCGACGGCGACGCCGGCGGCGAACACCCGGCCGCGATGCTTGCGGCGAAATGCCGTTGCGGCGGCAGGATCCATGTGCCGCAGCGCCACCAGCTCGAAATATTCGCGGCCGAGCAGGTAGCCATTGACGACCCAGAACAGGAAAATGTTGACGATCGGGATCAGATAGAAAGGCAGCACCAGAATGTTGACCGCGATCAGCACGGCGGTGAAACGCAGCGCGATGACAAGCGACTGCCAGAAGGGCTGGTCGCTACCCGGCGGATCGGACGGATAGGCGGTCTCTTCAGTGCGCGCGGCAACGTTTTCGAGGAAGAGGCCGGCGACCAGCGACACCGCCGGATGCACCAGCGGGATCAGCACGATGACGGCGAGGAAGCGCGCGGCGATGGCGACGACCGTATCGATCCAGCCGATGCCGAATTCCGGCAGCGCGGCGAGCGACCATTGCAGGCCGGCGCCCAACAGCGCCAGCACCAGCAGCGTCAGCCCCAGCGACAGCCACATGACGCGGCGGTAGGGGGCGGAAAAGGTTTCCCGCAAGGCGCGAGCGGCATCCGACAGCATGGCGCGTCAATTTCCTTCGTATCGCCGTTGCGGCTGAATAGAATGATCCGGCGCCCGACAGAATGCCCGCTCGAACAGGGCCGGTCGAGGTGCAATATGATTTTGCCGCGACGCCAAGCCGGAGGATACCGTCATGCAACAGAAGCTCTTGCCGCCGCGTCTGTTTCTGCTTTGTCTCATTTCGATGATTGCCATTCACCTCACCTTCTCTCCGCCGCCCATCTGGGGCAGCGCGGTGCAGACTATTGCCGGAATCGCCATCGCGCTGGGCTTTCTTGCGATCACCGTTCTGGGCGCCCGGCAGTTCGATCGGGCACGAACCAACATCAACACCTTCTACAAGCCGGACACGCTTGTGACGACGGGGCTTTTCCGCTTCACGCGCAATCCGATGTATGTCGGCTTTTCCGGCGCGCTGTTCGGCGCGGCAATCGCGCTCAATTGCCTGACCGGTCTTCTGATTGCCATTGCCTTCGTCGTCGTCGCCGACCGCTGGTATATCCGCTACGAGGAAAGAATGATGGCCGACACATTCGGTCCGGCCTATGCGGATTACCGCGCGAAGACGCGGCGCTGGCTCTGACCGGCGGCTGAATCCGGGGCGGGCCCGCGGTTTTGGACATATGGGGCAGGTTCCCTATACTCCGACCCCGAACCCCTCCCCGAACTTCAGTAAAATCCGAGGACCATGACCGATCTCAAATATGACGTTGCCGGCATCGGCAATGCGCTGGTCGACGTTATCGCCGACGCCGACGACAAATTCCTGACCGCCAACGGCATCGAAAAAGGCTCGATGACGCTGATCGACGACAAGCGCGCCGACGAACTTTATGGCCGCATGGGCCAGGCGGTCGAAATGTCGGGCGGCTCCTGCGCCAACACGATTGCGGGGCTTGCCTCGCTGGGCGGCAAAGGCGCGTTTTTCGGCAAGGTCAAGCGCGACCAGCTCGGCGACGTTTTCATGCACGATATCGCAGCGCTCGGCGTCGATTTCCCGGCCAGGCCCGCAAGCGCCGGCGCGCCGACCGGACGCTGCCTGATCCTCGTCACGCCCGATGCGCAGCGCAGCATGAACACATTTCTCGGCGCGGCGCAGAAACTCGGGCCCGACGATATCGACGAAGCGACGATCCGCGCTGCCGCCATCACCTATATGGAAGGCTATCTGTGGGACCAGCCCGACGCCAAAGAGGCGTTCCTCAAGGCCGCGAAAATCGCCCATGACGCCGGACGCCTCGTCTCGCTGACGCTGTCGGACAGTTTCTGCGTCGATCGTTACCGCGACGAGTTCCGCCGCCTGGCCAAAGACGAGGTCGACCTGCTGTTCGCCAACGAGGCCGAAATCCTGTCGCTCTACCAGACGGATGTTTTCGACGAGGCGCTGCAGAAAGTGCGCGCCGACTGCAAGTTCGCGGCGCTGACGCGCTCGGAAGCCGGCGCGGTCATCGTCGCCGATGGCGAGGTGCATGTGGTCGATGCCGACAAGGTCGCGAAAGTCGTCGACACGACCGGCGCCGGCGATCTCTTCGCCGCCGGTTTCCTTTACGGGCTGACGCGCGGCAAGGACCCGGTGACATGCGGCCGCCTCGGCGCACTTGCCGCCGCCGAAGTCATCTCGCATTACGGACCGCGGCCGCAGGTTTCGCTGGCGAAACTCGCGAAGGAAAAGGGGCTCGCCTGAGCTTCAGATCTTCCTGAGGAACACGTCGCGGATGCGGTGGTCGTCGCCCTTGCGCAGGATCAGGTCGGCGCGCTGGCGCGTCGGCAAGATGTTCTTGTGGAGGTTCGCGAGGTTGATCGAGGTCCAGATCGAATCCGCCGTTTCGATAGCCTCGTTTTCGGTAAGCTTCGAATAGCGGTGGAAATAGGCGGCCGGGTCCTTGAAGGAAGTCCGGCGCAAGCTTATGAAGCGCTCGATAAACCAGCGGCGGATGGCTTCCTCGTCGGCGTCGAGATAGATCGAGAAGTCGAAGAAGTCCGAGACGAAGGGCTGCGGCTCGTCGCCTTCGGCCGGCTTCCAGGGTTGCAGCACGTTGAGCCCCTCGACAATCAGAATGTCCGGCTGATCGACCGTAATCGTCTCGCCGGGCAGAATGTCATAGGTGAAGTGCGAATAGACCGGCGCCTCGACATTGCGCGACCCTGCCTTGACGTCGGAGAGAAAGCGCAACAGGCGTTTGATGTCGAAGCTTTCGGGGAAGCCCTTGCGCTGCATCAGTCCGCGTTCCTCGAGCACCCTGGTCGGGTAGAGGAAGCCGTCGGTGGTGATGAGATCGACCTTCGGATGATTGGGCCAGCGCGCCAGCAGCGTGCGCAGGATGCGCGCGGTCGTCGATTTGCCGGAGGCGACGGAGCCGGCGACACCGACGATATAAGGCACCTTGTCCTGTTCGCGGCCGAGAAAGTCGGAGGTGACGCGGTACAGCTCCTGCGTCTCGCCAACATAGAGATTGAGCAGGCGCGACAGCGGCAGAAAAATTTCCGACACCTCGTCGAGCGAGATGCGTTCGCCGAAGCCGCGCAGTTCTTCGAGTTCCGCTTCGGACAGCGGCAGCGGCGTGTCCTTGCGCAATTCGCCCCAGGCTTGCGAGGTGAAATGGCGAAAGGGCGAAAGAAACGTCGTGTCGTTGCCGCTCAGGGGCATGGGCCGGTTTCCGCTACGGTGTTCAACGAGATCAAGTCGGTTTTCTGGCTGCTTTTTCGTCGAGGCCGGACCGGCCTTCGCGCCGCGCCAGCTCGGCATAGACATCGGCAGGATCGATTTCGAGCGCGGCGAGAAGCACCAGCCAGTGATAGAGGAGGTCGGCGCTTTCGGCGATTGTCGCCTCGGTATCGCCCTGCGTCGCTGCGATCACCGTTTCGACCGCTTCTTCGCCAAGCTTGCGGGCGCAGACGGGCGCGCCGCCGGCGAGAAGCTTCGCCGTCCATGACGAGGCGGCATCGGCGCCCTTGCGGGCGGCGATCGTCGCGAATAGTCGGTCGAGCTGGCTGGCATCTGCGGCCATGCGCGGGCAGGCTCCGGAAGCGTTAACACAATCCGGCGGAGCCCCGAAACGGCGCCCGCGCGGCGGCTTTGCGTAGCAGATTTGGGCCCCGGAGGCCAGCAGCGGGAAGTAGCGGCTCAGAGCCGGGTCGAAAGGCGGGTGCCGGACAATTCGCCGGTCTTGGCGCCGTCGCGGCGGGCGTCCTTCATGTCAGCGCCGCGCAGATCGGCCCCGCGAAGGTCGGCACCCAGAAGATTGGCGCGCAGCAGGATCGCATCGGTGAAGTCGGCCGCGGCCAGAAAGGCGTTCTCGAAATTGACGTCGGCGAGGATCGTTTCGCGAAACAACGCCCCGGCGAGCACCGCACGCGAGAAGTCGGTGCGCGACAGGTCCATGCGGGCAAAATCCGCCCGATGACCTTTTTGCTGACCCGTCTGGATCCAGAGCATGTGATCGGCCAGCACTTTCGCCATGCGTTCGGGCCCCGGCGCCGTGCGCGGCTTCACCGCGCGCATCAGGTCGCCGCGCGAAGCCGTTGCCTCATCGAGGACGGCGCGGCGGAAATCGGCATCGGCAAGGTTCGCGCCCGACAGTTCGACGCCCTTCAATTCGGCGCCGGCGAAGCTCGCACCGCGCAGATCGGCGCCCTGCAGGCTCGCGCCCGATATCGCCGCGCCTTCGAAATCGGCATCGAGCAATTTGCATTCGGTCATGTTGGTGCCGTACATGCGCGCACCGCGGAAGCTCGAATTTTCCTTGCCGACCGGCGCGGAAGCGCCCCGGCGAATGACGGCGCCGCGGCGCAGATCGGCGCCTTCGAGACGCGCGCCCTCAAGCTCGGCATTTTCGAACTGCGCACCGCGCAGATCGGCGCGCGCGAAATCCGTGCGGGTCATGTTGGCGCCGTCGAAATTGGCGCTGAAGAGATTGGCGCCGGCGAAATGCGAATCCTCGAGATTGGCGCCGGTAAAGTCACAGCCGATAAAATGACCGTGCGAGAAATTGAGATTGCGAAAATCGAGCTCCGAAAGATCGCACTCCTTCATGATCACGCACCAGCCGTTGGGCACGCCCTTAAGGTAGCGCGTGTGCAGGTCGTTCAGACGCTTCAACGCTTCCTGGCTGATGCGCCGGCCGATGATGGCGTGCGGCTCGCCCGATTTGCGCTCCGGCGCAGGCTCGCGCTCGATCGCAACCATTCGCGGTGCATTGCTGGAACTCTCGGACATCGATACACGACCCTCGCATGCAACATCGCCGCGCGGCGCGCGGCGTTCAACCCGGACCGCGATGCTAGCCCGGCTCTTTTCACATTTGCTTAACGGTGCGGTGCAATCGGTCGAAAAGTCGCGAAATCGCTGTTTTTCTTCGTGCCGCTTCGGGACAGTGGCGGGGAAGTCAGTCCCGCCAGAAAGCGTCGGCCTCGCGGAAGCGCCGCCACAGCCGGAGCGCGCCCTTCCAGTCCTTCGCGGCGCGTTTTTCCGACCAGGCGAAAACGCGCGCCGCCGCCGCGGCGCTGTCGGAGGCGGCGAGCGGTCCATCGAGAATGAGATGCGCTGTCGCAACATCGTTCAGGCCGCCGAACACGTCCTGAAGCTGCGAGAGATGTTTGACATAGGGCTTTGCCGCATCGCTGCCGAAAAGCGACGAAAAGAAATGCAGCGCGTAGCGAAATTTTTTCAGCCGTTTGCGCAACTCGTGACGGCTCTCAAGATCGAGCGTTTCGATTTCGCGGCCGAGCTTGACGACGCTGGCGAGGCGGCGGTCGAGCGCTTCGACCGCGAAGGCGCGCGCCAGACGCGGCGCCTTGCGCTTGACGCGCCAGCCTCGGCCGGCAAGGAAGAGGCCGTATTCGAGAAGGAAGCGCGTGTAGCGGCGCGAGGCGATTGCCGCCAATGCCCGGTCCCATGCTTCCTCGCGCGCCGCGGCGGCGCGGGCGGCGAGCCGCGACAGGCCGGCGTCGCGCGGCGTCACGGGCGCGAGAATTTCGCCGACGAAAACGTCGAAGTCGCGCGCCGGCCCAAGTTCGTTGGCCAGCCACTTCGCTTCCTCGGCCAGCCGGTCGGCCATGCCACCACCGATCGCGGGGCGGAAGACGGCCAGCGCCGAGCGCGCGCGGCGCAGCGCCACCCGCATCTGATGCAACGCTTCGGGCAGTCGCGCCTCGACGGTCGCCGTTTCGTTCGATGTCAGATGAACCAGGCAATGGCGCAGCACGGTCGCATAAACGTCTTCGAGCGTTGCGTCCGGCGCGAGCGTCAATGTCTCGGCCTTGACGGCCGCGGGCGTGCGCGGCCGCAGAAGCGCGAAGCCGCGTTCCGACTTGCTCTCGAAACCGACGCGCAGCGCCGCAATGTCGTTGAGATCGAGCGCCAGACGATAGAGGCTCTCGGGCGAACCTTCCTTCAGTTCCAGTTCGATTTCGCTGACCGGAAGTTCCTTCGCCTTGCCGGCGCGCAGCGCGCCCTTGTCGAGCGCGAGTTCGATGACGTCGCCCTGGGGCGTTGTCAGATTGTGCACGGTGCGGCGGATGTCGCTGACGAGGCGGGGCGCAATCGGGCGGCCGTCGGCAAGTTTCTGGATGCGCGATTTCAGGCCGGCGGGCAACTTGTTGAGATCGGGGCCGGCGGCGCCGCGCGGCAGCCGCGCTTCGTATTCGCCGGTGTCGCGCGCGAGCGCGCCTGTCTGTTCGCCGGAGTGGCCGTTTTCGGTTTTCAGCGTTTGTGTGCAGGCGCCGCCCGAGCGGCGCAGCCGCAAGGCCAGCCCGTGATCGCCCAGCGCCAGATCGTCGGTGTCGAAGTAAACCGAATGCAAATGCTTGCCGCTGGCGCGACCGCTCTTCATCCGGCTCAAGGCCGGCGCACGGCGAAGGCGTTCCAGCTCGGCGGGTTCGCAGACCAGCTTCAGTTCGATTTCACGGTCAGACATGCAGTTGCCGCTTCGCGCCGCTCCCCGGGGGTGAAGTATCACGCCGATACGCAACCAATGCTTATTCTGCCGGGCCGCATCGCGACGCGCAATTGTCACATTTGAGACTTCGACGCGTCATGCCGACGCTGCGACATTTGTCCACAGGATGATTGATATAATCGCAGCGGCACATACAAGATGTTGAATCCGGCCTAGAGCCGGACCGGCACACCGGCCGCCGCCATATGCGCCTTGGCCTCGCCGATCGTATATTCGCCGAAATGGAAGATCGAAGCGGCCAGTACCGCGCTTGCGTGGCCGTCGCGGATGCCCTCGACCAGATGATCGAGGTTGCCGACGCCGCCCGAGGCGATGACGGGGACGGAAACCGCATCCGAAACGGCGCGGGTCAGCGCGATGTCGAAGCCGGTTTTCGCGCCGTCGCGGTCCATCGAGGTCAGCAGGATTTCGCCGGCGCCGAGTTCGGTCACTTTCACCGCATATTCAACCGCGTCGATGCCGGTCGGCTTGCGCCCGCCATGGGTGAATATCTCCCATTTGCCGGGCCCGGTCTGTTTGGCGTCGATGGCGACGACGATGCACTGGTTGCCGAATTTTTCCGACGCGGCGCGCACGAAGTCGGGATCGAAAACGGCGGCCGTCATGATCGACACCTTGTCGGCGCCCGCCAGCAGGAGCTTGCGCACATCGTCGATGGTGCGGACGCCGCCGCCCACCGTCAGCGGCATGAAACATTGCTCGGCGGTGCGGCGCACCACGTCGAAAATAATCGCGCGTTCCTCGTGGCTTGCCGTGATGTCGAGAAAAGTGAGCTCGTCGGCGCCGGCGGCGTCGTAGGCGCGCGCGGCCTCGACGGGGTCGCCCGCATCGCGCAGGTCGACGAAATTGACGCCCTTGACGACGCGGCCGTCTTTCACATCGAGGCAGGGAATGACGCGCGCTTTCAGCATCGCGCCCCCTCCTTCAGCAGCGCCAATACTTCCTTCGGGTCGAGGCGGCCGTCGTAAAGCGCGCGGCCTGAAATCGCGCCTTCGATGTTCGTCGTGTCGGCGGCCAGAAGTTTCCTCACGTCGTCGATCGAGGAGAGACCGCCCGAGGCGATAACCGGGATCGAAATCGCATTGGCGAGCGCCACCGTCGCCTCGATGTTCAGCCCTTCCAGCGCGCCGTCGCGGTCGATGTCGGTATAGATGATGGCGGCGACGCCTGCATCCTCGAAGCGGCGCGCCATGTCGAGCACGGTGAGGTCGGAGACATCGGCCCAGCCTTCGGTCGCCACACGGCCGCCCTTCGCATCGAGGCCGACGGCAATGCGGCCGGGAAATTTCCGGCAGGCCTCGATCACAAGCGCCGGGTTCTTGACCGCCGCCGTGCCGATGATGACGCGGGCGATGCCCCTGGCGAGCCACATCTCGATGGTTGCGAGATCGCGGATGCCGCCGCCGAGCTGCGCCGGCATCTTGATCGCGGCCAGAATGCTTTCGACCGCCGCGGCATTGACCGGGGCGCCGGCAAAGGCGCCGTTGAGATCGACGATATGCAGATACTCAAAGCCCGCCTGCTCGAAGGCGCGCGCCTGCGCCGCCGGGTCGTCGTTGAAGACGGTCGCCTTGTCCATCAGCCCGTGAACGAGGCGCACACATTGTCCGTCTTTCAGATCGATGGCCGGAAACAGGATCATGGTCGCCACTTCAAGAAGTTTCCGATCAGCGCCAGACCCAGCGTCTGGCTCTTTTCGGGGTGGAACTGCGCGCCGACCATGTTGTTTTTCGCGACCATCGCGGTGACGGGTCCGCCGTAGTCGGTGCGGGCAAGCACGTCCTCTTCCGATTTCGCATCGAGGAAATAGGAGTGGACGAAATAGGCATGCAGGCCCGCCTCGCCGGTTTCGATGCCGTCGAGCAGGATGTGCGGCCGGGTTTGCGTCAGCGTGTTCCAGCCCATATGCGGGATCTTGAGCGCCGCATCATCGGGCTTCATCACCACGACGTCGCCGTCGATCCAGCCGAGGCCTTCATGCTGCCCGTGTTCGAGACCGCGCGCGGCCATCAACTGCATGCCGACGCAGATGCCGAAAAAGGGTTTGGCGTCGCGTTGCACGGCTTCGGTCAGCGCCTCGACCATGCCGGAGACAGCATGCAATCCGGCGCGGCAATCGCCGAAAGCGCCGACTCCCGGCAAGACGACGCGGTCGGCGCCGCGCACAGCGTCGGGATCGCTTGTGACCAGAACATCCGCCACAATGGCGTTGTCGCGGGCCGCGCGCTCGAAGGCCTTGGCCGCCGAACGCAGATTGCCCGAGCCGTAGTCGATGATCGCGACTTTCACGGGACGCTAGCCTCCCGCCTTCGGAAAGAGGCCGAGAACGTCGTCCGGCTTCGCCGCGGTTTCGGCGCGCCGCCCCCAAACGCGCTTCGGCGGCGGCGCGGGCGCGACATTGAGCGGCCGGTCCCATTTGGCGAAGAAGGCCCGCTCGGCTTCTTCGAGATTGCCGCCGCCGGCAAGGTCGACCATCCGGTAGCCCTTGCGCGCCAGCGTCCAGCGGCGAATGTCGTTGGCCTCGAAACCGAGCATCAGTTGCAGCGCCAGCGAGCAGATGGCCGCACCTTCGGCGCCGAGGAGGTTTTGCGCGACCAGCGACACGACGATTATCAGGGCAATCCAGAGCGCGGCGGCGATCCACAAGCGATGCCAGAGAAGCCAGGCCCATGAAAAAACGAAGGCCGGGACGGAGAAGCCCTCCTTGACCAGCACAATGCCGGCGCCGTCGAGGGGGGCGCCGGGAAGCTCGTGAACCGTGTAGATGCGCATGGACATGGGGCCCGTTCCGGGCGGCGTTGCGTTCGGCCCCTATCTAGGCCAGACGGCGCGAAAAGGCCAGACGGTTCCGGAAAGCGGTCAGCTTCCGAGCTTGCCCTTGGTCGAGGGAATTTGCGTCGATGCGCGCGGGTCGATCTCGACCGCCTCGCGCAATGCCCGGGCAAGTCCCTTGAAGCAGCTTTCGACGATGTGATGGTTGTTCTCGCCATACATGTTTTCGATGTGCAGCGTGATGCCGGCGTTCTGGGCGAAGGCCTGGAACCATTCCTTGAAAAGCTCTGTGTCCATATCGCCGAGCTTCGGCTTGGTGAAGTTGACCTTCCAGATCAGGTAGGGGCGCTGCGACACGTCGATCGAGACGCGCGTACAGGTTTCGTCCATCGGGATGACGGCCGTTGCGTAGCGGCGGATGCCCTTGAAGTCGCCCAGCGCCTGGCGCACGGCCTCGCCGATGACGATGCCGGTGTCCTCGGTCGTGTGGTGGAAATCGATGTGAAGGTCGCCCTTGGCGCGGACCTTGAGGTCCATCAGCGAATGGCGCGAAAGCTGCTCGAGCATGTGGTCGAGAAAGCCGATGCCGGTCTCGATGTCGTATTCGCCCTTGCCGTCGAGGTCGAGGGCGACCGAAATCGAGGTCTCCTTGGTCTGGCGTTCGAGCCTGGCGGTGCGGGATGCGGACATTTCGATTTTCCGGCGGCGTGATTTCAGCGGGCTTTTAGCAGGGAGCGCAGGGACGGGCCAGCGTAAAGCCCCGACGCGGCCCGGCTTTCCCGTTAAAGTGGCTATTCAATTTGAATCACAAAGACTTACAGGACGTTAACCAATAAAAGCCTGTTCGTCTCACATATTACTTTAAGTAATTGCGTTTTTCCATGCATCTGTGGCGTTAAGTCATTGAATCGAATTGCAGCTATTAATCTTTCCTAGTATTCGGTTAATCGTCGCCTACCAGATATTGTTAGGGTGTGGGCTTCAATAGAGGTTCTTCTTCGCGTCGTCCTCGAGCGCCGTGTCGATCAGGGCCGGGGCGACATCGAGCTTCATCTGGTCGCGCAGCATCTCGCCGAAGCTCGGCAGCGCCGTCCGCGGTACATGATTTTCTTGGTTCCAGAGCCCGGAGCGCTTCAGCGCCTTGGTGCAGTGCAGATAGACCTCCTTCACTTCGACCACCAGGACCGAGCGGGGCGGCTTGCCGTCGACCGTGAGGCGGGCCATCAGGTCGGGCTCCACGGACGTCGTGGCCAGGCCGTTGATGCGCAGCATTTCCTCGAAACCGGGCAGGAAGAACAGGAGGCCAACCGCCGGCGCATGGGCGATATTGGTCAGCGTGTCGAGGCGGTTGTTGCCGGGCCGGTCGGGCATGGCGAGGCGGCGCTCGTCGAGCACATGGACGAAGCCCGGCTCGCCGCCCCGGGGCGACACATCGGCGAGCCCGTCCGGCCGGCTGGAGCCGATGCAGAGGAAGGGCGAAAGCTCGATGAAGCGGCGCGAATGCGGATCGATGAAATCGAGCTGCTTGCCGAGCGCCCCGCCCGAAGGTTCCGGATAAACCGTGCGCAGCGCTTCCTCGGTTTTCAAAGGACCGGCCATTGGAATCTCCCAGCGAATATGATTTGAGAAAGATTATCACTTGCAACAAACGGGCGCCAACCCGTCTGCCCGCCGGGCTTGACCCTATGGCGCGAAGCCGCCACATGGTAGCGGCAATCCCGACAAGCAGCCGACAGGAATAGATATGGCCCCGCACGACCCGATCAACTGGCACGGCACAACGATCCTTTCGGTGCGCAAGGCGGGCCGGGTCGCGATCGCCGGCGACGGGCAGGTGTCGATGGGCGACACGATCATGAAGGGCAATGCACGCAAGGTGCGGCCGCTCGGCAAGGGCGACGTGATCGCCGGTTTCGCCGGCGCGACCGCCGATGCGATGACGCTGTTCGAGCGGTTGGAAGCCAAGATCGAGCAATATCCGGGTCAGCTGATGCGGGCCTGCGTGGAGCTCGCCAAGGACTGGCGCACCGACAAATATCTGCGCCGGCTCGAGGCAATGATGATCGTCGCCGACGCGCAAGTGACGCTGGTGCTGACCGGCAATGGCGACGTACTCGAACCGGAAGCGGGCGTGGTCGGCATCGGCTCGGGCGGCAATTATGCGCTGGCCGCCGCGCGCGCCCTTGCCGACATGGATCTCGACGCCGAGGCGATCGTGCGCAAGGCGATGGGCATTGCGGCCGATATCTGCGTCTACACCAACAACAATCTGACGGTCGAGGTCATCGAGGCCTGACCGTACCTTCCCGCCTTACCGACCGGAGTTTCGTTTTCCCGCATGACCAGTTTTTCGCCCCGCGAGATCGTTTCCGAACTCGACCGCTATATTGTCGGCCAGCGCGACGCCAAGCGCGCCGTTGCCATCGCGCTTCGCAACCGCTGGCGGCGGCAGCAACTGCCGGACAATCTGCGCGAGGAAGTTCTGCCGAAGAACATCCTGATGATCGGGCCGACCGGCGTCGGCAAGACCGAAATCTCGCGCCGTCTGGCGCGGCTCGCCGAAGCGCCCTTCATCAAGGTCGAGGCGACGAAATTCACCGAAGTCGGCTATGTCGGCCGCGATGTCGAACAGATCATCCGCGATCTCGTTGAAATCGCCATCGCCATGACGCGCACGAAGAAGCGCAAGGATGTCGAGGCGAAAGCGCATCTTGGCGCCGAAGCCCGCGTGCTCGATGCGCTGGTCGGCGCCAATGCCAGCGAGGCGACGCGCGAAAGCTTTCGCCGCAAGCTCCGCGCCGGCGAACTCGACGACAAGGAAATCGAGGTCGAGGTTTCCGACAGCGGCGGCGGCATGCCGTCATTCGACATTCCGGGCATGCCGGGCAGCCAGGTCGGCATGATCAATCTCGGCGATATCATGGGCAAGGCCTTTGGCGGTCGCACCAAGACGCGCCGCATGAACGTGCGCGACAGCTATGACGTGCTGGTGGCCGAAGAGGGCGACAAGCTGCTCGATCAGGAACAGGTGACGCAGGAAGCCATCACCGCCGTCGAACAGAACGGCATCGTCTTTCTCGACGAGGTCGACAAGATCTGCGCGCGCGCCGAGCGGCAGGGCGGCGATGTCAGCCGCGAAGGCGTGCAGCGCGACCTGCTGCCGCTGATCGAGGGCACGACCGTCTCGACCAAGCATGGCGCGGTCAAAACCGATCACATTCTTTTCATCGCGTCGGGCGCCTTCCATATCGCCAAGCCGTCCGACCTGTTGCCGGAGCTGCAGGGGCGGCTGCCGATCCGCGTCGAGCTGAAAGCGCTCGGCAAGGATGAGCTGCGCCGCGTGCTGACCGAGCCCGAGGCGAGCCTGATCAAGCAATATGTGGCGCTGATGGAAACCGAAGGTGTGACGCTCAACTTCACCGATGAGGGGATCGACGCCATCGCCGACATCGCCGCGACGGTCAATGCGACGGTCGAGAATATCGGCGCGCGGCGGCTTCACACGGTCATGGAGCGTGTGCTCGACGAGATCAGCTTCGGCGCCACCGACCGTACGGGCGAAACGGTGACGGTCGACGCGCCTTACGTGCAGAAACATGTCGGCGACCTGTCGCGCAATGCCGACCTGTCGAAGTTCATTCTCTGAAGCGTCTCACGCCGGTTCGCGTTCCTTGCGGCCAAAGGCCGTTGCGTGGCCTTCTCTTTCGGGGAGCGCGAGCGTTCCCTCGGCGACGAGTTTCTTTAGATAGCCGAAAGTCCGCATCGTCTGCGTCACCAAATGATCGCCGGCGACATAGGACGGGTAGCGCGCCTCGCCGTCGATGAATTGCGGCAGCGGCTCGATTAGCGTGTCGTAGTCGACGGCGCAGAAGAGCGGAAACGAATAACGCTCTTCCGCCACGTTGCGCACGCGGTGCGACGTCGCGATGAAGCGGCCATTGGTCATCGCTTCCAGCATATCGCCGATATTGATGACGAAGGCGCCTTCGACGGGCGGCGCGTCGATCCAGCGCCCTTCGGCATTCATCACCTCGAGGCCCGGCGCCGTTACATGAAGGATGGTGAAGCATTCATAATCGGTATGGGCGCTGATGCCCCATTCGGCCCTCTTTTCTTCAATTGGCGCGCGCGCCGGGTCGGCCGGATAGTGAACCAGCCGCAATTGCGAGGGCGGCTTCGTCAGCAGGCTCTCGAAATAATTCTCGTCGAGACCGAGCGCCAGCGCGAAGCCGCGAAAGATGGTATGACCGAGCGCCGTCGCGCATTTGTAGTATTCATAGACGTCGCGTTGCATCTCCGGGCGCGCGGCGGGCCACTGGTTCGGGCCGAGCATCCGGTAGCCCGCAACATGGTCGGGATCGTCGTCCGGCAATTCAATCGAAAGATCGAAGGCTTCCTTCTTGTCGATCTTCGATGGATCGGTGCCGTCGTAGAAACCTTCCTCGCCGGTCGGCACATAGCCGCGATGGGCGCGCGACTTGCCGATGTAGAGTTCCATCTTTCGTTCGAGCGGTTCGGCGAAAAATTCCGCGGCGCGGGCTTCGAGCTTTTCGATCGCCGCGCGCGGAATGCCGTGGCCCGTCACATAGAGAAAACCGACATTGCCGGCGGCGTCGGCCATTTCGGCGGCGACCTTGCGTTTGGCTTCAACGTCGTCCGAGAACAGCGGCGCGATGTCGACGACCGGGATGCGGGTGAAGGCCGTTCCCTTTGCTTCGGTCTCGCTCATGACAATTCCTCGTTCGGCGCGGCATCGAAATCCGGCATGCCGCGTAGGTCGGCGATTTCCCAATGGCGCGCCATCGCCCTTCCGCCGGCATCGGTGTCGGCGGTCGCAAGCGTCGATTGCCCGAGCGCCGGCGCCAGCGGCTTGCCTTCGCGGAACGGCAATGTCGAGCGCTGCACAATCCAGCCGGCGCTCGTCACCGCGCCTTGCGAAATCTCGCAATCGACAAGCGCGCGCGCCGCATCGAGTGTCGCGGCGCCCGCCACGCAGTCGCGCAAATGCAGATGCGGCGGCGGCGCGACGGCGCGATCGCGCGCATACATGAAGAGATGGCCGAGGCGGATCAGCGCCGCCTTCTGCCCGGTCGCGCGGTCGCGGAGCCGCATCGCCCAGGCGGGCCGCAGCCCGACCGGCTCGCGGTGCCAATGCTCGATATAGGGAATGTCGGCGCCCTGCTCGACCATCACGCCGTCTTCAAGCCATAGCCGGCCGCGGTCGGAATAGATCGCCTCGGGCTGGAAGTCGATGTCGCGGCGCCACTCGAACCAACCGTCTTCATAGATGAGTTCGCCGGCAAAGCCTTCCTGGCGCCCCAGCCAGTCCAGATCGCCGGGCGCGAGATCCGAGAGCGAAGCGGCATGCGAGAAATCGGGGCGATGTTCGGGCTGGCGTAGATCGAGATAGAGGCCCGGCCCCTGCAGCCAGTTGACCCAGGAGGTTTCGTCGCGCCGCCCGTCCGGCCAGCGGATCAGCGAGCGCCGCCAGAGGCCGGTCAGGCTTTCAAGCGACGGTTCGGCGGCACACTTCAGAAGGGGTTCGGCGGTGGACATGGGCCCATGCTGCCCCGCGCGTGGTCATGGGGATAGTGAGGAAATTTCGATGTGTCGCATAGACCAAATCTATGTGCCCGATTGTCCGCTTCCCAACCGCCCCAGGATTTCCGCCAGAAAAAGTTCGGTCGGCGTGTTGCGGGCCGGCTCGTCGCGGGTCACCAGATAGACCTGATAGGCGGGCAGCGCGGTTTCGGGCAGCAGCGGCCAGAGGGCGCCCCGATTGTCGAGCGTTTCGGCGACGCAGGTCGGCAGGAAGCCGATGCCGACCCCGAGTTCGATCAGGCGCTTGGCCTCATGCAGGTTTTCGGCGACGCCGCCGACCTGGCGGCCGAGCCCGTAGCGGCGGCGAAAGCTTGCCAGTTCCTCGGGCTCGTCGGCGCCGGTCGCGACGAAGGCGCGGTCGGCAAGGTCCGACGGCCGGGGCACCGTCTGCCCGTAAAGCGGGTGGTTCCGGTCGCAATAAAGCTGCTGCACCTCCTTCATCAGCGGCTGGTAGCGCAATGCGGGATCGGGTGCGCTGTCGCAGGCGATGCCGATTTCCGCCTCGCCCGATTTCAGCGCCGCGATCACCGCGCGCCAGGGACAGACTTCGATATGGATACCGACGCCCGGATGGTGGCGGTGAAGGTCCGCAAGCGCCGTGTCGAATGCCGCCGAGACGACGGACGAGATCATGCGGATGTTGATGACGCCCTCGACGCGGCCCGCCGCCTTCGCCACCTCATGCGGCGCGGCGCGCACGGCGCCGATCATCGTTTCGCATAATTCAAATAGCGCGCGGCCCGCCGGCAGCAATTCGACGCCTTGCGCGGTGCGGCGCAACAGCGGCGTGCCGAGATCGTCCTCAAGGCGTTTCAGTGCCGCGCTCAATGTCGGCTGCTGGCGGTTCAGCTTGCGCGCCGCCGCGCCGATGCCGCCAGCGCGCACGATCTCGTGGAAGATGCGAAACAGGTTCCAGTCGACATGGCCGGGAAATCGCGAATGGTCGGCGTTGCGTTCGGGCATGATTGGCCGTGGCGGCAAAAGGACGGGTGGATCATTGAAGCGGCTTTGCGCGCATCCGTCCATGCGCCTGCCCGCGAATCTTCGCGGGTTCGTTTAAATTGCAATCGGCGAATCCGTTTCTTCGTGGCTTCGCCGGATGCGAGTCCCGGCATTCGGCAATCTTCACCGGCAGCGAGTCATTTGCCGCGGCGCCGCTTGCGGGCATCGAGAACCGACAAAAGGCGGGCGATTTCGGCCGGGCTCATGTCGCCGATCTCTTCGGCCAGACGGTTTGCCGCCTCTGTTGCCTCGGGGGCAAGACCGGAGGTGTCGATGACGACGCGCGGATGGGAGATGCGTGCCAGACGCTCCAGTTCCTCCGCTTCATCCCAGATGACGTTGAAGTAGCCGACGATCGCCTGCACCAGACGCCAGCTCGGGCGGCCGCGCTTCCCGTGTTCGAGCGCCGAGAGATAGGCGGGCGTCACGCGCAGCGCGGCCGCCATCTCCTTCATCGTCGCGCCGCGCGCCTTGCGCAGCTCGCGCAGTTTGCGGCCGAAGGGCGTCATCTCTTCTTGCGCAGCCAGATATAGAAGGCGCCGCCGCCGCCATGCTTGGGATGCGCCGGCTGGAAGCCCGTCAGATGGGCGCGGAACGCCGCCTCCTCCAGCCAGCGCGGCACGGCACTGCGCAGCACGCCCTGGCGCTCCGGCACTTCGTAGAAATCGGCGCCGTGCAGCGTGTGGCGCGCATAGGGCGAAGCGCCTTTGCCGGTGATGACCAGCACGCAGCGCAGGCCGCGCGCCCTTGCACGGGTCAGAAACGAAAGCAGCGCGTCATGCGCCTCGTGCTGATTGTGGCCGTGGAGATCGAGCGTCGCCTCGACTTCCATCTGGCCGCGGGCCAGACGCTGGCTGACGCGGCGGTCGAGACCGGTCAGCAGCGGCGGCTCGGGCGGGCGGGCTTTCGCCACTTTCGGCGGCAGCGGCGCGGCCGGGACGGCGGTTGTGCGCGACGGCGGGGGCGCGATGGCGGCGAGCTCGTCGGCTTCGGCCAGCGGAATTTCGACGGCGGATTTCCGGCGGCGGCGGACGAGCGGCTTGGCGTCCTTGACGACCGCCCGCCAGAGCTTGCGCTCTTCCTCGGTCAGCGGACGGGAGCGGCGCCGCGAGACTTTTTTGTCGTCGGTCCTGTCGCCACCGGCTGCCATTGCGCGTTTTCCGGTCTATCGGGGGGCGATGGTTTTCGGCACAAGGGCCGTGAGTTCGCCTTCGGCTTTCATGCGCCCGGCAATCTCGCCGGGTTCGTCGCCCGAACCGAAAAAGATGTCGCCGCGCTGCACGCCCTTGATCGCCGAGCCCGTATCCTGCGCGACCACGAGATGCGCGAAGGGAACCTCGCCGCGGCCGTCGGGCGTCGGATGGCGCGTCGTCAGCCAGAACAGCGCGCCCAGCGGATGATGCGCGCGGTCGATGGCAAGGCTGCGGCGCGGCGTCAGATTGACGCCTTCGGCGCCGGGAGGCCCGAGTTCCGGATCGATGTCCCTCAGTATACGGAAGAAAATGTAGGACTGGTTTTGCCGCATCACGTCGCGGCCTTCGACGGGGTTTGCTTCCATCCAGGCGCGGATCGTCTGCATCGAGACTTCCTCGCGCGGGATCGCGCCGCGGTCGATCAGCACCTTGCCGATGGAGGTATATTCATGGCCGCTCTTCGCCGCGAAGGCGAGGCGCACCGTCTCGCCGTTTTCGAGGCGCACGCGGCCCGAACCCTGCACATGCAGGAAGAAGGCGTCGACCGGGCTTTCGAGCCAGATGAGCGCCAGCGCATTGTGATCGAGCGCGCCGTCCTCGATTTCGGCGCGGGTCGGAAAGCCGGCGCCGCCGGCGCGCATCGCAAATCCCGGCGGCGGGGCCAGAACCGGCGTCTGGTATGGGCCGTGACGGGTCAGCGCGCCGCGCATTTCCGGTTCGTAATAGCCCGTGAGGAGGCCGCGCTCGGCGGCGAGGCGCACGGGCTGGAACCAGTGTTCGAAGAAGCCGCGCGCCGAACCCGGCGCAACGGTCTGCAAGGCGGCGGCGCAGGCCGGCTGCCAGTCGCCGGCGCGGCCATAGATCGGGGATGTTCCGGTCTTGCTGTCGAGCGGCGCCGATGCGTCGAGCCCGGCGATGCGTGTGCAGGAACGCGCGAATGTCGCCAGCGCCGCGGCGTGGTCGTCATCGGCCCAGCCGGGAAGATCGGCGAAAGAAATTGCACGGGCATCGGCGCGCGCATCCATCACAGTCGCCCCCGGCGCACAGGAAAGAACGGCAATCACGACAAATCCGGAGAACAGAAGCCGCGCGGCCCGGCGCATCGCCGCGTCCGTCAGGCCGAAGCGCCGGTCGCGACCAGCTTCCAGTTCGGATCGCGGCTCTTCACGTCGCGCTCGAATGTCCAGACATCGTTGACCTCGCGGATCGTCACCGGATCGCCTTCGACGACGACGCCGTCGGCGTTCTTGGTGCAGGAGGTGAGCTGGCTGCGGAAGTTGACCGTCAGGCGGGCGCGCGAACCGTCAAGCGTCGCGGTTGAGAGTTTTGCCTTGTCGATGCCGATGAAACTCTGCTCGACATGCAGGCCGTTCTTTTCGCGCGCGGCGATGGCGGCCTCGAAACTTCCGAAAACCTCGGCGCTCAGGAGCGGCCGCAAGGCGTCGCGGTCGCCTTCGGCAAAGGCGGTGACGATCATTTCATAGGCCGCGCGGGCGCCGCCGAGAAACGCCTCGGCATCGAAGCTGCGGTCGAGGCGCGCGATCGCGCTCAGCGTATCGGCAAGCGGCGTGTTGTCCTCGGCGATACCGCGCCAGCGATTGCGGATTTCGAAGGGTTCGGCAAAGGGATCGCCCGCCGCATCGACAGTGCGGCCGCGGCCGGCACTTTCGGCGGCCGCGCGCGGACGCTTCGTCGGCAGTGTCACAACCTTGTCGTTGCCCGCGGGGTTCGTCCCGCCCGGATTGCCGGCATCGGAATAGGGATCGTAGGGCGGACGCTCATGGCCGGTGCGGCGACCGAGCACGCTTCTCAGCTTCAGAAAGACGCCGATCGCCACCGCGAGCAGGATGATGTTGAGAAGTGTCAAGCCGCCGTCCATTCGCTCGATGAGCCTTGCCTGTGAACCGGAACGGACCCGTTGGCCGGATCCTTGTTTTCGAAAGCGTCGAAGCGGCGTCGCGCCGCCGCAATGGTGACGGGCAGGCCGCTATTCGCTACTGTGCATATAACCTAGGGCAATCGGAGCGCTTTTGCTACCGGCGCGGTCGCGACGGATTGCCCCCGATCAGCCCCGCAGCGCGATTTGCGGGCCAACCATCCTGGAAGCACCTTGCCGCTCCTTGTTTTCCTGATCCTTGCCGGTCTGCCGCTGGCGGAGATCGCCGTCTTCATCCAGGCCGGCGCGTTTCTCGGCGTCTGGCCGGTGATCGGGCTTGTGGTCCTCAGCGTCTTTGGCGGCGTCTGGCTGATGCGGGCGCAAGGTCCCGAGACGCTCCGGCGCGCGCAAGCAACGGTCGAGCGCGGCGAACCGCCGGTGGCCGAGATGCTCGATGGGGCAATCCTCTTCATTGCCGCCATTCTTATGGTTACTCCAGGTCTCCTGACTTCGTCCATCGGGCTGCTGCTGCTGGTCGCACCGCTGCGCCGCCTCGCGGCGCGCATCGTGGCGCGGCGGCTGGCGATGCGGGCCGAGGTTCACATCCGGACCGCGCATATGAGACGCGGACCCGGCGGCGGACCGATTATCGAGGCCGAGGAATGGGAGGTCGAGGAGGAGCCGTCCGCCGACGACAGCGGCCGGGGCGGAGATAAGCGGCTGCCGCCGCATTCCGGTCCGGATTGAGCGCAACCCGGAGGCCGGATTTCTTGTCGCAGGCGAGGTTCCGTGATAGCCAGCAGCCTCGCGATTTTGCAGAGATATTTTGACGAAGACCGGGAGCGGCGAGGATGTCGGACCAGAATACCAACGATGCGGGCAATGCCGGCCAGCCGGCCGTGGCGCAGCTTCGCGTGCTGACCCAGTATGTGAAGGACGTGTCGTTCGAAAATCCCAACGCGCCGCAGGCGCTCGGGCCGGTCGACGAGCAGCCCAGCATCTCCGTCAAGGTCGATGTCGGCGTCAACCGCATGAGCGAAACCGACTATGAAGTGGCGCTGAAGCTCAGCGCCGAGGCCAAGACCAAGGACAAGACGATGTTCCTGGTCGAAATCGATTATGCGGGGTTATTCCGGCTGACCAACGTTCCGGAGGAAAATCTCGAGGCGGTGCTGGTGATCGAATGCCCGCGCCAGATTTTCCCCTTTGCCCGCCGGATCGTCGCCGATCTGACGCGCGACGGCGGCTACCCGCCGCTGATGATCGACCCGATCGATTTCGTCGGCCTCTACCAGCAGCGCCGCCAGCAGATGGCGCAGGCGCCGGCGGGCGACGGACAACCGAACTGATTTTGGCCAACTGATTTCGGTGAACTAGCTCTTCGCGGCGTTCCACAACGCCTCGCCGCGCAGACCGGCGACGAAGGCTTCATGCGCCTCGCGCTCGGCATCGGTCAGGCGCGGCGGCAGCGGCGCGGGGCGGGCCTGCGCTTGCACTTTCGCGGTGTCGGCGCCGGGCGAACGCGCCGCCTCGATGTCGGCCTGCAACACCAGACCCGGCTGACGGCCGCCCATCAGCTCCAGATAGACTTCGGCCAGCAATTCCGAGTCGAGCAGCGCGCCGTGTTTTTCACGCGCCGAATTGTCGATATCGAAGCGGCGGCAGAGCGCGTCGAGATTGTTCTGCGCGCCGGGAAATTTACGCCGCGCGATGTCGAGCGTGTCGATGGCGCGCGCCATCGGCAGCGCGGCCCGGCCGATGCGTTTCAGCTCGGCATTGATGAAGCCCATGTCGAAGCTTGCATTGTGGATCACCAGCTGATCCTCGCCGATGAATTCCAGAAATTCGTCGGCCTTGTCGGCAAATTTCGGCTGACCGCGCAGAAAGTCGGTGGTCAGCCCGTGAATTTTCAGCGCTCCTTCCGGCATGTCCCGTTCGGGATCGAGATAGGCGTGAAAGAATTTGCCGGTGGCGACATGGTTGAAAAGTTCGAGGCAGCCGATTTCGACCAGCCGGTGGCCGTCCTGCGGCGAGAGGCCGGTGGTTTCGGTATCGAGAACGATTTCGCGCATCCGCTGCCTCTCTCAATTCTCGGGGAAACGGAACGAGCCATCAGCGCCGATGACGCCTTGCGGGTTCCACGCCACTTCCCAGACATGACCGTCGGGGTCGGAGAAATATCCGGTATAGCCGCCCCAGAAGGCGTCCGAGCCGCGTTTCAGGATCTTGCCGCCGGCCGCCTCGGCCTCGGCAAGCGTCGCATCGACCTCGTCCTTCTCGCGCACATTATGCGCCAGCGCGAAGCCCGAGAACCCTTCGCCATGCGGCGCGAGGCCGGCATCTTCCGCCAGCGCCAGACGGCCGAACAATGCGAAGACGATGCCGCCGCACTGGAAAAAGGCCACGCTCTCATTGCTTTGCGGCAGCGCGCGCCAGCCCAGCGTTTCGTAGAAGGCGCGGGCCCGGGCGACATCGGCGACGCCCAGCGTGATGAAGCTCACTCGCTGTTCCATGGTGCCATTCTAGCCCGTCATCTCAGTTCTTGCCGAGCCTTTCCTTCAGTACTTTTCCCTCGCGGCCCTTCAACGCCTCGACAATCGCCGCCACCTGCGCGCGTGCATGATCGAGGCCCTTGTCGCTGTCGACGATGAAATCAGCGCGGGCCCGTTTTTCGGCGTCGGGCACCTGTTTGGCGTGAATGGCGGCGAATTTCGCCTCGTCCATGTCGGGCCGCGCCAGCACGCGCGTCTTCTGCAGATCGTAGGGCGCGGAGACCACCACCACGACGTCGACGCGGCTCTCGCCGCCCGTCTCGTAGAGCAGCGGAATATCGAGCACGGCCATCGCATGACCGGCGGCGAGGCTTTCGCGCAGGAATTCGATCTGCGCCTCGCCGACCAGCGGATGGACGATCGCCTCGAGTTTTTTCATTTCGGCGGGCAGGCCCAGGACGCTGCGCGACAGCGCCTTGCGGTCGACCGCGTCGTCGACAATGGCGGACGGAAAAGCGGCGCGGATCGGCTCGACCGCCTTGCCGCCTTTTTCATAAAGCGCATGAACGGCGGCATCCGCATCATAGACAGGCACGCCCAGCGCGCGAAACATTTTCGCGGTTTCCGATTTTCCCATGCCGATGGAGCCGGTGAGGCCGACAAGCAGCATGTTTCCCTCCCTAATGCTTCGCGATGTCGGCAAGCACCAGCTTGCGCAATTTTTCCGTCACTTCGGGCCTGACGCCGAACCAGGCCTCGAAACCCGGCACCGCCTGATGCAGCAACATGCCGAGCCCGTCGACAATCTCGTGTCCCGCTTCGCGGGCGCGGCGCAAGAGGCCGGTTTCAAGCGGCGTATAGACAATGTCGGTGACAAGGGCGGATTTCGGCAGCGGCGCAAGATCGACGCTCGCATCGTTTTCGCCCTTCATGCCGAGCGTCGTCGTGTTGACCAGCAGGCTTGCGCCATCAAGGGCGGCGGCCGTGTCGGCCTCGGCAAAAATTCGGGCGGCTTTCAGGCCGAGATCGGCCACAAGCGCTTCGGCGCGGGCCGGTGTTCGGTTGACGATGCGGATTTCCGGCGCGCCTTCATCCTCAAGCGCGGCGGCGATGGCGCGCGCGGCGCCGCCCGCACCGAGAAGAACGGCGGGGCCCCGGTCCGCGCTCCAGCCGGCGGCGCGATCCTTCAGATTGGCGATGAAGCCATAGCCATCGGTGTTACGGCCTTCGAGGCCCTTTGCCGTGGTGACAATGGTGTTGACGGCCTTGAGGCGGCGCGCGACCGCGTCATGCCGGTCGAGAGCGGCGAAGGCGGTTTCCTTGTGGGGTACGGTCACATTGGCGCCGACGAAGCCGAGCTTCGGCAGGTCGCGGATCGTCGCGGCGGCGTCTTCCGGCTTCACCGCCATCGGCTCGTAGCACGCATCCGGAATCCTGTATTCGGCGATCCAGTGATTGTGGATCAGCGGCGAGCGCGAATGGGCGACGGGCCAGCCAATGACACATATTTTTCTTGTCATGGTTTGGACCTCGCGGCGGCACGAAGAGGCTCCTTGCTCGGTCCTGTCATTTCAGCACCGCTCCCCGCGCGCGCAACTCGTCCAGCAGCGGCAAGAGCGGCAGGCCAAGAATGGTGAAGTAGTCGCCCTCGATCCGCTCAAACAATTGCACGCCCGGTCCTTCAAGCTGGTAGCAGCCGACGCTTTTCAACACGCGTTCGCCGGCCTGCGCCAGGTAGTCGTCAAGAAAATCATCCGTGAAGTCGCGCATCGTCAGATGCGCCTGCGCCGCATGGCTCCAGATGACCGCGTCGTTTGCCACCAGCGCAACGCCGCTATGCAGAATATGCGGCCGTCCCCTGAAGGCAAGAAGGTTGGCGCGCGCTTCGGCCATCGACTTCGGCTTGTCGTATCTTTTGCCTTCACACGACAATATCTGGTCGGCGCCGATCACCAGCGCTTGCGGTTTGCCGCGCGACACGGCGGCGGCTTTTTCCACCGCCAGTTCGAGCGCCAGCGCGTCGGTATCGGCCGCATCGTCGCGGCCGGCGAATCCGCGCTTCACTTCTTCTTCGTCGAGCCGCGAATCCGCGACCTCGAAATCGAGGCCGGCGCCTTTCAGAAGGCTCGCGCGCACCGCGCTGGCGGAAGCAAGTATGAGAGGGGGTTTCGCCATCGCGCTCAGCCGGTCTTTTGCCGCTCATTATAGAGATTGAGCACGGCCGCCGCCGTTTCCTCGATCGAGCGCCGCGTCACGTCGATTACCGGCCAGCCATTGCGGGCAAAGAGTTTGCGCGCGAAGGCGACTTCCTCGGCCACGACTTCCGGTTCGACATAATCGGTGTCGGCCTTCTCGTGCAGCGAAAGCAGACGGTTCTTGCGGATTTGCACCAGGCGATCCGGGCTCGTCGTCAGGCCGACGATCAGCGGATGTTCGGCTGTTTCGAGATCGGCGGGCATCACCGCGCCCGGCACGATCGGAATGTTGGCGGCCTTGATGCCGCGGTTCGCCAGATAGATGCAGGTCGGCGTTTTCGAGGTGCGGCTGACGCCGAGCAGGATCACGTCCGCCTCGTTGAGGTCACCGGCCGACTGGCCGTCATCATGCGCCATCGTGAAATTGAGCGCCGTGATGCGGCCGAAATATTCGGCGTCCATGGTGTGCTGCGAGCCGGGCTTGTGCGAAATCTCCTTGCCCAGATATTGCCCGAGCGCCAGCATCGCCGGGTCGAGCACCGAAATGCAGGGCGATTGCAGCTCGGCGCAGCGCCGTTCCAACCGGGCCCGGAGCTCGTCATTGACCATCGTGAACATCACGATGCCGGGCGCCGCCTCGATCTCGCCGAGCACGCGCTCGAGCTGCTTGGGTCCGCGCACCAGCGCATAGACATGTTCGATCGGCCGCGCATCCTCATATTGGGCGCAAGCCGCGCGGGCCACCGTGTTCAGCGTTTCGCCGGTGGCGTCCGACACGAGATGGAGATGGAAGACGCGTTTGGCGTTCATCGAAACCCTGGTCGCGGATTTAAGGTCGTAGCGGCCGGAGCGGCCGCGCGGGCAAAGGTATCGGGGGCATGTGGCGCGCGCCAATTCTTTTTCCGCAAGTCGCATAACGGCAAAGCTCGATGTTGCGGACTTGCCTGTGGAACAGTGTGATTAACGGGGGTAAGCGGGGGTTTCGGCCCAAGCCCTACCCGGTCATACCCGTGTTTCGTTTTCGCTCCCCCGTTCCATAGGCCGGTGCGGAAAATCGGTGCGGGGCTTTGCAAAACGGGTATGACCGGCCGGTCGGCGCAGGCGCCAGGAGTTGTCCCCGCTGTTAACGTCTTGCAAAGGAAATGGCTCCACAGCCTATGTCGTTGCTTGCAATGGCGCGGCTGTTTGGCAGGCTGTAATTTGTCACAAGCTATGGCATGAAGGGCGCGGGCGACGATCCGCCGACAGGGCATGCGCGTATCTGTGGACAAGACGGCGCGGATATTTGATCCCCGGCATTCACAGCTATCCTTCACTATCCACTATTTTTAAGATTCTTGAATCGTAGGAGAAAAAGCGGGTGACAAGCGCGAACGCCGCGGAGAAACGGCTTCTGAAGGCGCTGAAGCGTCAACCCGTCGACCGTGTGCCGGTCTGGCTGATGCGGCAGGCCGGGCGCTATCTGCCCGAGTACCGGAAGGTGCGAGCGGAGGCCGGCGGTTTCCTCGATCTCTGCTACACGCCCGACTTCGCCGAGGAAGTGACCTTGCAGCCGATCCGCCGCTACGGCTTCGATGCGTCGATCCTCTTTTCCGACATTCTGGTCGTGCCGGATGCGCTCGGTCAGCCCGTTGCCTTCAAGGAAGGCGAGGGGCCGGTGCTGGAGCCGATCACGCATGCTGACGGGATCGCGGCGCTGAAGCCTGTCGCGGTGATCCGCGAGAAGCTGCAGCCGGTCTATGAGACGGTGCGGCGCTTGCGGATCAGTCTGCCGGCAGAGACGACGCTGATCGGCTTTGCCGGCGCGCCCTGGACGGTCGCGACCTACATGGTGGGCGGGCGCGGTTCGCCGGATCAGGCCGCCGCCAAGGCCTGGGCCTATCGCGCGCCGGATGAATTCCAGAAGCTGATCGATCTGCTTGTTGCGGCGACAATCGAGCATCTCTCGGCGCAGGTCGAGGCGGGCGTCGAGGTCGTGCAGCTTTTCGATACCTGGGCGGGTTCGCTGCCCGAGCTTTCCTTCGAGCGTTTCGCGCTGAAGCCGATGCTCGAAATCCGTGTCGCCTTGAAGGCGCGCTTTCCCGATCTGCCGGTGATCGGTTTCCCGCGCGGCGCCGGGCCGATGACCGCGCAATATTTCCGCGCGACGAAGCTCGATGCTTTAAGTCTCGACACCGCGATGTCGCCGGGCTGGGCGCGCGACAACCTTCAAAGCCTCGGTTGCCTTCAGGGCAATCTCGATCCGCTGCTGCTGGTCGCCGGCGGGCCGGAAATGAGGCGCCAAGCGCTTGCCATTCTCGATACGCTCGGCAAAGGCCCGTTCATTTTCAATCTCGGGCACGGCATCGTGCCGCAAACGCCGCCCGAACATGTGGCGGAGCTTGTCGAGATCGTGCGAGGCTGGCGGGTATGACGCGCAAGGTCGCCATTGTGCTTTTCAATCTCGGCGGTCCCGATGGCCCGCAAGCGGTCGAACCGTTCCTGTTCAACCTGTTCAGCGACCCAGCGATCATTCGCGTGCCGCAACCCTTTCGCTGGCTGATCGCGAAGCTTGTGTCGAAACGCCGGGCGCCGGTCGCGCGGGCGATCTATGCCGAGCTCGGCGGCGGTTCGCCGCTGGTGCCGCTGACGGAGGCGCAGGGCCGCGCGCTCGAAGCGGCGTTAGCCGATGGCGAGTCCGACTATCGTGCGTTTCTCGCGATGCGCTACTGGCATCCCTTTGCCGATGAAGCGGCCGCCGCGATCAAGGCCTGGGGCGCCGATGAAATCGTGCTGCTGCCGCTCTATCCGCAATACTCAACAACGACGACCGAGTCCTCGCTGAAGGATTGGGACCGCGCGGCGAAGGCGGCCGGACTTGCCATGCCGGCAAAAGCGGTTTGTTGCTATCCGGTCGAGCAGGGGTTTGTTGCCGCTCATGCGGCCTTGCTCGGCGAGGCGCTGGCGAAGGCGGGCACGAGCGAAAATCTCAGGGTGCTGTTCTCGGCGCATGGTCTGCCGAAAAAGATTGTCGACGGCGGCGATCCCTATCAGGCGCAGGTCGAGCAGAGTTGCGCGGCGATCGTTGCGCGTCTGAACATGCCCGGTCTCGACTGGATCACCTGCTACCAGAGCCGCGTCGGGCCGCTGGAATGGATCGGGCCCTCGACCGAGGCCGAAATCAAACGCGCCGGCGCCGAGGGCAAGCGGCTTGTCGTGGTGCCGGTCGCTTTCGTCTCCGAACATTCCGAAACGCTGGTCGAGCTCGACATCGAATATGCGAAACTCGCCGGGGAAAGCGGCGTGCCGGCCTATAGCCGCGTGCCGGCGCTCGGCGTCCATCCCGATTTCATCGCCGGGCTCGCCGGGCTTGTGCGGGCGGTGCGGACGGCGCCCGAAATTCTTTGCCCGGAGGAGGCGGCGGGCTATCCCTGCACGGCGAAACTCGCGCTTCAAACGGTGAGCTGATGGACTTCCTCGCGGGCTATTACGTCTGGATCAAGGCGCTGCACATCATCTCGGTGATCTTCTGGATGGCCGGCATGGCCTATCTGCCGCGGCTTTTCGTCTATCACGCCGAGAGCGCGCCGGGCTCCGAGAAGTCGGAGACCTTCAAGATCATGGAGCGGCGGCTGCTCCGGGGCATCGTCAACCCGGCGATGATCGCGACCTTCGTCTTCGGCATCGCGATGCTGGCCCTCAATCCGGGGCTCCTCTGGGACTTGTGGATGCAGGTGAAGCTGGTGCTGATCCTTATCATGTCGGGCCTGCACGGGGCCTTTTCGCGCTGGCGCAAGGACTTCGAGCGCGACGAAAACCGCCGCGACGCCCGCTTCTACCGGATCGTCAACGAGGCGCCGCCGCTTCTGGTGATTTTCATCGTGCTGCTGGCCGTCGCGAAGCCGTTTTGACGGTGGACACCAATTTCGTTTGAAATTTCCGCCGCCTGGCCTTATATCGGTCCCAAGCCGGATTTCTTCCGGCGGCCTTCTTTCAAGTCCTTTCCCGGCCGAGGCCCTTACCCGGCGACGGCCAGAAGACCGTGCACAAGGCTCAAAGCCCGCAAAGGCGGCCCTCCTTGTGCGATGGCGGAAAGAGCGAAGGCCCGCTTTCCCATTCCCTTGCAAGACCGTCATCCGAACGACATCCCACCCCTTCAAAGTTCCGCTTCCGTCCGGCCCGTCAGAGGCCCCATCGCGGCAACTCCCAACGAAAGACCACCCAAGCCTATGACGCAGATCAAGCTGCAGGACCTCAAGGCCAAGTCGCCCACCGACCTTCTGGCGCTGGCCGAGGAACTTGAAGTCGAGAACGCCTCGACGCTCCGGACGCAGGACATGATGTTCGCGATCCTGAAGCAGTATGCCGAGCAGAATATCGACATTATCGGCGAAGGCGTGGTCGAGGTGCTGCCCGACGGGTTCGGCTTCCTGCGCTCGCCGGAAGCCAACTACCTGCCGGGCCCGGACGACATCTACGTCTCGCCCTCGCAGATCCGGCGCTTCTCGCTCCGCACCGGCGACACGGTCGAGGGCGAAATCCGCAGTCCCAAGGATGGCGAGCGCTATTTTGCGCTGCTGAAAGTCAGCAGCGTCAATTTCGAGAGCCCCGACAAGGCCCGCCACAAGGTTCATTTCGACAATCTGACGCCGCTCTATCCGGACGAAAAGCTCAACATGGAGGTCGACGATCCGACGCTGAAGGACAAGTCGTCCCGCGTCATCGACATCGTGGCGCCGCTCGGCAAGGGCCAGCGCGGGCTGATCGTCGCGCCGCCGCGCACCGGCAAGACGGTGCTGTTGCAGAACATCGCGCATTCGATCACGACCAATCATCCCGACTGCTATCTGATCGTGCTCCTGATCGACGAGCGGCCCGAAGAAGTGACCGACATGCAGCGTTCGGTGAAGGGCGAGGTGATTTCATCGACCTTCGACGAACCGGCGACGCGCCACGTGCAGGTCGCCGAAATGGTCATCGAGAAGGCGAAGCGCCTCGTCGAACACGGCCGCGACGTCGTCATCCTCCTGGATTCGATCACCCGTCTCGGCCGCGCCTACAACACCGTCGTGCCCTCCTCGGGCAAGGTGCTGACCGGCGGTGTCGACGCCAACGCCCTGCAGCGCCCCAAGCGCTTCTTCGGCGCGGCGCGCAACATCGAGGAGGGCGGCTCGCTGACCATCATCGCCACGGCGCTGATCGACACCGGCTCGCGCATGGACGAAGTGATTTTCGAAGAGTTCAAAGGTACCGGCAACTCGGAAATCATTCTCGACCGCAAGGTCGCCGACAAGCGCGTCTTCCCGGCCATCGACATTCTGAAATCGGGCACACGCAAGGAAGAGCTGCTGGTCGAGAAGGGCCAGCTCTCGAAAATGTATGTGCTGCGGCGCATCCTCAATCCGATGGGCACGGTCGACGCCATCGAGTTCCTGCTCGACAAGCTCAAGCAGACCAAGAGCAACGACGAATTCTTCGACTCGATGAACACCTGATCCGGAAAACTGCTATTCTGCCCAGGCGCCCGGCATCGCGATGCGTGTGCCGGGTTGTATGCGGCGGGCAGAACGGACGGTTTGTTGTCGGCGGGGGTGCGCATGACGATTGGCGAGGGCGGGGACGGTCCGGCGGACAAGCGTCCGACCTGGGTGCAGCCGCTGATGCAGTGGTCCTCGATCGAGACGGTGAAGGCGCGCCTTGCCGGTCCGATCGATCATGTGCCGGTCGAGATCGGCGGATTGCCGCTCTCCAATATCGGCCGCCAGCTCTACGCCTGGTGGCTTGAGGCGCGCGGCGACAAGCCGATGCCGACCTCGAGCGAGGTCAGCCTCCGGGCGCTGGTCGAGCTTCTCCCCTATATCCGTTACCTGAGCTGGGAAGACGAGAAGTCGCTCGTCTTCCGCATCTATGGCAGCGCGCTTGTCGAGGCCAGCGGTCTCGATTTCACCGGCTACAACGTTTTCGGACCGGCCGAACATGCCGAAACGGAAATCGACCGGGCGCGGCTTCGCGTGCTGCACGAGCAGCCCTGCGGCATCGTGATGATCCGCGACGTCTATGCGCGGCCGGGCAAACCCTTTGCCTGCGAATTCATGACGCTGCCGATTGCCGCTGACAGCGAGAATGGCGATGGCCGCGAACGCATCATTGGCACGGTCGTACCTTGCGAGCAGATTGCCGAATGGAATGTCGATGTCGTGTTCGACCGCATCCAGACGCTCCACCGCGCAACCTTCATCGATACCGGCTTCGGCGTGCCGGCCGCCTCGCGCGGGCTCGGGAAGTAGCTAGGGCCGCAAATTTTCCCAGCCGGGAAACGGCCCGTCGAAATGCGGCGCGTCGTCATTGTCCGCCCATGAGGCTTTCGAACCGGCATGCTCATGCGCGACGATGCGCGCCGTGATGTCGCCGTCGAGCGCGTTGGCCGCGAGGATGATCGTCTCGTCGGGTTCGATCAGATTGGCGCCGGTCATCGCGGTGCCACAGCGCGAACAGAAGGCGCGCACGAGTTCCGGCGAACTTTTGTAGCTGGAAAGATGTTCCTCGCCCTGCCATGTCACCTCGTCGCGCAAGGCGACGAAGAAGGCGCCCGCCGCACCGCCCGCCGCCTTGCGGCACATCGAACAATGACAGCTGACGATGCCGCTCATCCGCATGGCCCGGAAGCGCACCGCGCCGCAGAGACAGCTTCCCTCGATCATGCGGTTGTCCTCACGGCACAAGCACGCTCGCGCCCGTCGTCTTGCGCGCCTCGAGATCCATATGCGCCTTCGCGGCCTCGCCCAGCGCGTAACGCTGATTGACTTCGATCTTCACCGCGCCTTTCGCGACGACGTCGAAAAGTTCGGCGGCCATTTCCTGAAAGGCGGTCGGCGTTTTTGCCATGTAATGAAACATGGTCGGGCGTGTCACGAAGAGCGATCCTTTCTGCGCCAGGATGCCGAGATCGACGCCCGTCACCGGCCCGGACGCATTGCCGAAGGAAACGAGCAGGCCGAGCGGCGCCAGGCTGTCGAGCGAGCCCATGAAGGTCGCCTTGCCGACGCCGTCATAGACGACAGGCACTTTCCTGCCGCCGGTGATTTCCTTGACGCGCGCCGCCACGTCTTCCGTCGTGTAGTCGATCACGTGGTCGCAACCATGGGCGCGGGCGAGGGCGGCCTTTTCCGCCGAGCTCGTCGTGCCGATCACGGTGGCGCCGAGATGTTTTGCCCATTGGCAGGCGATCAGGCCGACGCCGCCGGCCGCCGCATGCCAGAGGATCGTCTGGCCCTTCTCGACGCGGAAGGTCTGGCGCAACAGGAACTGCGCGGTCATGCCTTTCAGCATCATCGCGGCGGCGGCTTCGTCCGAAACGCCGGCCGGAATTTTTGCGACCGTGCCGGCATTGACGTTGTGCATTTCCGCGTAAGCGCCGATCGGCCCCGAGGCATAGGCAACGCGGTCGCCCGCTTTCAGATGTGTCACGCCGTCGCCGACCGCCTCGACGGTGCCCGCCGCTTCCATGCCGATGCCCGACGGCAGCGCCACCGGATAGAGGCCGGAGCGGTGATAGGTGTCGATGAAGTTGATGCCGATGGCTTTGGCGCGCACCTGCACCTCGCCGGGTTTGGGCCCCGCGAGTTCGACCTCGCGCAACGCCATCGTCTCCGGTCCGCCGGTCTTCTCGATACGGATCGCCTTGATCTTCTGCATGTGGATGCGCCTTTTCTCTTATCCGGTTGTCGAATTATTTGCGGGCGAGTGCGAGGCCGATGCCGGCGCCGACAAGCACGGAGCCCGTGATGCGGTTGCGGATCGTCTGTGCCCGCGCGCCCTTGAGGTAAGGCGCGAGCTTGCCGGCGGCCAGACCGAATGCGCCATCCGAAATCGTGCCGACGACGATGAAGGTCGTGGCCAGCAAGACGAGCTGCGGCGCGGCGGGCGCCGATGCGCTGACGAATTGCGGGAAGAATGCGGCATAGAAGGCGAGCGATTTCGGGTTCGTCACCGAAATCAGGAAACCGCGCCGGTAGAGCGTCGCGGCGCTTGTTGCCTGTCGTGTGGGGGGGGATGGCAGGTCGGGGTCTTCGTAAGGCGCGCGCCAGGCGGAAATGCCGATCCAGACGAGATAGCCCGCGCCAACGAGTTTCAGCGCCTCGCCCCAGGGCCCGATCGCGGCGAGCAGCGGCGCAAGTCCCGCCAGCACCAGCGCCATGTGAACGAGCAGCGCCGATGTCGTGCCGGCAAGCCCGGCCATCGCGGCGCGCGGTCCCTGGCGGATGCCGCAGGCAACGAGATAGGTCACCACCGGCCCCGGTATCACGCAGAGGATCAGCGTGGCGGCGATGAAGCCCAGATAAAGTTCAAGAGACATCGCGCGCGCGCCTCATGCGAACCGCATCACCCCAGATGACGCGCGAAGAATTTCAGCGTGCGGTCGTTGGCCTCGTCGGCCGTCTTCTTGTCGTAATGCGCGCCGCCCGGACGGGCGAAGGCATGGTCCATTTCCGGATAGCGGTGGATCGTCACATGGGGATTGTCGCGCAAGCCCGCGACGACCGCCTCCTGCGCTTCCGGCGGCACGAACTCGTCCTTGCCGGCGATATGCAGCATCAGCGGCGCCTTGATGCCCTTCGCGTCGGCAAGCCGGTTCTGGATGTTGACGCCGTAATAGCCGACGCTCGCATCGGCATCGGTGTGGCAGGCGGTGAGATAGGCAAGCTGGCCGCCGAGGCAGTAGCCGACGGCGCCAACCTTGCCCGTGGAAAGCGGCCGCAGCGTCGCGATCGTCGAGGCGATGTCCTTGACGCCCTTGTCGACATCGAACTTGCCGAAGAGGTCGAAGGCCTTTTTCCACTCGGCTTCGGTCTGGTCCGTAATGTCGATGCCGGGTTCGATGCGCCAGAAGAGGTCGGGGCAGAGCGCGACATAGCCTTCCCCGGCGAGCCAGTCGCAGAGGTCGCGCATCACCTTGTTGACGCCGAAAATTTCCTGGATGACGACGATGCCGGGGCCTTTGCCGGTCGAGGGCTTCGCCAGATAGCCCGTAAATGCGCCGTCCTTGCCCGGTATCGTGATCGTCTCGCCGCTCATGCCGGCCTCCTTCGTCTTCGACAGGGGGATGTCAGATGCGGAACTCTAACGGCCCTTCCCGGTCAAATCGAGCGGAGGCGGCACTTTTTCAGGCGGACTTCTTCAGGCGGCCTTGGGGGACGCGGCGCGGGGGCCGAAGGAGAAGAGCTTGCGGAAACCGCGGTCGTTCGCGGCTTCGTCGCTGTGCTTGCCGGCCGTCTGTTCGCTGCGCGCGGACAGGGCCAGGTCGCAGGCGGCGACATAGCTCGTGGCATAGGTGGCAAGGATGTTCATTTTATTCACCGTTTGGTCTAGTGTGTGACGGAGATATGAGGCTTTATACGGGCTTTCACAAACGATCTTTTTGCAACGCAGAAGTTAGAAAAACTAACATATGGCCAGCCGCCGCCTGCCTTCGCTGAAAGCCTTGCGCGCCTTCGAGGCGGCGGCGCGGCATGGCAGTTTTTCGCGCGCCGCCGACGAACTCGGCGTCACCCATGCGGCGGTCAGCCACCAGATTCGGGCGCTGGAGGAAGAGCTTGGCGCCGGACTTTTTCACCGCACCGGCCGGGCGGTCGAGCTGACCGAGCGCGGCGCGCGGCTGCTGCCGGTGCTGACTGCCGCCTTCGACCAGATCGGCGAGGGCTGGGCGCAGGCCGGCGCCCGCGACAGCGCCGCCTTGACCGTTTCGGTCGAGCCTTCCTTCGCGGCGCGCTGGCTGGTGCTTCGCCTCGGAAAGTTCTATCGCGCCCATCCCGACATCGAGCTACGGCTGCTGCCATCTTCCGAGGTCGTCGACTTCGAACGGTCGGATGTCGATATCGGCGTGCGCTACGGGCTTGGGCACTGGCCGGATGCGATCGCCGAAAAGCTTTTCGAGGCGACCAATTATCCGGTCTGCGCGCCGTCGCTGCTCGATCCGAAGAAACCGATCCGCAAACCGGAAGACCTCAAAAACTATCCGCTGCTGCATGAGGAAACCATGCAGCACTGGCAGAACTGGCTCGAAGCGGCGGGCGTCAAGAACCCGCGCTGGGCGGCGAAGGGTCCGCTCTTCATCGAGGCATCGCTGGCGCTGCAGGCAGCCGCCGGCGGCCAGGGCGTCGCGCTCGCCAACGACACGCTCGCCATGGCCGACCTCGCCGAAGGGCGCCTCATCCGCCTCTTCGACATCGAAACGCCGGACGAGGAGAGCTACTGGCTGGTCTATCCCGAGCGCAGCGCCGCCAAGCCCAAGGTACAGGCCTTCCGCAACTGGATCCGCGAGGAGGCCGGGCTGGCGGCGACGGCGATGGGCGGCGTTACGCCGCGCGGACGCGGACGAGTTCAGCGGTAAGCGCATCCGCCTCCGTCAGCGGCAGCGAGCAGGTTTCGCCGGCGCAGACGTAAGCGGTCGGCTTGCCGTCGATCTTTCCCTTGCCGCGCGCGGGATGCCCGTCGGGCAAGGCTTCACCATCCGCCACCCGCATCAACACCCGGTTCGGCAGCGAGACGCCGAAGGCGGTGCGGGCGAGGGGGGCGGTTTCCTCATGCGTTCCGACCAGCACGATCTGGACGGGCCTCAGCCGCGTCTCGAAACTCGCAATATAGGTGCCCAAGGGAAAGATGTTCTGCTGCAGCTCGCCGGCAAAGGCCCGAATAATTTCGTCGGCGCGCCCCATATAGCTTGCCTTGCCGGTTGTGAGCGAAAGCCTTGCCAGCACGGCGAGCATTGTGCCGTTGGCGGCCGGCGTCGCGTCGTCGGCAACCGTCCGCCTACGGACGATGAGGGCGGGGGCGTCGCCGGCGGTGAAGAAATAGCCGCCATTCGTTCCGTCCCGATAATGCGCGTCGAGTTCGGCAACGAGGCTTTCGGCGGCCTCGACGTAAGCCCCGTCGCCGGTCGCCTCGTTCAGTGCCAGCGCGGCACCTGCCATGTTGGCGAGGTCGTCGGCCATCGCGATATGCTGCAAGCGTCCTTCGCGCCAGGCGTGATGCAGCCGCCCGTCGACACGCATCGTTTCCATCACGAAGCGGAAGGCGGATGCCGCCATGCCGATCCACTCCGCCTCGCCGAAGGCGGCGCCGGCGCGGGCGAGTGCGGCAATCGCCATGCCGTTCCAGTCGCTGAGCACCTTGTCGTCGAAGCCCGGATGCACCCGCAAATCGCGTTCGACAAAGGCGCGCGCCTTCAACGGATCCAGCGCCGCTTCCTCTTCCGCCGTCAGCGGCAGGTCGGCGCGGGCGAGACGATTCAGAATGTTCGTCTCTTCCCAGTTGCCCTCGGCCGAGACGTTGTATGCGGCCTTGAAAAGTTCCGCCTCGGCCGGCGTGAAGAGATTGTCGATCTCGGCTTCCGACCAGACATAGAACTTTCCCTCGACGCCCTCGCTGTCGGCGTCCAATGAAGCGGCGATGCCGCCACCCTCGACAACCATCTCGCGCGCGATCCACTCGATCGTCTCGCGGATGCGGCGCTCGTAAAGCGGCTTTCGCGTTTCCTGCCAGACCGTGGTCAGGAGATCGATCAGAGCTGCATTGTCGTAGAGCATCTTTTCGAAATGCGGCGCCAGCCAGAATTCGTCGACCGAATAGCGCGCATAGCCGCCGCCCAGATGATCGTAGATGCCGCCTTCCGACATATGGTCGAGGGCGCGCGTCACGGCTTGCGAAAAATCGGCGCGGCCGGTTGCAAGATGCGCGCGCCACAACAGCGTCAGGATCGGCACTTGCGGAAATTTCGGCGCGCCTTTGATGCCGCCGTTTTCGCCGTCCATCATCGGCAGCAGTTTTTCGGCGACGATCAGCGGTACTTGCTCCGTCGGTTCGCCCGGCCGCGCGGTCGCCGATTGTTCGGCAAGTGCCGTCACAAGCGCGGTGCGGTTCTTGTCGATCTTGTCGGGCTCCTCGCGGAAGATGCGCGCCACTTCCTCCAGCACCTGGATGAAACCCGGCCGACCGTAATTCGGCTCCTTCGGAAAATAGGTGCCGCCCCAGAAGGGCTCGCCGTCCGGCGTCAGGAACATCGTCAAGGGCCAGCCGCCCTGCTGGCCGAGGAGGTGCAGCGCCGACATGTAGATCGCGTCGATGTCGGGGCGCTCCTCGCGGTCGACCTTGATGTTGACGAAATGCGCGTTCATCACCGCGGCGACGCCCGCATCCTCGAAGCTTTCATGCGCCATCACATGGCACCAGTGGCAGGCCGCATAGCCGACCGAGAGCAGGATCGGCTTGCCGGTTGCGCGCGCCGCCTCGAGCGCCGCCTCCCCCCAGGGCCGCCAATGCACCGGATTGTCCTTGTGCTGCAGCAGATAGGGACTTGTCTCTTCACTCAGGAAATTGCGTGACATCGGGCCTTCCGGGCGATTGACTCAAACTTGCGAACTGATTTGTTGCGGCAATGTGGGGCATATGATCCGCCCCGTCGAGAAAGAGATAGGACGATGAAAGTCACGATCGATGTCGATCTCACCCCGGTCGAAGCGCGGCGGCTGATGGGCCTGCCGGATCTGGAACCGATGCAGCAGCGGCTGATCGCCGAGCTCGAAAAGCGCATGGCCTCCAACCTGTCCTATATCGATCCCGAGCAGATCGTGAAGGCGATCATGCCGGTCGGCGCGCAAGGGCTCGAACAGTTTCAGGGCCTGCTCTGGGGCATGGCGCAGACGGCGATGGGCGGGGGCAAGAAGCCGACAAAAAAAGACGATGCCGGCAAAAGCGGAACGAAGAAAGAATCCTAGAGCCATCGGCAACGGATCGATTTGATTTGGAAACGATTTACGCCTTGTCGTCGGCGTCGGGCCGCGCCGGCGTTGCCGTGTTGCGCGTCTCGGGACCGCGCGCGGCGGCGGCGCTTGAGGCGCTGACGGGGCAGGGCGTGCCGCGCCCGCGAATGGCGGCGCTGCGCCGTTTCATCGATCCCGAAACGAAAGCCCCGCTCGATCGCGGGCTGGCGATCTTCTTTCCGGCGCCCGCGAGTTTCACCGGCGAGGATGTCGTCGAGCTGCATCTGCATGGCGGCCGCGCGGTCGTCGGGGCCGCGCTCGATGCGCTGGCGCGATTGCCCGGCCTGCGCGCCGCCGATCCCGGCGCGTTCACGCGCCGCGCCTTCGAGAACGGCAAGCTCGATCTCACCGAGGTCGAGGGCCTTGCCGATCTGATCGACGCCGAGACGCAAGCGCAGCGCGCCCAGGCGCTTCGCCAGATGGAAGGCGCGCTCGGCCAGCTCTATGAGGGCTGGCGGGCGCGGCTCGTCCGGCTGCTCGCCTATGCCGAAGCCGAAATCGATTTTCCGGACGAGGAAGTGCCCGGCGACCTGATCGCGAAGCTCGGCCCCGAAATCGGGCAGCTTCGATCCGAAATCGCCGCGCATCTTGACGATGGCCGTCGTGGCGAGATCTTGCGCGGCGGCGTGGAGGTCGCCATCGTCGGGCCGCCCAATGTCGGCAAGTCGAGCCTCCTCAACCGTCTGGCGGGCCGCGAGGCCGCCATCGTTTCCGACGAGGCCGGCACGACGCGCGACGTCCTTGAAGTCAGGCTCGATATCGGCGGCGTGCCGGTGACGCTGGCCGACACGGCGGGCCTGCGCGAGGCCGCCGGGGCCATCGAGCGGGAAGGGGTCAGGCGCGCGCTGGCGCGGGCCGAACGCGCCGATTTGCGGCTGGTCATTGCCGCGCCGGATGCGGGCGATTTCGCGCTGGCGCGGGACGGCGACATAAGGGTGCTCAACAAGATCGATCTCGGCGGCAACGTGCCGGCGGGCGCCATCGGCGTTTCGGCGATGACGGGGGCCGGGCTCGACGCGCTCGAAGCGGCGCTCACGGCGCGGGTCGGGTCGGCCTATGAGGCCAGCGAACATCCGGTCATCACCCGTGCCCGCCACCGCGAGGGCCTCGCCGAATGTGCCGCCGCGCTGGCGCGGGCAGGCGAGGGTGGCGACGCCGATCTCATCGCCGAAGACCTCCGCCTTGCGGCCCGGGCGCTCGGCCGCATCACCGGCCGGGTCGATGTCGAGGAACTGCTCGACGTGATCTTCCGGGATTTCTGCATCGGGAAGTGAGGGGGAGCGCGGCCCGCCTGTTTCACGTGAAACATGAGGAGTGCGAAGAATCCGATTCCGCGTCAAAGGCTTGCGCGCGAATCCTCATCCAGCCACCGGCGCGCCACCCGAAAAGTTTGACGCAGCGCGGCGCAGCGACTAAAGCTCTGACGCGCTGTCGTTCGAATCCGTTCCTACGGAGACAGGCATTTCTCGCGCGGACAGGAATCGATGAGCGAAGCTTTCGACGTCATTGTGATCGGCGGCGGCCATGCGGGCTGCGAGGCGGCGGCAGCCGCCGCGCGGGCCGGTGCGCGCACGGCGCTCGTCACGCATCGCTTCGCGACCATCGGCGAGATGTCCTGCAACCCGGCCATTGGCGGGCTCGGCAAGGGCCATCTGGTGCGCGAGGTCGATGCGCTGGACGGGCTGATGGGCCGGGTCGCCGATCAGGCCGGTATCCAGTTCCGGCTGCTCAACCGGCGCAAGGGCCCGGCGGTGCGCGGTCCCCGCGCCCAGGCAGATCGAAAGTTGTATAAGGCCGCGATGCAGGCGGCGATCCTCGAACAGCCGGGTCTGACCGTCATCGAGGCAGCGGTCGGCGACCTGCTTGTCGAGAACGGCGCGGTCGCGGGTGTCGTCGCCGAGGACGGGCGCAGCTTCCGCGCGCGCCGGGTTGTGCTGACCACCGGCACGTTTCTCAGGGGCATGATCCATCTCGGCGCGACGCGCATTCCGGCCGGCCGGGTGGGGGAGGCGCCGGCGCTCGGCCTATCCGAACGGCTCTACAGGCTCGGCTTCCGGCTCGGCCGCCTCAAGACCGGGACGCCGCCGCGGCTCGATGGCTCCAGCATCGACTGGGCCTCGCTCGAAGTGCAGCCGGGCGACACGCCGCCGGTTCCCTTCTCCTTCCTGACGCGCGCGATTACGACGCCCCAAGTCAACTGCCACATCACCCGCACCACCGAAGCCGGGCACCGGATCATCGAGGACAACCTCAAATTCTCGCCGGTCTATTCCGGGCAGATCGAGGGCGTCGGCCCGCGCTATTGCCCCTCCATCGAAGACAAGGTGGTGCGCTTCCGGGAGCGCGACAGCCATCAGATATTCCTGGAGCCGGAAGGGCTCGACGACGACACGATCTATCCGAACGGCATTTCGACGGCGCTGCCCGAAGAGGTCCAGCTGGCCTTCCTGAAGACCATTCCGGGCCTTGAGCATGTCGTCATGCGCCGCGCCGGCTATGCGATCGAGTACGACTATATCGATCCGCGCGAGCTCAAGGCGACGCTGGAGACGAAGCGGCTGCCGGGGCTTTACCTGGCCGGGCAGATCAACGGCACCACCGGCTACGAAGAGGCGGCAGCTCAGGGCCTGATGGCCGGGCTCAATGCGGCGCTGGCGGCGGGCGGTGGGGCGGGCGTCGTGCTCGACCGCGCGGAGGCCTATATCGGCGTGATGATCGACGACCTGATCACCCGGGGCGTCAGCGAGCCTTATCGGATGTTCACCTCGCGGGCCGAATACCGGCTGACGCTCAGGGCCGACAATGCCGACCGGCGGTTGACCGGGCAGGGGATCGCGGCCGGTGTCGTGGGCTCGGCGCGGGCGGAGGCTTTCGCGGCCAAGCAGGCGGCGCTCGATGCAGGCCGCGCGCTCTGCGCCGGGTTGAGCCTCAGCCCCAGCGAACTGGTTAAGCGCGGCCTCAAGATCAACCGGGACGGCGTTGTCCGCAGCGCCATGGACCTGCTGGCGCATCCGGACATCGATATGTGCGTTCTGGCGGGCATTTGGCCGGAGATCGGCGGCTTTGCGCCCGAGATCGCCGAGCAGCTTGAGATCGAGGCGCAGTATTCGGGTTATCTCGGCCGGCAGGAGGCCGATATCAGGGCTTTCCGCAAGGATGAGGGGCTGCGGCTGCCTGCGGAGATCGATTATGCCGCCATCAAGGGGCTTTCGATCGAGGTCCGGCAGAAGCTTGCCCTGGCCCGCCCGGCGACGCTCGGCCAGGCCGCGAGGGTCGATGGCGTGACGCCCGCGGCGCTGACCACGTTAATGATTCACGTGAAACAAAAGCGCAGTGCTTGAGGGGTGCGACCCGGTATGTCCCAACATATAGTAGGGAATGCCTCCCAAGTCGTTGATGCGGAATCCTTTTTGGCCGCCACGCATGTTTCACGTGAAACAATTGCCCGGCTCTCGCTATACGAGTCCCTGCTCCGGAAGTGGCAGAAATCCATCAATCTGGTCTCTTCGGCCACGCTTTCGGAGCTCTGGCGGCGGCATATGCTCGATTCCGCCCAGCTGGCCGATCTGGCCCCCGAAAGCGCCCTTGTCTGGGCCGATCTCGGCAGTGGCGGTGGCTTTCCGGGGCTGGTGATTGCGATTATACTGAAAGACAGGCCCGGCTTTGCGATGCATCTGGTCGAGAGCGACCAGCGCAAATGCGTCTTTCTGCGCGAGGTGGCGCGGGAGACCGGGGCCCCGGTCGAGGTCCATAATCTCAGAATCGAGGATTTCGCCGCCGAAAGCGGCTTGAAGCCGGATGTCGTCTCGGCGCGGGCCCTGGCGCCGCTTCTCCGGCTTCTCGGCTGGGCCGCGCCGCTTTTCGGTCCGGCGACAATCGGGCTTTTCCTGAAGGGGCAGGGCATCGAAGGCGAATTGACGGAAGCGCGCAAAGAGTGGATATTCGAAGCTGAGTTGTCCCCCAGCCGTTCCGACCCCTCGGGATGCGTGCTCAAGCTCAGAGGCCTTCATGGAGCAGATCGACATTAACCAGGGCTGCGCGACGCCGGTTTCCGGCGGTAGTGCCGCGGGCCTACTTGCTCCGTCCACGGATCGTCCGCGCATTCTCGTCGTCGCCAACCAGAAAGGCGGCGTCGGCAAGACAACCACCGCCATCAATCTCGGCACCGCGCTGGCCGCTGTCGGCGAGCGCGTGCTGATTGTCGATCTCGATCCGCAAGGCAATGCCTCGACGGGTCTCGGCATCGGCCGCGCCGAACGCAAGGTGTCGGCCTATGATGTGTTGATCGGCGCGGCGCTGATCGAGGACGCGGTGGTGCCGACAAAAGTGCCGGGTCTCGATATTGTTCCGTCCACGATGGATTTGCTCGGCGCCGAGCTGGAGCTTGCTTCGGTGCCGCGCCGCTCGCACCGTTTGCGCGACGCGCTGGCCCGCATGCCGCGTCACGGCAAGAAGCGTGACGTCAGCGAAGCCGAAGCGGCGATGACCGCGCGGCCTTACTCCTATCTGCTGATTGACTGCCCGCCCTCGCTCAATCTGCTGACCATCAATGCAATGACGGCGGCCGACGCGATCCTGGTGCCGCTGCAATGCGAGTTTTTCGCGCTGGAAGGTTTGAGCCAGCTTTTGCGCACCGTCGAGCGCGTCAAGACCAGTCTCAATCCGCGCCTTGAGATTCAGGGCATCGTGCTGACCATGTTCGACCAGCGCAACAAGCTCTCCGACCAGGTGGCGTCGGATGTGCGTTCGCATCTCGGCGACAAGGTCTATCGCACGGTCATTCCGCGCAATGTCCGCATCTCCGAAGCGCCGTCCTATGGCAAGCCGGCGCTGGTCTACGATCATCGCTGCGCCGGCAGCAAGGCCTATATGAAGCTCGCCGCCGAGATGATTCAGCGCGAGCGGGCGCTGCGCCGCAACGCAGCATGAGTGCGACCGAAATTAACTTAATCCGTGGTCTGAAGACTCTTAACAAATTCTTCTAACCACTTGTAACGATTTGGAATATGGCCCTACCCGGTAGCGATGCCGGCCAAGGCCGGCAAAGTGAGCGTCCGGAAGTCGAATCTTTCCGCGGTGTTCCGGATTCGGAAGGGCGGTGGTACCGGCCCTGCCGGCAAAGAGACAATCGCGGCCGGCGGACGGCGCGGGCAAGAAGGAAAAGGATGAATGACCATGGCAGAGGAAACCCCGAGCCGGCTCGGACGCGGACTGGCGGCGCTGATCGGCGACGACACGGCCTTTGCGCTGGGCGACCAGGAGGCGCAGGCGCCGAAGGGCATTCGCGAGGTGCCGATCGAATTCCTGCGCGCCAATCCGTTCCAGCCGCGCCATACCTTCAGGCCGGAAGACCTCAACGACCTCGCCGCCTCGATCCGCGAGAAAGGCATCCTGCAACCGATCGTGGTCCGGCCGGTGGCGGGCGACCCCAATTCCTTCGAGATCGTCGCCGGCGAGCGCCGCTGGCGCGCCGCGCAGGCCGCCCAGCTCCACAAGGTGCCGGTGATCGTCAAGGAACTGTCGGACGCCGAATCGCTTGAAATCGCCATCATCGAAAACGTCCAGCGCGCCGATCTCAACGCGGTTGAGGAGGCGGCGGGTTACGACCGGCTGATGCTGCAGTTCGACTACACGCAGGAGAAGCTCTCGCAGCTCATCGGCAAGAGCCGCAGCCATGTCGCCAACACGCTGCGCCTGCTCGCCTTGCCGAAGCCCGTCCTGGCGCTGATCGAGGAAGGCAAGCTCACCGCCGGTCACGCGCGGCCGCTGGTCGGCCATGCGCGCGCCGAGGAGATTGCACGCGACATCGTCACCCGCGGGCTTTCGGTGCGCGAGGCCGAGGCGCTGACGCGCAAGGCTGTCAACGTGCCTTCCGCGACGCGGCCGAAGGCCTTGCCGAAAGCCGACAAGGACGCCGACACGCTGGCACTCGAAAAGAACATCTCCGACCAGCTCGGCCTCAAGGTCGAAATCTCGTTTTCCGGCGACAAGGGCGGCGAGGTCAAGATCGCCTACAAGACGCTCGAACAGCTTGATGAGATCTGCCGGCGGCTGGCGGGGCGCACCGCCCAGAAGATGAGTTGATCCGGGTACGGAGGAGTTGAGCGTTTCCTCCGCGTCTGTCCTTCTGAACTCGACCAAAACAATCGTGTCACCCCGGCGAAAGCCGGGGTCCACTTGCAGCGCTTCTTGCCGCAGTGCTCAATATTTTGCGTCGGCGCTGATGCAGCGCTCAATCGCCCTTGCTGAGGGAACCAATGGGCCCCGGCTTTCGCCGGGGTGACACTGAACGTCTGGAGAGGCCTCTGGAATTCTCTCCCACCTCTCTATCCCCGCTGTGGCCGATCGGCCGCGCTTGTGTCTTTCGCGCCGTTGCCGTTCCGCCACGTCTGTGACATCGGCTTTGTTGCGCGCGCGACACGCTTTTCGCGCCTTCGCAAATGGCGGATTTCCGCCATCTCCAAAACAGCCGAACCGGGGATAAGTGCGGTTGTGACAGTTCCGTGACAGAAGCGGTTTTTCACTGTCACAATCGCTGTCACAATCGCTGTCACATTCACCGCCGCGCGGGACGCGCGGCTTGCGCTATGCGAAATAAAGTCTGTCCACAGATCGCCTCGGCGGGACTGCCGGTGGTCTTGCATTGCGTCTCGGCTTCGAGCGCCAGGGCGAGCGCGCGGTCGAGCTTCCGGCGGTTCCAGTTTTTCATCTGACGCGTCACCGCGTCCTTGCGCTTGAAATGCAGCGGCGGACGGAAGCTTCGCATCGCGCCGCCAAGGTCGCTGCCGTTCTCGACATGGGCGGCCGCCAGATGCAGCTGCATCAAATGGCGCGACAGCATGTTCAGGATCAGCACCGCGTTGGTGTCGGCGGCGCGGGCGCGCGCCAGTGCCGTGTCGAGATTTTCAAGTTCGCCGCCCAGCGCCGCGTCGATCACTTCGTCGAGGCTCGAGCCCGCATTGTCGCCGATGCATTCGCGCGCATCGGCCAGCGTCACCTCGCGCGTTTCGCCCCTCCTGTCTGCGCTCATGTCGCCCGCACCCATATAGAGCACCAGCTTTTCAAGTTCGTTCTGCGTCACGCCGCGGTCGGAACCGAGATGCGCCATCAGATATTCGAACGCCGCCGGTTCGGCCTTCAATCCGGCCGCGCCGAGCCGCGCGCGGATCACCTCGCCCAGCGTCGAGGCGTCGTCGGCATAGCAGGGGAGGGCGGCGGCGTTTTCGGCTTCCTCGAAGAGCAGACGCAGCGACGAGCGCGGACCAAGCTCGCCGCCTTCGGCAACGATCAGCGCGTCGCCCAGCGGATCCTCGAGAAACGCCGCAAGCACCTTCGACGCGCCGTCGCTCAGGCCGCGCAGGCGCACGACGCGCCGCCCGCCCAGCATCGAGATCGCGGCTGCCTCATCGGCCAGCCGCGCCGGATCGCTTTTCAATTCGCTGTCGGAAATATCGGCGAGGCGAAACGGATCGGCGAGATCGTCGACGACACTGCGCGTCAGCTTCTCGATGCGTTGGCGCACAAGGCCGCTGTCGGGACCGTAGACCAGCACCGCAACGACATTGGCGGGCGGCTTTGCCGCGAAACGGTCGGCGTCCTGCGGTTTTACTTTCAAGGCGTTCTTCGCCGTTCCGTCACAGCGCGGCGCCGGCCACGCGCGGATTGCTGCTGAAATGAATGCCGAGCTGCAACTTGATTTCGCCGGCGACATCGCGCGCAACGCGGGCCTGCGCGTCGCGCGACGCCGTGATGTTGGCGAATTCGGAATCGACGCGGTTGTAGGAGGTGCGCGAGCGCGCCACCGAGCGCATCACCGGCTTGCCGGTTTCGACGTCGATCAGACGGAAGGGCACGACCAGCACTGTGTTCTTGCGCGTCACGTCGGCGTCGCGCTCAATGGCGACATCCTCCTCGTAAAGCGTCGGCGCCAGTTCGACGCGGTAGGGGGCGTTGGCCGGCGGATTGCCGGACGGCGAGAGAATGTCGAGCAGATTGTATTTCAGGGCGCGGCCGAGAGCGTTTTCGGGCGCCTTGACGTCGAGCATCGACAGATCGGCGGCGACACTCGTGCCGTTGTTTGTCGCATACATCGGCGTGAAGCCGCAGGCCGGCAGCACCAGCAGCGCCATCAGCATGGCGCCGAGGCGCATGTCAGACCACGACATTGACGATCTTGCCCGGCACGACGATGACCTTGCGAACCGCTTTTCCATCGATTGCCTTCCCCACCTTTTCGAGCGCCAGCGCCGCGCGCTCGACCGTCTCGTTGTCCGCGTCGCGGGCGACCGTCAGTTCGTCGCGGCGCTTGCCGTTGACCTGAACGGCGATCGTCACGGAGTCTTCCACGATGAGGGCCTTGTCGGCAACCGGCCATTCGGTGTCGACCGCCGGTATCTCATGGCCAAGGGCTGCCCAGCATTCCTCGGCCAGATGCGGCATCATCGGCGCGGCGGCCAGCACCATGAACTCCAGCGCCTCGCGTTTCGCCCATTTTCCGGCGTCGTTTGAGGGAACAAAACCTGAAATCGCGTTGGCCAGTTCGTAGATGCGGGCGACCGCGCGGTTGAAACGCAGATGCTCGATGTCGTCGGTCAGCGCGTCGAGCGCCTTGTGCGCGGCGCGCCTCAGCGCCAGCGCCGCGTCGTCGAAGCTTGCGGGCTGGCTCGCGCCGGCGGGCGCGATGTCGTCGGCGCCAGCCGCCAGCCGCCAGAAGCGCTGCGTGAAGCGCCAGGCGCCTTCGGCCCCCGCATCCGTCCACTGCACGTCGCGCTCGGGCGGGCTGTCCGACAGCATGAACCAGCGCGAGGTGTCGGCGCCGTACTGGCTGATGATGTCGTCGGGATCGACGGTGTTCTTTTTCGACTTCGACATTTTCTCGATCGAGCCGATCGTCACCGGCGTACCGTCGGAAATGCGTTTGGCGACGCGCTTCCCGCCCGCCGTTTCGATCGCGACTTCGGAAGGCGGCAGCCACTTGCCACCCGCGTCGCGGTAGGTTTCGTGATTGACCATGCCTTGCGTAAAGAGCCGCGCGAAAGGTTCGTCGAGGCCGACATGTCCCAGACGATGCATGGCGCGGGTGAAGAAGCGCGAATAGAGCAGATGCAGGATCGCGTGCTCGACGCCGCCGATATATTGATCGACCGGCAACCAGCGATCGACCGCGGCACGGTCGGTCGGCGTTTCGGCCTTCGGCGCGCAGAAGCGGGCGAAGTACCAGGAACTATCGACGAAGGTGTCGAACGTGTCCGTTTCGCGGCGCGCGGGCTTGCCGCATTTCGGGCAATCGACATGCTTCCATGTCGGATGGCGGTCGAGCGGATTGCCCGGCTTGTCGAAAGTCACATCGTCGGGCAGCACCACCGGCAACTGGTCCCGCGGCACCGGCACGACGCCGCAAGCATCGCAATGGACGACCGGGATCGGACAGCCCCAATAGCGCTGGCGCGAAATGCCCCAGTCGCGCAGGCGGTAATTGATCGTGCCCTGGCCGAGGCCCATCGCTTCGAGTTTTTCGATCGCCGCGCGCTTGGCCGCGCCGACATCGAGCCCGTTCAGGAAATCCGAATTGACCGCCACGCCGTCGCCGGTAAAGGCATCCGTTGCATGCGCCGCAAGCTCTTCGACGAAAGCGGCGCGCGCGGTTTCGTCCAGGTCTTTCGGCGCGACGACCGGGATCACCGGCAAATCATATTTGCGCGCGAAGTCGAGGTCGCGCTGGTCATGCGCCGGACAGGCGAAGATCGCGCCGGTGCCATATTCCATCAGCACGAAGTTCGCGACATAGACCGGCAGCGTCCGGCCCTCGATAAAGGGATGGCGCGCCTTGAGGCCGGTATCGAAGCCGAGCTTCTCGGCCGTCTCGATCGCTTCCTCGCTGGTGCCGATCTGGTCGCATTTGCGGATGAAGGCCTGCAGGTCGGCATTGTCCGCCGCCAGTTTCTGCGTCAGCGGATGATGCGGCGACAGCGCGCAGAAGCTCGCGCCGAAGAGTGTGTCCGGCCGTGTCGTGAAGATCTCGAGCTTATAGTCCGGCGCGTCCGCAACGCCATCCAGCGTGAAGAGAACCTTCGCGCCTTCCGAGCGGCCGATCCAGTTTCGCTGCATCGTCCGCACTTTTTCGGGCCAGTGCTCGAGCGTGTCGAGACCGTCGAGCAGGTCGTCGGCGAAATCGGTAATGTTCAGAAACCATTGCGTCAGTTCGCGCCGCTCGACGGGTGCGCCCGAGCGCCAGCCGCAGCCGTCGATCACCTGTTCGTTGGCGAGCACGGTGTTGTCGACCGGATCCCAGTTGACCATGCTCTTGCGGCGGCTGACGAAGCCGGCTTCGAGAAAGTCGAGAAAGATCGCCTGTTCGTGGCCGCAATATTCAGGGTCGCAGGTGGCGAGTTCGCGTTCCCAGTCGAAGGACAGGCCGATCGCCTTCAGCTGCGCGCGCATCGCCGCGATGTTGTCGTAGGTCCAGCTTTTCGGATGGATGTTCTTTTCCATCGCCGCGTTTTCGGCGGCCAGGCCAAAGGCGTCCCAGCCCATCGGATGCAGCACGTCGAAGCCGCGCGCCCGTTTGTAGCGCGCGATGACGTCGCCCATCGTGTAGTTGCGGACATGGCCCATGTGAATGCGCCCCGACGGATAGGGGAACATTTCAAGAACATAATATTTCGGGCGGCCGCTCGGCTCGGGTGTCCGGAAAGTACCCCGGTCCTCCCACAGCTTCTGCCATTTCGGCTCGGCGGCGCGGGCGTTGTAACGTGTGGACATGATTGTCGGCTGGTCCGTCTTCAATCCGGACCGCTAGCGGCTCTCGGTGGCCTCGATGGTGCTGATGCGAAGCTGGCGCGCGCGCACCAGAATGGCGTTTTCGATCTGCATCGGCGTCGCCATGGTGACCGCCGCGTCGACCCATTCGCCGGTGCCGTTTTCAGCCCTTGTCTGGCGGAAAACCGCCACTTTCACGCCGTCGGCGCGCAGCCGGCGGTCGAGAATATAGACCGTCACCTTGAAGCGTTCGCCGGGTGTTTTCGGGTCCTGGTACCAGTCGGTGATGATGACGCCGCCAAAGGGGTCGGCCGAGGCCAGCGGCATGAAGGCGATGGTGTCGAGCGAGGCGCGCCACAGGAAGCTGTTGACGCCGATGCCCGAGCCCTGGTCGTCGCCGCTCGAGCCGCCGCCGAACAGCTTCAGGCCGTCCTCGCCGAAAATCGATTCGCGCTGCTGCTCGCCGGTCGGATTGTTGGGGCCGCCCTTGCCGGTCGGCTGGCCGGGGAAATTCGAGGTTGAGGGGCCGCAGGCGGTCAGGCCGAGAATGGCGGCAAACGCCAGAGCGGCGGCGGCGCTCCGGGCGCCCTTCATTCCAGTATTGGTCATCGATTTACGGCAAGCCTCTCGCGTTGCGCCTCTCTCATCCGCCTGCCGGTTCTTGCGCCATGGGCTTGCGGAGAGCAAGTAATTTCGCATGCCGGCCGCACCGCGCGGCCAGCGCACTTTCATTTGTCGTGTGCCTTTATAGCGAGATAAAGCGGCGTCCCGCAATCTCGCTCATCAGCGCGTTTCATCCGGGTCCGGCGCTTGTGTTGCGACGCGCCGACTGTTGCTCCCAAGGCACAGCCGACGCAAACCGCAATGCGGACTCAGCCGATGAATTTCGGGGCCCGCCGATGCGGTCCTCCGTGCTCGGAATCCGCATCGTTATTGAGTCGCATGACCGGTCAGGCGAATCCACGTCCCCGCGATCGTAACCCTTCGTTAACCAAGTGGGGCCGATTTGTGCCCTTTCCGCAACATGTGCCGACATTCCTTCACGGCGCGGGCCGGTTCGCTTGACCGGAGGGGGCGATCAACGGATTAATCGGGTTACGCGCTCGGGGGGCAGTTTCAGTCGGCCCGGCGATGGACGCGGCCATGGGGGGTTTTTCCGATGGCACGTGCGAATGGAACAGCTCTTAGCTGATACTGCGAGGAACACATGAAAAAGATTCTTCTTGGGACGACCGCTCTCGTCTCGGCCGGCTTGATCGCCGGTCCGGCGCTCGCGAGCGATCCGCTGACCGTCACGGTCGGCGGCACGGTCACGGCCGGCTTCTACGTTATCGACGGCGATAACACTGCTCCGGCCACAAAGGTCAACGACACCGCCGTCAAGCTTGTCGCGCGCAACATCGACATCAATGCCGAAGGCACGCTCGACAACGGCATGGTCGCCGGTGTCCTCGCGACGCTTTCGCTCAATGACGATTGGAACACGGCCAACGCGGGCCGCGCACCTAACGATGCGGCGTTCCGCGAACTCTTTGCCTATCTCGAAGGCGGCTTCGGCCGGTTCGAAATCGGCGGCACCGATGGCGCTGCCTTCAAGATGCACTACACCTCGCCCTGGTTCGTGCCGGGCAACGGTGTCGACAGCCCGAACATCCTGAACGTTCCGACGGCGATTACCGGTATTACGGTTGGTGGTGCCGCGCACCGCTCCTCGACCTTCTCGCTGATGGCGGCCGATGCCAACAAGGTGACCTATTTCACCCCGCGCTTCGCCGGCTTCCAGCTCGGCCTGTCCTACACGCCGGACGTTTCCTACGCTGGTCCGAATCCGAACGGTCTCGGTGCAGCGACCGCGGGTGCGGCCGCCGGTGTCCGTATCGACGACGTCATCGAAGTGGCGCTCAACTATGCCGGCTCGTTCGGCGGTGTCGATGTCGGCGCCTCGGGCTTCTACGTCTCGGGCGAGACGGTTCTGAATGTCGCCGGCGGATCCGATCCCGAGGAATGGGGCTTCGGTCTCAATCTCGGCATGGCGGGCTTCACGCTGGGCGGTGCCTGGTACCAGTCCGAGGATCTTGCTGGCGTTGGCGCCCCGCTTGCGACGGCGGCCGGAGCAGAACAGGAAGTCTGGACCTTGGGCCTTTCCTATGCGACGGGCCCGTGGACGGTTGGCCTTGCGTACCTGCAGGATGAAATCTCCGCGACGGGCCTTCTCGATCAGAAGCTGACCACCTGGCAGACGGGCGGTGGCTACAATCTCGGCTCGGGTGTCGATATCGGCCTCGACCTGCAGATGAGCGAAGTCGAGCGCGCCGGTGTCGGCGGTGGCGACTACGACGTCCTGTCGGGCGGTCTCGTCCTGTCGGTTTCGTTCTGATCGCTTCGGCGTCAGACGCGAAACTTCGATACTTGGAGAGCGGGTGGCAACACCCGCTCTCTTTGTTTTTCGCGGCAGGCTTGCTAGAGATGCGTTAGAGAAGACGGTAAGGAGCTACAGAGAATGGGCGCGCTGATCTGGCTTGCCTCCTATCCGAAGTCCGGCAACACCTGGATGCGAAGCTTTCTGCACAATCTGTTCAGGAACGAACCCAAGCCGATCGACATCAACGACATTACCGATTTCTGCATCGGCGACTCAGGGGCGCAATGGTATTTGCGGCGCTCGGGAGGACGCCCCGTCACCGAGCTGACGGATGAAGAGATCGCCCGGCTGCGCCCGCTGGTGCATCGCGACTTTACGACGGTCTTTCCCGACTCGGTGTTCGTCAAGACGCATAATTATTTCGGTGAGTGGTGCGGCGTTCCGCTGCATACGATGGATGTTACGGCAGGCGGCATTTATGTGCTGCGCAATCCGCTCGACGTTGTCATATCCGTCAGTCACCATTTCGGAGAAACGCTGGACGAAGCAATCGCACATCTCGCCAATGACATGACGGTGATGGGCGGAACCGAGAGTCACGTCCTTGAAGTTCACCGCTCCTGGTCGACGCATGTGAAGAGCTGGACGGAGCATCCGAGCCCGCAGCTTCTCGTATTGCGCTACGAGGACCTGCTGCACAAACCGCGAAAGCATTTCAAGCGGGTAGCGAATTTTCTGGGTTTGAAGCCTTCCTCCGAACGTCTCGAACGCGCGATCCGCAATTCCTCCTTCAAGACGCTGAAGGCGATCGAAGAGAGGAAAGGCTTCAAGGAGCGCTCGAAGAAAGCAGAAAGCTTTTTCCGCGAAGGCCGCGCCGAGCAGTGGCGCGAGGTGCTGACGCCCGAACAGGTCCGCCGTATCATTCGCGATCATCACGAACAGATGGAACGTTTCGGTTATATTCCGGAGGATTATCGGGATGCCGTTCCGGTAGCGGATATGGAAGTACGGGACGCCACGGGCGTCGCGCGGGGCTGAGGACCGATATGGGCGCGTTGATCTGGCTTGCCTCCTATCCAAAGTCGGGCAATACGTGGCTCAGAACCTTCCTGCACAATCTGTTGCGCGATGCGCAGGAGCCGGTTCCGCTCGAGAAGCTCACCGATTTCTGCCTCGGGGAATCCTGGCTTTCCTGGATCGAACCGCATGCGAAGAAGCCGGTCGCGGCGCTGACGGAGCCCGAAATCGCGCGGTTGCGGCCGCTCGGCCAGGCCGACATGACCAGGGCGTTTCACGAATCCGTTTTCGTCAAGACGCATAATTATCTCGGTCCGTGGCACGGCGTGCCTCTGCACAATATGGATGTCACGGCGGGTGGAATCTATGTTGTCCGGAATCCACTCGATGTCGCGATATCCGCCCATCATCATTTCAATGCCACGCTGGACCAGACAATTTCCATCATGGCGCGGCCGATGGCGACTTCCCAGTTTACAGACAAGCTCATGCCGGAGGTTTATTCGTCCTGGTCTGCACATGTGAAAAGCTGGACGGCACGGCCTTTTCCCCAATTGCTTGTACTGCGCTACGAGGATCTGCTGGCCGATCCGGCAAAGCATTTCGGCATCGTCGCCGGTTTCCTCGGTCTCCAGCCGTCGCAGGAGAGGCTCCAACGCGCCGTCCGCAATTCGTCATTCGCGGTGCTGAAGGCCCAGGAGCAGCGCGACGGGTTTCGCGAACGTCCGGAGCATGCCGCCGCCTTTTTCCGCGAGGGCCGCGCCGAGCAGTGGCGCGAGGTGCTGACGCCCGTGCAGATCCGCCGCATCATCGCCGATCATCTCGAACAGATGGCGCGCTTCGGCTACATTCCGCCTGACTACGCCTGACGCTCAGTCGAGAAGAAAGCCGATTCCGGCCACGCCGGCCGCATCCGTTCCCGCAAGGCGGCGTATGTCGGCGCCGGTGGCGACGCCGCCCAGCGCATAGGGCGCCATGCCAAGCGCGTGGGCGAGGCGGGCGAGTTTTGCAAATCTGACAATGCCGAGCGTGGCCGCGCCCGGATGGCTCGCCGTCGGGAAGACCGGCGAGATCAAAACCGCGGCGGCGCCGGCGCGCGCGGCGGCGCGGATGGCGGCCTCGGAATGCGCGGCCGCCGTTATCGTTCCCAAACCGGCACCATGGCGGCGGGTGAGCGTGCGTTCGGGCAGATGCAGACCGCCCGCGCCAAGGCGGCGGCAAAGTTTCGGTTCGCCGGCAATCAGCAACAGGCAGTTCTTTGCTCGCGCTCGCGCCGCCAGCCGCCGAGAATCCGCGGCATCCGCGCCGGCGTCATAGGCGCGCCAGACAAGCGCAGATCCGGCGGGCAATGCATCGAGTGCCTTCAGCGGGTCCGGCAAGCGCGTGGCGTCGGTCATGCCGATCAGCGCGATGCCGCCGCGGCCTTTAGCGAGTCGCGATGCGGCGCGGCGCAACGCGCGCGCCTTCGCGCTTCCGCTTCCCTTGCCGTATGCGCTGCCTGCCACTAGCTTCGCTCCCATCCGCCGATTGTCCGCCGGGCCGAGCCGAGACTATGACAATGACCGCCTCCGACGCCACCGCTTCCGCCGATCGCCTCGCCGCCATTCGTCAGCGGATCGCCGATGCGGCGCGCGAGGCCGGGCGCGCCGCGCAAGAGGTGACGCTGGTTGCTGTGTCGAAGACCTTCGACGCGGAAGCCATCGTGCCGCTGATCGATGCCGGTCAGCGTGTTTTCGGCGAGAACCGCGTGCAGGAAGCGGCCGCCAAGTGGCCGGCGCTGAAGGCGCGATATGCGGATATCGAACTCCATCTGATCGGTCCGCTGCAAACCAACAAGCTTGGCGACGCACTCCAGCTCTTCGATGTTTTTCATACGCTCGATCGCGAGAAGCTGGCGCTGGCGCTCGTCAAGGCGCGCGACAAGGGCGCGGCGCTGCCCCGTTTGTTCGTTCAGGTGAACACGGGCGACGAACCGCAAAAGGCCGGTCTTGCGCCCACCGATACGGATGCGTTCCTCGCGCGGTGCCGCGACGAGTGGCGCCTCGATGTCGAAGGGCTGATGTGCATTCCACCGGCCGACGAAGAACCCGCTCTTCATTTTGCGCTGCTCGAAAAGCTGGCGCGCCGCAACGGTCTCGCGAAGCTTTCAATGGGCATGAGCGGCGATTTCGAGACGGCGATTGCATTGGGCGCCACCCATGTACGCGTCGGCAGCGCGCTGTTCGGCGCGCGCGGCTAGAGCTTATCGATCCGCATCGTGGTTTGCGGCGTGCAGCGCGACAAGACCTTCAGCATGTCGGGAAGCCGCAGCGCGACGCAGCCTTCGGTCGGTTGCAGGATGCCGTTCTTCTCATTGGCGAGATGAAAGAATATCGCACTGCCGGCGCCGGGGCGCGGCGGATCGTCATTGTGGCCGAGCACGACGACAAGATCGTAGAGATGGTCGTCGCGCCACATCGTCTCGGCGCTTGACGGATAGGGCAGACGGACCGGCCGGTTATATGCCGGGTCCTGCGGCGCATCGCACCAGCCATCCTCGCGCGTCGTTGGACGTACCGGCAAGGCGGTTGCCGGCGTCGGCAGACGGTCCGGGCGGTATCTGAGCTGTCTGAGCGGGAAGATGCCGATGGGTGTGCCGCCATCGCCTTCACGCTTGTCGCCCACCAGTCCGGTGCGCCCAAGTGCACAGACGAATTCGAGCCCGTCCATGATCAGCCGGCCGTGCGGTTCGCCCGGCTTCGCGGTTACGAGAATTTCGGTGGAAGACGCCATGGCCGCGTTAATCTAGGCGGACGCTTCGTGGCTGACCAGAGGGCGTCAGCGCGCGTGCTTCAAGGCTTCGTATTTGTCGAGCGCCTGGCTCATGGCGCCCAGAAGATCGGTCGCGGCGGGCGCGGCGTCGCCGTCATCGTCAGACGGGCCCTCGATGTCGAGGCTCATGCGCGGCGCGGCGACGACAAAGCCGGGTTCCATTTCCGCAGGCTCTGCGGCGGCCATTTCAAGATTGTCGAACGAACCGATCAGGGCTGCGAAGGCCTCCGGGCTCAGTTGCGGCAATCCGGCGCCACCGGTGACGGGCGACGTGGCGGCGAATTCGCGGCCGGGCATTTCCGGAACGATCGATGCCGTCTGTTCGACTGACGCATTGGCGCGGGCAAGCGCCAGCGTGTCTTCGGCCGGCGCCGCGGCGATGGCGGTTTCGGTGGCGGGGGTGTCCGCGTCGAAAACTGCCGCATAGATCCGGTCGCCGATGCCCTGTTCGCCCGAACCGCCCGCGATGGCGAGGCTCGCCACGGAGGCGACAAGGCCGATCGGGCCGCCGTAGAGCGCGCCACCGGCGACGCGGGCATGGGCGCTGATCCGGTCGCCGGTCAGGCCGCGATAAATCTCGGAGACCACCGGAATGTGCTGGAGGGGGTTCAGCGTGTCGATCAGGTCGTTGAAGCTGAGTTCGGCACCCTCCGGGGCGCGGCCTTCGCGCCGGGCCGCCCGCAGCTCGGCAAAAGCGGCGGAAGCCATGTTGTGCTTGCCGGCCGTGAACTGCTGGGGATGGATCAGTGCGTCGGTCATGCCGAGTTCTACGCAAAGGGCGGGCCAGCCGGCGGGGCTCGGAAAGCCGTCGGTTTTTTGCCATGCCGTGGCGGCGGCGGGGGCTCGCCCGGCAAATTCTGCCGGGCAGGTCATCCGGCGCGGCAGCTTTGCCTGTGTGCATTGGTTGGCGGCGCGAGCTATGGCAAACTCCGGCCCGCGTCCGGCCCCCGCTTCCGGCCTGTGGGCGTGTTTTGCGTATCGGAACGGATCGATCATGGCGAAAAAACCTTCCCCGCCCGGACCGGCAAAGAGCCCCTCCTTCATGCCGCCGGGCGGCGGCCGGGCGACCGTCGGCCTGCCGCGTTCGGCCTTCGGCGGACCGGGCCCGACGGTCGGCCTTCCGGCTGGCGGGCAGGGCGGCCTTCGGCCGGGCGCCGCTCAGAGCACGCCGCTGGCACCGGGCGAGGTTGTCCAATTGCTGCAACTGGGCGGAGCCCATCTCGCGGCCGGCCGGCTCGACCATGCGGGCAAGGCGGCGGCGCATATCCTGAAAACCGAACCGCAAAACCCGGACGCGCTTCATCTGCTCGGTCTCGTGGCGTTGGGCAAGGGCGATGCCGCCAACGCCGAAAAGCTGATTGCGACTGCCGCCGCCCTGATGCCCCGGCATGTCAATGTCTGGGTCAATCTGGGGAATGCGCAGCGCGAGCAAGGCAAGGCCGATGAAGCATTGATTGCCTATCGGCGGGCGGAGGCCATCAATCCGGACTATCCCGATATATTTCTCAATCGGGGCATTCTCTACAAGGACAGCGCCGATTATGCGGCGGCCATCGTCGAGTTTGAAAGGCTCATCGAGCTCATGCCCGCCGATGCCAACTCCTATCTGCGCGCGGCATCTGCGGCGACGGATGCCGGACGTTTTCGCGACGCGCGAACCTATTTGCTGAGCGCTACCGAACGCGCAACCAACATTCCGTTGCCGCTCGCCACGACGCTCTCGGCAACATATGAGCGGCTGGGCGATCTCGAGGACGCACTCACATGGGCCAACAAGGCGCTTGCCATCGACGCAGCGAGCGGCGGCGCGCTGGCCGTCTGGTCCAAGGCAAAGCGCCGTCTGCACAAGGGCGACAAGGCGGTGCTCGCCGAATGCCGCAACCGTCTCGCGGCACTCGATCTCGGTAAGGTGCCTGTGAACGATGCACGGCTGGTCTCTTCGGAACTCGCGCAAATCTGTCACGACGAGGGCGATATCGACGCGTCGTTCGGTTATTTCACGCAGCAGAACGAACATACAGCGCGCTTGCCGGAACTCGGCCGTGTCAACCGAACCGCCTTCATTGACGAAGTCAGCACACTGATCGATATCTTTACCGAAGACTTCGTATCCGGCTGGCGGGCGCTACCGGCACCCGGGATCGAGCCTGGTCACGCCGCGGCGCCGGTTTTTCTCGTCGGATTTCCACGTTCGGGGACGACGCTTCTCGATCAGATTTTCGACGCGCATCCGCAAGCCCAGGTCTTCGAAGAGCAGCCTTTCTTGCGCGCCGTCAGAAAGTCGATCGTCGGCTATCCGCAGTCGCTGGCGATTATGGATGAAGGCAGGCGGACGGCGGTGCGACGTCTCTACTGGCAAGAGCTATGCGATGCAGGCGCCGATCTCGAAGGTAAGACCGTTATCAACAAGATGCCGCTCGATATCATTTACGCCGGCCTCATCCACCGGGTGTTTCCCGAAGCGCGTATCGTCTTCGCGCTTCGCCATCCGGCGGACTGCGTGTTGTCCTGCTTCATGCAGGATTTCGTGCCGAACGGCGCGATGCTGAATTTCCTGACGCTCGAGGGCTCGGCGCGGTTCTACGAGCGGGTGATGACGCTCTGGCAGACCTACAGGACGCTGTTGCCGCTCAATGTGCATGAAGTGCGCTACGAAAACCTTGTCGCCGACCTGCGCGGCGAAGTCGGTCCGGCGCTGGAATTTCTCGGCCTCGGATGGCACGATGCGGTGAGCGATCCGGCGGCCCATGCGCTGGCGCGCGGCACGATCAAGACGCCTTCCTATTCGCAAGTGACGCAGCCGATCTATTCGAGTTCGGCCGACCGCTGGCGGCGATATGAAAAGCATCTGCAGCCCGTCATGCCCATTCTCGAACCGCATATAAAGCGCTTCGGCTATTCCCTCTGAAGGACCCATGAGCGGTATCAAGAAAATTCTCGTGGTCGACGACGACGATGCGCTGCGGACGGCGCTTGTCGAACAGCTCGACCTCCATGAAGAGTTTACCTGCGTGACGGCGCCGACGGCTGCGTCCGCGCTGGACCGTGTTCGCGGCGCGCATGTCGATCTTGTGCTGCTCGATGTCGGTCTGCCGGACATGGACGGGCGGGAGGCGTGCCGGCTGATGCGCAAGGCCGGCGTCAAGGCGCCGATCATCATGCTGACGGGCGCCGACACCGAATCCGATACGATCCTCGGCCTCGACGCCGGCGCCAACGACTATGTGACCAAGCCGTTCCGTTTCGGCGTGTTGCTGGCGCGCATCCGTGCACATTTGCGCAGCCACGAGCAGAGCGAAGACGCCGTGTTCAAGGTCGGTCCCTACACGTTCCAGCCGAGCGCGAAGGTGCTGGTCGACGTGCAGAACAAGAAGGTGCGGCTGACCGAAAAGGAAACGGCGATCCTCAAATATCTCTATCGCGCCGGGGCCAAGGTTGTCGGGCGCGATATCTTGCTGGCGGAAGTCTGGGGCTACAATTCAGGCGTCACGACGCACACGCTCGAGACGCATATTTACCGGTTGCGGCAAAAGATCGAGAAGGATCCGTCGAACGCCGAGATCCTCGTTACCGAAACGGGCGGTTACCGGCTGGTTCCCTGAAAAGGGATCGCATGGGGAGGATCGGGATGGTGGACGACGCGCTTCTGGTGGCCGAGAGGTTTTTCCGCGCCGTCGAAACGGGCGACACCGACGAGGTTGCGCGCGTTTATGCGCCCGACGCTCGCATCTGGCACAACTTCAGTCAGGCGGAACAAACGGTCGAGGAGAACCTCAAGGTTCTGCGCTGGATGGCGCGCAAGCTTCCCGGCCGGCGCTACGACGTCCTCAGGCGCGTCGTCATTCCCGGCGGCTTCATGCAGCAGCATGTGGTCAGGGGAACGCTTGCCGATGGCTCGGCGTTTGCGATGCCGGCCTGCGTTGTCTGTCTCGTCGAGAATGGACGCATTGTGCGCCTTGAAGAATATCTCGACCCGGCCCAGGCGGCGGTGCTTTCGGCCTAGTCTCCCTCGACGCGTGCGGTGGGGCGATAGGCGACGATGAATTGCGGCGGCATGCGCGTCGCACGTCCGCTTTCGATATCGATGCAGACAAAATCCGTCAGGCCGCGCAGCAGCGTCTGTCCGGTCTCGGCATTCACCATCTGGAAACGACGGCGCAACCGCAGGCGGCCGTCATTGCCGGTGATCCATGTGGCCACCAGCACGCGCTGCCCTTCATAGCTCGCCGCCAGGTATTCGAGTTCGTGGCGGCGCACGACCATGCCGCGGTTGAGGCGCTTGTAGTAGGCGAAATCGATCCCCAGCGCCTTGGAATGCTCCCATGCGGTTTTCGCCATCCAGCTCAGATAGACGACATTGTTCGTGTGCTGAAAATCATCGATGTGGCGGGGTTCGACCTGGACTTCGTGGATGAAGGGGTCGGGCCAGTCCCAGACGATCGGGGAGGTCGGCGAGGCCATGCGGATGCTCCGTTTCGGGGTTCGCACTTCTTAGCGTCGCCGCCGCGCAAGCGCAAATCGGGTCTTTGGCGCGGACGCGCGCCTCCGCTATGCTCCATCCATGAGCCTTGAACCCGCCATCGAGATGCTGAAGCGCCTTGAGCTTTTTTCGGGCCTCGATCCGGTGCGGCTCGAGGTCGTCGCCTTTACCTGCGAGCGGCGCGAATATGCGCCGGGCGCGACGCTTTTCGAGACGGGCGACGAGGCCGACTGCGCCTATCTCATTCTCGACGGCGAGGCCGCCATGCTGGCGCGCGACGACAGCGGCGCGGCGCAGGCGCTCAGGCTTGACAGGGGCGATCTCATCGGCGAAACGGCTTTGTTCGAACCGGGGCGACGCGTGACGACGGTGCGGGCGGTTTCGTCGCTTCACACGCTCAGGATCGGCCGCGACATGTTTCAGCGGCTGATCGGCGAGTTTCCGGAAATGGCGGGCGCGGTCGCGTCGCGGCTTGCCGGACGGCTGGCGCTGCTCGGGCGGGAACTGTCGGCGCTGGGTGATCGACTCGACACAAATGCGCGCGTAACAGGAAAAGGCAGGGGTGCGGATGAGTGAGCGTCAGGCGGAAGCAAGGCAGGACTGGCCGCCGAACATACAGGCGGTGTTCAAGCGCATGGCGCCGGCGAGCCGCTATCTCGGGCTCGAAATTCTCGACGCCGACCGCGAGGCGCGCGTCGTGAAGGTGGCGTTCAACGCCGGGCCCGAACTCTGCAACATGTGGGGCGGCATTCAGGGCGGCATGGTGGCGGCGATGCTCGACGATGTGATGAGCCTCGCCGTCGGTCTCGATCTCGAATGGGGACAGATTTCGCCGACGCTGGAACTGAAAGTCTCGATGCTGACGCCGGCGCGGCCGGGGCGCATTCTCGGCATGGGGCGTGTCATCAAGCGCGGCAAGTCGGTCGGCTTCATCGAAGGCGAATTGACGTCGGAAGACGGCAAGCTCATCGCGACCGCAAGCTCGACGGCAACTTTCGTAACGTTAAAAAGGAAAGACGCGCCGGCGGAGAACAACGCTCAGGCGTAGGCTTTCTTTGCGAAGAAGGCGCGCGCCTCGGGCGTCAGATGCGTGTTGAACAGCGCGAAGTGATGGCGGATGCCGGCATTGAGCGCCGCCTTGTCGAGTTTCACGACGCGGCGCGTTTCGCGCAGGAAGCTCGGCCAGTAGCGAATGACCATCCACACATTGTCGGCAAGCGCGGTCAGTTCGTCGTCCGGCATGTCGAGATGCTTTGCCTCGATCATGTGACGGAAGAAACGGACCAGCATGTTCGTCGTCGTTTCATAGATGCGGTGAACGCGATCCTCGAGCTCGGGCGAGGTGCGTCCGTATTCGGCCTGGTCGCGATAGAGAAACTGATAGGTCCAGACTTCCTCGAAGACCAGGCGATTGAACAGCGCATAGGATTCGAGCACCGTGTCCGGTGTCGAAGCGATGGCGAGGCGTTTGTCGATCAGTACAAAGAGCGCCAGTTGATGGGCGCGCACCAGATCGCGCTTGGTGCGGAAGTGATACCAGAGGTTGCCTTCCGAGATGCCGACCTCGTCTGAGATGCGCGCCGTCGTGACCGCGTCGTAGCCGTTTTCGTTGAAGAGACGCAGGCTCGCGGCCAGGATCCGATCCTTGGTTCTGGCGGGCGTTTGACCGGCTTTGGCAGGCTTTGTCATCGATCTGTCACTGGACTGTCAAAAAACTGTTGTCGATCTGTCGTGCGAGGACGCAGCGGCAGACTTGTCCCCGGTTTATCCCCGCCCGAAGCTGCCCTCTTGCGTGAATAGGGTCAATACCCTAATATGGGGCATCTACCCCATTAAAAGACCGGCGTGGCGGAGCCCCAACTTCGCCCCGCAAAATCGGCAGCGGTAGGAACCCCAGGAGCGGGCGCGCGGCGAGGCCTTCACCCCCGAGGCTGGCCCCCCCAGCTAGAGCCTCAGCGTCGCGATTACCGGCGCATGATCCGACGCCCGCTCCCACCCCCGCGCTTCCTTCAGGACTTTCATCGATGTCGGCGCGTCGGCGAGCGCCGGCGTCACCCAGATGTGATCGAGGCGGCGGCCGCGATCGGCGGCCAGCCAGTCCTTGGCGCGGTAGCTCCACCAGGAATAGAGCTTCTCGGTGTCGGGCACGAAGCGGCGCATCACATCGACCCAGTCATGCGAGGCGTAGAGCTCGTTCATCAGATCGACCTCGACGGGCGTGTGGCTGACGACTTTCAGCAATTGCTTGTGCGACCAGACGTCGTGTTCGAGCGGCGCGATGTTGAGATCGCCGACCAGCACCATGCGGTTTTTCGACTTCGTCTTGTGGCCTTCGTAGAGCCGTGTCATCTCGCGAACGAAGTCGAGCTTGTGGGCGAACTTGTCGTTGATCTCGGGATCGGGCTCATCGCCACCGGCCGGCACGTAGAAATTATGGACGCGCAACCCACCCGGAATGTCGAGATCGGCCGAGAGATGGCGGCAATCGCCTTTCCCGCAAAATTCGCGCGCCTCGGTCTTCTTGAAGGGGATGCGGCTCGCGATGGCGACGCCGTGATAGCCCTTCTGGCCGTTGATCGCGACATGTTCGTAGCCGGCTTTCTTGATCGCCTTCAACGGAAAGGCGTCGTTGACGCATTTGATTTCCTGCAGGCACAGCACATCGGGCTTTTCCTGCTTCAAGAGACGTTCGACGAGCTCGATCCGCAGGCGGACGGAATTGATGTTCCAGGTGGCGATTTTGAGGTTCACGGGGGCTGTTCCGGTTGGCGGCGGGTTTCAGAAAATGTTGAGCGTCAGGCCGGCAATGCCGATGGGCCAGCGGCCGCGCGTGAAAAGCGAGAATTTGCGGCGGAAGGGATGGTCGGCATCGGCCTCGACGATCAGCGCCAGCGCCGCGCCATGCGCCGCGTGAAGGGCGGCACCGGCGGCGGCGTTCAGCAGCTCCTCGTCCTCGACCTCCCAGAAGGCGGCGGCGTCGCGCACCGCATTGCCGATGCGTTCGCCGAGCAATGCCGAGACATGCGTCATCGCGATCGTCAGCCCGTCTTCGCTCAGGCGTTCGAGCGCGTCGGACGAAAGGCTCGCGCGCAGGCCCTCCTCGGCCTCCCAATGCACCGGATCGAAATCGAGCGTCGCGGCGGCGTCGGCGGCTTCCGACCAGTCGCGCAGGCGGGCGACCTCGGCATCGGGGAAGCCCAGACCGTCGAGCCAGGAGCGCGCCAGCGCCCGCGTCTCGGCATCGAGCGGGCGGCCGAGCTTCGAGAACCACGGCATGTGGACCGCTTCCTCGGCAAAGGCGCGCAGGCCCGCCAGAATCGGGATCTCCTCCTCGAGCCGCATCAGCTCGCTGTCGGAAATGGTCAGATGCGGTTCGCCGGGTTCGTCGAAAGGGCGCGGCATGAATTCTCAAGGTCCAGGGGAAGGTGGCGCGAGTCGCGCGAACGCAGCTTAGCTGCATAAAGGGCGGGCACAAAAAAGTTGCGCCCCCCACCTTTATTTCAAGGATGGCGGGGCGCAAAAAAAGTTGCGCCCCGCCGGGGGGAGGCGAGGCGCAACCGCGCTGTTCGCGCGTGGCGCCGGGAGGGGAAAGACCGGCGCTAAAGGGGCCAGAAGCGCCGCGGCGGGTGAGCGGGGGGCAGGTCACCCGGGCGGCATAAAGCTCGGCCCTTATAGGGAACTAGATAGGTGCGGCCCGGCCGGGCTTCAATACGCTTTGTTTACACAGGTAAACTGTGGATTAATGCCACTGGAGATACCGGAAAACAGCAGGAATCCGCTCTTTTCGGTCCGATTCCCGGCCGCCGGCGGCCCATGCGGCAAACGGCCGCATGAGGCGCGCGGCAGCGGTCAGGCGACGCCGAGATCCTTCGCCGTCAGGTCGAGGCAGCGGCGGGCGAGCGCGAAAAGCTCGTCGGTTTCGCTCTCGGTGATGGTCAGTGGCGGGCTCAGGACCATCGTGTCGCCGATGGCGCGCATGATGAGGCCGTTCGAGAAGCAGTGATTGCGGCATTGCGCGCCGACGGTGCCGACGTCCGGAAACTTGCCGCGGGTCTTCCGGTCCTTGACGATCTCGATGGCGCCGAGGAGGCCGACGCCGCGTGTGCCGCCGACCAGCGGATGGGCGTCGAGTTCGGCGAGGCGCTTCTGGAAATGCGCGCCGGTGGCGCCGCCGGCCTTCTCGACCAGCTTTTCCTTCTGCATCAGTTCGAGATTGGCGAGCGCGACGGCCGCTGCGACCGGGTGGCCCGAATAAGTGTAGCCATGCGCCATCTCCTCGTCGGAATTGAAGAGGACGTCGCCGACGCGGGCACCGACGCCGACGGCGGCGATCGGCTGGTAGCCGGACGACAGGCCCTTGGCCATGTTGATCATGTCGGGCTCGATGCCGTAGGTGTCGCAGCCGAACCAGTTGCCGGTGCGGCCGAAGCCGCAGATCACTTCGTCGATATGCAGCAGCACATCGTATTTGCGGCAGATGCGCTGGATCTCGGCCCAATAGTTCGCAGGCGGAATAATCAGCCCGCCGGCGCCCTGCACGGGTTCGGCGACAAAGGCGGCGACGTTTTCAGCCCCGAGTTCGAGGATCTTGTCTTCAAGGCTTTTCGCCGCGAAAAGCCCGTGCTCTTCCGGCGTGCGCTCGCCGCCTTCGGCGAACCAGTCCGGGCATTCGACATGGACGAAGCCCGGCAGCGGCAGGTCGAATTGCGGATGAAGATGCGGCAGGCCCGACAGCGAGGCGGCGGCCAGCGTGACGCCGTGATAGGACTTCTTGCGGGCGATGAAGGTTTTCTTTTTCGGTTTGCCCATCAGGTTCCAGTAGTAGCGGATCAGCTTGATGGCGCTGTCGTTGCCTTCGGAGCCGGAATTCGCAAAGAAGAAACGGTCGATGCCTTTCGGGCAAACCTCCGACAGTTTCTGCGACAGTTCGGCCGCGTAGGGGTTCGTCGTCTGGAAGAAGTTGTTGTAGTAGGGCAGTTCCTTCAGCGCCTTGTAACCGGCTTCGGCCAGTTCCTCGCGGCCATAACCTACCTGCACACACCAGAGGCCGGCCATGCCGTCGATCAGGCGCTTGCCTTCACTGTCATAGAGATAGACGCCCTCGGCGCGGGTGATGACGCGGGCGCCGGTCCGGGCGAGGTCTTTGTGAGTCGTGAAGGGGTGGAGATGATGGGCGGCATCCATCTCCTGCCAGCGTTTGGTCTGGTTGGAAATCGCGGCTGTCTGCGACATGGGATTTGCTCCGTGTTCCGAATGAAAGAGATATGCGGAAGGACGCGCCATTGAAGGCGCGCGGAGCGGCTCTACGGATTGTAGCCGATGCGGGCGCAGAGGATCAGCAGCTCGCGCTTGGCGAGACGCATCCTTGCAGCGGGTGTGAAGGCATCGCTGGTCATGGAGTGATTATAGGGGAAGGGTCGCCGGGTGGCTAGCGACCCTTCTCACACGTTCAGCAGCAGATGCTCGCGTTCCCAGGCGGAGATCACCTGCTGATAGGCTTCGTGTTCGGTCAGCTTGACGTCCATATAGACCTGCACGAAATCCTGGCCGAGCACTTCCTTCAGTTCCGACGAGGTACGCAGATTGTCGAGCGCGTCGAGGAGGTGGCGCGGCAGGGCGTAGCGCTTGCTGTCATAGGCGTTGCCGGTCATTTCCTTGGTCGGCTTCAGGTCGTTCGTCATGCCGATATAGCCGCAGGCGAGCGACGTGGCGATGGCGAGATAGGGATTGGCGTCGGCGCCCGGCACGCGGTTTTCGATGCGCCGCCCGTTGCGCTTGGCTTCCGGCACGCGCAGGCCCACCGTGCGGTTCTCGTGGCCCCAATGGGTGTTGATGGGGGCGGCGTGGTCGCGGACGATGCGGCGGTAGGAATTGACGTTGGGTGCGATCAGCGCCATCGCGTCGGGCAGGAATTTCTGCAGGCCCGCGATATAGGCGAGGAAGAGCTTCGTGTCCTTGCCCTGTTTGTTGGCGAAAAGATTGTCGCCGGTTTCGTTGTCGACAATCGACTGGTGAATATGCATCGCGCTGCCGGGCTCGCCCTCATAGGGCTTGGCCATGAAAGTCGCGTAGATGCCGTGGCGCAAGGCGGCCTGACGCATGGTGCGCTTGAAGAGGAACGCCTGATCGGCGATTTCGAGCGGGTCGCCGTGATCGAAATTGATCTCGACCTGGGCGGCGCCCGATTCATGGATCAGCGTGTCGATGTCGAGATCCTGCGCCTCGCAGAAATCGTACATGTCCTCGAAGATCGGATCGAATTCGTTGACCGCGTCGATGCCGTAGGATTGCCGCGCGGTCTCCTGGCGGCCATTGGCGCCGACCGGCGGTTCCAGCGGATAGTCGGGGTCGATATTTTTCGCCGCCAGATAAAATTCGATCTCGGGCGCGACGACGGGCTGCCAGCCCTTCTCGTCGAACAGCGCCAGCACGCGCTTCAGCACGTTGCGCGGCGCGATCGGCACCGGGCGGCCGTCGCGGTAATTGGCGTCGCAGATGATCTGCGCCGTCGGCTCGTCGTACCAGGGCACGACGCGCACGGTCGCCGGGTCGGGATCGAGGATGATGTCGGGTTCGATGTCGCCCAGAAAGTCGCTGTCGATATAGTCGCCGGTGACGGTCTGACCGAAAATCGATTCCGGCAGCTTCAGCGAACGCTCGGTGAGGCCGGCGACGAACTTCCGTGTCGGGATGATCTTGCCGCGCGCGATGCCGGCCATGTCGGAGACCATGCATTCGACTTCGGTGATGCGGCGGTCCTTAAGCCACTTTACCAGATCGTCCGTGCTGCCGACCGTCTCCGTCTTCTCCTCGCCCATCGCCATGGGACACCTTGCTTTCCTGTGTGGACTTGTTATTCGCGGCCGCCTCGCGCACCGCGTCTCCGAATGCCCGGAAAAGTTTTTGCGAGACCGGGTTTTCCCAGTAGCGCCATTCCGGGTGCCATTGCACACCGAGCGCGAAACCTTTCGCGCCGGTCACGCGCACCGCCTCGATCGTGCCGTCCGGCGCGCGGCCCTCGACGGTGAGGCCGGGCGCGAGCTTCGCGATGCCCTGCCCATGCAGCGAGTTGACCTCGATCTTCGCGGCGCCGAGTAGGCCCTCGAAGACGCCGCCGGCCACGAGCGTAACCTCATGGGCGGGGCCATACTGAATTTCGAGCGGGTCGTCTTTCCCCTCGCGGTGGTCGAGGCGCGGCGCGAATCCTTGCTCGCCCGGCTCCTCGTGTATGTGCTGATGCAGCGTGCCGCCGAAAGCGACGTTCAATTCCTGAAAGCCGCGGCAGACGCAGAAGAGCGGCACGGCGCGCGCGACGCAGGCGCGGATCAGATCGAGCGTCAGCGCATCGCGCTGGCGGTCGAGCAGCACGCCCTCGCGCGGATGGGCGCCGCCGTAAAGTTCGGGATGGACGTTGGAATGCGAGCCGGTGAGGAAGATGCCGTCGCAAAGCGCGAAGATTTCCTCAAGGTCGGCACCAGCGTCGAGCGGCGCGCGCGGCACCGGCAGCAGCACGGGCTGGCAATCGGCGCCGCCATCGACGGCGGCGATGTATTTTTCGCCGACCGCATGAAAAGGGTGCGGACCCAGCATCTTGACGTCGCAAGGCACACCGACAATGGGCCGGCGCCGCGCGGGATTTGGGGATTTTCGGGTCATGCCCCGTCAAATTACCACGCCGGACCCCTGAAAGGTCAAGGTACCGGCTTTTGCGGGGATGCGGCGCGTGTGGAAGATAATCGACGGAACGCGCCCTACTGTCGGCCGCCGATGGCCGGGCGTTGCTCGTCGCGCAGGGTGAAGAGCGCATTGTCGGCGCGGATGCCCGACTGGACATTGCGCAAGGCAACGGTCGTTTGCAGGCCTTGCGCGTCGGTGACGACCCACTGGCGGAGCTGCATGTTGGGCTGGTCGAACACCAGCGTGATCTGGCCGGGGGCCTCGCCGGCGCGGTCGGCCAGCGTGATCAGCAGCGCGCCGGGCTGGCTTTCGACATTGAGCACGCGGGCGGACTTTGCGAGATCGACATTGGCGGCGAGAAAGAGGCTCAGCGGCGTCGAGGCGATGGGGTAGCGCTGCGCGGGCGAGGAACTGTCCTTGACCGCGACCCAGGTGCCGTCGGCGACCACCAGCAAATTGTCCGGGGGCTGATATTCAAAACGCAGGCGGCCCGGCCGGCGCAGATAGAACTTGCCCTCGGCGACCGAACCGTCGGGACCGAGCTGCAGGAAATCGCCCTGCATGTTTTCAAGCGCCGCGAGGTAGGCGCTGGCATCGTCGAGCGCCTGTTCGTCGCTCGTTGCGGCGATGGCCGCATCGGACGCCGCTTCGGCGCGCGCCGCGCCACCGCTGACAAAGGCGACGATCAACATGCCGATGCCGACGGCGGCGGCTGCGAACAGCATGCCCTGACGGCGGCGGTGATTTTGGTCGAGATTGCTCATGGCAATAAACATGGACGGCCTTTGTGGCAAAATGTGGCGCCCGTTAAGGCGTTTTGGCGGCATATTCTTGTTGGAACCTTAACGGCGAAACGGCATGAATCCGTCGTTTCGTCAGTGGTCGCCGACCAGCACCTCGCGCTTTCCCTGATGATTGGGCGGGCTGACGACGCCCTGTTCTTCCATAAGTTCGATCAGGCGCGCGGCGCGGTTGTAGCCGATCTGCAGGCGGCGCTGGATGTAGCTTGTCGAGGCGCGCTTGTCGCGCGCGACGATCGCTACCGCCTTGTCGTAGAGGTCGTCGCCGGAGCCCGGGCTCTCGAAGGCGAAGGGATCGCCGCCCTCGTCGTCTTCGGCGGTGATCGCTTCGAGATATTCCGGCACGCCCTGTTTCTTCAGGAAGGTCACGACCTTCTCGACTTCCTCGTCGGATACGAAGGGTCCGTGGACGCGGCGGATGCGGCCGCCGCCGGCCATGTAGAGCATGTCGCCCTGGCCCAGCAATTGTTCGGCGCCCTGTTCGCCCAAAATGGTGCGGCTGTCGATCTTCGACGTCACCTGGAAGGAAATGCGGGTCGGGAAATTCGCCTTGATGGTGCCGGTGATGACGTCCACCGACGGGCGCTGCGTCGCGGTGATGATGTGGATGCCGGCGGCGCGCGCCATCTGCGCGAGGCGCTGCACGGCGGCTTCGATTTCCTTGCCCGCGACCATCATCAGGTCGGCCATTTCGTCGACGATGACGACGATGAAGGGCATGGGCGCGAGGTCCATTTCCTCTTCCTCATAGATCGCCTCACCGCTTTCGCGGTCGAAACCGGTCTGCACGGTGCGCACCAGCACCTCGCCGCGCGCATTCGCTTCGGTCACGCGGGTGTTGTAGCCGTCGATGTTCCGTACACCGACTTTCGACATCTTGCGGTAGCGGTCTTCCATCTCCTTGACGACCCATTTGAGCGCCACCACGGCCTTTTTGGGTTCGGTGACGACGGGCGCCAGCAGATGCGGGATGCCGTCATAGACCGAGAGTTCGAGCATCTTCGGGTCGATCATGATGAGCTTGCACTGGTCGGGCGAGAGCCGGTAGAGCAGCGAGAGGATCATCGTGTTGATGCCGACCGATTTGCCGGAGCCCGTGGTGCCGGCAATCAAGAGATGCGGCATGCGGGCGAGATCGGAAAGCACCGGCTCGCCGCCAATGTTCTTGCCGAGCGCCAGGGTCAGCTTCGAGCCGGAGTTTTCATAGTCGCGGGTTTCGAGCAGTTCGCGCAGATAGACCATTTCGCGGCGCGCGTTCGGCAGTTCGATGCCGATGACGTTGCGGCCGGGAACGACGGCGACGCGCGTCGAGACGGCGCTCATCGAGCGGGCAATGTCGTCGGCCAGCGAAATGACGCGCGAGGATTTGATGCCGGGCGCCGGTTCGAGTTCGTAGAGTGTGACGACGGGGCCGGGGCGCACCGAAATGATTTCGCCGCGGATGCCGAAATCGTCGAGCACGGATTCGAGCAGGCGGGCATTGGCCTGCAGCGCATCGTCGGTCAGCTTCGCGGTCATTGCCGGCGGCTTCGGCTTGGCGAGCAGGCTCAAGGGCGGCAGTTGATAGTCGCCGGCGGGTTCGAGCGGGAGCTTCGGTTGCGCTTCGCGGGCGGCGCGGTTCGAGGGTTTCAGCGGTTTCGTTTCGCCGCGCGCGACGCGGGGGCCGGGGCGGTCGGATTTCGGTTCGATGCGTTCGTCGGCGATGCGGGCATTGCGCGCCTCGCGGCGGCGGGCGCGGCGTTCGGCGGCGCTGCCGTCGAGACCGCGCTGGCCGAAACCGCCGAGCGCGCCGGCGCGGGCGGCGTCGATTTCATCCTGCGACAGCGGCGCATAATCGCCGCGCCGCAAAATGCGGTCGAGGCCGTCGGTCAGACGGTCGCCGATCTCCCAGGCAAGAATGCGCAAGCGGCTCGGTTCGACATCGGGGCGATGGGGGCGGGCGGGCGCTTCATCCTCGCCGGCACGGCGGCGCGGCCGGGCGCCGGAAGCGTAGCGGCGTTCCTCTTCGGCGGCGACGGTGACCTTGCGCAGATCGCGCACCCAAATGGCGGCGGCTTTCAGATCGGCAAGCGCGATGTCGGCGGCAAAGAGGATCAGGAAAAAGGCGATGGGCGCCGTAGCCAAGGCGGTCAGCGCATAGGCGACGCCATCGACGGTGAAGGGCGAGAAGAGCGAGAAGCCGAGTGCGGCCAGCCCGTCGCCGAGCAGGCCGCCGAGACCGAGCGCCAGCGGCCAGAAGGCAAAGCGCGGCAGCGCGCTCAGGGCGGTCGCGGCGAAAAGCGTCGCGGCGAGCCAGGCGGCGACACGGAAGGCAATCAGGTTGATGCGGCGATGCGCGAAGGCGCGCGCGCCCCAGACGAACAAGGGCAGCAGCAGCAAGACACCGGCAAGGCCGAGCGTCTGAAGCAATATGTCGGCGACATAGGCGCCGGGCAGTCCCATCCAGTTGCCCGGTGCGCGCGTCGTCGCGTTGTTGAAACTCGGATCGTCGATCGACCAGCTCATCACCGCGAGCAGCAAGAAACCGCCGAGCGCGATCAGCGCGACGCCAATGCCCTCGAAGGCGCGGCGCGCCAGGAAGGCGCGCAGCGACGGCGGCAAAAAGGCGAGCGGGTCGACGAGCCAGCTCCTCACGCGCTGCATCCTCCGATGGCCCCTTGAGGCCTCCTGCTTCCGGGAGACGGTTCCCGGACGCGTCCTGCTCTTTTTCGCGGCGGGCTTGCGGCCGGCGCGCACTCCGGCACCGATCACAGAACCTCCGCCATGCGGGCCAGCGCCTCTTCGGTTTCGGCAAGACCATCGACCAGCGCCACGCGAATATAGGCCGCGCCGGGATTGCCCGGCGGACCGTAAGGCGAATCTTCGCGCGATAGATAGGCGCCCGGCAACACTTTCACGCCCGCCTTCGCCCAGAGTTCGCGCGCCGCCTTCTCGCCGTCGCCGACATCGAGCCAGAGAAAGAAGCCGCCGGCCGGCCGGTAGAAGCCCAAACGATTGCCGAGAACGCGCTCGGCGGCGTCGATCTTGGCGCGATAGAGATCGCGATTGGCGGCGGCATGGGCGTCGTCGGTCCAGCAGGCGGCGGCGGCGGCCATCAGCGGCAACGGCACTTGCGGCGCGGCGACATTGCGGAAATCGCGGAAGCGGGCCATCAGCGCCCGGCCGCCGGCGCAGAAGCCGGCGCGCAGGCCCGGCAGGCTCGAGCGCTTTGACAGCGAGTGAAAGACGATCAGATCGGCGAAGGGGTCGTTGCCGCCGGCCTCGGCGGCCAGCGCGGCCTGCAAGGCGCTTGCCGGTGGTTCGCGGTCGTAGATGTCGGCATAGCATTCGTCGACGGCCAGCACGATGCTGTGGCGGCGCGCCAGGGCGATCAGGTTTTTCAACCAGTCGAGGCTCGCGACTGCGCCTTGCGGATTGGCGGGCGAGCAGAAATAGATCATCGCGGTGCGCGCCAGCAGTTCCTCGGGCAAGGCTTCGAAATCGGGCATGAAGCCCGTTTCGCGGGTCGCCGCCACATAGACGGGCTCCGCGCCGGCGGCCAAGGCGGCTGCCGCATAGCACTGGTAGAAGGGATTGGGCATCAGGATCGCCGGGCGTTGCCCGCGCTTTTCGGGCGGTGTCGCGACGAGGGCGATGTTGAAGAGCGCCTCACGGGTGCCGTTGACCGGCAGGATCTGGAGGTCGGGATCGAGGGCGGCGTCCTTGCCGATGGCGTCGGCCAGTCCGTAGCGGCGCGCCAGCCAGCCGGCGGCGGCGGCGCGGAACGCGGCGGTGCCGACGATCGGCGGATATTTGCCGAAAAGGGCGGAATTGCGCGCGATTTCTTCCATCACGAAGGCGGGGAAGGCGTGCTGCGGCTCGCCCAGCGACATGATGAGCGGCGGCTTGCCGGGCGACACACCGTCGATCAGCGCATTGAGGCGCGGAAAGGGGCTGCCGGGCAGGCTGTCGAAACGGGAGGCGGCGGCATGGTCCGTCATGGAACTCGCGCGGGGTTCGGGACCGGACGCGAGCAAATGCGCGGGTCCCGATGGTTAAGCGTCGTGGGCCGGCGCGATCTTATCCATGGCAGTGAGGTGGGTCCAGTGGCGGCATGTCCCGCACCCGGTGGAAAAAGCTGTGGAATTCCCGCGCCTTATCCACACAATTGCAAGCAAATCATTAACCATTGGTTAACCGTCCAGGGCGACCGCCGGTCGCCCTGGAAAAATTGTCAAAAGGAGGGGGGCGGCGATGGGCCGCCCCGGAGGTCAAGCGTTCAGCGGACCGGGATCTCGGATTCCGGGTTGGCGCCGATATTGTGGATCGAGAGGTCGGCGCCGCGGTGCTCTTCCTCTGCGGTCAGGCGAATGCCGACGACCAGTTTCAGGCCGCCATAGACGACGAGGCCGAGAAGGGTGGCGTAGACGACGCCCGCCAGCGAACCGACAAGCTGGCTCATGAAGCTGACGCCACCGAGGCCGCCAAGCTCCGCCATGCCGAAAATGCCGGCCGCCAGACCGCCCCAGAGGCCGCACAGCCCGTGCAGCGGCCATACGCCCAGCACGTCGTCGATCTTCAGGCGACGCTGGCAGAAGTCGAACATCACCACAAAAAGCGCACCGGCGACGCCGCCGACGATGAGCGAGCCCGCCGGGTGCATGATGTCGGAGCCGGCGCAGACGGCGACGAGGCCGGCCAGTGCGCCGTTGTGGATGAAGCCCGGATCGTTGCGGCCGACGACGAGCGCGGCAAGGATGCCGCCGGCCATGGCCAGCACCGAGTTCATCGCGACGAGGCCCGAGACGCCCTCCAGCGATTGCGCCGAGACGACGTTGAAGCCGAACCAGCCGATGCAGAGCAGCCAGGAGCCGAGCGCCAGCCAAGGGATCGAGGAGGGCGGAAAGCCGATCAGCTTGCCGTCCTTGGTGTAGCGGCCAAGACGGCGGCCAAGCAGGATGGCGGCCGAAAAGGCCAGCCAGCCGCCGACCGCATGGACGACGATCGAGCCGGCGAAATCGTGGAAGGGTGCGCCGAACGTGCCTTCGAGCCAATCCTGGAAGCCCCAGTTGCCATTCCAGACCAGACCTTCATAGAAGGGATAGACCAGACCGACGATGATGGCGGTCGCGGCGGCCTGCGGCCAGAAGCGGGCGCGCTCGGCAATGCCGCCCGAAATGATCGCCGGAATGGCGGCGGCGAAGGTCAGCAGGAAGAAGAATTTCACAAGGTCGACGCCCTGAGGCCCGTAGCTTGCGCCCTCGGCGCTGCTGCCGCTCAGCTCGGCGGCATTGACCAGAAAGTCGACGCCATAGGCGACGCTGTAGCCGATGAAGAAGTAGGCGACCGTCGAAACGGCGAAATCCGCCAGGATTTTGACCAGCGCGTTGACCTGGTTCTTGTGACGCACCGTGCCGACTTCGAGAAAGGCGAAGCCGGAATGCATCGCGAAAACCAGAATGGCGCCCATCAGAATGAAAAAGACGTCGCCGCCCGCGCCGAGACCGGCGCTAGCGCTTTCGATCGGATCCATGGGGATCTCCCTTTCGTTGCCACCAAGGAGCCCGGTCGCGTTCCCCCCTTTTCGAGTTCCCGGCCGGACGGCTGAGGCCGTTACCGGCCTTTTTCTTCAGCGCCCTGCACAATCAAGAGGCATGCCACGACGTTGCCGGTTTGAAAGGCAAGCCGATCAATGACTTAGCAAAAAGGGGCCGGGAGAGACGCTTGGAAGCGCCTAGCGAATAGCCACGCTTTGGAGGCATTCGGATTAATTCTTGTGCATCGGCCGCGCTGGTCAAAAATCAGGCGGACGGCAATGCGAGGCGCCGCGGCGCGGATAAAAAAGGAGCCCGGGAGGGGGGACCTACCGGGCTCCAAGTGTCGCCGCCGGCGCCCCGGATTTGGTGGCAGGGGACGCCGGCGGCTGCGGGAGGAGTGCGGAGGCCCGAGGGAGACCTCCGCGCCCATGATGCGGTCTAGTTGGTCACGAACTCGGGATAGGCCTCGACGCCGATCTCGCCCTTGTCCATGCCCATCATTTCCTCTTCTTCGCTCGCCCTTATGCCGATGGTGACGCGCAGCGCCGTCCAGAGCACAAGGCTCGTGATCGCCACGAAGAGGCCGATCGAGACGACGCCTGTCGCCTGAACGGCGAAGCTCGTTTCGGCATTGGTCAGCGGAACCGCCATCGTGCCCCAGATGCCGGCGAAGAGATGGACCGGAATGGCGCCCACCACGTCGTCGATATGGAGCTTGTCGAGCAGCGGCACCGTCAGCACCACGATGACGCCGCCGATGGCGCCGATGCCGAGCGCCCAGCCGAGCGTCGGGGTCAGCGGTTCGGCCGTGATCGAGACGAGACCGGCAAGCGCGCCGTTCAACGCCATGGTGATGTCGACCTTCTTGTAGAGGAGCTGCGTCAGCGCCAGCGCCGCCACCACACCGCCGGCTGCGGCGATGTTGGTGTTGATGAAGATGGTCGCCACCGCGTTTGCGTCCGCGACGGTACCCAGCGCGAGTTGTGAGGCGCCGTTGAAGCCGAACCAGCCCAGCCAGAGGATGAAGGTGCCGAGCGTCGCCAGCGGCATGGACGAACCGGGCATCGGGTTGATGCCGCCGCCCTTGACGTATTTGCCGAGACGCGGCCCGAGGATGATCGCGCCCATCAGCGCAGCCCAGCCGCCCGTCGAGTGAACGATCGTCGAGCCGGCGAAATCGGAGAAGCCCATTTCGCTGAGCCAGCCGCCGCCCCACTGCCAGGCGCCCTGGATTGGGTAGATGAACCCGGTCAGGAAAACCGTGAAGAGGAGGAAGGGCCAGAGGCGAATGCGTTCGGCCAGCGTGCCCGACACGATCGACGCGGCGGTGGCGACGAAGACCATCTGGAAATACCAGTCGGAGGCGGACGAATAGCCCGTGCCATCTTCGGCAACGCCGCCCGTGTCGTCGACACCCCAGAGCGACAGCGAACCGAACCAGCCGCCATCGACGCCGTCATACATCAGGTTGTAGCCGACGAGGTAATAGAGGATGCCGGCGATCGAGTAGAGGCTGATGTTCTTGGTGCATTGCATGGCGACGTTTTTCGAACGCACCAGGCCCGCTTCGAGCATGGTGAAGCCCGCCGCCATCCACATGACGAGGAAACCGCCGATCAGAAACAGCAGCGTGTTGAAGATATATGCCGTTTCAGGGCCGCTCAGTTCGAACGCCTCTTCCGCGATCTCCTCGATTTCCTGCGCCATCGAGGGCACAGTCATTGCCAGTGTCGCGAGCCCCGCCATGCCCGCCAGGCGTGTGTATCTTCCTATCTTAATCATCGTTCCTCTCTCGTTAGAGGGTTGCCGTCCCCTGTTGCCGCAAAACCCCTTCAATCCGTAGGCGGATTAAAGGGCTTCCGCGTCCGTTTCGCCTGTGCGGATACGCAGCACCTGCTCGACGGAAATTACAAAAATCTTGCCGTCGCCGATCTGGCCGGTCTTGGCAGCGCCACTGATCGCGGACACGACCGCGTCGGCCTGGTCGCTGGCCACCACGATCTCGATCTTCAACTTCGGCAGAAAGTTCACCGCATACTCCGCACCGCGGTAGATTTCGGTCTGGCCCTTCTGACGGCCGTAGCCTTTGACTTCCGTCACGGTCAGGCCCTGGACGCCGATCGCGGTCAACGCTTCGCGGACTTCGTCCAGCTTGAATGGCTTGATGATCGCCATAACGAGCTTCATTTGAGTTTCCTCTTTTCTATTGCCACCGAACCGCCTCTCGCATCCGGCGTGCTGTTTGTTCGACCCTTGCCACGCCGCAAACTGCGACAGCCGCAAGGGCGCGGACCAGAGCTACCAATCAAGAACCGTGCCGCGACTGCGAAGATGCAAAAAGCGCCGGACTCGGGCGGATTTTCGTCACTCGCCGACCGGGATGCGCCGCAATGCCCATGTTGCGGCGTGTTGCTGCACAAATTCTGTGCAACCTGTTTCGACGACAGTCAGCCCACGGAGCGACACGGCGTGCGCGGGCATTTCGCACATAAAAAAGGGCGCCCCCGCGGGAGCGCCCTTTCGTTGCGGTGTGAGCGATCGTCAGTGGATCGTTTCGCCGTGCAGGCTGATGTCGAGGCCATCGACTTCTTCCTGCGGCGTCACGCGCAGGCCGAAGAAGATCTTGGTCACCATCAGCAGAACGAAGGTGCCGAGACCGCAATAGACGATCGTGGCGATGACGCCCTTGATCTGGACGCCGACCTGGGCCCAGTTGCCTTCGAGGCCGCCAAGCGGCGTGTCGCCGCCGGTGATGGCGATGGTGGCGAAGACGCCGGTCAGGATCGCGCCGACGATGCCGCCGACCGCATGGACGCCGAAGACGTCGAGCGCGTCGTCATAACCGATGGCGCGCTTGACGCTGGTGGAGGCGATGAAGCAGATGACGCCCGAGGCGAGACCGATCCAGAGCGCGCCCATCGGATCGACGAAGCCGGCCGCCGGGGTGATCGCGACGAGACCGGCAATGGCGCCGGTCGCCATGCCGAGCAGCGTCGGCTTGCGATGGACGATCCATTCGGCGGCCATCCAGCCGAGCACGGCCGTTGCGGTTGCGATCTGCGTCACCGCCATCGCCATGCCGGCATTGCCGTCGGCGGCGAGCTGCGAACCGGCGTTGAAGCCGAACCAGCCGACCCAGAGCAGCGCCGCGCCGACCATCGTCAGCACGACATTGTTGGGCGCCATGTTTTCCATGCCGAAGCCCTTGCGGGGTCCGAGCACGAGGCAGGCGACGAGACCGGCGACGCCGGCATTGATGTGCACCACCGTGCCGCCGGCGAAGTCGAGAACGCCGTCCTCGCCGAGGAAGCCGCCGCCCCAGACCCAGTGACAGATCGGCGCGTAGATGAAGATCACCCAGAGTGTCATGAAGACCAGCATGCTGGAGAACTTCATGCGGTCGGCAAAGGCGCCGACGATCAGCGCCGGGGTGATGATCGCGAAGGTCATCTGGAAGGTCATGAAGACGCTTTCGGGGATTGTGCCCGACAGCGCATCGACGGTGAGGCCCGCGAGGAAGAGATTGTCGAGGCCGCCGACCCAGGCGTTCATCGAGCCGCCATCGCTGAACGCCAGCGAGTAGCCGATGACCATCCAGACCACCGACATCAATGCGGCGATCGCGAAAATCTGTGCGCCCATCGCAACGAAATTCTTCTTGCGCACCATGCCGCCGTAGAAAAGCGCGAGACCGGGAATGGTCATCATCAGCACCAGCGCGGTGGCGGTGAGCATCCAGGCGGTGTCGCCGGCACTCAGTTCAGCGACTTCTTCCTCGGCGAGCGCGGCGCCGGCGGTTGCGGCCAGCGCGAAAATGCCCGTGGCGGCCGCCAGCGCGGTCCGGCGGACAAGCCCCCGTCTTTCGATTGTGTCGGTCATTCGTTTCTCCATGTGCCGCCGGTGAGCATGGCCCCCGGCCTTGTTGCGCGCGGCGCGCCGCCCGTCTCCCCGGCGTGCGGTCTTCCGGCGCTTGATACGCTTGTTCTCAAGAAGCATGCCGTTTGCGCCGGAAGTCGTACCCCATTGTATTTGTTAGGAAATTTCTTTCGGGAGCCGGGTGGGTCACTGTTTGCAGTCAAGAATGTGCATCGAAAATAATCAGATTTTTCAATCTGCATAATTTTTAGGCTATCTGCCTTTTCCGAGTCGGCGGCGGGCGGCGGTGAGCGCGGATTAGCGGCGCTTTTTTCAGGGAAGGGGGTGGTTTCGCGGCATCGGCGCTTCGGCTAAGCTTTCGCCACAAAAAGTGGAGTGCAACTCCGCAAACAGGGGATCGGCGCGGCCCAAGCGGCGGCTGGCGGCCGGGAAACAGGGACGGGGAGGTCATGGCGGATCTGGCAAAGAATTGGCCTGTGGCGGTCAACGCCGCGGCGGGTGTGGTGTTGGCCGGCTTTATCGGCTGGCAGTTTATTTCCGGCGGCGCGGACAGCGCCGGGACGCCGGTCGTCGAAGCGCCGGTCATCGAGACGCCGGCCGAAGAGCCTGCGCCCCGCGGACTGGCCGATATCGACGGCGCGCGCATCGCGGCGGCGGACGCGGAACCCGGCAACTGGCTTTCGCATGGCCGCACCTATGACGAGCAGCGCTTCTCGCCGCTCGACGACATCAATGACGGCAATATCGGCGAGCTTGCGCTTGCGTGGTCGCTCGACACCTATACGACGCGCGGCCTCGAGGCGACGCCGATCGTCGTCGACGGCATCATGTATCTGTCGCTCAACTGGGGCGTCACCATCGCGGTCGATGCAAAGAGCGGCAGCGAAATCTGGCGCTTCGATCCGGAAGTGCCCGGCGAGTGGGGCCGCTATGGCTGCTGCGACGTCGTCAATCGCGGCGTCGCCGTGTGGAAGGGCCGCGTCTATACCGCGAGCTTCGACGGGCGGCTATTCGCGCTCGACGCGGCGGACGGCTCCGTCGTCTGGGAAGTCAACACGATCCCCGGACCGCCTTACACGATCACCGGCGCGCCGCGCGTTTTCGGCGACAAGGTGGTGATCGGCAATGGCGGCGCCGAATATGGCGTGCGCGGCTACATCACCGCCTACGACACCGACACCGGCGAGCAGGCATGGCGTTTTTACACCGTGCCGGGCGATCCGGCGCTGCCGGTCGAACATCCCGAACTCGAAGCCGCGATGCCGACATGGAAGGGCGGCGAGTGGTGGAAGATCGGCGGCGGCGGCACGGCGTGGGACTCGATGGTCTATGAGCCGGAGAGCAACACGCTTTATGTCGGCACCGGCAACGGCTCGCCCTGGACGCGCGAGATTCGTTCGCCTGGCGGCGGCGACAATCTCTATCTGTCGTCGATCCTGGCGCTCGACGCCGATACGGGCCGCATGAAGTGGTACTACCAGACAACGCCCGGCGACAATTGGGACTACACCGCGACACAGCCGCTGATGCTTGCCGACATCGAGATCGATGGCGCACAGCGCAAGGTCATCATGCAGGCGCCGAAGAACGGCTTCTTCTATGTGCTCGACCGCGAAACCGGCAAACTGATTTCCGCCAATCCTTTCTCGACGACGACATGGGCAAGCCATGTCGATCTCGAGACGGGCCGTCCGGTCGAGACGGGCGAAGGCGAATTCGGCCATGCGACCGCCTTCGTGCTGCCGTCGGCCAATGGCGCACACAACTGGCACCCGATGGCGTTTCATCCGGGCACCGGCCTCGTCTACATCCCGACGCAGGACATCGCCGGCATCTATTCGCTGAGCGAGCAGTGGAAGAACGAGGGCACGTACACGCCGAAAGAGAACTGGTGGAACACCGGCATGGACTGGACCGCCTATATCGACGCGATCACGGCGCTGCCGGAAGTCCCGATGGAGAAGGGTTACCTGAAGGCGTGGGATCCGGTGACCGGCGAAGCGCGCTGGCAGGCGGAATACCCCGCGCCGCTCAATGGCGGTGTACTGGCGACCGCCGGCAATCTCGTTTTCCAGGGAACGGCCGACGGCTATTTCCACGCCTACAAGGCCGACACGGGCGAACGCGTCTGGTCGCAATACATCCAGACCGGCATCGTCGCCGCGCCCGTCACCTATACGGTCGATGGCGAACAATATATCGCCGTGCTGGCGGGCTGGGGCGGCGTCAATATCGTCTCGGGCGATGCGCGCACGTCGGCGGCGGCGAAATACGGCAATGAGGGACGGTTGCTCGCCTTCAAGATCGGCGGCGGCGGGGAACTGCCGCAGCTTGCGCTGCGCGACCAGTCGATCCCCGACTGGCCGGCGTTGACGGCCGACGAGGCGACGGTGCGGCAGGGCGAGATTGCCTATACGCAATACTGCATGCTCTGCCATGGCGCATTGGCGATCAGCCCGGGCGTCACGCCCGATCTTCGCCGGATGGGCGAGAATATCCGCGAACACTTCCAGGACATTGTGCGTGGCGGCATCCTGTCGGATAACGGCATGGCAAGCTTTGCCGATCTCGTCAGCGAGGAAGACGTCGAGGCGATCCTCTCCTATATCCAGAAGCGGGCGCTTGAAGACAAGGCGCGGGGCGAACCGACCAACTGACGGGCGGGACGCCGGCAAGGAAAGAAACCCCGGAGAGAAATCTCCGGGGTTTTTTGCTTTCAATGCAAGGCGCGCTCGACGGCAAGGGCGAGGCCGAGCAGCTTTTCCTCCGTGAACGGATGGCTTTGCAGCATCAAGCCGACCGGCAGGCCGAGCTTGTCGTAGCCCGCCGGAAGCGTGATCGCGCAGAGGCCGAGCTGGTTGCCGATGGTCGCATTCCGGAGCGCCATGCGATTGGCGCGGAAGTAAGGCTCGCCGCCGGCTTCGAGCGACGCGATCGGCGGCGGCGAGATGGCGACGGTCGGCAGGAGCACCGCATCGACGCCTGCGGTCGCCGCCAGGTAGCGGGCGCGGATTTCGGCGCGCTTCAGATCGGCGGCGGCGATGCCGGATGCGGTGAGTGCCGCGCCCGCCATCACGCGCTCGTAAACCGGCGGATAGATGTCCGTCTTGTTGGCGGCCAGCATCTCGCCCCATTGCGCATGGGCTTCGGCGACGAGGCGGCTCGAACCCGGCGCCCAGGCGAGCGCGTCGATTTCGTCGAGTTCGGGCAGCTTGTGTTCGACAATACGCGCGCCGGCATGGACGAGGCGGCGGATCGCCGCTTCGAGCGCCGTGGCGACGCCCTCGTCGAGGCCTTCCCATGCGATGCCGCCGGGCAGCCAGAAGACGGCGCGGGAAAGATCGAAAGGCTGAAGCGCGCGTGCCTGATTTCCTTCGAGAAGCGCGAGCAGCGCGGCCGCGTCCTCGACGGTTTTTGCCAGCGGACCCACCGTGTCGAAGGTCGGCGAAAGCGGCACCGTGCCCGCGAGCGGCAGGTGGCCCGCCGTCGTCTTCAAGCCGACAAGACCGTTCCATGCGGCGGGGATGCGCACCGAGCCGCCGGTGTCGGTGCCGATGGCGGCGGCGGCCAGCCCGCGCGCCACCGAAACGCCGGCGCCCGCCGAGGAGCCGCCCGGCACACGCTCGATATGATCGTCATGCGCATTGGCGGGTGTGCCGAAATTCGGATTGATGCCGAGGCCGGAGAAGGCAAGCTCGGTCATCGACGTCTTGCCGAGACAGATGGCGCCGGCGCGGGTGGCGCGCGCCAGCACGTCGGCATCGCGTTCGGGCACACGATTTTTCAGCGGCAATGAGCCTGCCGCCGTCGCCTCGCCGGCGGTGTCGAACAGGTCTTTCCAGGAAAGCGGCACGCCGTCGAGCGCGTGGCGGCGCAAACCGCTCCTTGCGCGTGCGGCGGCGGCATCGGCCTCGGCGCGGGCGCGGGGCCCGAGCAGGCGCACATAGATGCGATGCGCCGGATCGGCGGCGGTGGCGCGGGCCAGGAAATCGTCCGTCACGGCGCGCGGGTCGGCCTCGCCGCTTTCGAAGCGGCGGCCGAGTTCGAGCGCCGTCAGGCCGGCGAATTCCATGTGCCTCTCCTTCATTTTTGCGGAGATTAGGCCCGCCGGGTGCTTGCGTCCATCCGCCCCTTGCCTTTGGCGTCCGCGCGGCCGATCTTGCTTCGATGAGCGGTGCGAGCGACAGCGATGTACTGATTGTCGGCGGCGGGTTGACCGGCCTGCCGCTGGCGCTGGCCTGCGCGCAAGGCGGATTGAGCGTCACCGTGGTCGACGTGCTCGACCCGGCGACGGCGACGGACGCCAAATTCGACGGCCGCGTGTCGGCCATTGCGTTTGCCTCCTGCCGGATGTTCGAGCGGCTGGGCGTCACCGCGCATCTTCAAGGCCAGATGCAGCCGATCAACGACATCATGGTGTCGGACGGGCGGGTGCGCGAGGGCGCCTCGCCCTTGTTCCTGCATTTCGACCACAAGGAAATCGGCGACGAACCGCTCGGGAATCTGATCGAGAACCGGCATATCCGCATCGCGCTGCAAAAGGCGGTGGAGGCCGAACCGGCGATCCGGCTCGTCGCGCCGCAATCGGTGAAGCGCGTCGAATACGGCGCCGGCGTCACCGCGACGCTCGCCAATGGCGAAAGCGTGACGGCGCGGCTTTGCTTCGCCGCCGACGGGCGCAATTCGCCGACGCGCGAGGCGGCCGGCATCCGCACCGTCGGCTGGGACTACGGGCAGACCGGCATTGTCTGCACCGTCGAGCACGAATTGCCGCATGAGGGCGTCGCGCAGGAATATTTCCTGCCCGGCGGGCCCTTCGCGATCCTGCCGATGGTCGGCAACCGCGCGTCGCTGGTCTGGACCGAAAAGACCGCGGACGCAAAAGCGATCCTTGCGCTTGGCGATGATGCTTTCGCCGAGGAGATGCGGGCGCGCTTCGGCGACTATCTCGGGACATGCGCGCCTGTCGGACCGCGCTGGTCCTATCCGCTGACGCTGCAGCTTGCGCGCGATTATGTGCGGCCACGCCTCGCGCTTGTCGGCGATGCGGCGCATGGCATCCATCCGATTGCCGGCCAGGGGCTCAATCTCGGACTGCGCGATGTCGCGGCGGCGGCCGAAGTCGTCGTCGATGCGGCGCGGCTCGGGCTCGATATCGGCGCGCTCGACGTGCTGGAGCGTTACCAGCGCTGGCGGCGTTTCGACAATGTGGCGCTGTCGCTGCTGATGGACGGGCTCAACCGGCTCTTCTCCAACGACATCGGCCCGCTCAGGCTGGCGCGCGATCTCGGGCTCGGGATCGTCAACGAACTGCCGCCGCTCCGCCGCTTCTTCATGCGTCATGCCGGCGGCGCCGTCGGCGACCTGCCGCGGCTCTTGAAGGGTGAGGCGGTTTAGTCACTCGCGGGCGAGGCCTTCGCGCTCCAGCGCCGTCAGATAATCCGTCCAGATTTTTTCGCCGTCGCGGCCCAGCCGATAGAGCGTCTCCCAGGTGAAGAGGCCGGTGTCGTGGCCGTCGTCGAAGACGATGCGCAGCGCGTAATTGCCGACGGGTTCGAGCGCGACGATGGTGACGTTCGCCTTGCCGGGCACGGTCTTCTTTTGTCCGCTCCCATGACCTTGCACTTCGGCCGATGGGCTTTCGACGCGCAGCAGCTCCGCCGCGAGACGAAAATGCGCGCCGTCATCGAAGGATATTTCGAGAAGGCGTTCGGATTTTTTCAGTTTGATTTCGACCGGCCAGGGATGCGTATCAGGCATCGTCGAGCGACCGGGCCTCGTCGACCAGCATGATCGGAATGCCGTCGCGGATCGGGAAGGCGAGACGCGCCTTCTCCGAAATCAGCTCCTGCTTTTCGCGGTCGTAGCGCAGCGTCGTCTTGGTGACGGGGCAGACCAGAATTTCGAGCAGCTTCGGATCGACTTCCATGCGCTGGCCGCGGGCGCTTTCCTGTGTCTCGGTCATGTTTCTTTCCGTTTGTTGTGCCGCTTGCGCTACTGCACCGTGGCGTCGCCCGGCGAGAGTTCGCGCAGCGCCTGTTCGGTGAGCGCAATCAGCATCTGGTTGCGGTCTTCCAGCGTCTTCGCTTCGAGCAAGGCCTGCTTCTCGCGCGGCCCATAGGGGCTGATGGTGCAGAGCGAGTTGACCAGCGTTTCGTTCGACGACAGCTTGATGGCGCGCCAGTCGGCCTGCAGGCCATGCGTGTCGAGATATTCCTTCAGGATTTCGAGCAGGCGTTCGCGGGAGACCTCGTCCTGCCCGTGGCCGGGCGTCAGGTCGTCGGCGAAAGCGTCCCAGTCGACTTCGAATTGACGGTAGGGCGTCATTGCCGGCAGTTCCGGCCCGAGGACGAAGCGGCAGATGCCCGTCAGCGTGATGACCATGCGTCCGTCGCCGGTTTCGGCAAAGGAGGTGACGCGGCCGGCGCAACCGGTGGCGCAGAGCGGCGGCTTGCGGCCGTCGATCTGCGAGGCGAGGATCGCCTCGTCGCCGTCGGGCTGAACCATGCCGACAATACGGTCGCCGCGAATGGCATCGTCGATCATCTTCAGATAGCGCGGTTCGAAAATGTTGAGCGGCAATTGTCCGCGCGGCAGCAGGATCGCGCCGGCAAGCGGAAAGACCGGGATCGTTCCCGGCAGGTCCGCCGTCGTCCGGTATCGATCCGTGAAACTCATGCCGATCCTAGCTGAACAGGATGGAGGAAAGACGGCGGCGTCCGCTCAGCGTCGCCTCGTCTTTCGGTCCATAGGCTTCGAAAAATTCGACGAGCTGCTTGCGCGCCGCCTCTTCGTTCCAGTTGCGGTCGTATTCGACGATGATCAGAAGTTCCTCCACCGCGCGTTCGCGTTCGCCGGCGGCGTTCAGCGCCAGCGCCAGGTCGAAGCGCGCCTGATGATCCTTCGGGTTCGCCTTGATGCGTTCGATGAGTTCGGAGACGTCGCCGAGATCGGCGGCCTTCTCGGCCAGCGACAGCGCCGCTTCGGCGGCGGTGAAGGCCGGATCGTTTTTTCCGTCGGGCCGGACAAGCGCCAGCGTCTGGCGGGCGCGGTCGAGATCGCCGGCCTCGATGTAACAGCGGGCAAGGCCCGCGACCGCCGCCGGGTGGCCGGGTTCTTCCTGCACGGCTTGCGCGAAGGCCTGCGCGGCGCGGGAAAGATCGCGCGCCTCGAGCGCTTCCTCAGCCATTTCGATCAGCTGCTCGGCGGGCGAGGGTTCAAGACCGCCGGCGAGACGCTCGATGAAGGCTTTCACCTGGCTCTCGGGCAGGGCGCCCATGAAGCCGTCCACGGGCTGACCGTTCTTGAAGGCATAGACGGCCGGGATCGACTGGATGCGCAATTGCTGGGCGACCGCCGGATGGTCGTCGATGTTCATCTTGACGAGCTTCACCGCACCGCGGGCCGCCAGCACCGTCTTTTCGAGGATCGGGGTCAGCTGCTTGCAGGGCCCGCACCACGGGGCCCAGAAATCGACGATCACCGGGACCGCCCGCGAGGCTTCCAGCACATCCTGCGCAAAGGTCTGGGTGGTGGTGTCGACGATCAGGCCTTCCGCGTCGGCGGCGCCTTGTCCGATGATCGGTTCCATGTTTCTCGGCCTTCTTCTCCTGCTCCTTAAGATGGAGCGGCGGCGTTGTGAGACAATGGTGTAGCGCGGGGCGAGCGGGCGGCGCAAGAATTGGGAGAATTCTTTGTGACGGCTCTGGCAAAGGCCAGCCCGACGCCTCACATATGGGCCTTGGTGGCAATATGAGGGGGGATACCGATGTCGTCTGCGCTTTTCCGGATCGTTCTGGTGCTTTCGGGCGCCGCGGTGATTTTTCTGGCGCTCAATGTGGCGCTGGGCGGCATCCCGACCATGGGCTGGCTCGGCGAGCGGCCGTTCCTTTCGGTCACCGACGAGGCGCAATATGCGCTGATCGACAATCATGTGCGGTTTTTCGGCGGGCTGTTTGCCGGGCTCGGCCTCCTTCTCTTTCTTGCCGCCACCGATCCGGTCAAGTACCGGCAGGCGACGATGCTGGTCTTCGGCGCCATTTTCGTCGGCGGACTGGCGCGCTTTTCGGCGCCGGACATTTCGGTGGTCTTCGCCCCCGAAATCGTCAATTCGCTGGCGGCCGAGCTCGTGCTGATGCCGCTGCTCGCCTTCTGGCTGTCGCGGCTCAGCCGCTAACCGGCGGCCGCCACCAGATCGACGATCATCGGCCGATGGCCGGTGAGCGCCAGGAAGGCCATGAAATCGTCGCGGGAAAGCGCCGTGGTGGCGGTGTTTTCGAGCGGGTGGTAGTTGAGCCGTTCATGCGCCAGCATCGGTGCATCGAGGACCACGGTGACGCGATGCTCATGGTCGTTGACGAGGGCGAAAGGCGTCACGGAGCCCGGACGGACGCCCAGCACCTCCCACATCAGCTCGGCATTGCCGAAGGAGAGCCGGGCGCTGCCCAGCGGTTTGGCGAGATTGTTGAGCTTCAGTTCGCGCTCCTCCAGCGTCACGATCAGCCAGAGGCGGCCCTTCTTGTCCTTCAGGAAGAGGTTCTTGCAGAAGGCGCCCTGGCGCGCCGCTTCCGGCCATGAGGCGCGATGGCCTTGCGCTTCCTCGACCGTGTGAAGGGCAGGATGGGTACGGGTTTGATGCGCGATACCTTGCGCCGCCGCCCAGGCGAGGAAGGCCGCGCTTGTTGTCAGTTTCGGGGTTGCATCGCCGGTCATCGCTCCTGATTGGCATGGATTTCCGGCGGAAAACAAGGGCCTTGCATTGGTTCTGGCGATAGGCCATAAAACCGCCCTCACAGGCGGCCGCCCGATTTTCGGGCGTCACCTGACCCGGATGCGGGCGTAGCTCAGGGGTAGAGCACAACCTTGCCAAGGTTGGGGTCGTGAGTTCGAATCTCATCGCCCGCTCCAGATTTACGAAGCCGCCGCGAGGCGGCTTTTTCTTTGGCTCGCGTTCGACAAGAGGGGGTTTCCACCGATGATTTCCGGTTCCGCTGCCTGCCCTTGCGGCTCGGGCCTTACATTTTCCGCCTGCTGCGAGCCGCATCTGACCGGCGCGAAGCTGCCGCCGACGCCCGAGGCCTTGATGCGCTCGCGCTATGCGGCCTTCGCCACCGGCAATATCGACTATCTGGAAGAAACGCTGCTGCCGGGCACGCGCGAGGATTTCGACCGCAAGGGCGCCGCCGACTGGGCGGCGGCCAGCGAATGGACCGGTCTTGAAATCCGCCACACGCAGGGCGGCGGGCCCGGCGAGGCGGAAGGCGTCGTCGAATTCGTCGCGCATTACACCCAAAGCGGCGACAAGCGGCTTCACCACGAGACCAGCCGCTTCCGCCGCCAGGACGGGCGCTGGTTCTATGTCGACGGCATCATGGGCGCGCGGCCGCGCCATGTCGAAAAAATCGGTCGCAACGATCCTTGTTCTTGCGGCTCGGGCAAGAAATACAAGAAGTGCTGCGGCATGGCCGCCTGAGCCTCGCGGCTTCCACGGCCCGGCTATTCATGCTCCACTTTGGAAAACGAAATCGGGTCCGCAACAATGCAGGGCCGGGTATCAAGGGGGCGGGCGTTGGATTCTCACAACCGTGCGGCGGATGACGAGCCCTTGCGCATTCAGGTGCCGGGGCAGGCAAGCGCGCAGCTTCTGTCGGCGACGGGCGCCCATGCCGCCAACGGTCTCGGGCAGTGGAGCTGGGCCGTTTTCGAATGGGCGCGCAATCCTTACGTCATTCTGATCACCATCTACATTTTCTCGCCCTATTTCTCGAATGTCGTGGTCGGCGATCCGGTGCGCGGCCAGGCGATCTGGGGCAACATCAACGGCGTCGCCGGTTTCTTCATCGCCTGTCTCGGGCCGGTGCTGGGCGCCATCGCCGACACGGGCGGACGGCGCAAGCCGTGGATCGCTTTTTTCGTCGCGCTGATGGTGCCGGCGATTTTCATGCTGTGGTGGGCGATGCCGGGCGGCGAAGGGCTGTCGATCCTCACCATCGCGGTGCTGATCGTGTTGATCGCGGTCGCCTTCGAATTTTCCGCCGTCTTCCACAATTCGATGCTGCCGGCGGTCGCGCCGCATGAGCGCATCGGCTTTCTGTCGGGCCTCGGTCTTGCGCTCGGCAATGCCGGTGCGCTGCTCATTCTCTGTTTCATGCTCTGGGCCTTCGTGCTGCCCGGCGTTGTCGGCTGGGGCTTCGTGCCCGAGGCGCCGCTTTTCGGCATCGATGCGGGCGCGCATGAGAACAGCCGCATCTCGGGCCCGATCGTCGCCGTCTGGATGTTCCTCTTCACGCTGCCGTTGCTGTTATGGACGCCGGATGTTTCGGGGTCGGGTGTGCCGGTGGCGACGGCGATCCGGCGCGGCATCGGCTCGGTCGTCGGCACGGTGAAGAAGCTCCGGCACTATCGCAACATCGCGATCTATCTCGTGGCGCGCATGTTTTACAATGACGGCAAGACGGCGGTGCTGATTTTCGGCGGCGTTTACGCGGCCGGCGTTTTCGGCTGGGACGTGCTGACGCTCACCGTCTACGGCATCGTGCTGTCGGTCTTCGCCGTTGCAGGCGGTTTTTTCGGCGGTTGGCTCGACGACACGTTCGGTTCGAAGCGCGCCATCATCGTTTCGATCGGCGGCACCTGCATTGGTCTGGTGCTTGCGATCTCGATGACGCCGACCGAGATGTTCTTCTTTATTCCGCACGACCCGGCAACCGCGCCGCCGGTCTGGAACCTGCCCTTCTTCGCGACGCTGCCGGAACTCATGTATCTGATCGTCGTGCTGATCGTCGCCATCTGCATCACGGCCGCCTATGCCAACAGCCGCACCATGCTGGCGCGCATCGCGCCGGTGTCGAAGATGTCGGAGTTTTTTGGCATCTATGCGCTGTCGGGCACCGCGACGGCCTTTCTCGGGCCGCTGCTCGTCGGTGTCGTGACGCATATGTTCCAGAGCCAGCGCATCGGCTTTGCCTCGATCCTCATTCTGCTCGGGCTCGGTCTTGCGGGCATGTTCTTCGTCAAGGAAGAACGCGCGGAGGCAGTCGATTGAACGCGGTGATCGAAGGCGCGGTGCCGGAGCTAAAGCCGCCGCACGATACGGGCGGGCGCGAGCCTGCCTCCAATGTCGCACAGGGCGCGTGGGTTCTCTATGAATGGGCGAACCAGACCTATTTCTCGCTCATCACCATTTTCCTGTTTCCGCCCTTCTTCACGCAGGTGCTGGCCGCCAATCCGATCGAAGGTCAGGCGCAATGGGGCTATGTGCAGGCGACGGCCGGCATTTCGATTGCGTTGCTCAGCCCGCTGCTCGGCGCGATGGCCGATGCGGCGGGGCCGCGCAAACCCTGGATCGTCGTCACCACGCTCGTCTGCGCGGCGGGCTGTTTCGCGCTCTGGTTCGCCGTGCCGGGAACGCCGCTGCTGCCGGTGATGATCGCGCTTGTCGTCGCCGCCATCGGCATGGAATTCACGATCATCTTCGCCAATGCCATGCTGCCGACCATCGCGTCGGACCGGCGGATGGGGCTTTTGTCGGGCATCGGTATCGGCGTCGGCCAGCTTGCCGCGATCGTCGCGCTGGTGCTGGTGCTGATCCTGCTGCAATTGCCGGGTGAAGTGGAAGCTTCCTTCATTCCCGCCGAGCCGATCTTCGGCCTCTCCAAGGAAGCGCATGAAACGGACCGCATCATCGGGCCGATCTCGGGTCTCTGGTTTGCCGTCTTCATGCTGCCCTTGCTGCTGCTGGTGCCGGACCAGAAGAGCCGCGGCATCAGCCGCACACAAGCCGCGCGGGAAGGTCTCACGCGCCTCGTTGCGACGCTGCGCTCGGTGCGCCATTTCCGCAATGTCGCGCTCTATCTTTTCTCACGCATGCTTTTCTATGACGGCATGACGGCGATCTTCGTTTTCGGCGGCATTCTCGCCGCCGGGATTTTCGGCTGGGGCGCGATGGAGATGGCCGTCTACGGCATCTGGGTGACGCTCTTTGCCGCTTTCGGCGCTTTCGTGGGCGGTTGGGTCGATCTCCGGATCGGCTCGAAGCGCACGCTGGTCTGGTCGCTTCTCGGCGTGATCGGCACATTCCTCATGTTGTTATCCTTCGATCGGGACAAGATCTTTTATGTGATCGAGGTGCAGGTGGCGGCGGATGCGGGCGCCTTCACCACGTTGCCGCAGCAGCTCTTTCTGCTCACCGTCGGTTTCTTCGGGCTGTCGGTCGGGCCCGTCATCGCGTCGAGCCGCACCATGATGGCGCGGATCAGCCCGCGTGAAATGATGACGGAGTTTTTCGGCCTCTTCGCGCTGGTCGGCAAGGCAACGGCCTGGGTCGCGCCGCTCTTCATCGGTATCGTGACGACGATAACGCAGAACCAGCGCTTCGGGCTGATGGTCGTCGTGCCGCTGATCCTTGCCGGGCTGATCGGGCTTCTGTTTGTGAAAGAGGAGCGTTCGTCACCGCTCGCCGAAATTCACCGCCATTGAGACAATGACGTTCATTCAATAAAATGGCGGCACTTCTCGCCGCGCGAAATTCCAGGGACATGCACATAGATGGCCAAGAAGAAATCCCTCAGCCAACGGCTGGTCCGAAGCTTCTATTACAAATACTTTGCCCGCAATATTCTCTTCGAGCTGCAGATGCGCGCCCGCGCGCAATCGGCCGACTATGCCGAAGCGCATATGGCGGATGCGATCATCTTCGAAGATGCGATCAAGATGCTCAAATATTGCGTCAAGCAAGCGCCGGCGGGTGCCGTTCTCGAATTTGGCGTCGCGGATGGCGGTTCGATCGCCGACATCGCTTCGGTCCATAGTGGCATTGTGCACGGCTTCGACAGTTTCGAGGGCCTGCCGGAGGACTGGACGGGACACACCGAAACCGCCGGCACTTTCAGCCGCGGCGGCACGCTGCCCAAAGTTCCGAAGAATGTCGAGCTGCACAAGGGCTGGTTCAGCGACACGATCCCGGTGTGGAAGGCAAAGCATGCCGACAAAGTCGGCTTCCTGCATATGGATTGCGATATCTATTCGTCGACGCGCGACGTGTTGGCGCTGATGAAGGACCGGCTGCAGGTCGGCACCATCATCAAGTTCGACGAGTATTTCAACTATCCGGGCTGGCAGAGACACGAGTTTCGCGCCTGGAAGGAATTCGTCGAAGCGAACGGCGTCGAATATCGCTACATCGCCTTCACGTCGTTGCATGGTCGCGTCGCGGTCGAGATCACGAAGATCTGAACGATCCGTCTCAGTGGCGGAAGTGGCGCATCCCCGTCATCACCATGGCGAGGCCCTTGTCGTCGGCCGCCGCGATCACTTCGTCGTCGCGCATCGAACCGCCGGGCTGGATCACCGCAGTCGCGCCGGCTTCGGCCGCCGAGAGCAAACCGTCGGCGAAGGGGAAGAAGGCGTCGGACGCCACAACCGAGCCGATGGTGGCCGGCGTCTTTTCACCGGCGGCTTCGGCGGCGTCCTGCGCTTTCCGCGCCGCGATGCGGGCCGAGTCCACGCGGCTCATCTGGCCGGCGCCGATGCCGACGGTGGCGCCGTTCTTCACATAGATGATCGCGTTCGATTTGACGTGCTTGCAGACGCGGAAGGCAAATTTGAGATCGGTCATTTCCTGCGGTGACGGCGCGCGCTTCGTCACCACTTTCAGGTCAGCCAAGTCGATGCGTCCGTTGTCGCGCGATTGCACCAGCATGCCGCCCGCCACCGCCTTGAAGTTGAGGCCGGGTGTGCCGGCATCCGGCAAGCCGCCGGTGATCAGCAGACGCAGATTCTTTTTCGCGCCGATGATGCGGCGCGCGTCTTCATCGGCGTCGGGCGCGATGATGACTTCGGTGAAGATGCGGGCAATCTCTTCGGCCGTCTCACCGTCGAGCGGGCGGTTCGAGGCGATGATGCCGCCAAAGGCCGATACGGGATCGCAGGCCAGCGCCTTGCGGTAGGCGTCGGCCAGCGTTTCAGCCGTCGCGACGCCGCAAGGGTTTGCGTGCTTGATGATGGCGATGGCGGGGGCGAGGCCCGCGTCGAATTCGGCGACGAGTTCGAAGGCCGCGTCGGTGTCGTTGATGTTGTTGTAGGAAAGTTCCTTGCCCTGCAACTGGCGCGCATTCGAGACGCCGGGGCGGTTCTCGCCGGTCACGTAGAAGCTCGCCACCTGATGCGGATTTTCGCCGTAGCGCAGCGTCTGCTTCAGGCTGCCGCCAAAGGCGCGGTAGTCGGGCGCGGTTTCGCCCAGCGCATCGGCAAACCAGTTCGAGATCGCGGCGTCATAGGCCGCCGTGCGCGCATAGGCCTTCTGCGCGAGGCGCGAACGCAGCGCGAGGCTCGTGCCGCCCTTGGCCGTAATTTCTTCAATCACGGCCGCATAATCCGCCGCATCGACGACGACGCCGACATAGGCGTGGTTTTTCGCTGCGGCGCGGATCATCGCCGGACCGCCAATGTCGATGTTCTCGATGCAGTCGTCATAGGCCGCGCCCTTCGCCACCGTCGCCTCGAAGGGATAGAGATTGACGACAAGGAGGTCGATGCCGCCGATCCCGTGCTCCTTCATCGCCGCGGCATGGGCCGCGTCGTCGCGCACCGCCAGCAACCCACCATGCACTTTCGGATGCAGCGTCTTCACGCGCCCGTCCATCATTTCGGGAAAGCCCGTCAGGTCGGCCACATCCTTCACCGGCAGCGCCGCATCCTTGATCGCCTTCGCGGTGCCGCCGGTCGAGACCAGCTCGACGCCCGCCCCGTGCAGCGCGCGGGCGAATTCGACGAGGCCGGTCTTGTCGGAAACCGAAAGCAGGGCGCGGCGGACGCGCTGGATGTCGGCGGCCTTGGGATGGGGTTTGGCGGAGGTCATGGGGTGCGGGTTCCGGTGCGGAAGGGGATGGCCGGGCGATAGCATGAAACGAGGCCCCGCGCCAAGGCGATCGACGGGCCGCGCCGGTAGATTGGCTCCCTTATCTTTACCTCAAAGGTCATCGAAAAACCGGCCCGGCGCGGCTAGGCTGGCCCGCTTTTCACTATTCCAGCGAAAGAACGTCGCCATGAGCGCTGCCCTCGACATTTCCTATCTGCCCTTCGCAAATCTCCTCGGGATCGAAATTGTCGAGGCGAAACCGGAGCTTGTGGTGGCGCGGCTCGCGGTCCGCAAGGAGCTCTGCACAATCCCCGACATCCTGCATGGCGGGGCGATCATGTCGTTCGCCGACACGGTGGGTGCGGTCGCCACGGTGCTGAACCTGAAAGAGGGGGCGGCGACCACGACGGTCGAGAGCAAGACCAATTTCCTGGCGCCGGTGCCGCTCGGCGATGTCGCGACGGCCACTTGCGAGCCCTTTCACAAGGGTGGGCGGCTGATGGTCTGGCAGACGAAAATCACCCGCGGTGACGGACGCCTCTGCGCCGTCGTCACGCAGAGCCAGATGGTGCTGGAGCCGAAGAAGAAGGCCTAGAGCCGATCAACGTTTCATGGAAACGATGAACGACTCTAGGTCTTTGTTTTGTCGCGTTTCCGGACGGTGAACCGGCCTCCACTTCACCTGGAAACGCTCTAGCGCTCTTCAGGCATGCCGAGTTCGGGCAGTTCCGGCACCTCTTCCTCGCGGGCCGCGCGGCCGGCATTGCGGGTCGAAAGCCGCCGCCAGGCCCAGTTGACGCGCGCCTCGCCGCGGAAAACCCGGCCCGTCACCACCACCTGTTCGGCGCGCCGCGTCGTGTCGCCGGAGCCGAGATAGACGCTTTCCTCGATCGCGATGTCGCATTCGCCGCCGCCTGCGCGGGCGCGGAATTGCCAGCCGTCGCCGTTCGAAAGCATCACCAGCACGTTGGAGCGGTCATGCGCCAGCGAGGCTTTTGCATCGGGATGCAGATGGAAGCGGATGGTGAAGCCGGGATCGGCGAGCGGCTTCGTCCAGAAGCGCCGCTGCCAGGGCAGGGCGCGGACGGGCGGCGCTTCCTCCAGCATGTCCTCGCCGCGCAAATCTTCGCCGGTCGCCGAAAGAAAGAGGCGCCGGCGATGCAGAAGACCGAAATTCCCCGCATAGCCGTCATGCGCCATGTCGAGCCAGACGCCGGCCTCGTTTTCGTTGCGGCGGCTTTCGACGCGGGCCGGCCCTTCCATGATGCGGGCGCCGAGCAGCGCGCGCGAGATTTTCCCGCGCAGCATGCGCGCCGATGATGTGTCGGCAAGCACCAGCGTCGAATGCGCGGCGGTGGCGCGGCTTGCCGCTTCCCAGTCGGGGCCCAGCACCTTCGTCGCGCCGCAATTGACGATCATGCGCGCGCGGCCGACGCTCATCTCGAAGGAGAGGCAGCCGGCATGCGCTTCGTGGCTGAAAGGGCCGGGCGGCGGCTTGCCGGCATCGACGACAAGGCCGGCCGGCCCGGCCGCGAGCCGCTGATAGCCCGAATGCGGCGCGTAGCCGAAGGGGCGTCCCTTGGTGTCGTCGCGTTCGAGCACGGCGTCGATCGCGCCTTCCGGTCCCTCGGTCGAGCCGTTGAAAAGCGCCAGCCGTCCGTCGCCATGGCGGAAGAAGCGCAGCATCGGCATCATCCGGTCGATCGCGTCGCGGATCGGCTTCGGGACTTCGATGCGCCGCATGGTCAGGGCTTCGCGCAACGAGAGCAGATCGAGCAGGATCGACAATTGCGCCGACGGGTTGCGGCTGACATGGCCGCCGTCGGGAAGGATCTGCCGGTTCAACTCGCGGCAGAGAAGCGCGATGCCTTTCTTCAGCCGCCTGTGGCCTTCCGAAAGACAGAGACCCGAAAAGGCGAGGCCGATGGCCGCGACGATGCGCGGTTCGCCGGCCGGCGCCATCGCGGCGACGCGCGAAAGGTGACGCGCCTGGCGGGCCATGTTGCGCAGCAATGTCGAGCGATAGACAAGTTCGGTGCCGTCGATGATCAGCGCCCCGTTCGCAACCCATGAGGTCAGGCGGCGGCCGATCACCTGCGGGCGCCAGGCAACGGCATGCCAGTTGCCTTCGGTGGAGATCCAGTCGGCGACGAGCTTCTGCGCATAGGCGCGCGCGGCGTCGCCCGTGCCTGCCGCATGGGCGGTCGTGAAATGGCGCAGCCAGGAGAAGCCGTGCAGTTCCTCCGCCCAGGTTTCGCTCGGCGGATCGGCGGCGAAGGGCGAGGAACCGCCCGGGGCGCGCAATTGCCCGCCGGGCAGGAACCACAAGCCCTGAAACAGCGCGTCGGCCTTCGAGGCGCGGCCGGGCCGGAGTTCGGCGGGATAAAGCACCATGTGATCGGGCATCGGCCCGCGCAGCGTCTGGCCGTAGAGCCAGCTTCCGAAGGCGCGGGCAAGGCTTGCATCGCGAATGCGAATGATCGCGGCGGCGGCGAGGTCCGCGGCGCGATTGCCCGAGGCCGCGCCGGCGCGGGCCAGCGCCTGTGCCTTGCTCTCCCGGTCGGTTCTCGCGCCTTCAATGGTCATGGACCGACGGCTGCCTCCGGACAGGGTTCGCCGCGCGCGCTACCGGGCGCCGCGCAACGTCGCGATGTTTTTCGCATAGGCGGAAGGTCCGCCCTTGAATGTCGCGGTGCCGGCAACCAGCACATCGGCGCCGGCCGCAATCGCGCGCGGCGCCGTTTCGAAATTGATGCCGCCATCGACTTCGAGATCGACGGCGCGTCCCGACGCATCGATCCGTTTGCGGATGGTTTCGATGCGCGGCAACTGGCTTTCGATGAAGCTCTGGCCGCCGAAACCCGGATTGACCGACATCACGAGCACGAGGTCGATGTCGCCGAGAAGCGGCCACAAGGCTTCGAGCGGCGTGCCGGGATTGAGCGACAGCCCGGCCTTGCAGCCCGCCGCCCGGATCGCCTGGATCGTGCGGTGTGGGTGCGCGCCGGCTTCCGGGTGAAACGTAATGATGTCGGCGCCCGCGCCCGCGAAGGCCTCGATGTAAGGATCGACCGGCGCGATCATCAGATGCACGTCGAAGACCTTGTCGGAATGGGGCCTCAGCGCCTTCACGACATCGGGGCCGATGGTGATGTTCGGCACGAAATGCCCGTCCATCACATCGACATGGATGTAGTCGGCGCCCGCTTCGGTTATGGCGCGGACCTCCTCGCCCAGCCGGGCGAAGTCGGAGGCCAGTATCGACGGGGCGATCTTGATGCCGCTCATGGCCGAAGCTCTCTCGGTCGGGGGTGTCCGAATTGCCGGATCGGGCAGTTCGGGCTTCTGATTTCAGTGATTAACAGCTAGATTCCTGCGGCGCAAGAATGAGCGGCGCCGGCCGGCTGGCCGGGCTGCGAGGAGAACCAGTGACGTCAACACAGCCGCAGCACGGCCCGGTATTGAGTTTCCGTCAGCGGCTCACCTGGATTGCCCATTTCTTCAAGGCGGTGGTCCGCCAGTATCTGCGCCCGATGGAGCGTGTGCTGCGGCCGCTTCTGCCCGAGGACGGGGTCGCGGTCGATGTCGGCGCGCATGCCGGCCATTATTCCAAGGTGCTGGCGCGCCTCGTGCCGCAGGGCCGCGTCTATGCTTTCGAGCCCGGTGCTTATGCGCATTCGCTCCTGAGGCTCGTCGTGGCTGTCCTCCGCCTTTCCAATGTGACCATTGTTCCCACGGGACTTTCCGACCGTCCCGGCGCCGAGGTTCTGCATGTGCCGATCAAGCGCCGGGGGACGGTCGGGTTCGGCCTCTCGCATCTCGGCACGGATACGAGCGGCCGGGCGATGGTTGAAGAGGAGATCCGGCTGACCACGCTCGATCTCTTTGCCGAGGAGGCGGGGCTTGCCCGGCTCGATTTCATCAAGATCGATATCGAGGGCTGGGAAGCACATTTTCTGCGCGGCGCAATGAAGACGGTTGAGCGCTTCAGGCCGGTAATGCAGTTCGAAATCCAGGACGAGATGCTGGCGCGGGCGGGCTCGACACATGCGGAGATTTTCGACGCGCTGGCGCCGCTTGGCTACCGCGTTTTCAGGCTGACCAGCCAGCATGGACCCGGCATCGAGCCGGTGGACGGATTTGTACATTCGGCCGATTATATCTTCGTGCCGGCTGAAAAGGCAGCGCTCGTGCCGCTGTCCTGAAGGTCAGCGCTTGCGCGCGATCACGCGCAGGCCGGGTTTCAGATAGAACTCGAACTTCACGATGTCGAAACCGTGACGATCCAGAAAACGGCGCATCGCGTCGCGCGTAAAATAGATCAGATGATCCGGCGGAAACACTTCGTTCCAGTCGGTGAACTTCTTCGGCACGCGCCAGTGTCCGGCATCGGGCGTCGTCAGATAGAGCACCGCTCCCGGATTGACCCGTGGAGTGAGCGCGGCGAAATATGTGTGCGGATCGGAGATATGTTCGATCACCTCGGCTGAATAGATGAAGTCGAAGTTCCCCCATTCAGGCGGCAGGCTTTCGATCGGCCCGGCATGGTACTGTCCGCCCGGAAACAGATTGCGTGCAATGCCGACGCTCTCATTGTCGATGTCGATGCCGTAGGCTTCGAGGCCGAGCTCGTGTGCGGCCTCGACTGCGGTTCCGACATTACAGCCGACATCGAGAAAACGCTTTCCCGGTGCGCACTTCATATAGCGGCGGATGCGGCGCCGGGCGCGTTGCACCTTGCGTTTGGCCTTGCCGGCATAGCTCTGGTTCGATCCGTACTGGTCGTAGATCGCTGTGATTTCGGCCGCGCCGGGCATCGGGTGAACGAAGGAAAAGCCGCATTCGCGGCAGCCGAATAGTGCATGACCCTTGTGCGCACCGAGCGGTGTAAATTCGGTGCCGCCGCATATCATGCAGCGCGTGGGCATTCCGGTCTCTGTTGCGGTATCGGGCACGATGCTAAAACTCCCCCGTTTTGGCGTGGCCAGACTGCATATCGCCGCCGCCGCCGTCAAATGGAAAGCCCGGGTTCAGCCCGGGCGGACGAGCCGCGCCGCATAAAATCCGTCCATGCCGCCTTGTTCGCCCAGATGACAGGGGAGGCTGCGCAGGTCGCCTGCGGCGGTGACGATGCCGTCGATACTGCCGAGTTCCGCCGCGCGGGCGGGCTCGCGGCAAAAGCCGGTATGCGTGTCCAGAAATTCCTCGACGCGTGCGACGCCTTCCTCCGGCTCCAGCGAACAGGTGCAATAGACAAGCGTGCCCCCCGGCGCCACCAGCGTCGCGGCATGGGCGAGAAGCTTCGTCTGCAAGCGCGCCAGCTTGTCGCGGTCGGCGGGCGATTTCAGGTGCAGCACGTCGGGGTGGCGGCGCGCCGTGCCGGTCGCGGTGCAGGGCGCGTCGAGCAGCACATGGCTCCATATCCGCCCCGGCGCGAAGCTGCTTGCGTCGGCCACCACCGTTTCGGCTTCGAGGTTGAGGCGCGCGAGATTTTCCTTCAGCCGTTCGAGGCGGGGGCCCGAACGGTCGAGCGCCGTTACGCGTGCGCCAACGCCTGCAAGCTCCGCCGTCTTGCCGCCGGGCGCGGCGCAGAGGTCGAGCACGTCGCGGCCCGCGACATCGCCCAGCAGTCGGGCCGGCAGCGCGGCGGCGGCGTCCTGCACCCACCAGGCGCCTTCGGCAAAGCCCGGCAGCGCTTCGATGCGGCCGGCACCCTTGAGACGCAACGTGCCGGCGGCCAGAATTTCGGCGTTGAGTTCCGCGGCCCAGCGTTCGCGTTCGTCGGCGCGCTTCACCGAAATGTCGAGCGGCGGGTCGGCATAGTGCGCGCGCACGATCGCCCGCGTCGTTGCCTCACCGTAAGTCCCCACCCAGCTCTCCCAGAGCCAGCCGGGCGTGTCGAGACGTTCCGTGTCGAGAGCATCGAGGGTGGCCTTTCCCTCGCGCGCGAGGCGGCGCAGCACCGCATTGACCAGCGATTTGAAATGCCGCGCGGCGCTGTCATGGGCCGCCGTCTCGACGCCGCTGTCGACGGCGGCATGGGCGGCGACGCCCAGAAACAGGATTTCGGCGGCGCCGGCGCGCAATATGTTTTGTGTCGGTCCGGCGCGCTTCGGCAATTCCTTGTCGAGCATCTGCGCCAGCACATGATCGATGCTGCCGAGGCGGCGCAGCGTCGTTGCCGCGATCTGGCGGGCGAAGGCGCGGTCGCGCGGGCTTGCGTCGCGCAGATGTCCGCTTGCGGTCTCGACGGTGAAGGCTTCGTCGAGCGGGCGGCGGCGCGTCAGCACCGCGCCGAGCAGTTCGGCGGCGCCGCGCCGCGCGGCAAGGCCCGGCGCGACGGCGTTTTCAGGGGCAAAATCGTTCATGGGGCGAGGTTAGAGCACAGGCCCCGTCTCAACACAAAGCGGAAGGAAAACGCTCAGCCCCGCGTCCGGCCGGCGGCCATGCCTTGCGCCAGCTTGCGCAATTCTGCGACGCGGTTGCCGGTCGCCGGATGGGTCGAGAACAGGTTGTCGCGGCCCTCGCCGTTCAGCGGATTGACGATGAACATATGCGCGGTCGCCGGGTTGCCCTCGGCCTGCGCATTGCGCGTCCGCCGCGCCGTGGCGTCGATGCGCTCCAGCGCCGAGGCGAGCCAGAGCGGATTGCCGGAAATTTCGGCGCCGCCCCGGTCGGCCGAATATTCGCGCGTGCGGCTGATCGCCATCTGCACCAGCGCCGCCGCCATTGGCGCCAGGATCGCCAGCGCCAGCACGCCGATAAAGCCGCCCGGCGCATTGCGGTTGCCGCCGAAGAAGAGCGCGAAGTTCGCCAGCATTGAAATCGCGCCGGCAATCGTCGCCGTCACCGTCATGGTCAGCGTGTCGCGGTTCTTGATATGCGCCAGTTCATGCGCCATCACACCGGCGAGTTCCTCCGGCGTCAGCATTTCGATCAAGCCGCTCGTTGCCGCCACTGCCGCGTGTTCGGGGTTGCGGCCGGTCGCGAAGGCGTTGGGCTGCGGCGAATCGACGATATAGGTCGCGGGCATCGGGATACCGGCGTTCTGCGCCAGCCGCTGGACGATGCGGTAATAATTGGGCGCCGACGTTTCGTCGACGCGCTGCGCCTTATACATGCGCAGCACGATCTTGTCGGAATTCCAGTAGGCAAAGAGGTTCATGCCCGCCGCGACGACGAGCGCGATCGCCGCGCCGCCGGCGCCGCCGATCAGATAGCCGATCCCCATGAAAAGCGCCGTCAGCGCGGCGAGCAGCATGAAGGTCCTGACCGTGTTCATTGTCTGTCTTTTCCGTCTCGTTCCGTTTTCCGTGCGCGCGGCTGGCGCGCGGATTGTTCACGATCTATATGTAGTTCGCAGGCCGCCGCTTCAAGGAAAACCGGAATTGCCGCCGATGACCGAAACGCCCGAAACGCCCGAAACGACGCCGAAAGAACTGACGCCCGCGGCGAAGCGGGCGCTTGCCGAGGCCGAAGCGCGGCGCAAGGCGGCGGCGGAAGCGGATGCGCCCCGCGAAATCGGCGGACGCCCCGGCCCCGAGCCGACGCGCTATGGCGACTGGGAAAGCAAAGGCATTCTCAGCGACTTCTGATTTCCGGTCCTGGCTGCAAGCTTCGCCATCGAGAGACGCGCCGCATTGGTCGCGGTTGTGCTTGAAGACGGCCGGATCGTGTTGTAAAAATTAGGAACAAAGTCCATTTAAGGACTTTATTCCCAATACCGGTGCCGTCATGCGTGCGTATCTCGCTGTCCTCGTTGTTGCCGCTTCTTTTGCGGGCTCGGCCGCCCCTGCCGCCGAGCGGCTGGCGGGTCCGGTCGAGGCGGAGGTTGTGCGCGTCATCGATGGCGATTCGCTGGTGGTGCGCGCCCGCATCTGGCTCGGGCAGACGGTCGAGACGCATGTCCGGCTTGCGGGCATCGACACGCCGGAGCTACGCGGCAAATGCGCCGAGGAACGCGAAAAGGCCGAAGCGGCGCGCGCGGCGCTCATTGCCTTTCTCGGCGAGGGGAAAGTGGCGCTTTCCGGCATCGAGGCCGACAAGTTCGGCGGCCGTGTCCGCGCGCGGCTGGCGAGCGCCACGCATCGCGATGTTGCCGAAGCGATGATCGCCGGCGGTCATGCGCGGGCCTACGACGGCGGCGCGCGCGCCGGCTGGTGCCGAGTGGCGGCGGTGGAGTGACTACCCCGCCCGGTTCTGCCGGTTGTCGACGAGATCGGTGACGACGCCCGGATCGGCCAGCGTTGAGGTGTCGCCGAGATTGGAAAAATCATCCTCGGCGATCTTCCTCAAAATGCGCCGCATGATCTTGCCCGAGCGGGTCTTCGGCAGGCCGGGCGCGAACTGGATCAGGTCGGGCGAGGCGATCGGGCCGATTTCCTTTCGCACCCATTGCACCAGCTCCTTGCGCAGCTCTTCGGACGAAGGTTCGCCGGCGTTCAGCGTCACATAGGCATAGATGCCCTGGCCCTTGATGTCGTGCGGATAGCCGACCACGGCGGCCTCGGCGACTTTCGGATGGGCGACCAGCGCGCTTTCGACTTCCGCCGTCCCCATGCGATGGCCCGAGACGTTCAGCACGTCGTCGACGCGGCCGGTGATCCAGTAATAGCCGTCCGCGTCGCGGCGGCAGCCGTCGCCGGTGAAGTAGCGGCCGGGATATTGAATGAAATAGGTTTCGACGAAACGCTGGTGGTCGCCATAGACGGTGCGCATCTGGCCGGGCCATGAATCGTCGATGCAGAGATTGCCGCTGGTCGCGCCTTCCTGAACATTTCCTTCGGCATCGACGATCACAGGCTGCACACCGAAAAAGGGCCGTGTCGCCGAGCCGGGTTTGAGGTCCGTCGCGCCGGGCAGCGGCGTTATCAATATGCCGCCGGTTTCGGTCTGCCACCACGTATCGACGATCGGGCAGCGGCCGTCGCCGACGACGCGGTGATACCAGAGCCAGGCTTCGGGATTGATCGGTTCGCCGACCGAGCCCAAGAGCCGCAGCGACTTGCGGCTGGTCTTCTTCACCGGTTCGTCGCCTTCGCGCATCAGCGCGCGCAGCGCCGTCGGCGCGGTGTAGAAAATATTGACATTGTGCTTGTCGATCACCTGCCAGCAGCGCGAGGCGTCGGGATAGTTCGGCACGCCTTCGAACATCAGCGTCGTCGCGCCGTTCGCCAGCGGCCCGTAGAGAATATAGCTGTGCCCCGTCACCCAGCCGACATCGGCCGTGCACCAGTAGATGTCGCCGTCGTGATAGTCGAACACATATTGATGCGTCATCGAGGCATAGACCATGTAGCCGCCGGTCGTGTGCAGCACGCCTTTCGGCTTTCCGGTCGAGCCGCTCGTATAAAGAATAAAGAGCGGGTCCTCGGCGCCCATTTCCTCCGGCGCGCAGTCGGCGCTCACTTTCGCCGCCGCCTCGCCATACCAGACGTCGCGGCCCGCTTTCATCCCGACCTTGCCGCCGGTGTGCTTCACCACGATCACCGACTTCACGTCGGGGCATTTCGTCAATGCTTCGTCGGTATTGGCTTTCAGCGGAATCTTGCGGCCGCCGCGCACGCCCTCGTCGGCCGTGATGACGCAATTGGAGGCGCAGTCGACAATGCGGCCGGCCAGCGCGTCGGGCGAGAAGCCGCCAAACACTACCGAATGCACCGCGCCGATGCGCGCGCAGGCGAGCATCGCATAGGCCGCTTCCGGGATCATCGGCATGTAGATCGTCACGCGGTCGCCGCGCTTCACGCCCTGCGCTTTCAGCACATTGGCAAAGCGGCAGACGGCCTCATGCAATTCGCGATAGCTGATTTCCTTGTGGTCCTTCGGATCGTCGCCTTCCCAGATGATCGCCGTCTGTTGCCCGCGCTTTTCGAGATGCCGGTCGATGCAGTTGACGCTGGCGTTGAGGGTGCCGTCCTCGAACCATTTGATCGAGACGTTGTGCGTGTCGAAGCTCGTATTCTTGATTTTCGTGTAGGGCTTCATCCAGTCGATGCGCAGGCCCTCGCGGCGCCAGAAATTTTCCGGGTCGTTGACGCTCGCCTCGTACATCTCGCGATATTTCGCGTCGTCGATCGCCGCGCGCTTTTTCCACTCGGCGGGCACGGGGAAAATTTCATCGGACATCGGGGCCTCCCTTGCAGGCGCGTTTCTCGTTGGCGGCATTATGTCGGGCGCGAGGTGAGGGGACAAGGCGGGAGGGTTGGCGCCGCCACATCCATATGTGTCATCCCGGCGAAAGCCGGGATCCATGGGCGGCTCCTCATGTGCCGCGCGTCAGATGGACCCCGGCTTTCGCCGGGGTGACATCATTCTTTGATGCCCGCCAGCCTGGCTATTTCCGCCTCGCTCATCCCCGCCTCGCGCAGCACTTCCGCCGTCTGCTCGCCGAGGCGCGGCGGATGGCGGCGAATGCTCGACGGCGAGGCCGAAAACCGCACCGGCGGCTTCAGCGCGAAATAGCCGCCGGCGTGCGGGTGTTCGTAGCGGCCGAAAAAGCCGACGGCCTGTAAATGCGGATCGTCTTTCAGGTCGTCGAGCCGGTTCATCTTGACCACCGGGATCGACAGCGGCTTCAGCAGCGCCAGCCATTCATCCGTCGTCTTCGTCTCGGTCAATTCCTCGATCATCGCGTAAAGCTCGCGGATGTTCTGCGTGCGGGCGCGATAGGTGTTGAAGCGCGGATCGTCGGTATAGACGCCGGGCTTGCCCGCCACTTCGAAAAACTGCTGCCACTGCTTGTCGGAATAAGGCAATAAGCCGATATGGCCGTCGAGCGTCTTGTAGGGCCGGCGGTCCGGGTTGGTGATGCGGCCATAGGTCCAGCCGCCCGTCGGCGGATCGTAGACCTGGTCGTAGAAATGTTCGGCGAGCACGAAGGAGGTCACCGCTTCGAGCATCGGCACTTCGACGAATTGCCCCTCGCCGGTGCGTTCCTTGTGAAAGAGCGCGGCGGTGACGGCCTGAACCATGAACAATCCCGACACCTTGTCGGCCATGATGGTCGGGATGTAGCGCGGCTTCGGGTCGCCGTCCATGCGGCCCAGAAGATCGGCGGCGCCCGAGCCCGCCTGGATCAGATCGTCGTAAGCGGGAAGTCCCGCGTAAGGCCCGTCCGAGCCATAGCCCGCCGCATGCACGAAAATAATGTCGGGCTTGACCGCCTTGATGTCTTCATATGACAGCCCGAGCTTCTTCATCGCCGCATAGCGGATGTTCGACGCGATCACATCGGCGGTTTCGACGATCTTCAGCAGCGCCGCGCGGCCGTCCGCGCTTGCCAGATCGAGCAGCACCGAGCGCTTGTTGCGGTTGATGGTCATGAAGATCGGACCGAGATCGGCGCTCGCCCCTTCCGGCAGGTGGCCCGGCCAGCGCATGATGTCGCCGCCCTGTCCGCCGCCGCCGGTCGGCGAGGGCGCCTCGACCTTGATCACGTCGGCGCCCATGTCACCGAGGATCTGCGTCGCATAGGCGCCGAAAACCACGGCGGTCAGATCGACAATGCGCACGCCTTTCAGCGGCCCGCGATTTTCGGTTTCGAGTTCTTTTCTCTGGCTCAACTTGGACTTTCCTACCTGTCGGTATTTCTATTCGCCGATCGTTTTCAGCAGGTGTTCCTTCAATTCCTTTTTGTTCGGCTTTTGATCGTCTCGCTCTGGAACCCTGAATGGGTGACCTTCCCATTTCGCGTAGGTGGAATGCGAGATTGCGGGACTAATTCGAACTTTCCATGAGTCTGGATCAATTGAGATGAGATGTGCGTCGAACAATCGATGCAGATCGACACGAAGCAGAACGCCATTGTAGATCCGATCCGATCTTGGGCCGAAATACTTGCCAATGTGGGATGCTTCGAGCGCTGTCTTTACATCACAATTCGTGATGGCGCATCGGTGACGGTAGGCTTCAAGAATCATCCTTCGGAAAGCCGGTTGCCCCGGCCTGACAGGTGTTCTGCGATTGGCAAACCGCCGATGATCGTCGGTCGGTATGTCGTGGTCGATATCTTCGTCGTGCTGGCGGGTGGCAGAGTTGTCTGAGAAACTCCGAAGTATCTCCCTGTACTGATCTTCTTTCAGGGGAAAGATATTTGCCTGCTTCGAAAATCCCATCTCTGCAAAGACGGGCAGCAGTGAGAGGAACGCGTCTTCCTTTAGGTGCGAGACTGGAAGCTGTAGGGATAGGTTCGTAGTAGGCGCGACTATCACTCGATAGTCTGTTGGTTTGAACTTGTTGATATCTGTTATGTACTCCCGCTCGACGGAGGACATAGCGCGATCTTTGGCACTATCCGTGACCTCGACAATTCCATAGATGCCGCCGTTTGTACCGCTTTCAAAAAGACACGCATAATCACCGACAGAGATCGGGCCAAATTTCTCTGAGTTGCGCCAGACGTCCCATGTGAGTTTGCCCAAGTCTTCGAGCGCGTCGCGCACGCGATACTTTTCGATCGAAGTGCGAAACAACCAGAAAGACATTTCTCACCTCTGGGCCCAATTCGAGTTCTCGGCCTCGCCGTTCCATTCATATAGAATGTCTGGCAGCCCCTCCTCATTGTCGGCGCCGTTGGTGCGGCGCGTCTCGGTCAGTTCGTGCCGCTCGTAGAAGCGGCGGGCGCCGAGATTGGCCTGAAACGTCCACAGGGAAAAGCCCCCCGGCAGTTCGGCCTTGGCCTTGCCGAGAAGAGCCGAGCCTGCCCCTGCGTTCTGCGCGGCGGGATCGACATAAAGATGATGCAGCCAGCCGGGCTCCAATGCCGCGAAGCCGAGCAGCGTGCCGTCGCGTTCCGCCAGCCAGACCGCGCTGCGCTTCACCACGCGGCGGATGAAGGCCCTCGTGTCGGCATCGCCGTGGAGCCGCGGCAGATAGGTCATGCCGGCGCGCGCCGCGATAAACACGCGCGCCACCTCCGGCCAGTCGTCCTCGGTCGCGCGGCGGATTTGCATGGGGTTATTTTTCGAGACGGCAAATCAAAAACAGAAGTGTCATCCCGGGATTTATTCCCGGGACCCAATCCACGCCGATTTTCATTGCGCCGTCAATCGCGGGCAATGCAGCACGTCAAAGCTCTTGCTGAGGGAACCAATGGGCCCCGGCAACGAGTGCCGGGGTGACACTTTTGGGTTGGGTTTGCTCTGCGTCTCTGCGCAACAGTTCATTGCATCACCCTCAGGTGCCGGTTCCTACTGCGAGCGGCGGTCTTTTACCGGCCTGCACTCAGCCGCAACGCAAAACTGCGTCTCGCCGGTCAGTCGATTGATCTTGTAGGACGCGGGAGCGCCGCGGGTCTGTACACCTTCGATGTGATAGATGCCGAGCAGCAGAACGGCGGTGATGAAGCCCGCGACAAACGATACTCCCAATAGTACCCACTTCATCATGCCCTCCTTGCCGGAACGGCACATATTACACGATGAAGGAGGCAAGGTCGCGCTTTACCCCAGACCCTTCACCAGCAGCACGCATCCGTCCGTCGCGGCTTCGCGGTCGGCCGAGATCGCGCGGTATTCCGGCGAAAAGGCCCATCGCCGCCACGAAGCCTCGTCGGGAAACTCGATCAGCACGATCTTCGTGCCTGACCATTCGCCTTCCACGAGGTGCGGGTTTTCATCCGCCGCCAGCAGCCGGCCCGGATGATCCTTCATCGTGTCGAAGAAGCGCGCCGCATAGGCCTCGTAGCGCGCCCGGTCATGGATCGTGAATTGCGCCAGTGCATAAACGGTCATGGGCCGCTCCCTCGCGTTTCCTTTCGCAGGATGCTGCGGGAGCGGATGCTGCGCGGGAAGCCCGCGAATGCGCGAAGGGGTTTGCAGACAACAGGGAATCGGCGCTTCGCAAGCAGAAAACAGAATCGTCATGGCCCGGCTCGTCCGGGCCATCCACGTCTTTCTTCCGATGGTTGCCGCCAAGACGTGGATGGCCCGCCTAAAGCGGGCCATGACGATTTTGGGGTAGGGCGGGAGGTACCGCACAGCAATCCCACCTTTCCCCCCGCCTCCACATTCTTCCCCGCCTCCTCTATGCTCCCCCCATGCTGCTGCATCTTTCCACCTGGCCCGAGATCGAGGCCTATCTCGCAAAGTCGAAAGGGATCGTCATCCCGATCGGCTCGACCGAGCAGCACGGGCCGAACGGGCTCATTGGCACCGATGCGATCTGCCCGGAATCGATCGCGCATCGCGCGGCGGCCGAGGCCGGCTTTCTGGTCGGCCCGACCTTCAATGTCGGCGTCGCGCAGCATCATCTGGGGTTTCCGGGTTCGATGACGCTTCGTCCCTCCACGATGATCGCCGCGATCCACGACTGGGTGTCGTCGCTCGCCCGCCACGGCTTCGAGCGCGTCTATTTCTTCAACGGTCATGGCGGCAATGTCGCGACCATCGAGGCGGCCTTCGCCGAAATCTATGCCGACCGCTCGCTGAGCGCGGACGCCTCCAATCGCGGCCCGGTCAAATGCAAACGCGCCAACTGGTGGGACTTCAAGCCCGTCACCGATTTCTGCAAGGAACGCTACGGCTCGGCGCATGGCGCGCATGCGACGCCGTCGGAAGTCGCGGTGACGCAGTTCGTCTATCCGGCCGCGATCAAGCAGGCAGAGATGAACCCGAAGGTCGCGCCCTGGGGCCGCTACACCGATGCCGAAAGCTACCGCGCCGCCTTCCCGGACGGCCGCATCGGCTCCGACCCGTCGCTTGCGAACCCAGCGGACGGCGAAAAACTCCTCGCGCTCTCGGCGAAGGGGTTGATCGAGGATTTCCGGAAATTCGAGGCGGCGTGACGGACGTCCGCCGCTGTCGCCCGAACGTCACAGCGCAGCGCTGCGCTGGTGTACTTCCGTCACAGCGGGGACAAGTCGTTGCTGCGTTGCGGTGGCGCGACGAAATTAGAGACGAATTCGTCTCCCGTTTCGTCTCTTTTCTCGTCACGCGCGCATGTGCGAATCCGGTGCGTGACAGATTTTTGACAGTACGATGACAGTCGACCGATTTATCCCCGATTCGGGGCAGTGACGCTGCCCCATTCGGCCCTTATCATTCCGTACAAAGATCGATTTACAGTGCCTTCTTCAACCCGCCCATCTTGCAGATCGTCTTCCACTCATCCGCCGTCACCGGCTGCACCGAGAGGCGCGAATTTTTCACCAGCACCATTTCGGCAAGCGCCGGTTCGGCCTTGACGTCGGAAAGCGTAACCGCGTTGGGCATGTCGCAGACCGCTTCGATGTCGACAAGGCCGAACTTGCCCTTCTCGTCGGTCGGGTCGGGCCGGTGTTCGCCGATCACGCGCACAATGCCGACAATGCTGCGCTCGTCGCCCGAATGATAGAAGAAGCCGAGCTCGCCCTTCTTCATCGCTTTCATATTGTTGTTGGCCTGATAGTTGCGCACGCCGGTCCAGGGTTCGCCCTTCGCGCCCTTCTTCTTCTGTTCGTCCCAGGACCAGGTCTCGCGTTCGGATTTGAAAAGCCAATAGGCCATCGCGTTCTTCCCTGCCTATTCTTTCGGGCCGAGCAGCCACTTCCACGCTCGCACTTCGGTTTTCGCGAAGAGACCGGCCTTGTTGTATGGATCGTCCGCGACAAGTTTCTCGGCGGCCGCGCGGTCTGCAACGTCGATCACCAGCATCGAGCCGTTCATTACGCTCGCATCGTCATTGGTGAAGGGTCCGCCGATTTTGACGCAACCCGCCGCGCCCCAATATTTCAGATGTGCCTCGCGATTGGCGAGCCTCAGTTCCAGCGCGTTCGGCTTGTCGGTGCAGATCAGACAAAAAAGCATGGATGTTGTTCCGTTTCCATTTCCAGAAAATCTCAGGCCTCGCGGCCGACCGGGCGCGCCAGCAGCGCCGCAATCGCCTCGTCGACGCTTGCCTTGCCGGTGACGATGGCCGTCACCGCGTCGGCGATCGGCATTTCGACCTTGTGTTTCTTCGCCAGTGCCGCGACGGCGGTCGCCGAATGCACGCCTTCGCTGACCGAGTTGCGCGATCCCATGATCTCGGCGAGCGGCTTTCCCTGTCCAAGCGCCATGCCGAGCGACATGTTGCGCGACTTCGGCGAGTTGCAGGTCAGGATCAGATCGCCAAGGCCCGACAACCCCATCAGCGTTTCGACATGCGCGCCCATCGCAAGACCGAGCCTCGTCAGTTCCGCAAAACCGCGCGTCGTCAGCGCGGCGCGGGCGCTGTCGCCGAACTTTTTGCCTTCGACGATTCCGCAGGCAATCGCCAGAACGTTTTTCACCGCGCCGCCGATTTCGGCGCCGATCAGGTCGGCGGAATAATAGGGCCGGAAGGTCGGCAGGCCGATCGCATGGGCGAGCGCTTCGGCCGTGCCCTCGTCGGCGCAGGCAAGCGTCACCGCGGTCGGCAATCCGCGCGCGACTTCGGCGGCGAAGCTCGGGCCGGAAAGGACGGCCGGTGTCGCATGCGGCGCGGCTTCGGCCAGCACTTCGGTCAGCAGCTTTCCCGTTTCCTGTTCGATGCCCTTGGCACAGAGCACCACCGGCGTGCCAGCGGTGAGCGCGGGGCCAAGCTCGATCAGCACACGGCGCATATGCTGGGCCGGCGTCACCATCAAGAGCGCGTCGGCCGCCGCCATCTCGCCAAGCGCCGTTGTCGCGCGGATGCCGGCATCGAGCGCGATGCCGGGCAGGAAGGTTGCGTTTTCGTGGCGCGCGTTTATTTGCTCAGCGACTTCCGGCTCGCGCGCCCACAGCGTCACCCGGCGTCCGGCCTTCGCCGCCACCTGCGCCAGCGCCGTTCCCCACGCGCCTGCACCGACGACGCCGATGTTCTCGATCTGTCTGGAAATATTTTCGGCCAACAGGGCTCTCCGTCCTGCGTTTTGTTGCAGGCGCTAACGATTGAACGGTTCGTTGATTATTTACTCCGCCGCATTACAATCATTTGTATGACCGCTCACGACGCCACGCACGAAAAAATCATTCAGGCCGCCAAACGGCGCTTCACGCATTACGGCTATGGCAAGACGACGATGGCCGAGCTCGCCGCCGATTGCGAGATGTCGCCCGGCAATCTCTATCGCTACTTTCCCGGCAAGCTCGACATCGCCGAAGCGATCTGCCGCGAGGCGTCGATGCAGACCGCCGACGATCTGGCGCGCATCCTGACGATGCCCGGCCGCACCGCGTCGCAGCGCCTCCATGATTTCCTGTTCATGGATCTGCGCGAGACTTTCCACAAGCTGGAAGAAGACACCCGGATCGTCGAGATGGCGCAGATCGTCACCGCCGAGCGTCCGGAGTTCCACAATGAGGGACTGAAACGGGAACGCGAAGTCCTTGCACGGATCATCGAGCTCGGCAACGCGTCCGGCGAGTTCGAAATCAGCGATCCGGAATTCGCCGCCGAAATGATCCAGGCGGCTACCCTGAAATTCAGCTACCCGCAGCTTTTCACGCGCCTGCCGCTTGAAAAACTCGAACGGGAACTCGAGGGTGTCTATCAAATCGTCGTCGCGGGGTTGAAAGCCGGGGCCGCCTGTTGCGACCCGCTGAAGCAACTCACGGAAGCTTGAACCGCTCTAATTTTCGTTCTAGCTCTTTACTTTTATTGCGCTGCGTTGGCCTGCGCCTGCGCCACAGCGCTTGTCTATGACGCTGAATCCATTAACAAAACACAGGCTGAAGCGGTGTTATTTGTTGCATCGCAGCAACATAAATCCTGACGATTGAATATTTTTTATTTCATTCATTGTTTTTCGAAAAGGGGCTCCCATTTCCCCTCTGTCAGCGGGACACCGGACCCGACCCGCCGACAAGGAACACAGGAGCAAGAGCCATGATCAACATTTCCAGCAAGCTGACCAACCGCGTCATCACCCTCGCTGTCGGCGGTTACTCGCTCGTCTTCCTGGCTCAGATCGCCTCCCAGTACGCGGCCTGAGCGGGAACGGCATCCCCATCGAGGGCGGCTCGGCCGCCCGCCATCCGAAAGACCAATGCCATGACGCAGAACCGGAAATTCTTCCCCCTCGTGGAGCGCGTCGCCGCCAAAGCCGTCGCCGCGCTGCTTGTGGCCTACACGCTCGCCCTGATCGTGCAGACCTCGGGCGTCGCCACCATCGTCTGATTTCCCCGTCCGGGCTCCTCCCCCTCCCCCTCAGGGAGCCCGGCGATCCCAGGACCCTTGCCCCCCAAGGGTCTCTTGACCCCGCCGCCTCCCCCGCGGCGGGGTTCTTTTTTTACCGTCAGGCCTTTGCGCCGGTGGCAGCGGCCGCGGGATCGAGCGGCCAGCGGGCGCGCGGCCCGGCCGAGATCGGGTCGGTGAGGCCGAGCGCCAGCCGCTCGGCGCCCGCCCAGGCGATCATCGCGCCGTTGTCGGTGCAGAGCTTTAGCGGCGGCACGACGATTTCGTAGCCGCAGGCATGGGCCGAAACCTTCAGCCTTTCGCGCAGCATCATATTGGCGGCGACGCCGCCCGCCACGACCAGATGGCGATGGCCGGGCGGGATCGTTTCGCTTGCCAGCGCCATCGCATTCTCGGTCCGGTCGGCCAGCACGTCGGCGACGGCCGCCTGAAAGGACGCGGCGATGTCGGCGCGGTCCTGGTCGTTCAATGGCCCGAGGCTTTCGGCTGCCTGTCTGACGGCGGTCTTGAGACCGGAGAAGGACAGATCGCAACCCGGACGGTTCAGCATCGGCCGCGGCAGGTGAAAACGGGTGGCGTCGCCGTCTCGCGCCGCGCGCTCGACCGCCGGGCCGCCCGGAAAGCCGAGGCCGAGCAGCTTGGCGACCTTGTCGAAGGCTTCGCCCACCGCATCGTCGACCGTGGTGCCGAGGCGGCGATAGCGCCCGACGCCATCGACCACCAGAAGCTGGCTGTGGCCACCCGAGACCAGCAGCAGCAGATAAGGAAAGGGCAGCCCGTCGGTCAGGCGGGCCGTCAGCGCATGGCCTTCGAGATGATTGACCGCCAGCAGCGGCAGCCCGCGCGCCGCCGCGATGCCCTTGGCGGTCATCAGGCCGACAATGACGCCGCCGATCAGGCCGGGTCCGGCGGTGGCCGCCACGCCATCGAGATCGTCCCAATCGACGCCTGCCTCGCTCATCGCCCGGGCGATCAAGCCGTCGAGATGTTCGACATGGGCGCGGGCGGCGATTTCCGGCACGACACCGCCAAAGGGCGCATGTTCGGCGATCTGCGAGAAAACGACATTGGAGAGAATTTCGCCCCGGGCGTCGGCGCCCGCGCCACGGCGCACGACCGCGGCGGCCGTCTCGTCGCAGCTTGTCTCGATGCCGAGCAGGGTGAGCGGTTTCGTCACGGGTTTCGCATTCCAAAAAGCCCGGCTTTCCTCTCTCGCGGAGCGGACAATCGGGCTATAACGGGCCCCGGGCGGCCGGACGCCCGACAAATGTTCCCGCTGGCATACAACCTTAGAGACCCCGCATGCAACGCCGCTACCGCATCGGCACCAGAGGCTCGAAGCTCGCGCTGATCCAGGCCCATGAAGTCGCGCGGCGGATCGCGCAAGTGCAGCACCTGTCGGTCGAACATGCGGCCGAGATCGTCGTCATCAGCACCGAAGGCGACCGCACACAGGACCGGGCGCTTTCCGAAATCGGCGGCAAGGGGCTTTTCACGCAGGAGATCGAGGAACAGCTTCTCGATGCCTCGATCGACATTGCCGTCCATTCGATGAAGGACATGCCGACGCAGCTGCCGGACGGGTTGATTATCGACTGTCTGCTCGAGCGTGCCGATCCGCGCGATGCGTTCCTGTCGCCGAAGGCCGCGACGCTCGCCGCGCTCCCGCAAGGCGCGGTTGTGGGCACCTCCTCGCTCCGCCGCGCCGCACAGGTGCGCGCTCTCAGGCCCGATATTCGCGTGGTGCCGTTTCGCGGCAATGTCGACACGCGGATTGCGAAGCTCGCCGACGGCGTTGCCGATGCGACGCTTCTGGCGATGGCCGGTCTCACCCGCATGGGGCTTCAGGAGAAAGTAACGGCGCCGCTATCGCCCGAGGAGATGCTGCCCGCCGTCGCGCAAGGCGCCATCGGCATCGAACGCCGCGCGGGCGACGACGAGGCGGCGCATCTGCTGGCGAAGATCCATCATGGGGAAACGGGCCTTTGCGTTGCGGCCGAACGCGCGCTGCTTGCCGTGCTTGACGGTTCGTGCCGCACGCCGATCGCGGCGCTGGCCGAAATTTCGGGCGAGCGGATGCGGCTTCGCGGCATGATCCTGACGCCGGACGGCGCGGAAGTGCTCGAAACGGCGCGGGAGGGCCTTGCGGCGGACGCCGTTGCCATCGGCCGCGACGCCGGTCTCGAATTGAAGTCCCGCGCCGGTCCGCAATTCTTCAGCGGGGTCTGAAGCCGATGCGGCTTCTCGTCATCCGGCCCGAAGAGGATGCGGCAGAACTTGCGCGTCTCCTCGCCGCGCGCGGCCATGAGGCGGTCACCGCACCCGTCATGTCCGTGCGCTTTCTCGACAATGCCGAATTGCCGGCGCGCGCATGGCAAGCCCTGCTCGTCACCAGCGCCAATGGCGCGCGGGCGCTGGCGCGACATGCGCAGGCGGCGGCATTGAGGGATGTGCGGGTTCTCGCGGTCGGCCCGGCGAGCGCGCAGGCGATGATCGACGCCGGTTTCCGCTGGGTCGAGGCGGCGGAGGGAGATGTCGACGCGCTGGCGGCCCTTGTCTGTCTTGAACTCTCGCCGGATGGCGGACCGCTGCTGCATGTGGCGGGGCGTGTGGTGGCGGGTGACCTCCGGGCGGTGCTGGCGGTTCAAGGTTTCGCGGTCGAGCGCGTGGTTCTTTACGAGGCGGTGGCGGCGGATCGTCTGCCTGAGGCGGCGCGCAAGGCCTTGACCGAAGGCGGCGTGGACGGCGTCCTGCTTCATTCGCCGCGCACGGCGCGGATATTCGTGTCGCTTGTGCGCGCGGCGGGCCTCGAAGCGGCGCTTTCCCGCATGACGGCCTTTTGTTTGTCGCAAGCCGTCGCCGATGCGCTTGGCGGCGCGAACTTTCTTACGGTGAAAATAGCCGCCCGGCCCGAACAGGCGGCGCTGCTCGACCTGCTCGCGCCCTGATTTTCCGCGGAACTTCGTCCTGACCGGCGGCGTTTCAGCCTCTATAGTGACGCCGGAGCGATACAGATCCCCCAGATGGTTGTTCATGTCCGATTCAAACGATAGCGACGCCGGCAAAGGGCCTGAGCCGGAATATCTGAAGCCCGAAGCGGAAGCGCGGCAGCGCAATGAGAAGCCGCGCAAGGAACCGCGTACGCTCGAGGGCACCGCCGAGGAGGTCAGCGGCGATGCACCGGGCAGACCCGCCACCTCCGCTGGCGGTGGAATTGCCCTTGCCGCTGCCGCCGGTTTCGGCGCCGCCGCCGTCGCGCTTGCGCTTGCCTGGTTCGCCGGGTTTGGAATGCCCGCACCCGATACCGGCGCCGACGACAGGCTTGCCGAACTCGCGGCGCGGCTTGAAGCGGTCGAGAGCGGCAGTGGCGAAAGCGCGCGCGGCCTCGACGAACGCGCGCAATCGCTTGCCGCGCGCCTCGATGTGGCGGAGGAAAAAATTGCTGCCGCCGAAGGCGCCGCGCCCGATGCGCAAATCGCGCGGCTTGCCGAAGAGCAGCAGGCGCTGAAGGACGCACTCAACGACACACGCGGCAGCGTGCGCGAGACGCGAGACCGGATCGATGCGCTGGCCGCCAGCCTGCCGCCTTCGGGCATCGCCGATCATGTGAGTGGCCTCGACACGCTGGTGAAGGCGCTCGATGCGCGGCTCGCGACGCTTGCACCGCAGATCGAGGCGATGGAAGGGCGCGTCGCCGCGCTTGAAGAAAAGAAAGACGATCCCGACGCGGCCGCGCGCGCGGCGCTTGGACTGGCGCTCGCCAATCTCGCCCGCGCCGCCGAAACGGCGGGTCCGTTCAAGACAGAGCTCGACACCGTGGCAAGCTTTCTCCCCGGTCAGGCCGCTCTCGATGCCTTGTCCGGCGCAGCGGCGGACGGCGTTGCGACGCGCGCCGCGCTGAAGGCGCGGTTTCCTTCGGTGGTCGAGAATATATTCGATGCCGAACGCCGCGCCGGCGCGGACAGTCTCTGGTCGCGCTTCGTCGCCAATGCAAAATCGCTGGTGACGATCCGGCGCACCGGCGAAATCTCCGGCGATACGACCGAGGCCATCGTCGCGCGCATGGAAGAGCGGCTCGAAACCGGCGATCTCGCGGGCGCGGCCGCCGAGGGCGAGGCGCTTCAGGGGCCGGCGCGCGAAGCGGCGGCGGGCTGGCTTGCGGATGCCCGCGCGCGTCTCGAAACCGACATGCTGCTGCGCGATCTTGCGGCGCGTGTCGCGACGCGCCTCGCGCCGGGCGGGGAGTGAGGCCCTAGATGCTGCGCGCCATTTTCATCTTCATCGTCGTCGCGCTCTTGAGCGCGCTTGCGATCTGGCTTGCCGACAATCCCGGCGATCTGACGATGCATTGGCGAGGCTACGAAATCCGCACCAGTTTCGTCGTCGGTGTCGGTGTCATGGCGCTGGCGGCTTTTCTGGTGCTTCTCGTATATCGCATCGTCTCGGGCTTCATCGATACGCCGGCCAGCGTCGCGGCATTTCTTGAAAAGCGTCGCCAGCAAAAAGGTTTTCTGGCGTTGTCGCGCGGCATGGTGGCAGTCGCGGCCGGTGACGCCCCCGAGGCAAAGCGCTACGCGGCGCAGGCGCACAAGCTTCTCGATGCGCCGCCGTTGACGTTGCTGCTTGCCGCGCAAGCCGCACAACTCGAAGGCGACGAAAAATCCGCCACCGGCTATTTCGAACGCATGCTGGAAGCGCCCGAAACGGCGTTTCTCGGATTGCGCGGTCTCTTCATTCAGGCGCGCCGCGCCGGCGACCGCGAAGAAGCGCTTGCGCATGCGCGGCGCGCTTTCGAGCTTCGGCCGCAAACGCCCTGGGCGGCGCAGGCGGTGTTCGAGATCGAGGCGGCGGAAGAAGATTGGGATGCAGCGCTCGCCACGCTCGACCGCGAGGTGTCGGCGAAAGTCATTTCGCGCGACAAGGCGCGCCGCCGCCGTGCCGTTCTGTTGACCGCCAAGGCGATGACGGCGACGGAGGCTGCACGCGGACAGGCTGGCGAGGCGCGAAAGGCAGCGCTCGAAAAAGCCGTCGCGCTGGCGCTCGACGCCGTTGCGCTCGACCCGGCTTTCGCGCCGACGGTTGCGCTTGCCGCACGGCTGTGCAGCGAGACGGGACGCACGCGCAAGGCAATACGGCTGATCGAGGCCGCGTGGGACGCAGAGCCCCATCCCGATCTCGCCGATGTCTGGCTCGACATGACCGAGGGCGAAAGCGGTTACGATCGTGCGGTTCGCGCGCGCGTTCTCGCGGCGCGCAATCCCGACCACATCGAAAGCCGTATTCTGGTTGCGCGCGGCGCCATCGGTGCGCGCGACTGGGCGGCGGCGCGCGAGGCGCTTGCCGTTTATGCGGGTCCGGACGCCAGCGCGATGCCGACGCAGCGCATCTGCGAATTGATGGCGGAAATCGAGGAAGGCGCGTTCGGCGACCGCGGTGCGGCGCGGGGCTGGCTTGCGCGCGCGCTTCACGCGCCGCAGGACCCGCAATGGACGGGCGAGAATTATCGTTCGCCGCGCTGGTCGCCGATCGATCCGATGACCGGCGCTTTCGACGCACTTGTCTGGACGGCGCCGGCGATCGCGCTTGCCCGTGAGGAGCCGCGACCTGACGCTTTCGGGCAGGAATCCGAGCGGCATGTCGAAAAAGCCGAAGCGCCGACGGCGCCTGTCGTTTCGCTGCCGGAGCGGGCGGCGCCAAAGGAGCCGCTTGCCTTTCAGCCGCCGCTGCCCGACGATCCGGGCCCGGAGGATGCCGACGAAGCGCAGGAGGGGGAACGCAAATGGTGAAGCGGGTATTGGCCGGGACGCTTACGCTGATCGTGCTGGCGTTTGTGGTGATCGTCATTTCGGTGATGCGGTTCGACGTGCCGCGCGAGGAACTTGTCGGGAAATATGCCGGCGGCGCATCGCAGTTCGCGACGCTGCCATCGGGCGCCAGCGTGCATTTCCGCGACGAGGGCAATGCGGACGGGCCGGCGCTGGTGCTGGTTCACGGGTCCAACGCCTCGCTGCATACATGGGAACCGTGGGTTGCCGAGCTTGGCGGCACCTACCGGATCGTCACGATGGATCTGCCCGGACACGGCCTGACCGGCCGCGTGCCCGGCGACGATTACAGCCGCGAAGGCATGGCGGCGTCGGTGCACGAGCTGACGGAAGCGCTCGGGCTGACGCGCTTTGCGATCGGCGGCAATTCGATGGGCGGCGGCATTTCGGCGCTTTACGCGCTCGATCATCCCGAACGCGTCACGGCGCTGATCCTCGTCAACTCGTCCGGCGTGCCGGTCGTGCGCGAGGACACCGACCCGCCGCTCGCCTTCCGGCTGGCGCGGATGCCGGTGCTCAGCAAGATCATGCGCTATGTGCTGCCGCGTTCGGTGGTCGAGGAGGGCGTGCGCAAGGTTTTCGTCGACCAGTCGAAGGTGACCGACGAAATGGTGGCGCGCTATTTCGACATGACGCTTCATGAAGGCAATCGCGATGCGACGCGGATGCGCTTTGCCAGCTATTCGGCGCGCGACGAGGTGGCATTTTCCGAACGTCTCGGCGGTATCGAGATGCCGACCCTCATCATCTGGGGCGACAAGGACCTGCTCATTCCGGTGGCGGCGGCCGACACGTTCAAGGAGCGCATTCCGCATGCCGAGCTTGTGATCTACGAAAATGTCGGCCATGTGCCGATGGAAGAGGTGCCTGTGGAGAGCGCCGGCGCGGTGGCGGCTTTTCTCGGCGCGGCGCTGGCCGAGCCTGCGCCCGCACCGGCTGCCGCGGCGGAAGAACCGGAAGGCGTCGAATAGGGCTGTTGCCAAAGGCGGCGGGGCGGGGTATCTGAGGCCCTTGAGCGGCCGGGCTTTTTCAGGGTCCGGGCCGCTCCGGCGCCGCTTTAGCTCAGTTGGTAGAGCACCTCATTCGTAATGAGGGGGTCGGGTGTTCGAGTCACCCAAGCGGCACCACACCCCCCACTGTCACCGCGCTGTCAAAAATCTGTCGTGAAACCGTCACGAACGGAAATCCTGTCCCGGACAAGATTGAGGCAAGGCATGTCGTCCGACGTCAAACACGCCCGCTTCGAGGGTCGCATCGTCATTGTCGGGTTCGGAAGCATCGGGCAGGGCGTGCTGCCGCTGCTGCTCCGGCATATCGATGTCGCGCCGTCGCAAATCTCGATCCTGACCGCCGACGCGGGCGGGCGCGAGGTGGCCGAAAGCCACGGCGTCGGCTTTGCCGTGACGCCGCTGCGCCGGGGCAACTATCTGTCGGTGCTCGACCCGCTGCTGGCGGAAGGCGACTTCCTGATCAATCTGTCGGTCGATGTGTCGAGCATCGCGCTCATCGAGTTCTGCCGCGCGAAGGGCGCGCTTTATCTCGACACCTGCATCGAGCCCTGGATCGGTCAGTACACGGATGCATCGCAACCGCCGTCGCAACGTTCCAACTATGCGTTGCGCGAGAAGGCGATGGCGCTGAAGGCGAAGCATGAGGGCGGGCCGACCGCGATCCTGACGCATGGCGCCAATCCGGGCCTTGTGTCGCATTTCGTCAAACAGGCGCTGCTCGATATCGCGGCGGACACAAAGACGGCGGTCGCGAAACCGCAGACGCGCGAGGACTGGGCGCGGCTTTCGGCGCGACTCGGCGTCAAGGTCATCCATATCGCCGAACGGGATACGCAAGTGTCGCCGACACCCAAGCGCATCGGCGAATTCGTCAACACCTGGTCGGTCGACGGTTTCGTCAGCGAAGGCTGCCAGCCGGCCGAACTTGGCTGGGGTACGCATGAGCGGCATTTTCCCGATGACGGCCACCGGCATGCGAGCGGTCCCGCTTGCGCGATCTATCTGACGCGGCCGGGCGCCTCGACGCGGGTCCGGAGCTGGACGCCGAACGAAGGCCCCTATCACGGTTTTCTCATTACGCATGGCGAGGCGATTTCGCTCGCCGATTATTTCACCGTGCAGCAGAACGGCGAGGCGCAGTACCGGCCGACCGTTCACTATGCCTATCACCCTTGCGACGATGCCGTTTTGTCGGTGCATGAATTCGCCGGCAAGAACTGGCAACTGCAAAAATTGAAACGGCTGATGATGGACGAGATCAGCGCCGGCATGGACGAGCTTGGCGTGCTGCTGATGGGTCATGCGCGCGGCGCCTATTGGTACGGCTCGCAGCTTTCGATCGGGGAGGCGCGCGCCCTCGCGCCGCACAACAATGCGACCAGCCTGCAGGTGACGGTGGCGGTGCTGGCGGGCGTCGTCTGGGCGATCGAAAATCCGGGGCGCTGGATCGTCGAGCCGGAGGAAATGGATTTCGAGCGCATTCTCGAAATCTGCCGGCCTTACCTCGGAAAAATGGCCGGCGCCTATAGCGACTGGACGCCGCTGCTCGACCGGGGCCTCCTTTTCGAGGAAGAACTCGACGAGGCCGATCCCTGGCAATTCCGGAATTTCCGCGTCGTCTGACCGCCTCGAAACGGAAAAGGCCGCCCCTCTTTGCGAGGGACGGCCTTGACCTGCGGAACCGCGCGCCGGACGCCAGTCGGGGACGGCAACCCTCCAACATTTGGCAGGGGCGGCGGTTTCCGTCAGTCGTGCTGCGGGATGCCCCGGTAGCGGAGACCGGCATGGCTTGCCTTCGGCTTGTCGTGAGGCGTCGCGCGATAGCTGGCGCCGCGATAGCGCAGGGTCGCGCTTCCGGTCGCACCGGCTGCCTTTTCGCCGTGATGGGCGGCGCCCCGGTAGGTGAGATCGGTCATGGAAGCCTCCTGCTGGCCTTTCAGTGTCCCTCGTTCCCCATCAATATGAGTAAGATGTGTAAGTTTGTCAATATACTTAAAACAAACAAATACACATTCCTTAGACAGGATGCCGGACGCCTGCTACAAAAGGGCGGAACAGCTTGAGTTTTCTTGTGTTTTCGACGCCGGCCGCGGATCCGCCGGGCCGGCGCCGACCGGAGTACATAGAAGAATATGGAAAAACTCGACCAGAGAATCCAGCTCGTCGCCTCGACCGAGTTCAACAATCTCGTCGACCGCTGGCGCCGGGAACAGGCCGACCTGCCCTCCCGTTCGGAGGCCATCCGCCGGCTCGTCCTTCACGGTCTCGAATATGAAAAGAGCTTCCCGATGCGCATGATCACGGCGATTATCCGGCCCCATAAATACGAGGAATTGCGCGACGCGCTGATCGCGCTCGGCATCGAGGGGATCACGGTGACCCAGGTTTCGGGCTTCGGCCGGCAGCGCGGCCAGACCGAAATCTATCGCGGCGCCGAATACAGCGTCGCCGAAGTGCCGAAAGTCCGCATCGACGTCGCCGTTTCGGCGGCGCTGGTCGAGAAGGCAGTGCGCGAGATCGAGCGGGCGGCCAATACCGGCAAGATCGGCGACGGCAAGATTTTCGTGCAGCCGCTCGAACAGGTCGTGCGCATTCGCACCGGCGAGACCAACGAGACGGCGCTCGGCTGATCCATCCGGCGGTTTTCCGCCGAAATCGCGGTTTCCCGCATCTTCCCGTTTACTTCCGGGCAAGGTGGCGGGGCGTATGCTGAGGGCCGGTCTCTCCCTCGGGCAGGACGCTGAAAACCGCAATGCACGGCCAGAAACATATGCTGTCGGCGCGGCGCAAGTCGCTGCTGGCGGATTATTCGACGGACCTCGGACAGCTGATGTCGCGAAGCCGGTCGGAAGCTGCATTGCGCGCCGCCAAGATCGAGTCCGATGCCGCGAGCCGCACCAAATCCGAATTCCTCGCCAATATGAGCCATGAGCTCCGGACGCCCTTGAACGCGATCATCGGCTTTTCGGAATTCATCCAGCACATCGCCGCGACCGGCAAGCCGTCGGAAAAGACCGGCGAGTATGCCGAACATATTGCGGGCGCCGGGCGGCATCTGCTCAACATCATTTCCGACATTCTCGATATTTCGAAGATCGAAAGCGGCACCTTCACGCTGTCGACGGAGATGTACGGGCTGCGCGAGCTGATTGATGCCTGCACGGTGCTGATCGAGCCGCGGGTGCGCGAAAAAAACCAGATACTCGAGATCAAGGCCGACAGGGATCTGCCGGAAGTGCCGGTCGATGTCCGCCGCATCAAGCAGGTGCTGATCAACCTTCTGTCGAACGCCCACAAGTTCACGCCCGAAGGCGGCCGCATCGTGCTGGTGGCGACGCGCGCGCCGGACGGCGGCGCGACGGTAGCCGTTGCCGATACCGGCATCGGCATGTCGGACGAACAACTCGCTTATGCGATGACGCCCTTCGGTCAGGTGCAGTCGAGCTATGCGCGCGGCCATGAGGGCACCGGACTCGGATTGCCGATCGCGGCGGCGCTGGCGCGGCTTCACGGCGGCGAATTCCATGTTCACAGCGAGCCCGGCAAGGGCACGACGGTTTTCTTCACCTTGCCGCCGCAAACACCCGATCAACCCGCTTCATCTGCATCCCCATCGTTCAATCAAGGCCTGCTGCAATGAGTGTCGCCGTTCCTCCTCCCGCTCCGCAGGCCGGTTCGCCGGTCAGGCCCACCGAACCGGAAGCGCCGCCCTTCATCGAACGCCGCGGTGTGCCGGCGGCGCCGCCCTGCCGCATCGCGCATATCGTTTCGGTGTCGGGCTCGCAGGCGATCGCCGTGCTGGAGCGCGACAAGATGCCGGGCGCCGAAGAACCCCGTGTCGAGATCGGCCAGCTCGTCAAGATACCGACGCCGTCGGCGACGGTGGTGGGTCTTGTCTCGGCGGTCAGCGCGCCCTCGCCGGCAATGGGCGGCATCGGCAGCAGCGAAGATCTCGGTCTCATCGAAATCAATCTTGCCGGCGAGGTCGCGCTCGATCCGAAGAACGGACGGCTGAGCTTCCGCCGCGGCGTCACGCATCTGCCGACGCTCGGCGACGGGGTGCTGCTTGCCGATCGTCACGACCTGACGCGCGTCTACACGCAGCCCAATGTCGCGACCATCGAAGTCGGTACGCTTTATCAGGATCCGGATGTGCCGGCGCGCTTCCTGACCGACGATCTGCTCGCCAAGCATTTCATCGTCGTCGGCACCACCGGCTGCGGCAAGTCCTGCGCGCTGACGGCGATCCTGCAACGTGTGCTGACGCAGCACGATCATGCGCATGTCGTCGTGCTCGACGTGCATAACGAATATCCGACGGCGTTCGGCGACAAGGCGGAACTGATCGATCCGACCAATCTGCATTTGCCGTTCTGGCTTTTGAACTTCCAGGAACTTGCCGCGGCGCTGACCAGCGGCGATGCCGATCACGACGCGGAAATCGAAATTCTCAGCGATGCCGTTCTGACCGCGAAGCGGCGCTATTCGGACGCATCGTCGAGCCGGCAACTGGCGCGCCGTCCGGGCGACCTCAGCGGCATGACGGTCGATGCACCGACGCCGTTCCGGCTTTCCGACGTGCTCGCCGTTCTCGACGAACAGCTCGGCAAGCTCGAACGCACGCAGAAGACGCTTCCCTACCGGCGGCTCAAGTCGCGCATCGAAACGCTGGCCAGCGACCAGCGCTACAGCTTCATGTTCGGCAGCCTGACCGTGCAGGACACGATGACCGACATTCTCGGCCGGTTGTTCCGTGTACCGAATGATGGAAGGCCGATCACCGTGATCGATCTTTCGACGGTGCCGCCGGAAATTCTCGACGTGGTGATTTCGGTGATCGCGCGGCTTGCCTTCGATCTCGCGGTGTGGAGCAAGGGCGGTTTGCCGATGCTGCTGGTCTGCGAGGAAGCGCATCGCTATGCGCCGGCATCGGTGGGGCAGGGCTTCGAGCCGACGCGCCAGGCGCTGTCGCGCATCGCCAAGGAGGGCCGCAAATACGGATTGTCGCTGGCGCTCGTGACGCAGCGCCCGTCCGAACTCGACACGACGATCCTCTCCCAGTGCAGCACGGCGGTCGCGATGCGGCTGTCGACTGAACGCGACCAGCAGGTGATGCGCGCCAACACGCATGACGGGGCGCTCGACCTGCTCGACTTCCTGCCGTTGCTCGGCGACCGCGAAGCGATCGTGCTGGGGCAGGGCGTTGCCATGCCGATGCGCATTCGTTTCAGCGATGTCGGCGATCAGGGCGTGCCGCGCAATCTCAACCGCGCTTTCTCCGATTCCTGGAGCCGCCCCAATCTCGACCGCGCGGGGCTTGAGGCGATCGTCGCGCGCTGGCGCCACGCGGGACGCGAACGGCCCTGAGGCGCGGGCGCACCCCCGCGACCGAATGTCCATGCCGAATGGCTGTCGGCGCGGGTGCGGCGGCGGCGATTTGGGGCTAGAGTCTTTCAGCATTTAGTAGAAACGCTGAAAGACTCTAGGTTGTTGTTTGATCGCGCTTCTTTTCGGAAAACCGGATTCCACTTTTCCGAGAAGCGCTCTAGGGTGACGGCGTTCCGAAGCCCCAGCCGAAAGCCCTGCCGATGATGTCGCCTCTCCTTCGCGCCGCCTTCCTCCTTCTTGCCCTTGCCGGTTTTGCTGCGCCCGCTGCGGCCGGCGAAAGCATTGTCGTTTCCGATCCCTGGGCGCGGGCCAGCGTGACGGCGACGGGGGCGGCCTATCTGACGCTCGAAAATGCCGGCGGCGAGGACGATGCGCTGGTCGAGGCGCGCTCGGATGTGGCGGAAAAGGTCGAGATTCACGACATGACGATGGACGGCATGGTGATGCGGATGCGCAAGCTCGACCGGCTTGCGCTGCCGGCCGGCGAGACCGTGCGCCTCGCGCCGGGGGGCCTGCACATCATGTTGATCCGGCTTCACGGGCCGCTGGCGGAAGGCAACGCCGTGCCGCTGACGCTGGTCTTCGAGAAGGCCGGCGAGATCGACATATCGGCCACGGTGCGCAAGGCCGGGCATGGCGGCGGTCACGGCGGGCATTGAACTCTTTGCTTTTTCGACCGTCTCCCCGGACCCGCATCAAACACGCGGATTGATTCGCTTTTTTATGGAATGCTGCGCTGCATATAATCAGTGTGCGACGCAATATATTTTAACACTCTCCCATATCTCCATTACAGCCGTGTCATAATTGCAATAGTGCGCAGCAATGTTACGCATCGGCGCGCGCCAAGCCCCCGGCAGTCTTGACTCAATCTTTCAATGACTGTCGTCTAGCAAGCGAGGGATGCTGACTGGCCGGGGGGACCAGTCGGAATACGTTCCGCACCACCTCCCGATCCAGCTGCAAAGTTAGTGAAGCCATCGAGGATCGAGGAGGATCGCTCCATGAGAAAAGGAAGCTTGCGCACGGCGCTGCTTGGCAGCACCGCAGCGGCAATGCTGATCGCATCGGCCGGCACGGCCAACGCTCTCGAATATAATTTCGGCAGCGTTCAGGTGTTCTTCGACACCACAATCAGTGCCGGTGTGTCGATGCGGACGGCGTCAACGAACAATCGCTATTTGCCGCAGTCGAACGGCGGTCCGCTTTCAGACACTCTTGACCCGTTCAGGGCTCCTGTCCCGGGACCGGCCCATGTTCCGGGCCCTGTTCTGATACCGGGCCAGACAATTCCGGCCGGCATGCCGACGAACGATACGTTTGTCGGTACCGGGGCTACCTACGGGTTCAATACATGGGCGCCCCAGATCGCCGGCTCGATCAACACCGATGATGGCCGCCTCAATTTCGATCGAGGCGATCTGACCAGCGGCATCGTCAAGATGACCAACGACATCCAGGTCAAGTGGGAGAACTACACGTTCTTCAGCCGCATCAATTCCTATTACGACGCGGTGCTGGACCAGAACAGCTCCTATGCCCGTTCGAACCTGGTCGCCGGCAAGGCCGACGCGGCGCGCGACATTCGCCTGCTCGACCTCTATGTCGCCGGCAATTTCGACGTTGGCGGGCTTCCGCTGACGGTTCGCGCCGGTAAGCAGGTCATCAACTGGGGTGAGGGCACTTTCATTCTCAACGGCGTCAACGGCGCCATGCCGATCGACGTCAACGCGTTCCGCCGTCCGGGCGCCGAGGTGAAGGAAGGCCTGTTGCCGATCTGGGCGATCAACGCCTCGCTCGGCCTGCCCTACAACCTGTCGATCGAAGGCTTCTACCAGCTCCAGCAGGCCGAGTATCAGCTCGACCGGCCGGGTACGCCCTTCTCGACCTCGGATGTGACCAGCCTGGGCAGCGGTGTCGGTGGCAACAACAATGCCGTCTCGTTCCTGACCGGCGGTCCCGGCGGCAATATGTTCCGTAACTGCTCGAATCCGGGCTTCGTCAACAATGCCTTCAACGCCGCTTGGGCGGGCTCGGCTTCGGCAATCGCGCAATTCCGCGATTGCGGTCAGAATGCAGTCGATTTCTCGCAATACAATCCGACAATGGCCAGTCTCGGTGGCTGGACGGCCATCAATGGCGGCAGCACCGAAGCATTCCGTCTCGCGATGGGCGATACTTCCATTATCAAGCGCGACCCGGATCGGTATGCAAAGGATTCCGGCCAGTACGGCATTGCCGCGCGCTGGTACTCGGAAGCCCTGAACAACACCGAGTTCGGCTTCTACTTCACCAACACGCATTCGCGTCTGCCCTTCGCCAGCGAGCGAATTTCGGCAGACCCGTCGCTCGCAGAAGTGTCGAGCTATCTGGGGGCTGGCGATACCACAGGTTTCCAGTCTCGTCTGCTTCAGTACAATGGCTGTAATGCGGCCGTGGGTCCTGCCGGCGTTACTAGCCAGCCTGGCGCTTTTTACGGTGTGCCGCTCGCACTTGACGCAGGTGCGCTCGATATGCTCAATCAGTCCGTAACCGATCCTGACGGCATCTACGCGGCCGGTCTTGCCATCGCCAACGCGTTCTATGCGGGCGCCGGTGGTGGACCGGTGGTCAATGCGCCGGCCGGCAGCCCGTTTGCCGGCGGTATCGAAGGGTTCAACCTGGCCGCTCTCGCCGCCCTCAACCCGAATTTCGCCTTGATGGCCAATCCGGTCATTCAGCCGAACTCGGTCCTTGCCCTGACCATCGCCAATTGCGCGCTGGTTGCCGAGCAGTCGACGTCGCTCGGCGCCGGTACGCCGTTTGTTCTGGTCGACGGCGCCGAGATCATGCTTGCGACAAACCCGAACACGCCCGGTATCGGCCTGTATCTCGAATATCCGGAAGATATCCGGATGTACGGGTTCAGCTTCAATACCACGTTGGGAACCTGGGGTGTGCAGGGCGACATCACCTATCGTCCGAACCAGCCTGTTCAGCTCGATACCGATCAGATTACGATCAACGCGCTGCACCAGGGCTGCATATTCCCGCAGCTTGTCGGTCATACCACGTCCACGGCTTTTGGCCCTCTCGACACTTATGGGCCGGGTTGTGGCGGTCTGGGTACGGGCGCGCAGGCGATCGACCTTCAGGGGTATGAGCGGACGAAGATCTACACCGCACAGGTCGGCACGACGGCGACCTTTACCAACTCCAACGCCCTTATCGGGACGCTGGGTGCCGATCTCGGCATTCTGGTGACGGAAGTCGGTGCGATGTATGCGCCGGATGCTCCCAAGGCCTATGCTGAAACGTTCACCAATGCCAACGGTCAGGTTTACGATGTTACGACCCGCTGGCAGAATGTCTGCGCCTCGGGCGGTACCGATCTGCCGCTCGGCGGTTTCCTCAGCCTTGCGTCGCGTCAGGGCTGCCGGGCGACGTCGGTGTCCTGGGGTTATGTGCTGCTCGGCCAGCTCCAGTACAACAACGTCTTCGGCACGGCCATCTCGCTGCAGCCGACGATCGCCTGGAACCACGGTGTCTCGGGCAACAGCCCGGCGCCGCTGGGCAACTACCGCCAGGGCGCCAAGGCTGTCAGCCTTGCGCTCAACGGCAACTATCTCGGCAACTGGCGCGGTGGCATCTCGTACACCAACTACATGGGTAACGAGAAGTACGTGAACAACAACGACATGGACTTCGTGTCGGCCAACATCTCCTACGCCTTCTGATCCTTCGGAAACGCGTAGCGCGAAACGAGACCCGGCGGTGGCAACACCGCCGGGTTTTTTCTTGCCCGCCGCGGCACCATGTTGCGTCGCACAAAAGACGGTGCCGCCCGCGAGAATCGTCCGTAGGCGGATCGACAGGCTTTTTGCCGCCGCGCGGACCGCCGCGATGCACATTAAAAAGATTTAATGCAGCCAGGGCGAAAAGGCCGTGAAAACGGGCTGAAAAGCGGCTTGGAAGACACACAATCGCCGGCGCCGCGATTTGCGCGGGCGAAGCAATTTGGTATCATTCCGCGAGAGTAAGGCGGGGAAACCGGCCTCGGTGTGCAGTCGCAATACGCCTTTTCAAGCGCCTGATCATCGAAAGCCCGATAAGAAATCCAGTGGAGGGAACGTATATGAAAAGGACGACCATGCTGGTGTCCGCAATTGCGATCAGCGCACTCGCGACGAGCGCGCTGGCCAAGGTGCCGGATGCCCAAGTGAACCGTCTGGGTCAGGATCTGACCCCGATGGGTTCGGAAAAGGCCGGCGATGGCGACATCCCCGCATGGACCGGCGGCCTGCCGACCGTGCCGAGCAATGTCACCTACACACCCGGTCAGAAGCTGCAGAACCCGTTCGCCAGCGACCCGATCAAATACACGGTCACGGGCGCGAATGCCGGTCAGTACGACGACATCCTGACCGAGGGTTACAAGGCCATGCTGAAGGCCTATCCGACCTACAAGATGAACGTCTATGAGACGCGCCGTACCTGCGCGTTCCCGGACCGCTTCTACGAAGCCAACAAGCGCAACGCCGCGGTTGGCGAACTTGTCGGCGGCGGCGCCGGCATCAGCCAGGCGATTTTCGGCTCGCCGTTCCCGATCCCGAACAACGCGCTCGAGATCATCTGGAACCACACGCTGCGTTATCGCTCGTTCAAGGTGGTGCGTCAGTTCGCGGCGGCGCCGGTCACGCGCGGCGGCGACTACACGCTGCAGATCGTGCAGGACGAAGCCATTCTGCAGTGGTCGGATCCGTCGGCGACCAAGGCCGAGGATCTCGAGAACATCTCGATCTACTACATCGCCAACACGATTGCTCCGGCCCGCGCCGCAGGCAGCGTGATCCTGGTGTATGAAGCCCTGAACGCCCAGATCCAGCCGCGTCAGGCCTGGCAGTACAGCCCCGGTACGCGTCGCGTGCGTCGTGCGCCGAACATCGCCTACGACAACCCCGGCACGAACTCGGACGGTCTGTCGACGTCGGACTCGTTCGACGGTTATAACGGCGCGCCGGATCGCTACGACTGGACCGTGCTCGGCAAGACCAAGAAGCTCGTTTCGGCCAATGCCTATGACGGTGAATCGACACCGTACAAGGACTATCTGACAGCGTCGCATGTGAACCAGGATCGGGTTCGCTATGAGCTGCGCCGCGTCTGGGAAGTCGAAGCCAAGCTTCGTGCCGATACGCGTCACGTCTATTCGCGCCGCGTCTATGCCAACGAGGAAGACGCCTACCAGATGTCGACCGTGGCGCTTTACGACGGCCGTGGCCAGCTCTGGCGCGTGCAGGAAATGCACCAGATCCAGCGCTACAACGTGCCGCTTTGCGGCTCGGCGGGCGAGATCGTCTACGACCTGCAGGCCGGCCGTTATCTGGCGCTGGCGCTGCAGAACGAGGAACCGCCGGTGAACTACTTCGCCGACGAACTCGACAAGGCGCGCTACACGCCGAACTCGATCCGTCAGCTCGGCGTCCGCTAAAGCGGCAGTCGTGAGGATTTGAGGGCCGGGCCCCGGGAAACCGGGGCCCGGTTTCTTTTTGGGCGCCGCCGCATCCCTGCGTCCCCTCGGCCGTCTTAACCCTGTTCGAAAGGGTTCGCCGTGCCGGTTCACGAGGCCCAAGACCGCGCCCGAAAAATGCGCTATAAGGAAAAAAACGCTATAAAAAGACCACCAAACAGGAGGCTCGTCCGGGGGGAGACCGGTGGACTTCGGCGCAACGCCGGAGCCCCAAATCCGCCCGCGGCGACCCAAACGCCCGAGTGCAGGAGCCCAAGGTAATGTCACCGTCGTTTATCGAGACCCTTTTCAGCGGCTTGCCGCGTCTTCGCCGCGCCGCTGCCGTGTTTTTCGCGCTGGCTTTTGCCGCCATCGCGCCCGCCGTCGCGCAGGACATGGATGGCGAACGCCAGCCCTCCTATGCGATGCAATCGGCGCTGGCGCCGGAATCCCTGCTGCTCGATGCGACCTATGCCAATGGCCGGCTCGTTGCCGTCGGCGAATATGGACATGTCGTCTATTCCGACGATCGCGGCGTTACCTGGACGCAGGCCGCTTCCGTGCCGACACAGGCGACGCTGACCGGCGTGACCTTCGTCAACGCGAAACTCGGCTTCGCCGTCGGCCACGACGCGACGATCATCCGCACGCGCGATGGCGGCGAGAACTGGGACCTCGTCTATCACGATGCCGAATCCGAAATGGCATTCATGGCCGTCTATTTCGAAAACGAGGAACGCGGTTTCGCACTTGGCGCCTTCGCCTTCATGGTCGAAACGCAGGATGGCGGCGAGCCCGACAGCTGGGAAGAGCGTTCGCTCAGCGATGGCCTGCTCGACGACTACCATCTCAACAAGCTTTTCGCGGACAAGGACGGCGATCTCTACATCGCCGCCGAATTCGGCATCGTCTATCACTCCAGCGACAAGGGTCGCACCTTCGATCGCATCCAGACGCAGTATGAAGGCTCGTTCTGGGGCGGCTTCGGCATGAGCGACGGCTCGGTCATGGTGTTCGGCATGCGCGGCAACGCCTTCCGTTCCTGGGACAAGGGACAGACCTGGACGAAAGTCGATACGGGCACCGACAAGTCGATCGCCGGCGGCGTTCAGCTTGGCGGCGGCAAGATCGTGCTGGTCGGCCTTCAGGGCTATGTCGGCTACAGCGACGACAACGGCAAGAGCTTCGTCGAGGTCACACGCGCCGATCGCCTCGGCTATGCGGCGGTGTCGGACGGACCGGACGGTCAGATCGTCGTCTTCGGCGAACCCGGCGCCAAGCTGATGCCGGACGATCCCGAAAAGGCCCGCGAAGCCGTCGGCGCGCGGATCACCGCCACGACGGAAGGCGGCAGCTAGACAAAGGCGGCCATGTGCCCGCACGCGACAGACCCCGGCCATCGCGGCCGGGGTTTTTCGTTTGCCGGTGCGCGCCCCGGCGATTGTCCCCTTTTCATCGCCGGTCGCGCGGGCCACAATCCCGGAAACGAAAATAAAACGAGGGAGCGCGAAGCATGACGGACGGCGTCGATTTCAGCCGCTACAAAAGGATCAAGGCGAGCCGTCAGGGCCGCGTGCTGACGCTGGCGCTCAGCAACCCGGCGCTGATGAACGCGGTCGACGGCGAGATGCACCGCGAGCTTTCGAGCATCTTTCTCGACGCCGCCGACGACCGCGACTCCGACATCGTCATCCTCACCGGCGAAGGATCGGCCTTTTCGGCGGGCGGCGACCTCAACTGGATGAAGCGCAGTTTCGAGGCCGGCGACAAGGGGCCCGATGCGGCGGAGGCAAAGCGCATCGTCTTCTCGCTGCTCGATCTCGAAAAGCCGATCATCGCCAAGGTGCGCGGTCCGGCGGTCGGCCTCGGTGCGACCATTGCGCTGATGTGCGATGTGATTTTTGCGAGCGACAATGCGCGCTTTGCCGATCCGCATGTGCGGGCCGGCATCGTGGCGGGCGATGGCGGCGCGATCATCTGGCCGCAGCTTGTCGGCTATGCGCGGGCCAAGGAATATCTGATGACGGGCGACGCTGTTTCGGCGGCGGAGGCGGAACGCATCGGTCTCGTCAATCATGTGGTGGCGGATGCCGAGCTCGACGCCCGTGTCGATGCCTTCGCGGCGAAACTCGCCGGCGGCGCGATCCAGGCGATCAAATACAGCAAGGTGTCGGTCAATATCGGCCTGAAGCAACTTGCGCATACGATCCTCGACACCTCGATCGGCTACGAGATGCTGACCTTCACGACCGAGGACCACAAGGAAGCGGTCAACGCGTTTCTCGAAAAGCGCAAACCGGCATTCACGGGGCGGTGACGGCGATGGATGCTGCCATGGGCGACATGCCGCTCAATTTCGACGAGCCGGAACATGTGCGGATGCTGCGCGATGCGACGCGCCGCTTCGTCGAAGCGGAAATGCCGCGGACGCGGGCGCGCGAATGGGATCGCGGCAATATCTATCCCGCCGAGGTGATGAAAAAGCTCGCCGCGATGGGCATGATGGGCCTGACCGTCGAGGAGAAATATGGCGGGGCGGGCGTCGACATCTACGCGACGATGGCCGTCATCGAGGAAATCGCCAAGCGTTCGGTTGCGGTCGCCTGCCCCTACATCATGGCGGTCTGTTATGCGGGCATGAATCTCGGTGAAAGCGCCAGCGAAGCGCAGAAGCAGGAACTGCTGCCGAAAGTCGCGGCGGGCAACCTGCTCTTTGCCTATGGATTGTCCGAACCCAATGTCGGCGGCGATCTTGCCACCGTCGAAACGACGGCGCGGCGCGACGGCGACACGGTCGTCATCAACGGCGCCAAGCGCTGGTGTACCGGCGCCGATATCGCCGACTATATTTTCTGCCTGTTGCGCTCCGGTCCGAAGGACGAGAAATACAAGAACCTGTCGATCGTGCTGGTGCCGCCGACGCTGCCCGGCATCACGATCACGCCGCTCGGCCATCTCGGCATTCGCGGCGTCGAAACCAAGGACGTTACGTTCGACGATGTGCGTGTGCCGGCCGCCAATATTCTCGGCGGCGAGGCGATGTGGAACAAGGGCTGGCAGCAGCTTGCCGGCCGGGCGCTTGAGGTCGAGAAGCTCGAATTGTCGGCCTGCGCGCTCGGGCTTGCCGAGGCCGCCGTCGCCGATGCCTGGGCTTACGCGGAAGAGCGGGTGCAGTTCGGCCGCGCCATTGCCGGTCATCAGGCGATCCGGCACATGCTGGCCGAAGCGCGCACGAAAGTTCGCGCGATGCGCCTGATGCTCTACAGCGCGGCCTGGCTCGCCGATCAGGGACGGCCCTGCTCGGTCGAGACGTCGATGGCCAAGCTCTTTTGCTGCGAGGGCGCGGCGGAGGTTACCCAGACCTGCATGCGCGTTACCGGCGCCTATGGCCTCTCCGACGAAATGGACATGGAGCGCTATGTGCGCGACGCGATCAGCCTGCCGATCGTCGGCGGTTCGTCGAACATGCAGAAGAACAATATCGCCAACCGGCTGAAGCTCGGCGCCTGAAGGAGACACCGATGAGCGATACGCAGATACGCACGGGCGGAATGGCCGATCCTGTTGCCGCGGCGGAGGGATTTGCCGAGGAGGTCGCCGCACGCGCCGCCGAGATCGAGGCCAATCGTTTCCTGCCGCAGGATATCGCGCGGCGTTTCGCCGAGGCGGGGCTCTACCGGCTTTGCGTGCCTGCCGCCTATGGCGGCCGGGAAGCGCATCCCTCCGTGCTCTTCGAAACCGTGGAACGGCTGGCGCGGGCCGACGGATCGGCGGCCTGGTGCGTCTTTATCGGCGCGACGTCGGGGCTGGTCGCGGGCTTTCTTGCACCGGAGGAAGCGCAGGCCGTGTTCGGCGATCCGTTGACCATCACGGCCGGCGTCTTCGCGCCGCGCGGCAAGGCCGTGCATGCGGTCGAGAAGGGCGTCTCCGGCTACCGCGTCAACGGATGCTGGCAATGGGGCTCGGGCTCGCGCAACGCGCATTATATTTCCGGCGGCTGCATGATCCTCGGACCCGACGGCAAGCCGGAAATGGCGGCCGAAGGCATTCCGCAGAACCGGATGATGATGTTCGACGCCAAGGACGTGACGCTGCTCGACACCTGGGACGTGTCCGGGCTTTGCGGCACCGGCAGCACCGATTTCGAAGTGAGCGATTTGTTCGTGCCGGCCAAGCGCGCGGTCAGCCTTGTCAGTGACAAGCCGCTTGCCCGGCCGCTCTATTGTTTTCCGACCTTCGGCCTGCTCGGCATCGGCATCGCGGCGGTGGCGCTCGGGCTCGCGCGCGGTTCAATCGACACGCTGGTCGAGCTTGCGGGCGGCAAGACGCCGCAAGGTTCGTCGAAGCCGCTGGCGCTGCGCGCCAAGGCGCAACTCGACGTTTCGCAGGCCGAGGCGCTGACGCGTTCGGCGCGGGCCTGGCTTCTGGAGACCGTCAATGCGGCGTATGCGGCAGCGGAAAAGAACGGCGAAATGACGGTGGCGCATCGCCGCGACATCCGCCTCGCGACGACGCATGCGGTGCAGTCGGCGGCGCGGGCGGTCGATCTGATGTACACGCTTGCCGGCGGCAGCTCGGTCTATCGCGGCTCGCCCTTGCAGCGCCAGTTCCGCGATGTGCATGTGGCGACCCAGCACATGATGGTGTCGGATGCGACCTATGAGCTGACGGGCCGGTTGCTGCTCGGTGTGCCGACCAACACGGCGATGCTCTAACACATTGAATCTTTTACTTTTTTCTGGAGACAAATCGCGATGAGCGAAGCACGAAAAGGCCGGGTCGCCGGCAAGATGGCGTTCGTCACCGGCGGCGCGCAGGGGCTCGGCAAGGCGTCGGCGATCATGCTGGCGCGCGAGGGCGCGAAAGTGACGCTGGCCGACATCAACGAGAAGGGCGCGCAGGAAGTCGCCGACGAGATCAATGCGGATCGTCCGGGTACGGCCTTTGCCGTCGGGCTCGATGTCACGCGCGAGGACCAGTGGAAGGCCGCGCTTGCCGAAGCCGACAAGGCGATGGGCGGCATCAATGTGCTTTTCAACAATGCCGGCATCGGCGGCGGCACGACGGTCGAGGAAACCGATTTCGAGACCTACAAAAAGGTGATGGCGGTCGATGTCGATTCGGTCTTTCTCGGCTGCAAATACGCGATCTCCTACATGGTGCCCCACGCGCCGGGCTCGATCATCAACACATCGTCGATCGCCGGCCTGATCGCCGGCCACAACATGGCGGCCTATAACGCGGCCAAGGCGGCCGTGTGGCTGCTGTCGAAATCGGTGGCGCTGCATTGCGCGAAGCGCGGCTACCGCATCCGCTCCAATTCGATCCATCCGACTTTCATCGACACGCCGATCCTCGACGGAATGGCGCGCGGCATGTCGAAGGAGGAGCTGGTGAAGAAGCTCGCCAAGCAGGTGCCGCTCGGCATTGTCGGCGAGCCGGACGACGTCGCCTATTGCGTGCTTTATCTGGCCTCGGACGAATCGAAATTCATCACCGGCGCCGAAATCAAGATCGATGGCGGCATTAGCGCGATGTAAGAGGTTCGGCGCCTAGGCTCTTTCGTCGGGTCTTGCGGTGCGGCGGGACCGGTCCCATATCGGTCAGCAACCATGACCCGTCGTATCCTCATCGTGCTCCATCAGGAGCGTTCCAACCCCGGCCGGGTGGCGCAGGCGCTGCTGCAGTGTGGTTGCGAACTCGACATCCGCCGGCCGGCGCTGGGCGATCCGCTGCCCGAGACCATGGCAGCGCATGACGCCGCCATTATTTTCGGCGGGCCGATGAGCGCCAATGACGACCTTCCCTTCATCAAGGCCGAGACCGAGTGGATCGGCGTGCCGCTGAAGGAGGAAAAGCCCTATCTCGGCATCTGCCTCGGCGGGCAGATGCTGGCGCGCCATCTGGGGGCCCGCGTCTGGGTGCATCCGGAGGCGCGGGTCGAGGCCGGCTACTATCCGATCCGGCCGACCGCCGAGGGCGCGCATCTCTTCGACGACCCGCAATATGTCTATCAGTGGCACCGCGAGGGCTTCGAGCTGCCTTCGGGCGCGGTGCAGCTTGCCGAAGGGGCCGGCGACTTCCCGGTTCAGGCGATGCGCTATGGCGACAAGGCCTATGGCATCCAGTTTCACCCCGAACTGACGACGCCGATGATGGATGCCTGGCTGACACTGGCGGCGGAGCGGCTGAAGCAGCCCGGCGCCCAGCCGGCGGAGGCGCATCGCGAGGGCCGCCAAGCCCATGACGCGGCGCTGCGGGCATGGCTCGGGCGCTTCCTCGACCACTGGCTGCCGCCGGAAGCGGGCGCGGGCGGCGAGGGCTGAATTCGGGGGAAGGGATGCTCCGGAAATGGTGGAGCCGAGCGGGATCGAACCGCTGACCTCCTCATTGCGAACGAGGCGCTCTCCCAACTGAGCTACGGCCCCGGAGCCCGGCGATTTTTCAAGCGCCGGAGCCGCTTCTTAGGCGGCGGCGGGCGAGGTGTCAAGTGAGCGGCAGGGCCTTGAGGCGGCGCGCCGAAACCCGTCCTTGAACGCCGTGCCGCGCCCGTTTACACCTTGGATAACGGATTCGCCGCGGCATCCTTCGCGCCGCTCTCCGCGTGGCCTGCCGCTCCGGCCGCGAACAATCAACAATGGCGAGGCCCCATGATTGCCCTGCTGAACCTGATCGCCTCGGCCATCACCATCTATGTCTGGATCATCGTGATCGGGGTGGTGCTGAGCTGGCTGGTCGCCTTCAACGTTGTCAACACGCATAACCGTTTCGTCTATACCGTCGTCGATACGATCAACCGGCTGACCGAGCCGGCGCTGCGGCCGATCCGCAACATCCTGCCCAATCTCGGCGGCATCGACATTTCGCCGGTCATCCTGATCCTGCTGCTCTTCTTCCTGCGCAACCTGATCGTCTATGACGTGCCGATCTGGCTTGGCTATGGGGTCGGGTACTGAGCGGAGCAGGCGTATTGAAGGCGCTTGCGGGCGGCGTTGCGGTGCGTCTGCGCGTCACGCCGCGGGGCGGCGCCGACCGGATCGAGGGGCTGGCATGCGACCCCGACGGCAATGGCTTTATCAGGCTGCGCGTTTCGGCCGTTGCCGAAAAGGGCCGGGCCAACGAGGCGGTGCTGAAGCTGCTGGCGAAGGCGTGGCGGCTGCCGCGGACCTCGCTTTCGGTTACCGCCGGCGAGACCGGCCGCAACAAGGTGGTGACGGTCGCGGGCGATGCGGCGGCGCTTGAGGCGCGGATTTCGGCCTGGCTCGACGGGCTGCCGGGCGAGACGGGAAAGAACGGGGCGGCATGAGCGAAGCGCGGATCATCGACGGCAAGAAAATCGCCGAGGGCTTGCGCGTCCGCGTTGCCGCCGAAGTGGCGCGGCTCAAGAAAGATCACGGCCTCACGCCCGGCCTCGCTGTCGTTCTGGTCGGCAACGATCCGGCCAGCGAAATCTATGTCCGCAACAAGGGTTTGCAGACCAAGGAGGCGGGCATGAACTCCTTCGAGTTCAAGCTGCCCGAAACGACGACGCAGGAGGCGCTGCTTGCGAAGGTTCGCGAGCTCAATGCCGATCCGGCGGTGCACGGCATTCTGGTGCAGTTTCCGGTGCCGGCGCAGATTTCCCAACAGGCGGTCATCGAAACCATCGACCCCGACAAGGATGTCGACGGTCTCCATCCCGTCAGCGCCGGGCGGCTCGCCAGCGGCTTGCCGGGCCTTGTGCCGGCGACGCCGACCGGCTGCCTTGTTCTGGCGCGTGAAGCCTTCAAGGCGCGCGGCGAAACGCTGGCCGGCAAGCATGCCGTCGTGGTTGGCCGCTCCAATCTCGTCGGCAAGCCGGTCGCGCAATTGCTGCTCGGCGAAAACTGCACCGTCACGATTGCGCATAGCCGCACCGCCGACCTGCCGGCGGTCTGCCGCCTGGGCGACATTCTGGTGGCCGCGACCGGCCGCGCCGAAATGATCCGCGGCAATTGGGTGAAGCCCGGCGCCGTCGTCATCGATGTCGGCACGACGCGCATTCCGGCGCCCGAGCGCGGCGAGGGAAAGATGCGGCTCGTCGGCGATGTCGCCTTTGCCGAAGCGAAGGCGGTTGCTGGCGACATCACGCCGGTGCCCGGCGGCGTCGGCCCCATGACCATCGCCTGCCTGCTGCGCAACACGCTTTTCGCCGCCGCGCGCATTCACGGCATCGCGCCACCGCAAGATATTTGAGGCCGCGTCATGGAAATGCGCCAGCTCGGAAAATTGTGGCCGGTCAGTGCGCTGACACTTGGCGGCGGCGGGCTCGGTCAGATCTGGGGTGCGACGTCGCGTGACGAAGCGGTCGCCACGGTGCGGGCGGCGGTCGACGCCGGCATCACGCTTTTCGACATGGCGCCGCTTTACGGTCGCGGCGAGGCCGAAGCGGTGATGGGCGCGACTTTCGAGGGTAAATGGCCCGACGGCATCCGCGTCACCACCAAATGCATGATCGGGCAGCGGCATTTTCCCGATGTCGCGGCGCGGCTCGAGGGGTCGCTTGTCCGCAGCCTCGAAACGATGAAGCGCGAACAGGCCGACATCTTCCTGCTGCATTCCAACATCTGTCCCGACGATTATGTCTATGAGCGCGAGCCCGACTTCCCGAATTTCGGCGCCGTCACGCGCACGCAATTTGTCGAGGCGATCGTCCCCGCCTTCGAGAAGCTGAAGGCGCAAGGGCTGATCGGCGCCTGGGGCATCACCGGCACGGGGCTGCCGCGCACGATCATGGATGTCTTGCGCGAGGGCCCGCGCCCTGCCGTCGTGCAGGCGGTGACCAATCTGCTCGATTCGCCGGGCGGCATGCGCCGTTACGAAGAGCCGGCCGAGCCGCGCAACATCATCCGCACCGCAGGGAACAACGATGTCGGCGTGATGGGCATTCGCGCCGTGCAGGCCGGTGCGCTGACCTCCGCCATCGACCGCCAGATGGACGAGAACGAACCCGAGATGCGGGACTATGCCCGCGCCGCGCCCTTCCGCGCGCTCTGCCGCGACATCGGCGAAGATCCGGCCATCGTCGCGCATCGCTATGCGCTGGCGATCCCCGGCGTCGACACGCTGGTGCTCGGCGTCAAGAACCGCACCGAGCTTGCAAGCATCGTCGCCGCGGCGACACCGCTCGACGCCGCGCTCGTTAAACGGATCGACGCGCTGCGCCTCAATTTCCAGGTACCGCGCATGCCGATCGACGGGGAGGACATGCTCTGATGCCGCTCCCCGCCGCGCGCCTATCTGTTGTCGAGCTGCGCCCGGACCGCGTGCAACCCGTCGCGTGTGATGCGATAGGGGCTGCCTTCGCGCGAGGCGATCAGGCCGCGCCGGCGCAAGCGGCGGAAGGTTGCCAATGAGCAATCGCTCAAAACCCAGCCCTCGCGCGTGACGCAGATGACGGTGCGGATCTTTCCCTTTTCATCTTTTTCGACGCGGATCGTACCGCCGCGCGCCAGCGCATGGAGCGTGCGCTGCTCGAATTTCGAGACGTTCATCGGAAGATACCTGGAGAAAAGCCAAAGCGGGACGGGCGGCACGGCCGGCGCAGGCAATCGCGCTGCGCGGGCGGCGGCCCGTCTTTTCAAATGGCCCGTCCGAGAGGGGAAACCCGTCTCAGCGGCCGCGCTTTTCTCCGGCTACAGACATCAACGCTCCATCGCGCGTGGTGCCACATCTCTAGCCGACGGGCGCGCGCCCCGTCAATCCGCATGTCTGGCTGTATGGCCGGCGCTGGCGGCAGCGCTGCTGGTTTTTGCCGCGCTGTTGCCGTCCGGCGACGCCCGCGCCGACAGCCATGCGGTCGAGGGCGGCATGATCGCCTGGCCCGAACACGAGATGGAGCGTGCGCTCGACTTCTTGATCGAGCGGCGGATGAGTGATCTCGACGTGCGCGGCGCCGCGGTCGCCATTGTCGTCGAAGGCAAGCTCGTCTTCGCGCGCGGCTATGGCGTTGCCGATATCGATGGCGACGTGCCGGTCACCGAGCACACGCTTTTCGAGGCCGCCTCGCTTGGAAAGCCGATTGCGGCGTTCGGCGCGCTGCTGCTGGCGCGGGAACGGAAGCTCGCGCTCGACGCACCGGTCACCGAAAGTTTCGATGCGCCGTGGCTTGAGGATGCGCGCGACCGCGAAACAGTGACGCCGCGCCATCTGCTGATGCACAGGTCCGGCCTTTCCAATAATCTGCGTTTCGGATCGCGCCGCACCGGCTTCGAGCCCGGCTCGCGATTCTCCTATTCGGGCGTCGGCTACATGTATCTCGCCGACGCGATGGCCGGGATCGAGGAAACGGGGTTCGACCGGCTGATGCGCGAGCGCGTGTTCGCGCCGCTCGGCATGCATTCGTCGGGCTACACCGTGGCCGAGGCGCTGGTCGACACGGTGGCGCGGCCGCATATGCCGCTGTGGCTGCCGATCGTCGCGCTGCTGGGGCCTGCCTTGTGTTTTCTCGCGATCCTCGGATTTCTGACGCTGCTCATCGTCCGTTTCGGTTTCGGGCGGCTGCGCATCCGGCCGGTCGAGTTTCTGCCGGCGATCGTGCTGTCGCCCTTGTTGGCGGGCGGCTTCGTTTTTCTGAGCTTCGGCCTCTGGCCGTTGCTTTTCAGCCTCGGCTATCTGCTCGCATGGCTTACCGCGCTCGCCGCCGTTGCCGTGTCGCTGCAATATCTTCGCGTCGTGCTGGATCAGGGCCGGAGCGACCGCGTCATTGTCAGCGGCCGCATGCGCCGTCACGGTCTCGATCCGTCGATGCTCGGTGTCGCCTTTGTCGCCAGTCTTCTCTTCATGTTCTGGCAGGTGCCGGGGCCGATGCGGAACGGCGACGATCTCAACGCGGCCTCGTCGCTGCGGTCGAGCGCCCACGATCTCGGGCTCTTCATGGCGGGCTTCATCGACGGCGCGGTGATCGGGCCGGAATGGCGCGCCCGCATGGTGTCGGAGCGCGTCGAGATCGGCACGCGCGACGGCGCCCGCATCGGCTGGGGCCTCGGTTTCGGCACGCGCGAAACGGCGACGAGCTTCACCATCTGGCAATGGGGGTCCAATGTCGGTTCGAAAAGCCTGATGGTGATCGACCCGTCGCGCCGCGCCGGTGTCGTTATCCTGACCAATACCGAAAGCGGCGATACGCTGACGCAGGAAATCGCCAGTCACGTGCTCGGCATCGACGGGCCGTGGCGGCTGCCCTGATCGCGGGCCGGGCTCTGCAACGCGGGAGTGTGCGTCATGGATAAATTCGAGAAGATTTTCGCGCGCGCCGCCAAGCGTCATGGGGGCGCGAAGGCGGTTGAGGCGAACCTTGCCAGACCGAAAAGCACCGCGGCGCTTAAAAAGATTTCCGACGACCGCTGGCTTGCCGGGATGACGCGGGCGGTGTTTCAGGCCGGTTTCGTCTGGAAGATCATCGAGAACAAATGGCCGGGCTTCGAGGAAGCTTTCGACGGTTTCGACCCGCATCGCGTCGCCTTCTACACCGATGAGAAGATCGGACGCCTTGCCAGCGATGCCCGCATCGTGCGTAACGGGCAGAAGATCGTGGCGACGCGTGACAATGCGCGTTTCGTCGTCGAGCTGGCGAAGGAACATGAGTCCGCCGGGGCCTTCTTCGCGGGCTCCAAGCCGGAGCAATTCGCGGGTCTGCTCGATGTCCTGAAAAAGCGCGGCAACCGGCTGTCGGGCGCCTCGGCGCAGTTCTTCCTGCGGCAGATGGGCGTCGATAGCTGGATCCTGTCGCCGTCGGTTGTGGCCGCGCTCACCAATGCCGGTGTCGTCGACAAGGCGCCGACCTCGCGCAAGGCGATGGAGGCGGTGCAGGCCGCCTTCACGCAATGGCGCAAGGAAAGCGGCCGCTCGCTGACCGAGATCAGCCGGGTGCTGGCGATGTCGGCGGACGGGTGAGGCTTATTTCGCTTTCGCCGCCGCGATGGCCTTGACGATCAGCGCGCGCGCGACCTCGGGGCCTTCCCAGCCGGCGACCTTCACCCATTTGCCTTCCTCAAGATCCTTGTAGTGCTCGAAGAAATGGGTGATGCGCTTGATCAGAATGTCCGGCATGTCGGTGTAGCTCTGGACGTTCTTGTAATAGGGATTGAGCTTCTCGACCGGCACGGCGAGGATCTTTTCATCCTGTCCGGCTTCGTCATGCATCATCAAGACGCCGATGGGCCGCGAGCGGATGACGGCGCCCGGCACCACCGGAATGCGGCTCACGACCAGCACGTCCACCGGATCGCCGTCTTCCGACAGCGTGTGCGGCACAAAGCCGTAATTGCAGGGATACTGCATTGCCGTGTGCATGAAGCGGTCGACGAAAAGCGTGCCCGATTCCTTGTCCATCTCGTATTTCACCGGATGGCCGCCATGCGGCACCTCGACGATGACGTTGATGTCGTCGGGCGGGTTGTTGCCGATCGGGATGGCGTCGATACGCATTTACTTTCTGGTCCTGTTGTCGCGGGCGGCGAGCAGACGCAGCCTGAGCGCATTGAGCCGGATGAAGCCCGCCGCGTCCTTCTGGTCGTAGGCGCCGGCGTCTTCCTCGAAGGTGACATGGGCTTCCGAATAGAGCGAATAGGGCGATGAGCGGCCAACGATGGTGGCCGAGCCCTTGTAGAGCTTCAGGCGTACGCTGCCGGTCACCATTTCCTGGCTCTTGTCGATCAGCGCCTGCAGCATTTCGCGCTCCGGGCTCCACCAGAAGCCGTTATAGATCAGCTCCGCATAGCGGGGCATCAGCTCGTCCTTCAGATGCGCCGCGCCGCGGTCGAGCGTCAGGCTCTCCATGCCGCGATGGGCAACGAGCAACACCGTGCCGCCCGGCGTCTCGTAGACGCCGCGCGACTTCATGCCGACGAAACGGTTTTCGACAAGGTCAAGCCGGCCGATGCCGTTGGCGCCGCCGAGCTCGTTGAGCTTCGTCAGCAGCGTCGCCGGGCTCATCTTCACGCCGTCGATGGAAACGGCGTCGCCCTTTTCGAAACCCACCACGACATAGGTCGGCGTGTCGGGCGCGTCTTCGGGGCGAACGCTGCGGCTATAGACATATTCCGGCGCTTCTTCCGACGGGTCTTCCAGCACTTTTCCTTCGGCCGAGATATGCAGCAGGTTCGCATCGACCGAGAAGGGCGCTTCGCCGCGCTTGTCCTTGGCGATCGGGATCTGGTGCTTCTCGGCGAATTCGATCAGCTTGGTGCGCGAGGTCAGGTTCCATTCGCGCCAGGGCGCGATGATCTTGATTTCGGGGTTGAGCGCCGCATAGCCGAGCTCGAAGCGCACCTGATCGTTGCCCTTGCCGGTCGAGCCGTGGCAGACCGCATCGGCGCCCGTCTCGCGCGCAATCTCGATCTGGCGCTTGGCGATCAGCGGCCGGGCGATCGAGGTGCCGAGCAGATAGACGCCCTCGTAAAGCGCGTTCGCCCGGAACATCGGGAAGACGAAATCGCGCACGAACTCCTCGCGCAGATCCTCGATGTAGATTTCCTTGACGCCGAGCATCTCGGCCTTCTTGCGCGCCGGCTCCAGCTCCTCGCCCTGGCCGAGATCGGCGGTGAAGGTCACCACCTCGCAGCCATAGGTCTCCTCAAGCCATTTCAGGATGACGGAGGTGTCGAGGCCACCGGAATAGGCCAGCACCACCTTTTTCACGTCTTTTGTCGCGCCGCTCATCTTTTCACCCTCAAGCCGGTCGATTTTGCGGCGCATCATAGGGAAATCGGTTCGGGCGGCAAGGGGCGGCGGATGCGGCGTCTTCGGCGGCGACGGAGGGCGATTTCGCTGCCATAATCGCGCCGAATGAGGCCAATTTCGGGGGGTTCCCATGGATTCGTCGGTCATCCTGCTCATCGTGCTGGGGATCGTTCTCGGCGGCGGTTATGCCTGGTATGTCGCGCTGATCACCCGCCGCAACGAGGTGCGCGAGGCGATGGGCTCCATCGACGTCCAGCTTCGCAAGCGTTTCGACCTCCTGCCCAACGTCGTGGCGCTGGCGCAGAAATTCATGACGCATGAAAAGGAGTTGCTGGAGGGGCTGACGGCGCTCAGGGCCAAGGTCGCCGAACCCTATGCAAAGGAGGATCCCGCGGCGGTCGCCACCCATCTCGACGCCTCGCGGGCGCTCGAAACCGGCATGATGCGGCTCTTCGCGGTGGCCGAAAACTATCCCGAGCTTCGCTCCGCCGAGACGATCACCCGCGCGCAGGCGGCGTTCGAGGAAGTCGAGGGCAACATCGCGGCGGCGCGGCGCTTCTACAATTCGGCGGTGACGCGGCTCAACAATGCGGTCGAGGTTTTTCCGGGGTCGATCGTCGCCGGTTTCGCCAAGGTGCAGAGTTTCCCCTTCTATGAGGTCGAGGACGCGGCGGCGCGCCAGCCCGTCGACGTCAACCAGCTGATGTCGTAAGGGCGCGATGCCGGCCGCCGACGCACCCTCCGGGTTCGACGCGTTCTTCGCGCGCGAGATCGCGCCGTGGATTGCGGAGAAGGAGATCGAGCGCCGCGCCGTCTTCCGCCGCACCTTGCGGCGCGCCGTCCCGATCGTCGGCGCCGGGTTCGTCGCCTTTGCCGTTTCCGCGCAGGCGATCGAAGGCGAGGACATGCGCGGCTTCGCGCTTTTCGTCAGCGTGGCGATCATGGTGGCCGGGGCGGCGACGTTCGGATCGGTGCTGATGTGGGGCCGCAAGTTCGCGGAAGAGCTTTCGGCAAAGATTTTCGATCACTTCGGCTATGCCTATTCGCCGCATGTGCCGGCGGATTTTCTCGCCGCCTTCGAAAGCTGCCACCTGCTTCCCTCCTACAGCCGCAAATCGCTGGAGGACCATGTGCGCGGCGAGGTGCGCGGCGTTCCCTTCGAACTCGCCGAGGCCTTTCTCGAACGCAAGGTCCGGCGCGACAAGCGCGACGAATACGATCTCGTATTTCGGGGGCTCGTTGCACGCTTCCGTTTTCCGAAGCGCTTTTCGAGCCGCACCGTCCTCCGCGCCGACCGGGGGATGCTGAACGCGCTCGGCCATGCGGGCGTCGCGGGCGAGCGGGTGCGGCTCGAGGACCCGCGTTTCGAAAAGCTGTTCGAGGTGTTTTCCGGCGATCAGGTCGAGGCGCGCTACCTGCTGACGCCGGCCTTCATGGAACGCATGGTCGCGCTTGCGGAACTGACCGGCGCGCCGCTGCAGGCGGCGTTCGAGGGCGGCGAGCTGCTGCTTGCCATCGACGGGCGGCGGGGCTATTTCGCGCAGCCCTCCCCCTGGCGCGATCTCGGGCGGGGCGATCATATCCGCGCTTTTGTCGACGACATCCAGCTGATCGGCGACATCGCCGCCACGCTGAAGCTCGACGCGCAGACGGCGGTGTGAGTTTTCGCAATGGCTCTTGCGCCGGGCCGGCTATCGCCCCACCTGTCACGGGGCAATAATCGTGCAGCGCAGAAGAGGGCATCATGCAGGTCGAGTTCTGGTACGAGTTTGCGAGCACCTATTCCTACCTGGCCGCGATGCGCGTCGAGCGGGCCGCCGCCGAGGCCGGTGTCGATCTTGTCTGGCGGCCCTTCCTGCTCGGGCCGATTTTCGGCGCGCAGGGCTGGAACGACAGCCCGTTCAACATCTATCCCGCCAAGGGCAAATATATGTGGCGCGACATGGCGCGCCTTTGCGCCGACGCCGGGCTGACGCTGAAAGAGCCGGTGCGCTTCCCGCAGAACGGGCTCAAGGCGGCGCGGCTGGCGCTTCTCGGGCAGGACGAGGCATGGGGGCCTGAGTTTACACGCCGCATCTATCTCGCGAACTTCGCCGAACAGAAAGACATTTCCGACGAGGCCGTGCTCGCCGAAATTCTCGCCGCACTCGGCCTCGATGCGGCGGCGCTCACGGCGCGCGCGAACGAGCCCGCCCACAAGGAGCGGCTCAAGGCGCAGACGGAGGCGGCGATTGCAAAGGGCATCTTCGGCGCGCCGTCATTCGTTGTCGGCGACGAGCTTTTCTGGGGCAATGACCGGCTCGAAGCGGCGCTTCAATGGGCGAAGCGCTGACGGGCGCGCGGGCTCAGGCTTCCGTTCTTGCTTCCCTGATCCGCTCGCTCGCGCGCTGCTTCACCGTCTCGCTCTTCAACTGTCCGCAGGCCGCCATGATGTCGCGGCCGCGCGGGGTGCGGACGGGGCTTGCATAGCCGGCGCGGTTGACGACGTCGGCGAATTTTTCGATCGTCTCCCAGTCCGAACATTCGTAAGGCGAGCCCGGCCAGGGATTGAAGGGGATCAGATTGATCTTGGCCGGGATATGCTTCAAGAGCCGCACCAGCGCCTTCGCGTCTTCGAGTGAATCGTTGACGCCTTTCAGCATCACATATTCAAAAGTGATGCGCCGCGCGTTGGAGACGCCGGGATAGTTGCGGCAGGCTTCCAGCAATTCCTTGATCGGATATTTCTTGTTCAAGGGCACCAGCTTGTTGCGCGTCTCGTCGTTGACGGCGTGCAGCGAGATCGCCAGCATGCAGCCGATTTCGGCGCCCGTCTTTTCGATCATCGGCACGACGCCCGATGTCGACAGCGTGATGCGGCGCTTCGACAGCGACAGGCCTTCGCCGTCCGAGACGACTTCCAGCGCATCGCGCACATTGTCGAAATTGTAGAGCGGCTCGCCCATGCCCATCAGCACGATATTGGTGATCAGGCGGTCTTCCGAATTGCGGCCGCCATCCGGCCATTCGCCCAGCGCGTCGCGCGCAATCATGATCTGGCCGACGATTTCGCCCGCGGTCAAGTTGCGCACCAGTTTCTGTGTGCCGGTGTGGCAGAAGCTGCAGGTCAGCGTGCAGCCGACCTGGCTCGACACGCAAAGCGTGCCGCGTCCTTCCTCGGGAATGTAGACCGTCTCGATTTCCGGCCCCGGCACGCCCGGCTTCTCGCCCGGCAGCCGCAGCAGCCATTTGCGCGTACCGTCGACCGATTTCTGTTCGGTGACGATTTCAAGCCGCGAGAGATCGAAAGCCTCGTTGAGCTTGCCGCGCAGTTCCTTCGACAGCGTCGTCATGCCCTCGAAGCTTGTCAGCCCGCGATGATAGATGCCGTTCCATATCTGCCCGGCGCGCATCCGGCACTGATTTTCGGGAATGCCGAAATCCTTCAGCGCCGCGGCGAGCTGCGGCCGCGTCAGCCCGACAAGCCGCGTCCGCGCGTCCGCCTTCCGGGCGGGCGCGGGCGTCCGATTTTCATGTGCGATGTCGAGGCTCGTCATGGCCGCTTCATATCACAGACGGCATAACGGGGGCCAATGGCCCCCGTTTCCGGCAGAAATCCGGTGTTTTCCCGCCTATTTGCAGGTCTCGTCGATCTTCCGCAGCGCGGCCGAGGAGCCCTTCAGCGAATAGGTGTCGGTGGTCAGCGTGTCGCGCGCCGAGGTGCCCCTGATCTCCATCGAGCTTCCGGCCTTCAGCGCCTGCACCATCTTTCCCTCCTCGGAGGGGTTTTCGAGCCAGGCCCAATACTGATGTTCGCCGCCTTCCTTCGTGCCGTTGAACATCTGGAACTTGTCCGTCCCGATGGTGGCGAAGGGGCGGCTCGTGGTCTTGAAGGGATAGCCGGCGCGCATGCTGATTTCGTTGCGTGCGTTGCGGCCCGGGCGGTGCGTCACCATGAAATAGACGTCGCCGCGACTGGCGCCGGCCGGCAGCATCCGCGTGGGGGCGCTCATCGCATAGCACATGCGATCGCTGCCGGAGCCGTAGCTGTAGGCCGACCAGTCGTCGTATTTGCCGAGAAGCTTCGGGGCTTCCTGTGCGGCGGCAATGCCCGATGTGGCGGCCGTCAGCAGGACGGCGCCAAAAGCGAGGGCGGCGGCGCGGGCGAAGGTCGTGGAAAGGCGCGGGCGTCTTGGCATGATCTCTTCAACTCGTTGCTTGCGCTTGTTATCCGGGATCGGGCGGCGATGCGCCTGACCATAACGGCCCCTCGCCCCGATTTCCAGATATGCCGCCCGAAATTGGGGCGAATTCCGGCGGGCGGGACAGGGCGGGCCGGCCCGGAAATTCACCGATTCTTGTGGCGGAAGCATGGCGGCGGCGGGTCTTGCGCGGTTCGAGCGGCGCGGTCTCAATCTGGCGAAGGCCGCCCCGCTCGTGCTAAGTGAGAGGCATCGCCATTTCCGGAAATCAACCATCCAAAGCAAAATCAGGGGGAGACGACCATGAAAGCCGTTCTGTGCAAGGAATACGGCCCGCCCGAAAGCCTCGTCATCGAGGAGGTGCCCTCGCCTCAGCCCAAAAAGGGCGAAGTCCTGCTCGAGGTCCATGCGGCGGCCGTCAACTTCCCCGACGTGCTGATCATCGAAAACAAATACCAGTTCAAGCCGCCGCTGCCCTTCTCGCCGGGCGGCGAGGTCGCGGGCAAGGTTATCAAGATCGGCGAGGGCGTCACCAAGGTGAAGGTCGGCGACCGCGTCATCGGCTCGTGCGGCTGGGGCGGCTTTGCCGAGGAGATCGCGCTTGATGAGGCGCGCGTGACGCCGATCCCCGACGAGATGGATTTCGTCACGGCGTCGGCCTTCCTGATGACTTATGGCACCTCGCATCACGCGCTGAAAGACCGCGCGGCGATCAAGCCGGGTGAATCGCTGCTGGTGCTCGGTGCGGCGGGCGGCGTTGGGCTGGCCGCCGTCGAGCTTGGCAAGGCGATGGGCGCGCGCGTCATCGCAGCCGCCTCGTCGGAAGACAAGCTCCAGGTCTGCCGCGATCACGGCGCCGACGAGACGCTCCTTTATCCGACAGGCGCGCTCGACCGCGACGCGCAGAAGGCGCTGACCGACCGGATCAAGGAACTGACCGGCGGGCAGGGCGCCGATGTCGTCTACGACCCGGTCGGCGGCGACTATTCGGAGCCGGCGCTCCGCGCCACCAATTGGGAAGGGCGTTTTCTCGTCATCGGTTTTGCCGCCGGCCCGATCCCCAAAATCCCGCTCAACCTCGCATTGCTGAAAGGCTGCCAGATCGTCGGCGTTTTCTGGGGCGCCTTCACCGGGCGCGAGCCGAAGCGCCATCAGGAAAACCTCAAGGAGCTGATGACCTGGTTCAAGCAGGGCAAGCTCAAGCCGCACGTCTCGAAGACCTACAAGTTCGAGGAAGCGGCGCAAGCGCTCAACGACATGGCGGCGCGCAAGGTCAAGGGCAAGATCGTCCTTGTGCCCTCGCGTTGATGCCAAAAAGGATTCCGTCATTGCGAGCGCAGCGAAGCAATCCAGAAGCCACACGGCACGGACTGGATTGCTCTCGCCTTGGCGAAGCCGGAGCTTCGCTTCGGCGTAGCCAGGTCGTCGCGCGACGCGCTTCTCGCAATGACGGTCTGGAGGGTGACACTTTGCCGGAGCGCCGCGCATGAGGCGCATGCTGGTCACGCTCGGCGTTTTCGCCAGCATCGGCGTCATCGCGCTGTTCGCGTTTCTGATCTATGTGCTGCTCGCCTCCGGCGCCCCGAAATACTGGGAAGGCGAAATCGCGGCCTTTGAGCGGCGCGACGTGTCCAATCCGCCGCCGCCCGGCGCGGTGCTTTTCGTCGGCGGGCGCGATGTCCGGCTCTGGCCGCGACTTGCCGAGGACATGGCGCCCGTGCCCGTCATCCAGCGCGGCTTCGGCGGCGCACAGATTTCGCATGTCACGTATTACATCCACCGCGTCGTCCTTCCTTATCATCCGCGCGCCGTCGTCGTGATGGCGGGCGATGCCGACCTTGCCGACGTCTATGGGCGGCGGCCGGAAGATGTGCTCGACGATTTCCGCACGCTGGCGCTGTCGCTGCGCGCCGAAGGGCTTGCCGCCCCGATCTATTTCGTGTCGATCCGTCCGCAACCGGCGCGCAAGGAGCGCTGGTACGGCGCGCAGCGCGCCAATGCGCTTGTCGCCGATTTCGTTGCCGGTCAGCGCGACATGTATTTCATCGACGCCGCCGCCGCCATGCTCGATGCGGAAGGCAATATCCGCGACGATCTTCATCGCTGGGACAGGCTGACGCTCAACGAGCGCGGCTACGCGGTTCTCACCGCCGCCGTCCGGCCGGTGCTGATCGATGCCGGCTATGGCGGCTTGCGCTCGACGCGATAGTTTTCACGATACACATAAAAACAGGGAGGCCTTCATGGCCGAGACGCTTTCGAAAGACACAAAGGCCGGCAAGATCGAGGGCAGCTACGATCCGAAATTCAAGCCCGTGGTCGATGCCTTCATCGAAAACTGCGAAACGCGCGATGAGGTCGGCGCCAATGTCGCGATCACGCTCGAGGGCAAGACCGTTGTCGACATCTGGGGCGGGCGGAAAGCGCGCGACGGTGCGGCATGGGAGAAGGATACCGTCTCCATCGTCTTTTCCTGCACCAAGGGCGCGACCGCCTTGTGCGCGCATATGCTGGCCGATCGCGGGCTTCTCGATCTCGATGCGAAGGTCGGCGCCTACTGGCCCGAATATGCGAAGAACGGCAAGGAAGAGACGCTGGTTTCGATGATGCTCGACCATTCGGCCGGCCAGCCGCATGTGCGCACCAAACTGAAAGATGGCGCCTATTACGATTACGACTACATGGTGAAAGTTCTCGCCGACGAAGAACCTTTCTGGAAGCCCGGCATCCGCAACGGCTATCACGGCGTCACGTTTGCGTGGACGGTCGGCGAGCTGGTGCATCGCGCTTCGGGCAAACGCCTCGGCCGTTTCTTTGCCGACGAAGTGGCAAAGCCGCTCGGCCTCGACTTCACCATCGGCACGCCCGAAGCGACTGAGCCGCGCATCGCGGCGATGATTTTCGCCGAGCCGGATCCCGCTGCCGCGAATTCGAAGTTCACGCAGGCGCTGCTCACCGACACTTCGAGCGCGGCGCATCTCTTCCTGATGAACAGCGGCAACACGGACTTCAATTCGCGCGAATGCCACGCCGCCGAAATCGGTTCGGCGAACGGCATCACCAATGGCCGCGGGCTTGCCGGCATGTATGCGCCGCTCGCCAATGGCGGGGGCAAGCTGGTTGGGCCCGACACGCTGGCGCGCATGGGCCGCGTCGCGATGGCGACGCATGAAGATGCGACACTGCTGATCCCGTCGCGTTTCGCGCTCGGCTACATGAAGTCGATGGACAATCGCAAGGAACCGAACGCACCCAACTCCTCCTGCATCATGTCGGATGCGGCGTTCGGCCATGTCGGCATGGGCGGTTCGATCGGTTTTGCCGACCCGGAATGCCGCATGAGCTTCGGCTACAACATGAACCGCATGGGCGCCGGCATCCTGCTCAACACCCGCGGTCAGGCGCTGGTCGACGCGGCCTATACCGCGCTCGGCTATCGTTCCAACGCGTCGGGCGTCTGGGCGATGTGAGGATTACTTCTCCGCTTCCGCCGGCGGCAGGTCGAGCGCGGCGCGCGCGGCCTTGCGGTGGCTCGGGCGGATATGGCTCGACACCAGACCGATCGCGGCCATCAGCACAGCCGCATCGTCGGTGAAGCCGAACACCGCGACGACATCGGGAATGAGATCGGCCGGCGTCACGAAATAGGCGAGTGCGGCCAGCAGCGTCGCCTTGACGCGGATCGGTGTGCGCGGGTCGCGGGCGCAGAACCAGGCGGATGCCGCTTCCTCGGCAAAGGGCACCTTGCCGGCAAAGCGCGCCATCTTCTTCCAGAAGCCGTCATTGACGGTCTTCTCGTTGCGCGCGATCACGGCCGGCAATTGATGGTTGGGGTCGAGGGCCGCGTCCGTTCCCGTATGTCCTTGCGATGTGGCCATGGCCGTTCCCGCTGTGTCGTGCCCCGCCTCCCGGCAAAAGATGGGCGTTTGCGGGCCTGCTTGCAAGCAGCGGCGACGTAGCGTCAGGGCCGCTGGCGGCGCAATTGCCCGCCATTCAAGGCATTTACGGGATTTTTGGCTCGCAAGAGTGCCGACAAATTTGTAAAACCGGCGCCAATCGGGCCTCGCGCAGTGCCGCGTCCCCGCAAGACCGTTCATCAAGGGAGACGACCCATGAAACTCGATTCAGGCATCAGCGCCATCATCACCGGCGGCGCTTCGGGCCTCGGCGCGGCGACCGCGCGCCGCCTCGCCAAGGAAGGCGTCAAGATCGGCATTTTCGATCTGCAGGAAGACAAGGGCGAGGCGCTGGCGAAAGAACTCGGCGGCGTCTTCGCGAAAGTGAACGTCACCGACGAAGCGAGCGTCGATGCCGGCTTCGAAAAGGTCCGCGCCGCGATCGGCCAGGAGCGCATCCTGGTCAACTGCGCCGGCACCGGCAATGCGGTCAAGACCGCGTCGCGCAACAAGGAGACGGGCAAGCCCGAGCACTTCCCGCTCGACAAGTTCAACCTCATTATCCAGATCAACCTCGTCGGCACCTTCCGCTGCATCGCGAAGTCGGCGGCCGGCATGCTGACGCTCGATCCGCTCGCCGATGGCGACCGCGGCGCCATCGTCAACACGGGCTCGGTTGCCGCGCAGGACGGCCAGATCGGCCAGGCGGCCTATTCGGCGTCGAAGGCCGGCGTCGTCGGCATGACGCTGCCGATCGCGCGCGACCTCAGCCGCGAAGGCATCCGCGTCAACACGATCCTGCCCGGCATTTTCGACACGCCGCTCTTGGCCGGCGCGCCCGAAAAGGTTCGTCAGGCACTCGGCGCGCAGGTGCCGTTCCCGGCGCGTCTCGGCAACCCGGAAGAATATGCCTCGCTCGCGACCGAAATGATCCGCAACGGTTATTTCAATGGCGAAACCGTCCGCCTCGACGGCGCGATCCGTATGGCGCCGCGCTAATCCTTCGGCGCATCAATGCGAAAGCCCCGGTGGAAACGCCGGGGCTTTTTCGTTTCACTTCTTCCCGGCCTTGCCCGCCCATTTGTCCATCAGCGTGGCGAGCTTGATGTCCTTTTCCGACAGCCCGCCCGCATCATGCGTCGTCAGCACCACCTCGACGCGGCTATAGACGTTTGCCCATTCGGGATGATGGTCCAGCTTCTCGGCCACCAGCGCCACGCGGCTCATAAAGCCGAAGGCCTCGTTGAAATCCTTGAAGCGGAACGTCTTCTCGATGGCGTCGCGGCCCTTCACCTTCGTCCAGCCCTTGAGGCCCTTCAGCGCCTTCTCCCGCGCCTTGCCGGTCAGTTTGTCCGTCATCTTCGCCTCCGTGAATTTGCAGCGTCAGCCTCGCCCGCCTAATCTGCCCGCGCAAGAGGAGAGAAGCCGATGGACTGGAAAGGCGTCAAGGCACCGACACTGGAAGAATTCGAGGCGCTGGCGGACGCGGCCTTTGCGCGCCTGCCCGCCGGTTTCCGCGCGCGCTGCGCGGGGCTTGTCATCCGCGTCGAGGATTTCCCTGACGACGAGGTCGCGGCCGAAATGGAGCTTGAAAGCCCGTTCGACCTCCTCGGCCTCTATCAGGGCATTTCCCATGTCGACCGCTCGGTGATGGAGCCGGCGCATATGCCCGACATGGTGTTTCTCTACCGCCGGCCGATGCTCGACTACTGGGCCGAATATGACGAGCCGCTCGATCATCTGATCGCGCATGTGCTGGTGCATGAGATCGGACATCACATGGGGCTGTCCGACGACGACATGCATGCGATCGAGGAAGCGGCGGGCGACTAGCCGTCGCCATCGCGCAGGTTTTCCGGCCACTCATCTTCCGGATAGCGCCGCTCGGCCACGTAGGGCCCGCCGCCGGTTCCGCCCCGCGCCGAAAAAAGCGTGAAGCGGCCGACCGTGAAGCGCGGCGCGGCGAAAAGATTATTGGCCGCGATATAGCGCCCGACATCCTCCGGCGCCGCGCGGCCGAGGCGCGCCACCGTCACATGCGGGTGAAACTTCCGCGTCTCGGGCTTGAGGCCGACGCGGCGCATCGCGCTTTCGTGGCGGCCCTGAAGCACGCGCAAGGGCTCCGACATTCTGACGCCCGCCCATAATGCGTTCGGCCGCGCGCCGCCGAATTCGCCGACGCCTTCAAGCTCGACCTCGAAGGGCGCAACGGGAATTTCGGCCAGCGCCGCGTCGATATCGGATGCGATATTCTCGGCCACATCGCCGATGAAGCGCAGCGTGATGTGCAGATCGCCGCGCTCGATCCAGCGCGCGCCCTCGAGCCCCTGTTGCAGCCGCGCGAGTTTCTCCGCCGCCTCGTCGGGAATTTCCAGCGCGGTGAAGAGGCGGATCATCGCGCCCTCAAGGCGCCGGGTTGGGCTGCGTGAGATGCGCGGCCTCGATGTCCTTTTCGAGTTCCTCCGTCCATTTCACGTCAACGCTCGTCACCGCGAGCTTCAATTGTTCCATCGTCGTCGCGCCGATGATGTTCGAGGTCACGAAGGGCCGCGTCGTCACGAACTGGTTGGCCATTTGCGACGGGTCGAGCCCGTGCTTCCTCGCGACGCCGAGATAGGCCTCTATGGCGCGGTCGGTCATCGGCGATTCATAGCGCTGCAAGCGGTTGAACAGCGCCTTGCGCGAGCCTTCGGGCAGCGCGCCGTTCTGGTATTTGCCGGAGAGATAGCCCTGCGCCAGCGGCGAATAGGCGAGCAGCCCCACCTGGTCGCGATGGGCGATTTCCGAGCCGCCAAGTTCGAAGGTCCGGTTCAAGAGGTTGTAGGCGTTCTGGATCGACTGCATGCGCGGCAGGCCTTTGGTTTCGGCGTGATGCAGGAATTTCATCGTCCCCCAGGGCGTTTCGTTCGACAGCCCGACATGACGCACCTTGCCCGCCTTCACCACCTTGTCGAGCGCCGCCAGAATTTCGTCGATCGGGTTCGTCGTCCCCTCGATATGCTTGTAGCCGAGGCCGCCGAAAAGATTGATCGGCCGGTCGGGCCAGTGAAGCTGGTAGAGATCGATATAATCCGTCTGCAGACGTTTCAGGCTCTTGTCGACCGCTTGCACGATCTGCGCTTCCGTCTGCTCGGTGCCTTCGCCGCCGTCGCGCAGCCAGGTCATCGGGCTGCGGCCGGCAACCTTGGTGGCGAGGATCACCTTGTCGCGATTGCCGCGCGCCTTGAACCACGAACCGATGATCCTTTCGGTCGAGCCTTGCGTCTCCGGCTTCGGCGGCACCGCATACATTTCCGACGTGTCGAAAAAGTTGATGCCCTGCGCCAGCGCATAGTCCATCTGCTCGTGGCCTTCGGCTTCGGTGTTCTGCTGGCCCCATGTCATGGTCCCCAGACAGATCGCGCTGACCTTCAGGTCGGTGCGCCCGAGCGTGCGATATTCCATTGCCGTCCCCCCGTTCGATTTTGTGCTGGTGATTTATACAAGTGCGGGACAGAGCGTGTCACGCGGGGGTTTTGTTCTTCGTCTTTCTCGTTTTTGTCGGGATTTGATTTGAGGCTTCAAACATAAATTCAGTGTCACCCCGGCGAAAGCCGGGGCCCATTGGTTCCCTCAGCAAGTGAGAGGGTGTCCGGCGCCAGCGATGCGGCTTTCTCGTACAGCGGAACAAGTGCTGGCGTGGATTGGGCCCCGGCTTTCGCCGGGGTGACATCTGCGGATTTGGCGATATCAGCGTTCAAGCCCGGCAATGATGCGCAGGGGCATCCCCTCAATTGACCGCATCCTCCGCGCCCACTTCCGCAATCAACGCCTCGACCTTCGGCAGGATCCGTTCGACGATGACGCCGACACCTTCCGCCGTCGGATGAATGCCGTCGCCGAGATTGAGGTGGCGCTCGGCGGCGACGCCGTCGAGGAAGAAGGGATAGAGGATCAGGCCGTGTTCGGCCGCGAGGTCCGCATAGATCGGGTTGAAGGCGGCTGCGTATTCGCCGCCGAGATTGGGCGGCGCCAGCATACCGGCCAGTAGCACCGGCAGCCCGCGCGCCTTCAGCCGCGTCACGATGGCCTCCAGGTTGGCGCGGGTCACCTCGGGGTCGATGGCGCGCAGCGCGTCGTTTGCGCCAAGCTCGACGATCACCGCATCGGCGTCGGGCCCCACCGCCCAGTCGAGCCGCGCGAGGCCGCCTGCCGTCGTGTCGCCGGAGACGCCGGCATTGGCGATCTTCACATTCTCGTGACCGGCGGCGGCAAGCGCCCGTTCGAGCTGGGTCGCAAAATCCTCGTCCGGTCCCAGCAGATAGCCCGCTGTCAGGCTGTCTCCGAGCGCCACGATGGTGAGGGCGCGCTCGGCGGCCTGCGCAAGGGAGGGCGCAATCGCAAGCGCGGCCGCCAGCAGTAGCGCCGGTAAAAGCTTGCAATAGCGCATCGAAAAGCCATATCGCCCATATCGCATCGTCGCGTGTCTTTCTTTTCCTGCCGCCATCTGCCGGCCTATGCTGGCCCCCGCCTTCTCGCGAACATAGATATAGAGAGCCCCCGCCCCTTGCCCAATATCATCGAACTCGAAGACGTCCGCCTGACCCTGCCCAGCGCCGCCGGTCCGGTCAACATCCTGCGCGGCATCGACCTTTCGATCGCCAAGGGCGAGGCGGCCGGTCTCGTCGGGCCGTCCGGCTCCGGCAAGTCGACGCTGCTGATGGTGCTTGCCGGTCTCGAGCGGCCGAGCTCGGGCCGCATCGTCGCGGCGGGCGAAGACCTCACCGCGCTTGGCGAGGACGCGCTGGCGCGCTTCCGCCGCGACCGCGTCGGCATCGTCTTCCAGTCCTTCCATCTGATCCCTACCATGACGGCGCTCGAGAACGTCGCGATCCCGCTTGAGTTCGCCGGCCGCGCCGACGCCTTCGCGCGCGCGGAAGAAGAGCTTCGTCTTGTCGGGCTCGGCCACCGGCTGACGCATTATCCGGGACAGTTGTCGGGCGGCGAGCAGCAGCGCGTGGCGCTTGCCCGCGCGGTTGCCGGCGATCCCGAAATCCTGCTCGCCGACGAGCCGACCGGCAATCTCGACCAGACGACCGGCGCCGAAATCGTCGCACTGATGTTCGATCTCCATCGGCGCAAGGGCACGACGCTTGTCCTCATCACCCATGACGAGGCGCTGGCGGCGCGCTGCGACCGCATCATCCGCCTGCGCGACGGGCTGGTGGAAAGCATCGAAGCGGGCGTGGCGGCATGAGAAAATTTGCAGTCGCCCATCTGCTCACCTCCCCGCAAGGGGGAGGTGAAGTGCAGGGGAGTGCCGCGCTATGAACGCCACCCCCGCCTCCTACTTCCTCGCCGCCCGCCTCGCGCGGCGCGAGCTGCGCGGCGGTCTCAAGGGCTTCCGTGTTTTCATCGCTTGTCTCGCGCTCGGCGTCGCGGCGATTGCCGGTGTCGGCTCCGTGTCTTCGGCGCTGACGCGCGGCCTTGCCGAAGGCGGGCAGGAAATTCTCGGCGGCGATGTCGCCATCCGCCTCATTCACCGCGCGGCCAGCGCCGAGGAGCTCGCCTGGATTTCGGACGGCAATGCGGTTTCGGCGGCGGCCGAAATGCGCGCGATGGCGCGAAGCGTTGGCGACACTAACGGCGTCGCGCGCGGCCAGACGCTGGTCGAGTTGAAAGCCGTCGACAATCTCTATCCGCTTTATGGCGAAATGGAACTCGCGCCCGCCATGGATTTCGCCGCGGCGCTGGCTTTCCGCGACGGGCATTGGGGGCTTGTCGTCGAACCCAATCTGATGTCGCGTCTCGGCGTCGCGGTCGGCGATCTGGTGCGCATCGGTGAGGCCGAGCTTGAGCTTCGCGCCGTCATCGCGCGCGAGCCCGACCGGGTCGCCGACGGTTTTGCGCTCGGGCCCCGCGCCATGATCGCGATGGAAGCGCTCGAATCGACGGCGCTGGTGCAGCCCGGCAGCCTCGTCAATTTTTTCTACCGGGTAAAACTGCCCGAAGCGCTGCGCTCGTCGGCCGGCATTGCGGGCTGGGTCGCGGCGCTTGGCGAGCGTTTCCCGGATGCGGGCTGGCGCATTCAGGATCGCAGCGACAGCGCGCCGGGCGTGCGGCGTTTCGTTCAGCGCGTGGCGCTTTTTCTTTCGCTGGTCGGCTTGACCGCGCTCGTCGTCGGCGGTGTCGGCGTCGCCAATGCGGTCAAGTCCTATCTCGACGGCAAGCGCACCGTCATCGCCACCTTCAAATGTCTCGGCGCGCCGGGCGCATTGATTTTCCGTCTCTATCTGATGCAGGTGATGGCGCTTGCCGCTGTCGGCATCGTGATCGGCCTCGTCATCGGCGGCGCCGCGCCCTTCATCGTCGAAATGGTGGCGGGGGCCGCGATCCCGATACCCGCCGATCTCGGCATCTATTGGGGGCCGCTGATCCTTGCCGCCGCTTACGGTGTGCTGACGGCGCTCGCCTTCGCGATCTGGCCGCTGGCGCGCGCCCGCGAGGTTCCGGCAACGAGCCTCTTCCGCGATCTCGTCGCGCCGGTGCGGCGTTTCCCGCGCGCGCCCTATGTCGCCGCGACGGCGGCCGCGCTCGCCGCGCTTGCAGGCCTTGCCATCGCGCTCGCCGAGGAGCGTCTTTTCGCGATCTATTTCGTCGGCGGCGCGGCCTGTGTTTTCATTCTTCTGTTCGGTGCCGCGCGCGGCATCATGGCGCTGGCGGCGCGTAGCCCCCGCGTCCGTTCGCCGGAACTGCGTCTCGCGCTCGCCAATATCCACCGCCCCGGCGCACCGACATCGGCCATCGTGCTTTCGCTCGGGCTCGGGCTCACGCTTCTCGTCACGGTGTCGCTGATCAACGGCAATCTCACCGGCGAGATCATGGGCGAGCTGCCCGACCGCGCGCCCGCCTTCTTCTTCGTCGATGTGCAGCCCGACCAGATCGACGGGCTTGAGGAAATCGTCACCGCCAGCCCCGGCGTCGTCGCGTTCAACCGCGTGCCGATGCTCCGGGGACGGATTTCCTCGGTCAATGGCGTACCTTCCGACCAGTTGACGGTTGCACCCGACGTGCAATGGGCGCTTCGGGGCGACCGCGGCATCACCTATTCGGCTTCGATGCCGTCGGGCTCGACAATGGTGCGGGGCACATGGTGGCCGGAGGATTATGCGGGCCCGCCGCTCGTCTCCTTCGGCGAGGAACTGGCGCAAGGCTTCGGCGTCGATGTCGGCGACAGGATTTCGGTCAATGTGCTCGGCCGCGAAATGGAAGCGACGATCGCCAATACGCGCGAGATCGACTGGTCGACGCTCGGCATCAATTTCGTGCTGGTCTTCTCGCCGGGCGCGCTCTCGGCCGCGCCGCACACGGTTCTCGCCACCGTCGCGATGGAGGGCGACAATGCGGCGGAGGAGGCGCTGGAGCGCGAGGTCACCGCGCGCTTCCCCAACATCACCTCGGTGCGCGTCAAGGAGGCGCTTCAGGCTGTCAACAAGCTCCTGGAAGATTTCGCGATGGCGGTGCGCGCCACCGGCGCGGTCACGCTGGCGGCCGGCGTTCTCGTTCTTGCCGGCGCGATGGCCGCCGGTTTCTCGGCCCGCGTCCGCGACGCCGTCGTCCTCAAGGTGCTCGGCGCCACGACGGGGCGCATTCTCGGCATCTATGTCCGCGAATATGCGCTGCTCGGTTTTGCGACCGCGCTTGTTGCAGCACTCGCCGGCACCATCGCCGCCTTCTCGGTCATCACCTTCGTCATGGACCTGCCCTGGCGCTTCCTTCCGGGCACACTCGCGGTCACGGTCGTCGCCGCCGCCATCCTCACCGTCGCGCTCGGCCTGCTCGGCACCTGGCGGGCGCTCGCCGCCCCCGCCGCGCCGGTGCTCCGGGCGGATTAACAAACGCCCCCGGGGACAAGTTGCGGGACAAGTTGCGGGATAAACCCGGGGACAAGTGCGCTTGTGACAGATTTTTGACAGACCGATGACACAACGGCGGTTTTCCGGCCGGGCCGGGAGGCGCTAAGCCCCGGAAAGCGTTACCATTTCTTGGTGCTGATCCCCGGTTTTGCTTGAATTTCGGCAGGCCGCAGCCGATATTGACGGCAGGCACACTCAGGAGGGTGCAGATACATGGCGAATTACGATCAGGAACGGCTCCATCAGGTCGAACTCGGGCGGCGCGCCGACATGGCGGTCGACGAGGGCCTTCGGAGCTATATGCTCAGTGTTTACAACTACATGGCGATGGCGCTCGCGCTCACCGGCCTCGTGGCATTGGGCGCCTACAACATGGCCGTCGTCGAAACGCCGGCGGGCCTTGCCTTCAGCGAGTTCGGTCAGGCGATCTATGCGAGCCCGCTGCGCTGGGTGGTCATTCTGGCGCCGCTCGCCTTCATTTTCTTCCTGAGCTTCCGCGTTCAGGCGATGAGCCTTTTCGCGGTGCAGACGACATTCTGGCTCTTTGCCGGCGTCATGGGCCTCTCGTTGTCCTCAATCTTCCTCGTCTATACGGGCGAGAGCATCACCACGACCTTCTTCGTGACGGCGGCTGCCTTCGGCTCGCTAAGCCTTTACGGTTACACGACAAAACGCGATCTGACCGGCATGGGCTCGTTCCTGTTCATGGGCCTCATCGGCGTCATCCTCGCGATGGTCGTCAACATTTTCCTGCAGAGTTCGGCGCTGCAATTCGCGGTCTCGGTGATCGGCGTTCTGGTGTTCGCCGGCCTCACCGCCTACGACACGCAGCGCATCAAGGGCATGTATTACGAAGGCGACAGCGTTGCCGCCTCGGGCAAGAAAGCCGTGATGGGCGCACTCTCGCTCTATCTCGACTTCGTCAACATGTTCATGTTCCTGCTGCAGTTCCTCGGCAGCCAGCGCAGCTAAGCCGCTGAAACATCGCTACAAAACAAAGCCCCGGCAGCGATGCCGGGGCTTTTCGTTTGTATGCAGCCGCCTCAGGCGTCAACGAGGCGCAGCGCCCGCTTGTCGAAAACCTTCAGCACCTGCTTCAGATCGTGGCCGCGCTTCAGGATCAGTCCGGTCGCCGCCACCACCGCATAGGCGCCCTGCTTGCGCGCCAGTTTCGGGCGTTTCTCGATGCGGTAGAGCGGCATTTCGCTGGTCCGGCGGAAAACCGAGAAGACGGCAACATCCTTGAACCCGCCCATCGCATAGTCGCGCCATTCGCCGTCGGCGACCATGCGGCCATAGACAGAGAGGATCGCATCGAGTTCGTGACGGTCGAAGAAGATTTCAGGCTCGCGCTGCCGTTTTTGAGGCGCGGCCGGTCTCACCAGCGTCAGCCCGCGGTCCGTTCCGGCGCTCGTGGCCGTGTAATCGGGACGATCGGTCATGCGGGCGTCGGATCCTCCAGGGGGCGCGGTCCAGCAAGCCTCAAGCATGGCACAAGGCGCGTCGCGGCGTCATGCGATTGTTGCAATTGCCGCGGTTTTCTTGAGGTTTTCGGATGGCGGCCATTAATTGTGAAACCACAATATTGCCTTTTTTCAGCCCTTGCGGGGCCACACTGGACCGTCAGATTAGCACCGTTGCCTCACTGGCCCGGTTCCTTGCGACGTTCCGGTTTCATCAGCCCCCCAGCCCCACCGGGATAGATTGGGGGAGCCGGGCCACCCCTTCCCCCACCCCCCGGGGGATTTTCGAGCGCAACGCACGTCCCAAGAGTGAAAGCTCCAGCCGTCCGGGTTCCCCCACCCGGACGGCAAGCTTTTTGTGCGCGCGGTAGATGAAACATCTTTCACTTGAAGGACTTGGCGGCCTGTCCTACACAGACTGCCTGCATGGGAGGCAGGCCGCGCCTTTGCAATCGGGCGCCGCGCAACAAGCAAATGCCGCCTCGTCTCGCGGGGAAGCGGCGTTCGGGGAGAGGCATCATCGTCCGGTCGAATATGGAAACGGCGGCTAGAGCTACATCCGCGGGCGGCGAGGCGATGATCGTCATCGACGGGCTGACCAAGCATTTCGGGCCTTTCACGGCCGTCGACCGCATCGGCTTTACGGTCGAGAAGGGCGAAGTTCTGGGCTTTCTCGGTCCGAACGGCGCCGGCAAATCCACCACCATGAAAATGATCACCGGCTTCCTCGCGCCGAGCGCGGGCAGCGCGCGCGTTTGCGGCCACGACATCGTGACCGACACGCTGGCCGCGCAACGCACCATCGGCTATCTGCCGGAAGGCGCGCCGGCTTACGGCGACATGACGCCCCGCGGTTTCCTGCGCTTCATCGCGCGCGTGCGCCGGCTTTCGGGCGCGGACGCGGAAAAGGCCATCGACCGCGCGGTCGAGGCGACGGAGCTGGGCGGCGTTCTCGAGCAGCCGATCGATACGCTGTCGAAAGGCTTTCGCCGCCGCGTCGGTCTCGCGCAATCGATCCTGCACGATCCGCCCGTCCTCATCATGGACGAGCCGACCGATGGTCTCGACCCCAATCAGAAATTCGAAGTGCGCAAGCTGATCGCCCGCATGTCGGCCGAGAAGGCCATCGTCATTTCGACTCATATCCTCGAAGAGGTCGACGCGATCTGCACCCGGGCGCTGATCATCGATCGCGGCCGCGTGGTCGCCGACGGCACGCCGGCGGCGCTGATGGCGCGTTCGCGCTATCACAACGCCGTGTCGCTGACGCTGAGCGGGCAGACGACCGTGCAGATGGCCGAGAAACTCAAGGCGCTGAACGGCATCGCCAGCATCGAGATCGTGCCGCGCGGCGCCGAGACGACGTTCACGCTCTTCCCGGTCAGCGCGCGTGAGAGCGATGTGCTGCTGATCGACGCGGTGGCGCGGCTGGCGCGCGACGAGAACTGGCCGGTGCGCGCGCTTTACGGCGAGCCCGGCCGTCTCGACGAAGTCTTCCGCAGCCTCACCCGTTCGGATACGACCGTCACCGACGGCAAGAAGGACGCGGCATGAACGAACTCCTCGCCGTTTTCCGCCGCGAGCTCGGCGGCTATTTCGCGACGCCGCTCGCCTTCATCTTCATCGTGATTTTCCTGTTCACGATGGGCGCCTTTACCTTCTATCTCGGCGGCTATTATGAAAGCGGGCAGGCGGACCTTGCGATCTTTTTCAATTTCCATCCCTGGCTCTATCTCTTCCTCATCCCGGCGATCTCGATGCGTCTCTGGGCGGAGGAACGCCGCACGGGATCGATCGAACTTCTGCTGTCGCTGCCGGTGCCGCTCTGGGCGGCGGTGCTCGGCAAGTTCCTTGCGGCATGGGTCTTTTCGGGGCTGGCGCTGGCGCTGACCTTTCCGATCTGGCTGACCGTCAACTATCTCGGCGATCCGGACAACGGCGTCATCCTGGCCGGCTATCTCGGCAGTTTCCTGATGGCCGGCGGCTATCTCGCCATCGGTTCCTGTCTTTCGGCTGTCACGCGCAACCAGGTGATTGCATTCGTCGTCTCGGTCGCTGTCTGTTTTCTGTTCACGGTTTCGGGTCTTCCCATCGTCATCGACTTCTTCTCGGGCTGGGCGCCGCAACAGATCCTCAACACGATTGCGTCCTTCTCGTTCCTGACGCATTTCAATGCCATTACGCGCGGCGTCATCGATCTGCGCGACATCGTCTATTTCACGACGCTGATCGGCGCCTGGCTGATCGCCTGCGGCATCGTCGTCGACATGAAGAAGGCGGGCTGAGGCGATGAACGCGCTATCCAACCAGCAGATCAGCCGTTCGGCCTACCGCATCGTCATGCTGGTGCTGCTCGCTGTGCTTTTCCTTGCCGTCAATCTGTTCTCGAACATCGTCTTCCGTTCGGCGCGGATCGATCTCACCGAGAATAGGCTCTACACGCTGTCGGAGGGCACGAACGAAGTCGTCGCGAAAATCGAGGAACCGATCACGCTGCGTTTCTTCTATTCGGAGCGGCTTGCCAACGACTATCCGCGCATCCGCACCTATGCCGGCCATGTTCGCGATTTGCTGCAGGAGATACGCAACCGGTCGGACGGCCAGTTGCGCCTCGAAGTGATCGAGCCCGAGCCTTTCTCCGAACAGGAAGACCTCGCGATGTCGCTCGGCCTCAAGGGCGCGCCGACAGCGCAGGGCGACATCATCTATTTCGGTCTCGTCGGCACCAATTCGGTCGACGGGCTCGAAGCCATTCCCTTCTTCACCGACGAGCGCGAGCAATATCTCGAATACGACATCGCGCGCATGATCCAGAATCTCAGCCGGCCGGCGCGGCCCGTGCTCGGCATCGTCACCAACCTGCCGCTCGACACCGGCACAGGCGGATTGATGTCGGCGATGCGCGGCGAATCGCTGCCTTTCATGATCTATGAAGAGCTGCGCGACCGCTTCGAGCTCGAATATCTCGAGCAGCAATTCAAGGCCGTGCCGAGCAAGATCGACGTATTGATGGTCGCGCATCCGCGCGAGCTCGACGAGGCGACGCTTTACGCGGTCGACCAGTTCGTGATGCGCGGCGGTCGCGTGCTCGCCTTCATCGATCCGCATTCTGAGGTGAGCCTCACTGCCGGTCCGGACGGGCAGCCCATTCGCGGATACACCGAGGCATCCAATCTTGAGCCGCTGCTGAAAAGCTGGGGTGTCGACTACGATCCGACCAAGATCGTCGGCGACCGGGGCCTTGCACAGCGCGTGCAGACGGGGCTCGATGCGCGGCGGCAGGAAAGCGACTACGTCATCTGGCTTGCGGTGCCACGCGCCAACGTCGATGCGGACGACATCGTCACCGCCGATGTCATGCGGCTCAATCTGGGTACGGTCGGCGCGCTGGCGCCGTCCGCCAACGCAACGACGCAATTCACGCCGCTGGTGCGCTCCTCCGACGACGCGAAGCTCTACGACCTCGATTATGTGAAGTCGGGTCCCCGGCCCGACGATCTGCTGCGCCGTTTCGAGCCGACGGGCGAGAGCTATGTCATTGCGGCACGGCTGTCCGGTCCGGTCGCCAGCGCCTTCGACGGACCGCCCGGTGCCGGTGCGTCCGCCGAGGACGACGACGCGGCCCCGCGTTCCGCAACCGATCCGGCTCCCCATCTCGCGCGGTCCGAGGGCGACGCAAACATCATCCTTTTCGCCGACAGCGATATTTTCGACGATCGTTTCTGGGTGCAGACGCAATCCTATCTCGGCGAGCGCGTGGCGCAGCCGATTGCCGACAACGCCAGTTTCATCGTTTCGGCCATCGACAATCTGATGGGTTCGAACGAGCTGATTTCGCTGCGCGCCCGTGCGAAGATCGACCGGCCGTTCACGGTGGTCGACGAATTGCGGCGCACCGCCGAGCGGCGTTTTCTCGCCGAGCAGGAAGCGCTTGAACGCCGCATCTCCGAAACGGAACGCCGGCTGACCGAGCTGCAAACGCAAGGACCCGCCGATGCGGGTCTGCATGACGGTGCAACCGCCGAGGCGCATGTCGAAAACGAAATCCAGATCTTCCGCGCCGAACTTCTCGACAGCCGCAAGAAGCTGCGCGATGTGCAGCGCAATCTGCGCCGCGAGATCGACGGGCTCGGCGCCCGGCTTCGTTTCATCAATGTCGGGCTCATCCCCTTGCTGATCGCGGTTGTCGCGACCGGCGCGGCGATCGTGCGTTACCGCCGCCGCAAGGCGCGCGTCGAAAAGGGAGCCTGAGCCCATGCCCGCGGCGCTTCAGTCGATCTGGGAAAACCGGCCGTTGCGCAATCTTGCCATGCTGGCGGCGGCCACCGTTGTCGCCGTCGTCGCGGCGGTCATCGCAGTTGCCACCGACCACAGCAGCGTCCAGGCGCGCTTCACGCCGCACCCGCTGTTTGAGGGTCTCGACACGCGGCTCGATCAGGTGGACCGCATCGTCTACACCGCGAGCCAGGGCTTGCACGGCGAGGTCCGCATCGCGATGTCGCGCGGCGCCGACGGCGTCTGGGGTGTGGACGAGCGCGGCGGATATCCGGCCGGCGCGGAACTCGTCAAGAAGGCCCTGCTCGGGATGGGCGAGGTGGAAGCCTATGAACCGCGCACCGCGAGCCCCGACTGGCATCGGAACCTCGGATTGATGGCGCCCGAAGATATCGGTTCGGCGATCAGGATCGAATTCTTCCGCGGCGATGAGCGGATGGCGGGCCTTCTCGTTGGAAAAATGCCGGAACGTGCCGTCGATGTGCGCGGCGAAGGTCTTATCTATGTGCGGCGCGACGGCGAAGATCAGTCCTGGCTGGCGCGTGGCCGCCTGCCGCTGCACAAGACCGTCGCCGAATGGCTCGATCCGACATTTGTGGATATTCCGCGCGAGGAACTGGCGCGCGTGACGCTTTGGGGTGGCACCGACAACCCGGTCATCATCGAACGCGCTTCAAGGGACGAGAGCGACTTTGCCATCGTCAACATACCGGCGGGACGGGCAACGCGCGGCGCACCGGTCGTCAACGGCGTCGCGACGACGCTCATCGGCAAGAGTTTCGACGATGTCGCGCCCGCCGATATGCTTGACCTTCCCGAGGATGCGCCGACGGTTTTCTTCGACACGTTCGACGGTATGCGCCTGACCATGAGCATGGGCGGGCAGGGCGGCGCGCTGTGGGCGAAATTCTCGGCGGAAGTCGATCCGGCGCTTGCCGCCGACGGCGCCGATGGCGAGGCAGCGGCGGCGCGGGCGGATGCGCTCAATGCGCGGCTCGGCGCCTGGGTCTACAAACTGCCGCAGGATGTCGGCGGGCAGTTCACCCAGACGATGGACCTGCTGACCCGCGAGGCCGGACCGGCCGATCTCTAGCGCGCCGGCGCTTCCGCTTCCACGGCGGCGGCAAGATCGATGCGCGCCGCGCCGAGAATGGGTCCGCCGTCGCGCATCTGCAGCAGCGCGACGCAGCCTTCATAACCCTGCATCAGCATCTCCGTCTTCGGCAGCGTCACCGTCGTGGCGCTCCCGTCCCACATACCGACCGGCATCAGCCCGCGCACCGCATGTGTGTAGGTCATGGTCTTGCCGCGGTTCTCGCCGCGCCGGATTTCGACGGTTTCCTCTTTTGCATAGCGCACCAGCCAAAGCGTGGCGGCGCGCTCCGGTTTGGCGCCCGCTCCGACATGGAGCGTCAGCGCGGTGCCGTCGTCGGTGAAGTGCAAGGGAACCGGCAGCGGTGTCGCACCTTGTTCGGCGATATGCTCCTCGATTTCAGCGCGCCGGCTGCCCACGCCCTCGGCGACGCCGTCGACGACGATCTGCGGGGTATAGACGCCGGAAAGTCCCAGCGTCTTCGCATAGGCGCGCTGGCGTTTGGTGAAGGCGGGGCTTGCCAGCGTGTCTTTCCAGCCGAGGAAGTCCCAGTAGTCGACCGCGAAGGAAAGCGCGATCACGTCGTCGCGCCCCGCGAGTTCGCGCAGATAGGCATCGGCCCTGGGGCAGGACGAGCAGCCCTGACTCGTGAAAAGTTCGACCACCACCGGGCGCGTGTCGGCGCGGGCGGCGGATGCGAGCGACAGGCCGAGCGCAAGCGCGATCACGAGGCGCAACAGCATGAGGGTTCTCTCCTTCGGCCTTGAGGATAGGTCGGGCTTTCGCACACAGGCGAGTCACGATGCGGTGAGGCAACAAAAAAGGGCGCTCCGGGGAGCGCCCTTTTCGCTGGTTGATTTGCCGGCTAGGCCGCGAGGTTCCGCAAGACGTAGGGCAGGATGCCGCCATTTTCGTAGTATTCGACTTCGTCCTGCGTATCGATGCGGCAGAGAAGCTCGATCGTCTGTTTCGCACCGTCCTTGAAGGCGATGACCGCCTTCACCTTGGTGCGAGGCTTCACATGGGCAAGACCTTCGATCGAGACGGTTTCCGAACCGTCGAGGCCGAGCGATTGCCAGCTCATGTCGCCGAGGAACTGCAGCGGCGCAACGCCCATGCCGACCAGGTTCGAACGGTGGATGCGCTCGAAGCTCTGGGCGACGACGGCCTTGACGCCGAGCAGCATCGTGCCCTTTGCCGCCCAGTCGCGGCTCGAGCCCGTGCCGTATTCCTTGCCGGCGAAGATGACGAGCGGCATGCCGCGGCGCTTGTATTCCATCGCCGCGTCGTAGATCGGCATTTCGACGCCTTCGGGCTGCAGCCTGGTCAGGCCGCCTTCGATCCCCTTCAGCATCTGGTTCTTGATGCGGATATTGGCGAAGGTGCCGCGCATCATCACTTCGTGATTGCCGCGCCGGGCGCCATAGGAATTGAAGTCCTGCGCACCGACCTGCTTGGAATTCAGGTAGGCGCCGGCCGGGCTCTTCACCTTGATGTTGCCGGCGGGCGAGATGTGGTCGGTGGTGATCGAGTCGGCGAAGAGGCCGAGGATCCGTGCATCGGTCACATCGGACAGCGGCGCGGGTTCGGGCTGCAGGCCGACGAAGTAGGGCGGGTTCTGCACATAGGTCGACGCGCCGTCCCAGTCATAGGTGAGGCCGCCTGTCACCTTGATGCTCTGCCAGTCGGCATCGCCGTCGAAGACATTGGCGTAGCGCTTGCGGAACATGTCGCGCGTCACGCAGGTGCGCACCGTCTCGGCGACGTCTTTCGCCGAAGGCCAGATGTCTTTCAGATAGACCGGCTGCCCGTCCGAGCCGGTGCCGAGCGGTTCGGTCGTCAGGTCGATCTGCGTCGAACCGGCCAGCGCATAGGCGACGACCAGCGGCGGCGAGGCCAGATAGTTCGCCTTCACGTCCGGCGAGACGCGGCCCTCGAAGTTGCGGTTGCCCGACAGCACCGAGGAGGCCACGAGATCGTGCTGGTTGATCGCCTGACTGATCTCGGTCGGCAGCGGCCCGGAATTGCCGATGCAGGTCGTGCAGCCATAGCCGACGAGATCGAAGCCCATCGCATTGAGGTCGTCCTGCAGGCCCGACTTGGTCAGATAGTCGGTGACGACCTGCGAACCGGGCGCCAGCGAGGTCTTCACCCACGGCTTCACCTTGAGGCCTCTCTTGCGCGCGTTGCGGGCAACGAGGCCGGCGGCCACCAGCACACTCGGATTCGAGGTGTTGGTGCAGGAGGTGATGGCGGCGATGACGACGTCGCCGTGACCGAGATCGAAATCGCGGCCCTCGACCGGCACGCGCGCCTTCGACTGGCCGGGCTTGCCGAACTCGCCGCCGAGCGCGCCGAGGAAGTTGGTCTTGACGTCGGTCAGCGAGACGCGGTCTTGCGGGCGCTTCGGACCGGCCAGGCTCGGCACGACCGTCGAAAGGTCGAGCGCCAGCGTGTCGGTGAAGACGGGGTCGGCCATGCCCTTTTCGCGGAACATGCCTTGCGCCTTGGCATACGCCTCGACCAGTGCGACGCGCTCGTCCGAACGGCCGGTGGCGCGGAGATATTTCAGCGTTTCGCCGTCCACCGGGAAGAAGCCGCAGGTGGCGCCATATTCGGGCGCCATGTTGGCGATCGTCGCGCGGTCTTCGAGCGCGAGATGGTCGAGGCCGGGTCCGTAATATTCGACGAACTTTCCGACCACGCCCTTCTTGCGCAGCATTTCGGTGACGGTCAGCACCATGTCGGTTGCGGTCACGCCGTCGTTCAGCTTGCCGGTCAGACGGAAGCCGATGACTTCGGGGATCAGCATGGACACCGGCTGGCCGAGCATCGCGGCTTCGGCCTCGATGCCGCCAACGCCCCAGCCGAGAACCGCAAGGCCGTTCACCATCGTGGTGTGGCTGTCGGTGCCGACGCAGGTGTCGGGATAGGCGACCTCTTCCTTGCCGTCCTTTTTCGTCCAGACGGTCTGTGCCAGATATTCGAGATTGACCTGATGGCAGATGCCGGTTCCCGGCGGCACGACGCGGAAATTGTCGAAGGCCTTGGAGCCCCAGCGCAGGAACTCGTAGCGCTCGCGGTTGCGTTGATATTCGATGTCGGTGTTTTCCTTGAAGGCCGTCGGCGTGCCAAATTTGTCGACCATCACCGAATGGTCGATGACGAGATCGACGGGCACCAGCGGATTGATCTTCTTCGGATTGCCGCCGAGATTCTTCACCGCGTCGCGCATCGCCGCGAGGTCGACGACGGCGGGTACGCCGGTGAAGTCCTGCATCAGCACGCGGGCCGGTCGATAGGCGATTTCGCGATCGGAGGTGCGCGTTTTCAGCCATGTCTTCACGGCCTTGACGTCATCCGCCGTCACGGTGCGGCCGTCCTCGAAGCGCAGCAGGTTTTCGAGCAGCACCTTCATCGAGAAGGGCAGGCGCGAAATGCCGTCGAGGCCGTTCTTCTCGGCATGGGGAAGGCTGAAATAGGTGTAGCTGCGCTTGCCGACCTTCAGCACTTTGCGGGCGCCGAAGCTGTTGCCGGGCGCTGATTTTTTGGCGACTGACTTTTTCGGTGCTGCCCGCTTCGCCGGTTTCGCCTTCGCGACCGTCTTTTTCTTCGGCGCGGCTTTGGCGACAGGCTTTGATTTGGCCGACGCCTTCTTCTTCAAGGAGGACTTTTTCGGCGCCGCCTTCTTCGCGGGCTTGGCTTTCGCCGCTGATTTCTTTTTCGGCGCCGCCTTCTTCGCCGCGGGCTTGGCTTTCGCGGCGGCTTTTTTCTTCGGTGTTACCTTCTTGACGGTTTTCTTTGCCGCGCGCTTGGCCTTCTGAGCAAGCTTCCGCGTGGCGGGCGTTGCGCGCTTCACGGCCTTGCGCGCGGCCTTCACGGCTTTTTTCGCGGCCTTTTTCGGCGTGGCGCTTTTGGGGGCCGATTTCTTTTTCTTCGGCGATGCCTTGGTCCGCTTCGGCGCTGCCTTTTTGGGCGCAGCCTTTGCCTTGGTCACCTTCTTTGCGGCGGTTTTCTTCACCGGCTTTTTCGCCGGCGCCTTCTTTGTCGCCTTTGCTTTCGCCTTGGGGGACTTGCTGGATTTCGCGGGGGCCTTCTTCGCCATCTGTATTGGTCCTCGATGCTGCGCCGGTTCAGGCGGGAAAAGGGCGGGGGTGCTGGCGCCGCCCGCGCGGGGAAACCGCGCGTGCGTCAAAACCGATTTCGCCGCCGCTTTTGTGCCTGGAACCTATATGCTTGTCGCGGCGGACTATAATGACTTTCATCCGGATTGACCATGCTCGGCCGTGTGCTTAAGCCATGATAACCGGCGTTGAAACGGAATAGCGGGAGGGCGTGTGTGACAGAGGTCATCGTCGAGAAAAACGGTCCGGTGACGACCGTGATCCTCAACCGTCCGCATGCGAAGAACGCGGTCGATCGCGCGGCCGCCGAGCGGCTTGCAGCCGCCTTCCTCGAATTCGAGCGGGACGAGACGGCGCTTGTCGCCGTGTTCTGCGGTGCGGAACAAACCTTCTGCGCGGGCGCCGATCTCAAGGCCGTCTCGACGGGGGGCGGCAATCGCGTTGTGCCGCCCGCGACCGGCGCCGGTTTCAGCCGCCTTGCCGATGACGGGCCGATGGGTCCGTCGCGAATGATTCTCAACAAACCGGTTATCGGCGCCATTGCCGGCTATGCGGTGGCTGGCGGGCTCGAGCTCGCGCTCTGGTGCGACATGCGCGTGGTGGAAGAAGACGCGGTGATGGGTGTTTTCTGCCGGCGCTGGGGTGTGCCGCTGATCGATGGCGGAACGATCCGCCTGCCGCGTCTGATCGGCCACGCCCGCGCGATTGACCTGATCCTGACCGGACGCGGCGTCGGCGCCGAGGAGGCGTTGCAGATGGGGCTTGCCAATCGTGTCGTGCCGAAGGGCCGGGCGCGCGCGGAGGCCGAACAGCTGGCGCTCGAGATTTCGCGTTTTCCGCAGCTCTGCCTGCGCAATGACCGTATGTCGGCCTATGAGCAATGGGATCTTCCCTACGATCTCGCCTTTGCCAACGAGTTCGAGCACGGGCGCAAGGTGCTGGCGTCCGGCGAAACGCAAAAAGGGGCGGCCCGCTTCGCGGCCGGCAAGGGACGGGGCGGAAGTTTTGACGACATCTGACTTGCGGCTCACGGCATCGAACCTTGCCTGCGTGCGAGGCGGCCGGATCGTTTTTGAGGGCCTGTCCTTTTCAGTCGCGGCGGGCGCGGCGCTGGTGCTGACCGGGCCCAACGGCAGCGGCAAGTCGAGCCTGCTCCGGCAGGCCGCCGGTCTGCTCGATATTGCGTCGGGCACGTTTGCGCTGGAAGGCGGCGATCCCGAGCTGACGCTGGCCGAACAGGCACATTATCTCGGCCATCTCGATGCATTGAAGCCGGCGATGACGGTTGTCGAGACGTTGCGTTTCTGGGCGGCGTGGCTGGGGGGCGACGCGGCTGCAAATGTTCCGGCCGCGCTCGAGAGCATGGGGCTCGCGCCACTTGCCGATCTTCCGGTCGGCTATCTGTCGGCCGGACAAAAGCGCCGGCTGGCGCTGGCGCGTTTCGTCGCGACGCCGCGCCCGATCTGGCTGCTCGACGAACCGACGGTTGCGCTCGATGCCGCAAGCATCGAACGGCTCGGCGCCGTCATGCGGGCGCATCTTGCCGGTGGCGGCATCATTGTCGGCGCCACGCATCTCGATCTCGGACTTGCCGGGGCGCAGACGCTGCGTCTCGGGGCGGAGGCGGCAGCATGACCCGCGCCTTTTTCGCCCTGATCGGCCGCGACCTCCGGCTTGCCGCGCGCATCGGCGGCGGTGGTGGCATGGCGGTGTTCTTTTTTCTGGTCGTCGTTGCGGTGGTGCCGCTCGGCGTCGGCCCCGATCTCAACCTCCTCGCGCGGATTGCGCCGGGCATGTTGTGGGTGGCGTTGCTGCTCTCGTCCCTGCTGACGCTCGACCGGCTCTTCCAGGCGGATTACGAGGACGGGTCGCTCGATCTGCTGGCGATGGGGCGGCTGCCGCTGGAACTCGTCGCGGCCGCCAAGGCGACCGGCCATTTCCTGACGACCGGATTGCCGCTGGTCGTCGCGGCGCCGCTGCTCGGGCTGATGCTCAATCTGGAGGTCTCGGCGTTTCCGGCGCTGATGCTTGCGATGCTTGCCGGTGCGCCCGCCTTGAGTTTTCTCGGCATCATCGGCGCCGGCCTGACGGTCGGCATCCGGCGCGGTGGCCTGCTCGCCTCGCTGCTGGTGCTGCCCTTCTATATTCCCGTGCTGATTTTCGGCGTCGCGGCGGCGCGGGCGGCGCTTTTCGGCTTCCCGGACGGCGTCGCCGGGCAGAGCCTGACGTTGCTTTGCGCCGTTGCGCTGGCAAGCCTCGTTCTCGGACCGGTTGCGGCGGCGGCGGCATTGCGCGCCAATCTCCGTTGATACGCGGCAAAATGGCAGGCGCCCGCACCTTGCCCTCATCGGAGGCAACACGCTAAATGAGCCCCATGACAAGCCTTTCGGCCTCGCAGCGGCTTCAGGCCTTCGCCAATCCGGCGCGCTTCATGGCGCTGTCGGCGCGGCTGCTTGCGCCATTATGGGTGGTTTCGCTCGGGCTTCTCTGCATTGGCCTTTACTACGCACTCGTCGCCTCGCCGCCGGATTATCAGCAAGGCGAAACGGTGCGCATCATGTATGTGCATGTGCCGTCGGCGTGGCTTGCGATGTTCGGCTATTCGCTGATGGCGGCCGCCTCCGCCGTGGCACTGATCTTTCGCCATCCGCTGGCCGATCTCTGTGCGAAATCCGCCGCGCCCATCGGTGCCGCCTTCACCTTCCTTGCGCTGGTTACCGGCGCGTTGTGGGGCAAGCCGATGTGGGGCGCCTGGTGGGTGTGGGACGCGCGGCTGACATCTGTGCTGATCCTGTTTTTTCTCTATCTCGGCTACATGGCGCTCTGGGCGGCCATCGAAGAGCCGGCGCGCGCGGCGCGCGCGGCCGCGGTGCTGGCGCTGGTCGGCGCGATCAATGTGCCGATCATTCGCTACTCGGTCGTCTGGTGGAACACGCTGCATCAACCGGCCTCCGTGTTCCGCATGGACGGACCGACGATTGCGCCGGAAATGCTGTTGCCTCTGGCGCTGATGGCGCTCGGTTTCACGTTCTTCTTCGTGACGCTGCTGCTTGTGCGCATGCGGGCGGAGATATTGCGTCATCGCGTGCGGACGTTGCGGCTGGCCCGCGCCGCCGCAGGCGCGGAGGATTGAACTGTGGAAGAATTTTTCCATATGGGCGGTTATGCGGCCTATGTCTGGACGGTCTATGCGCTTGGGGTTGTCGTGCCGCTGGCGCTTGCTGTCCACAGCATCGCCGACTACCGGCGGCAGGCGCGGCTGGTCGAGGCACTTGAAGGCGAGGCTGGCGGGCGCGTCCGCCGCGCCGCGCGTCCGGAACAGGACCGGTGAAAGTGCCGTTCAGACTTGCAGCCCTGGTGCCCGTCGCCATCTTTCTGCTGCTTGCCGGATTTTTCTTCGTCGCGATTTATCGCGGCGATCCCTCGCGCGTTCCATCGGCGCTGATCGGGCGTTATGTGCCCGAGTTCGAGCTTCCGCCGGTTCCGGGGCTCGACATGCCGGGTCTCGCAACGGCCGATTTCGGCGCGGGTACGCCGGTCATCGTCAATGTCTGGGGCTCGTGGTGCATTCCCTGCCGGACCGAAATGCCGTTGCTGGTCGAACTTCGACGGCTTGCCGATGTGCCGCTCTACGGCATCAATTACAAGGACGACCCCGCGGCCGCGCGTCGTTTTCTCGCCGAGTTCGGCAATCCCTTCGATCGCATCGGTCGCGATGCGGCGGGGCGGGCTTCGATCGAATGGGGCGTTTACGGCGTGCCGGAGACTTATGTCGTCGACGGCAATGGGCGCATCGCGCTCAAGCATGTCGGCGAAGTGACGCCCGAGGCGATTGCCGGGGAGATCTTACCTGCGTTGCGGGCGGCACGGCATGCCGCACCGCCCGGCAACTGAGGTTCAGCTCTTCTTGCGGCGGGCGGCCGGCTTTTTTGCCGCCGTCTTTCGGGCGGGCTTGCGGGTGGCGCGCTTTGCCGGCTTCTTCGGCTCCGCTTCTTCCGCTTTCATGCCTTCGATGGCGCTGTTGAGGTGGCCGAGCGCCTTCAACAGATCCGACTGCACGGATTTCGGCAGCGCTTCGAGCAGCGCCCTCTCGGCGGCGAGCGCCTTGGGCATCGCGCCTTTCAGCGCGCGGCGGCCGGCGGCGGTAAGGCGGACGGCGTTGGCGCGCGCGTCTTCGGCGGTGCGGCGGCGGGCAAGAAGACCGTTCTTGATCATGCGGCTGATCATGTCGGCCAGCGTCGAACGGTCGATGCCGGTGCGGTTGACGAGATCGGTCTGGCTCAGGCCTTCTTCTTCCTCGACCGCAAACAGCACGATGAACTGACGCGGCGTCAGCGCGTTTCCGCCCATCTGCTGAACGAACTGGTCGTAGGCGAATTGCTGCGCGCGACGCAGCAGATGGCTCAATGAGCTCTCGAGATCGAAACTTCCGGTCGACTTTCTGGCTGCCATTCGTCTGTCCTCTGGTGTCCTGTGGAGCTATTCGATACGCGTGTATCCGAATATCGGGGGGTTGAATTTCGCGGGTTCCGGTCCTTGCGGAATTTTTCCGGGCGGGATGTTTCCGGTCGGACGGGTCTCCCGCCGCATGGAGAAAACGGTTCGGGCGCGCCGCCCGCTGCTTTGTGGCATTGCCGGGCGCGCCGCACTATCTTCATATGCACCCGCAAGGCCCTGTCTTGCAAGAGGAACCGGGCCATGAAAAAAGAAGAAAATTCGAAAACGGCGATAGGTCTGTGCGCGGACGGTCGGCGCCGTCCGCGGTCTGGCGGAGCGACAGGTTTCGAAAATTTTCCACCCGAATGGCGGGCGCGGGCCCAACAAAGCTTACTTCCGTAGGCGGATCAAAGAGTTGCAATATGACGAATTTGACGAAAATGGGCGGTTCGGACAGCGTCCCGGCGCCGCGAGAACCCGGCGCCGAACACGATCCGGCATTCAGCCGCCGCGTACCAACCGGGGACAATTTGCCGCGCGATATCTGCGACCGCTGCGGCTTCATCCATTATGTGAACCCGAAGGTAGTGGTCGGCTCGGTTGTGTCGTTTGAAGGCCGCATCCTGATGTGCCGCCGCGCCATCGAGCCACGCAAAGGCTTCTGGACGCTGCCCGCCGGATTTATGGAACAAGGTGAAACGGCGGAGGAAGGTGCGCGGCGCGAGGCGCGGGAAGAGGCCAATGCGGAGATCGTGCTGAAGGATCTGCTCGCCGTCTATTCGATCCCGCGCATCGCGCAGGTGCAGTTGATGTACCGCGCCGAGCTTGCCGACCCGTCCTTTTCGGCGGGCGAGGAAAGCCTGGAGGTCGCGCTCTTCTCCTGGGACGAAATTCCGTGGGAAGAACTTGCTTTCCCCAGCGTCCACTGGGCGTTGACGCAATACCGGTCGATCGAAGGTCAGCCCTCGATCATGCCATTCTCCAATCCGGAAGGCGAAACGGGGAATCTGTTTCCGCGGCGGCCCCGCTAGCGCAGCGGCGCCATTCGCGGCATTCTCTCGCCATAAAACCGGGGCGCGGAACACGGGATCGGGGCATGGCTGAAGCGGCGGCGGGTAACGGGCGTATGACGCGCGAGGAGCGGCGGGTGATTTTCGCCTCGTCGCTCGGAACGGTTTTCGAGTGGTACGATTTCTACCTCTACGGATCGCTCGCCGCGATCATCTCGGTGCAGTTCTTTTCGGGCGTCAACCCGACGGCGGGCTTCATCTTCGCGCTGCTGGCCTTTGCCGCCGGCTTTGCCGTCAGGCCCTTCGGCGCCATTTTCTTCGGGCGGCTCGGCGACCTCGTCGGCCGTAAGTACACGTTTCTGATCACGATCGTCATCATGGGCGTGGCGACGTTCATCGTCGGCCTGCTGCCCAATTATGCGACGATCGGCTTTGCCGCGCCGGCGATCCTGATCGGGCTGCGCCTGCTGCAGGGGCTGGCGCTTGGCGGGGAATATGGCGGGGCGGCGATCTATGTCGCCGAGCATGCGCCGCATGCGAAGCGCGGAAGCTATACGGCATGGATCCAGACGACGGCGACGCTCGGGCTCTTCCTGTCGCTGCTTGTCATCCTCACCTGCCGCCTGTCGATGGACAAGGAAAGCTTCGAAAGCTGGGGCTGGCGCATTCCTTTCCTGCTGTCGATCGTGCTTCTCGGCATTTCGGTCTGGATCCGGCTGAAGCTCAACGAGTCGCCGCTGTTCCAGAAGATGAAGGAAGAGGGCACATTGTCGAAAGCGCCGCTGAAGGAGAGCTTCGGCGAGTGGCGCAACCTGAAGATTGTGCTGATCGCACTGATCGGCCTGACCGCCGGGCAGGCAGTCGTCTGGTACACGGGCCAGTTCTACGCGCTGTTCTTCCTGACGCAGGTGCTGAAGGTCGATGGACAGATGGCCAACATCCTGATCGGCGTGGCGCTGTTGCTCGGTGTGCCGTTCTTCGTCGTTTTCGGCGCGTTGTCCGACCGTATCGGACGCAAGCCGATCATCATGGCGGGCTGCCTGCTGGCTGCGTTGACGTACTTCCCGCTCTTCTCCGCTTTGACATACTTCGCCAACCCGGCGCTTGAGGAAGCGCAACGCATGTCGCCGGTCGTCACCGTCGCCGATGCGCGCGAATGTTCGTTCCAGTTCAACCCCGTCGGCACCGCCGCCTTCACGACCTCCTGCGATGTCGCGAAAAGCGCGCTGGCCCGGCGCGGCATACCCTACAGCAACAGACGCGCCGAGGCCGGCGCGACAGCCTATATCGCGGTCGGCGACATTCATGTCGCCTCGTTCGATGCGACGGGCGATGAAGACGGCTCGGCCCGGGCGGCATTCGATGCGGCTTTGTCGGATGCGCTGGCGCAAGCCGGCTACCCGGCGTCCGCCGATCCCGACGCCATCAACACACCAATGGTCGTGCTGGTTCTCTTCGTGCTGGTTCTTTATGTGACGATGGTTTACGGCCCCATCGCCGCGATGCTGGTGGAACTTTTCCCGACGCGCATTCGCTACACGTCGCTGTCGCTCCCCTATCACGTCGGCAATGGATGGTTCGGTGGCTTTCTGCCGACGGTCGCCTTTGCCATCGTCGCGGCGAGCGGCAACATCTATTCGGGGCTCTGGTATCCGGTCATCATCGCAGCGATCACATTTGTCGTCGGCATGATCTTCGTGCCGGAAACGAAAGACCGCAGCATTCACCCGTGAGAAGGATTATTCGGCGGGCTGCGCATCCGGGTCGGGTCCGCGCGCATATTTGGTCAGTACCGGTATTTGCGCCATGCCGAAGACCAGCGTCATCGGCATCACGCCGAAGAGTTTGAAGCTGACCCAGAAGTCGGTCGAGAAATTGCGCCAGACCACTTCGTTGACCAGCCCAAGAAAAATAAAGAACAGGCCCCAGCGTACCGTCAGCACCATCCAGCCCTTGTCGGTGAGGTCGAAGGCGCCGTCGAAAAGCTGCTTCATCACCGGCCGGCCCATCGCGGCGGCGCCAAGCAGGGCGGCCGCGAACAGCGCGTTGACGATGGTCGGCTTCAGCTTGATGAATTCGTCATCCTGCAGCCACAGCGTCAATGCGCCGAACACCATGATGAAGATGCCCGAAACCAGCGGCATGGTCGGTACGCGGCGGAACTTCACGTAGGAATAGGAGAGCGAGATCACGGTCGCGACCATGAAGGCGCCGGTCGCGTAGAAGATATTCTGCGCTTCGGGATTGCCGAAGACCCGGTCGGCCTGCGCGTTCATCAGGAAGAAGACCACCAACGGCCCGAGCTCGATCGCCATGCGGGTCCATTGCGAGGCCGACATGCCCGCATGTGTTTTTTCAGTGCTGGTATCGCTCATCTTCCGTCCGTTCGCGGCCGTTTTTTGCCGACGGTTCTATTTACGCATGAGAAGCGCTGCCGGATCAACTTGCGCCGGTGATGGCCTTCGCAAAGGCTTCCGCATCGAAATCCTGCAGGTCGTCGATCCCCTCGCCGATACCGACCAGATGCACGGGCAGGCCGAAGCGTTTTGCGATGGCGACCAAAATGCCGCCCCGCGCCGTGCCGTCGAGCTTGGTCATCACGAGGCCGGTGACGCCGGCCGTCTGCCCGAAGATTTCGACCTGATTGAGCGCGTTCTGGCCGGTCGTCGCATCGAGCACCAGCAGCGTCGCATGCGGGCATTCCGGATCGAGCTTCCGCATCACGCGGATCACCTTTTCGAGCTCGGCCATCAGATCGGCCTTGTTCTGCAGGCGCCCGGCCGTGTCGATCATCAACACGTCGGTGCCCTCTTCCTTCGCGCGGGCCAGCGCTTCATAGGCAAGGCCCGCCGCATCGCCGCCGATCTTCGTCGAACAAACCGGCGCGCCGATGCGCGTTCCCCAGACTTTCAACTGCTCGACGGCGGCGGCGCGGAAGGTGTCGCCCGCCGCCAGCATCACCGACTTGCCTTCGGCCTTCAACTTCGCCCCGATCTTGCCGATGGTCGTCGTCTTGCCGGCGCCGTTGACGCCCGCCATCAGGATCACGAAGGGCTTCTTCGTCGTATCGATCGCCAGCGGCCTTTCGACCGGCTTCAGCACTTGCGCAATTTCATCGGCGACGAGGCGGCGGATTTCCTCCGGCGTGATTTCCTTGTCGTGACGATCCTTGCCGACGGCCTCCGCGATGGCGGCGGCCGCGTCGAGGCCGAGATCGGCGGCGATCAGCAGTTCCTCAAGCTCGTCCAGCGTTGCGGCGTCGAGCTTTCTTTTCGTGAAGATGCCGGTGATGCCGTCGGAGAGCGTTCGCGTCGAGCGCGCGAGCCCTTCCTTCATGCGCCGGAAGAGGGACTTCTTCTTTTCGCCTGTCTCTGTGCCGGTGTCGCTTTCGCTCATGCGGGTTCGCTCATGCGGTCTGGAAGCAGGACGCGAGGTTGCGCCTGATGCGCGCCAGCGGCGCTTCGCCTTGCGGCGGGAACTCGAATTTTCGTCCCGTGATCGTCTCGAAGGCGCGAATATAGACGGCCGCCGTTTCCAGCACGAGGTCTTCGGGAATTTCCGGAATCGGGTCGTTATAGGGATCGCAACGCGCGGCGACCCAGTTGCGCACGAAATCCTTGTCGAAACTCTCCGGCGGCTCGCCCGCCGCCAGCCGTGCTTCATAGCTCTTCGCGAGCCAATAGCGGCTGCTGTCGGGCGTGTGGATTTCATCGGCCAGCACGATGCGGCCATCCGCGTCGGTGCCGAACTCATATTTGGTGTCGACCAGGATCAGCCCGCGCGTCGCCGCGATCTCTCGCCCGCGGGCGAACAGTGCCAGCGCATAGTCCGACAATGTCTGCCATTGCGCGGCCGTTAGAAGCCCCTTGCCGACAATCTCCTCCGGCGTCAGCGGCTCGTCATGCGCGCCGTCGAAGGCCTTGCTGGTCGGCGTGATGATCGTTTGCGGCAGCTTTGCGTTGGCGCGCAACCCGTCCGGCAAGGTTACGCCGTACATTTCCCGCTTGCCCGCTTTGTAGAGCGTCAGCACCGAGGTGCCGGTGCTGCCGGCCAGATAGTCGCGCACGACAATCTCGACCGGCAGGATGTCGAGACGTTTGCCGATCACGACATTCGGATCGGGGTAGTCGAGGACATGGTTGGGGCAAATGTCGGCGGTCGCCTCGAACCAGAAGCGCGCCGTCTGCGTCAGCACCTGACCCTTGTAGGGGATCGCCGCCAGAATCCGGTCGAAGGCGCTCAGGCGGTCGCTGGCGACAATGATCCGCCGCCCGTCGGGCAGATCGTAATTGTCGCGCACCTTGCCGCGATAATGGTTCGGCAGTTCCGGGATCGTCGCATCGGCCAATATCTGGTCCGCCGCGCCCCGCGATTTCAATGTCTCGATGTCCATCAATCCACTTTCGCCGCCGCGCTTCACGCCGCGCGCAACCCTTCGAAGCTTTGCCCGTCATGGGCGGCAAGGCGCAACGGCAATATTTCGCCGGCTGTCGCGGCGCTGTCGGCAAGACGCACCGGCGTGAACTGGTGGGTGCGGCCGGTCGTCGGCGTCTCCATCAGCACCGGTTTCGTCGCGCCGAGGCCGGTGTCGAGATGCGCGCGAACGCGGGCGGCGCCTTTGATGCGCAATTGCTCGGCGCGTGCCTTTGCCACTTCGCGGGAAACCTGCGGCATCTTCGCGGCAGGCGTGCCGGGGCGCGGACTGAAGGGGAAAACATGCAGCCATGTCAGTCCGCATTCGTCGACGAGGCGCATCGTGTTTGCAAACATCCCGTCCGTTTCGGTCGGGAAGCCGGCGATGAAGTCGGCGCCGAAGACGATGTCGGGGCGCAACCGCCGCGCCTCGCCGCAGAAGCGGATCGAATCGTCGCGCAGATGACGGCGCTTCATCCGCTTCAGGATCATGTCATCGCCCGATTGCAGCGAAAGATGCAGATGCGGCATCAGCCGCTCTTCGTCGGCGATCAGGCGCATCAGGTCGTCGTCGGCCTCGATCGAGTCGATTGAAGACAGACGCAGGCGTTCGAGTTCCGGCACCAGCTTCAGGATGCGCCGCGCCAGATTGCCGAGGCTCGGGCGTCCCGGCAGGTCGCCGCCATAGGAGGTGATGTCGACGCCGGTCAGCACGACTTCGCGGTAGCCGTTCTCGACGAGCTTTCGGACTTCGGCGACAATCTCGCCCGCGGCGACGCTGCGCGAGGGTCCGCGGCCGTAAGGAATGATGCAGAAGGTGCAGCGATGGTCGCAGCCGTTCTGCACCTGCACGAAAGCGCGCGCCCGGCCTTCGAGCCCGCCGATCAGGTGCCCGGCGGTTTCGGTCACCGACATGATGTCGTTGACGCGGATGCGTTCATTGGCATGTAGCGCCAGCGCCGGTTGCCAGCTTGCCGCGTTCATCTTTTCCGCATTGCCAATCACCAGATCGACTTCGGGCATTTCGGCAAACTGATCCGGGTTCACCTGTGCGGCGCAGCCGGTGACGATGATGCGCGCATCGGGGTTTTCGCGGCGCGCCTTGCGGATCGCTTGCCGCGCCTGCCGTTCGGCTTCGGCCGTCACCGCGCAGGTGTTGAAAACGATGGCGCCTTCCAGCCCTGCAGCATCGGCATGGCCGCGCATCACTTCCGACTCGTAGGCGTTGAGGCGGCAACCGAAGGTGACGATGTCGGTGCGCTTCGTCATGCGGCCACACCCGAAAGCAGGCGCGGGTCCAGCGTCCCTTCACGGTCGAGCATCGCATCGCCCGTCATCAGGATATGGCCATAGCCCTTGTCGGTGTCGGGCAGCCATTCGACGGTCAGGTCGCCGCCCGGCAACGACACCGTGATCTTGCGTTCGGTCTTGCGGCGGCGCACGGCGGCAACGGTTGCCGCGCAGGCGGCCGTGCCGCAGGCGCGTGTCAGGCCGGCGCCGCGTTCCCAGGTGCGCAAGCGGATATGGGTCGGCGACAGCACCTGCGCGACCGAGATGTTGGCGCGTTCGGGAAAAAGTGGATGATTTTCGAGCATCGGCCCCGACCGCGCGAGGTCGATCGCGTCGACATCCTCGACGAAGAAGATCGCATGCGGATTGCCGACATTGACGACGCCCGGCGAATGCATGATCGGCGCGCCGAGCGGTCCGATCTCGAGTTCGATAGCGCGCGTATCCTGAAATTCCTCCGACAGCGGGATCTCGTCCCACTTCAGGCGCGGCGCGCCCATGTCAACGGTGATCCGGTCGTCCCCGGCGCGTGTCGCGACCGTGTCGCCGGCCGGCGTTTCGATGATTACCGCGTCCTTGCCGGTCTCGTCGAGAATGAGCCTGCCGATGCAGCGTGCCGCGTTGCCGCAGGCTTCCACGGCGCCGCCATCGCTGTTGCGGATGCCCATGAAGGCGTCGCCGCCATGGCGGGGATGTTCGATGGTGATGAGCTGGTCGCAGCCGATGCCGGTTTCGCGGTCGGCAATGGCGCGCGCGATCTGATCCGTCAGCACCAATGGCTCGCGGCGCAGGTCCAGCACGACGAAGTCGTTGCCGAGCCCGTTCATCTTCAGGAAATGATGCGTCATGCCGGTCATAATGTCCGGATATATGGCGCTTTTTGTCCTCTTATGCCAGTAGATTGGGGAAAGAAGCGGCGAGGGAGGGGCGGATGCTTTGGGTTATGGGGATCGCGGCGGGACTGGCCCTGCTGGCGGCGGCCGCCGTCTTTTTCCGCTATCGCACATTCTTCGACGATCCCGCCGCCCGGCGCGTCCGTTCGGTTGCCGGCGATGTCGGCGCGAAGCGGATTCTCGCCGTTTTCGCCCATCCCGACGACGAGCAGCTCATCAACGGGCTCCTCACCTCGGCCAAGGCGGAGGGCGCCTATCTCTCCATGGTGACGGCCACGCCCGGCGATGCCGGCACCCAGTCGCCGGTTGTCTGCCGCCAGTCCGAGCTCGGCATCATCCGCAAGGCGGAGGCGCTGAAAAACGGCTTTGCGCTCGGCATCGACGATCAGGAAGTCTGGGACTACCCCGATGGCGGTTTGCCGGATATTCCGGCCGATGAACTCATTGCCCGTGTCGCCGATGCCATCAAGCGCTACCGGCCCGATCTCGTCGTCGCCTTCTGGCCCGCCAGCGGGGCGACCGGCCACAAGGATCACATGCGCATGGGGCTTGTTGCCGAGCAGGCGATCGAGCGGTTGCGGGCGGATGGCGGCGCGGCGCCGCGCTTCGTTGCCTATCCGCTGATCCCCCGGCGCTCGCTGCTGAAGCTTGGCCGCCGGACGGGCAAATTCGTCGCCGAGAACCAGCCGCTTCCCACCCATTCGACGCCCGGCAACATGGCCTCGAAGGTGCGCGGCTGGCAAATTCATGCTGCCCAGGCCAACTACGTGGCGAAGGCCTACAAGATGCCGACGCGGCTTCTCTACATGATCTGGGACAAGGAGTTCTACGCGGTGCGCGATCTGGAGACCGGCCAATGGAAAAACTGATCCCGCTCGCGGCGGAAGTCGCGGAACGGCTCAAAAAGCGCGGCGAAACCCTCGCCCTGTCGGAGAGCTCGATGGGCGGCCTCGTCTCGGCGGCGCTGGTCGCGCAGCCCGGCGCCTCGGCCTTTTATCTCGGGAGCACCGTCATCTATACGCGCGGCGCAGCCAGGGCGCTTTACGACCTCAAGGGTCCGCCGGCGCCCGACCTCAAGCCGCTGACGGAGCCCTATGTGGCGGCAATGGCGGAGGTGGCGAGGCAGAAGCTCGGATCGACATGGGCGCTGGCTGAAATGGGGGCCTCCGGTCCCTCCGGCTCGCCCTACGGTCCGCCGCCGGGCACGGCCGTGATCGGCCTTGCCGGTCCGCGCCCCGCCGCGATCACGGTCAGCACCGGCTCGGCCGACCGCGCCGCCAATATGCGGGCTTTTGGCGCTGCGGCGCTCCAGTTGCTGCTGAAATCGTTGACTTGAGGACCTTCGCCCCCTAGGTTCCGGCCAGATTTTCGGGACATTGTTGCGCCCCGACCCGCCCGAGGCATGGAGCCCGGGTCAACTTCCGCCGGCGATGTTCGCTCGCGGAAGCGATTTTGCTTTGTGCGACAAGGACTTGACCTAGAAGTGTTCGAGAACCTGACAGGCCGCTTCGGCGATGTTCTTTCCAAGCTCAAGGGCCGCGGCGCCCTGAGCGAGAAGGATGTCGACGAAGCCATGCGCGAGGTGCGGCGGGCGCTGCTCGAGGCCGATGTCGCGCTCCCGGTCGCCAAGTCTTTCGTCGACAAGGTGCGCGCCCGCGCCGTCGGCCAGGAAGTGCTGAAGTCGGTCACGCCCGGCCAGCAGGTCATCAAGATCGTTCACGACGAGCTGGTCGAGATGCTGGGCGGCACCGAGGCCGACACTGCGATCTCGCTGCGCGCCGCCGCGCCTGTCGTCATCATGATGGTGGGCTTGCAGGGCTCGGGCAAAACCACCTCGACCGCCAAGATCGCCAAACGCATGAGCGAGCGCGACAAGCGCCGCGTGCTGATGGCCTCGCTCGACACGCGCCGCCCGGCCGCGCAGGAGCAGTTGAAAATCCTCGGCGAGCAGACCGGCGTTTCGACGCTCCCCATTGTCGCCGGCCAGCAGCCGGTGCAGATCGCGAAGCGTGCCATGGAAGCGGCGCGTCTCGGCGGCTACGACGTGCTGATGCTCGACACGGCCGGCCGCATTCATGTCGACGAGGATCTGATGGCCGAGGTCGCGCAGGTGCGCGACGCGACCGATCCGCACGAAACGCTGCTCGTCGCCGACAGCCTGACCGGTCAGGACGCGGTCAATGTCGCCGAATCCTTCAAGGCCCGCGTCGGCGTCACCGGCATCGTTCTGACGCGCGTCGACGGCGACGGACGCGGCGGCGCGGCGCTTTCGATGCGCGCCGTCACCGGCGTTCCGATCAAGGTGCTGGGCACCGGCGAAAAAATGGACGCGCTGGAAGATTTCCGCGCCGACCGTGTCGCCGGCCGCATTCTCGGCATGGGCGATGTCGTCAGCCTCGTTGAAAAAGCCGCCGAGACCATCGATGCCGACAAGGCCAACAAGATGGCCGAGAAAATGCGGAAGGGTCAGTTCGACCTCGACGACATGGCCGAACAGCTTGCACAGATGAAACGCATGGGCGGCATGAAGGGCGTACTCGGCATGCTGCCCGGTGTCGGCAAGGCGCAGATGCAGGCCGCCAACGCGCATATGGACGACGGTGTCGTCAAGCGTCAGGCGGCGATCATTTCGTCGATGACGAAAGACGAACGGCGCAATCCGAAAGTGCTCAACGCCAGCCGCAAGAAGCGCATCGCGCGCGGCTCCGGCACCGAGGTGCAGGAGATCAACCGCCTGTTGAAGCTGCATCGCCAGATGGCCGACATGATGAAGGCGATGGGTCGCCAGAAGGGCGGCATGTTGTCGAAACTCTTCGGCGGCGGCGCGCCGGAAATGCCGCCCGAAATGGCGTCGGATCCGAAGGCGCTCGAAAAGTTGTTGCCGCCGGGCGGCGGGTTGCCGCGCGGTCTTGGCGGCATGAGCGGTTTGCCGGGGCTTCCCGGCACGGGTTTCGGGGGCGGCCTTCCGGGCCTGCCGCCGGGAAAGAAAAAGAAATAGAGCCGGTGCGCATCGCGCATCGGTTTGTGTACGGACGAAATATTAATCCCGGCGCATTACGCGCCGGCTACCTGAAAGGCAAGACAAGATGGCTCTGAAAATCAGGCTCGCCCGCGGCGGTGCCAAGAAGCGTCCCTTCTACCGCGTCGTCGTCGCCGACACGCGCTCGCCCCGCGACGGCCGCTTCATCGAAAAGATCGGCACGTTCAATCCGCTGCTGCCGAAGGACAACAAGGACCGCCTGGTGCTCGACATCGAGCGCGCCAAGCATTGGCTGGGTCACGGCGCGCTGCCGACCGACCGCGTCGCGCGCTTCCTCGACGAGGCGGGCGCATATACGCGCAAGGCGCGCAACAACCCGGAAAAGTCGAAGCCCAAGGCGAAGGCGCAGGAGCGTCTCGAAGCGGCGCGCATCGCGGCCGAAGAGGCCGCCGAAGCCGCCAAGGCGCCGGCCGAAGAGCCTGCCGCCGAAGCACCGGCCGAAGGCGAGGCGCCTGCCGAAGAGGCGCAGGCCTAACCGGCTTTGCAGCGCGCGCCGATGGTCGAGGCTTCGCAACGCAAAGTCTGTCTCGGCGTCGTTGTCGGCGCGCATGGCGTGCGCGGTCTTGTCCGCGTCAAGCCGTTCACCGAGGCGCCGGAAGGCGTCGCGGCTTACGGTCCGGTCGAAACGGCCGACGGCGCGCGGCACTTCGCGATCGAGGCGAAGGGCATGGTCAAGGAACTGGTGCTGTGCCGGCTCGGCGGCATCGACGACCGCGACGCGGCCGAGGTGCTTCGCGGCACCGAGCTTTATGTGCCGCGCGACAGGCTGCCGCCGGCGGGCGATGACGAGGGCTGGTATCACGCCGATCTCGTCGGGCTTCGTGCCGTCGGCGTAGGTGACCACGATTACGGCACGGTCGCCGGCGTACATAATTTCGGCGCCGGCGATCTTCTCGAGATTGCGCCTGCGGATGGCGGGGCGACGGTACTGATGGGCTTCACCGAGGCCAATGTGCTGCAAGTCGATATTGCCGGTGGGCGCATCGTCATCGATCCGCCGCTCGGCACGTTCGATGGCGGCGGCGAGGAGCCCGATGGTGCGTGACGCCTGGACCGCAACCGTGCTGACGCTCTTCCCGGAGATGTTTCCGGGGCCGCTCGGCCTGTCGCTTGCGGGCCGGGCGCTTGAAACCGGTCGCTGGCGGCTTGAGGCGGTCGATATTCGCGACTTTGCGGTCGACCGGCACCGCTCGGTCGACGACACGCCGTCGGGCGGTGGGCCCGGCATGGTGATGCGGGCCGATGTGATGGCGGCGGCGATCGATGCGGTCCACCCGGCGGGCGACCCGCGGCCGCTGATCTATCTCAGCCCGCGCGGGCGGCCGCTCCGTCAGGCGCGGGTCCGGGAACTGGCGGCGGGGCCCGGCGTGGCGCTGATTTGCGGGCGCTTCGAGGGGCTCGACCAGCGGGTCATCGAGGCCCGGGCCATCGAGGAGGTCAGCCTCGGCGATTTCGTCCTTTCCGGGGGCGAACCGGCGGCCATCGCGCTGATCGACGCGGTTGTCCGCCTGCTGCCGGGGGTTATGGGCAAGGACGCCTCGGGGACCGAGGAAAGCTTCGAAAGCGGGCTTCTGGAGTACCCGCACTATACAAGGCCGCAGATCTTCGAGGGCCGTGAGATTCCGCCGGTTTTGACCTCCGGCGACCACAAAAAGGTCAAGGCCTGGCGCCGTGCCGAGGCCGAAAGGACGACGCGGGAAAGACGGCCCGATCTTTGGGACGATTTTCTGCGGAAGAAACCCTGATGGCAGTCGCCACGGGGCATAATTTGTGTTACGGAAGCGCGCTTCCGGGCCGGGATTGTCCCTTTTGCAGCCCGAACGCCTTCATATCCGAGGTTTGAGACCATGAATATCATCGAGCAGCTCGATCAGGAGCAGATGGCCACGCTTTCGAGCGGCAAGACCATCCCCGACTTTGCCCCCGGCGATACGCTGCAGGTCAATGTGAAGGTGGTCGAAGGCACGCGCGAGCGCCTGCAGGCCTATGAAGGCGTCTGCATCGGCCGCGCCGGCGGCGGCATCAACCAGAACTTCACCGTCCGCAAGATTTCCTACGGCGAGGGCGTCGAGCGCGTGTTCCCGCTTTACGGGCCGCTGGTCGACTCGATCAAGGTCGTGCGCAAGGGCCGTGTGCGCCGGGCGAAGCTTTATTACCTGCGGGGCTTGCGCGGCAAGGCTGCCCGAATTACCGAGAAACAGGACCACAAGACCCGCAGCCAGGAAAACGGCGCCGCCTGATTTATTCCGCTAACCCGCGGAAACCGTATCGAAAAGCGGGCAGGGCGCCTGAAGGCCCCGGCCCGTTTTTGTTATGGGCTACACTGAACAAAAATTCCGAACGACGAGGAAAGCGAAATGTCGCCCCGCACCATGTACGACAAGATCTGGGATGCGCATCTGGTCGAGATGGCCGAAGACGGCACGGGCCTTCTCTATATCGACCGGCATCTCGTGCATGAAGTGACGAGCCCGCAGGCCTTCGAGGGTCTGCGCATGGCGAAGCGCGCCGTTCATGCGCCGCGAAAGACGCTGGCCGTCGCCGACCACAACGTGCCGACGACCGACCGTTCCAAGGGCATTGCGGATGAGGAAAGCCGCATCCAGGTCGAGACGCTCGAACATAATGCGAAGGATTTCGGCGTCGAATATCTCGAAATGTCCGACATCCGTCAGGGCATCGTGCATATCGTCGGGCCGGAACAGGGCTTTACGCTGCCCGGCACCACGATCGTCTGCGGCGACAGCCACACCTCGACGCATGGCGCCTTCGGCGCGCTCGCGCATGGCATCGGCACGTCCGAGGTCGAGCATGTGCTCGCGACGCAGACGTTGATCCAGTCCAAAGCCAAAAACATGCGCATCAATGTGGTGGGCAAGGCGCCGGCGGGCTTCACCGCCAAGGACATCGTGCTTGCGATCATCGGCGAGATCGGGACCGCTGGCGGCACCGGCTATGTCATCGAATATGCGGGCGAGGCGATCCGCGATCTTTCGATGGAAGGCCGCATGACCGTCTGCAACATGACGATCGAGGGCGGTGCGCGCGCCGGCCTGATTGCGCCCGACGAAAAAACCTATGCCTATCTCGAAACCCGCCCGCGCGCGCCCAGAGGCAAGGCGTGGGAGATGGCGGTCGAATACTGGAAGACGCTGCCGTCCGACGAAGGCGCGAAGTTCGACAAGGAAATCACCATCGACATCGCCAACCTGCCGCCGCTGATCACCTGGGGCACGAGCCCGGAAAACGTCATCAAGATCACGGATCGCATTCCCGATCCGAAGGATGTGCACGACGAAGCCCATGCGACGTCGATGCGCCGCGCGCTCGACTATATGGGGCTCACGCCCGGCACGCCGATTGTCGACGTCAAGATCGACCGCGTCTTCATCGGTTCCTGCACCAATGGCCGCATCGAAGATTTGCGCGCCGCCGCCGCCATTGCTGAAAAGGCGATCAAGGCCGGCCGCAAGGTCGCGCCGACGGTCAATGCGATGGTCGTGCCCGGTTCCGGCCTTGTGAAAGAACAGGCGGAGAAGGAAGGTCTCGACAAGATTTTTCTCGAAGCGGGCTTCGAATGGCGCGAGCCCGGCTGCTCGATGTGCCTTGCGATGAACGCCGACAAGCTCGCGCCCGGCGAACGCTGCGCCTCGACGTCGAACCGCAATTTCGAGGGCCGTCAGGGCCGCGGCGGCCGCACGCATCTCGTCTCGCCGGCGATGGCGGCGGCGGCGGCGTTCGCGGGCCATTTCGTCGATGTGAGGGAATTCTGATGGACAAGTTCAACAAGCTGACGGGCGTTGCGGCGCCGCTGCCGATCATCAATGTCGATACCGACATGATCATCCCGAAGCAGTTCCTGAAGACGATCAAGCGCACGGGGCTCGGCAAGAACCTGTTCGACGAGATGCGTTATGACGATGACGGGAAAGAAGTGCCGGATTTCGTGCTGAATCAGCCGGCCTACCGCAACGCGCAGATACTTGTGACCGGCGAGAATTTCGGCTGCGGTTCGTCGCGCGAACACGCGCCCTGGGCGCTCTTGGATTTCGGCATCCGCTGCGTCATCGCCACGAGCTTCGCCGACATCTTCTACAACAACTGCTTCCAGAACGGCATCCTGCCCATCGTGCTTCCGCAATCGGAAGTCGACAAGCTGATGGACGACGCGGAGCGCGGGAGCAATGCCGTCGTCACTGTCGATCTCGAAGCACAGGAAATTCGCGGCCCCGATGGCGGCGTCATCCAGTTCGACATCGACCCCTTCCGCAAACATTGCCTGCTGAACGGTCTCGACGGCGTCGGCCTGACGCTGCAAAAAGTCGAGACGATCGCCGGTTTCGAAAAGAAACTCGAAGCCGAGCAGCCCTGGCTCTGACACCCGAAACGAAGAAAAATAAATGACAAAGAATATTCTCATCGTCGCCGGCGACGGCATCGGCCCGGAAGTCATGGGCGAAGTCGAGCGCGTGATCCAGTGGTTCAACGACAACCGCAAGTTCGACGCGAAGATCGAAAACGAGCTTGTCGGCGGCTGCTGCTATGACGCGCATGGCGTCGCTGTCACCGACGAAACGGTCGAAAAGGCGAAGCGCGCCGACGCCGTCATGCTCGGCGCGGTCGGCGGGCCGAAATGGGATAATGTGCCGTATGAAGGCCGCCCGGAAGCGGGCCTGCTGCGGTTGCGCAAGGATCTCGAACTCTTCGCAAACCTGCGCCCCGCGCTCTGCTTCGCGGCGCTGGCGGATGCGTCGTCGCTGAAGCGCGAGATCGTCGAAGGCCTCGACATCATGATCGTGCGCGAACTCACCGGCGGCGTCTATTTCGGCGAGCCGAAGGAAATCACCGATCTCGGAAACGGCGAGCGCCGCGGCGTCGACACGCAGGTCTATACGACGAACGAAATTCGGCGCATCGCCGAAGTCGCCTTCGATCTCGCGCGCAAGCGCGGCAACCGCGTCATGTCGGTCGAGAAGCGCAATGTGATGAAGTCGGGCGTGCTCTGGTACGAGGAAGTCTCGAAGCTTCACAAGGAGAAGTTCGCCGACGTCAAGCTCGAGCATATGCTGGCCGACAATTGCGCGATGCAGCTGGTGCGCAACCCGAAGCAGTTCGACGTGATCGTCACCGACAATCTTTTTGGCGACGTGCTTTCCGACATCGCCTCGATGCTGACGGGCTCGCTCGGCATGCTGCCCTCGGCGTCGCTCGGCGCAAAGGATGCGTCCGGCAAGGCCTGCGCGATGTACGAGCCGGTGCACGGCTCCGCGCCCGACATTGCCGGCACGGGCGCGGCTAACCCGATTGCGTCGATCCTCTCTTTCGCGATGGCGCTGCGCTACACGTTCGAACTCGGGCCCGATGCCGACCTCCTCGAAAAAGCGGTCGACACCGTGCTCGCCGACGGGCTTCGCACCGGCGACATCATGCAGCCCGGCATGAAAAAAGTCGGCACCAGGGAAATGGGCGACGCGATCCTCGCGGCGCTCGCCAAACTGAACGGATAAAATTGCCGGCCGCTTGACCCGTTGGAGGACCGCTCCGGGCGAGGCGGTCCCCAGACAAGGAAAACGATCATGGGCTACAAGATTGCCGTTCTCGGCGCCACGGGCAATGTCGGCCGCGAAATGCTCAACATTCTCGCCGAGCGCGAATTTCCGGCCGACGAAGTGGTGGCGCTCGCCTCGCGCCGCAGTCAGGGCACCGAGGTTTCCTTTGGCGACCGCGACCTCAAGGTTCGCGCCCTCGACACCTACGACTTCAAGGGCACCGACATCTGCCTGATGGCGACGTCGGGCACGATGTCGGGCGAATGGGCGCCGAAGATCGCGGCCAAGGGCTGCGTCGTCATCGACAATTCGTCGCGCTGGCGGATGGACGCCGACGTGCCGCTGATCGTGCCGGAAGTCAACGCATCGGCGATTGCCGGCTATGCGAAGAAGAACATCATCGCCAACCCCAATTGCTCGACCGCGCAGATGGTCGTCGCGCTGAAGCCGCTGCACGACGCCGCCGGCATCCGCCGCGTCGTCGTCGCGACCTATCAGTCGGTCTCGGGCGCCGGCAAGGAAGCGATGGACGAGCTGTTCAGTCAGACGCGCGCGATCTTCGTCAACGACAGCATCGATGAGGGCAAGTTCACCAAGCAGATCGCCTTCAACGTCATTCCCCATATCGACGATTTCATGGAGGACGGCCAGACGAAGGAGGAATGGAAGATGATGGCCGAGACCAAGAAGATCCTCGATCCGAAGATCAAAGTCACGGCCACCTGCGTGCGCGTCCCGGTTTTCGTCGGCCATTCGGAAGCCGTCAACATCGAGTTCGAACGGCCGATCTCCGACGACGAGGCGCGCGACATATTGCGCGAGGCGCCGGGCTGTCTCGTCGTCGACAAGCGCGAGGATGGCGGCTATGTGACGCCCATCGAATGCGTCGGCGACTATGCAACCTATATCAGCCGCATCCGCGTCGACCCGACCGTCGAGAACGGCCTCAACATCTGGGTCGTCTCCGACAATCTCAGGAAGGGCGCTGCGCTCAATGCGGTCCAGATTGCCGAAATTCTGGGCGCTCGCCACCTCAAGAAGGCCGCGTGAGCGTTGCGTCCCGCATTGCGCGTTCCAGTCTCTGCGCGATATTCCGCGTACAAAGCAAATCGCGGCTCGGCCGCCCGTTAACCTCCCGATAAACCCTGCACATGTTTTGTGCAGGGTTTCCGCGGGCTTTTTGACCCATCGCGAATACCGCGGCGCAAAAAATTTACTTTTTGCCCTGTAGTCTCCCGCCCACGTCAGTTTTCCATGCGTATTCCGGGGGCGGATCGTGGGTAGCGCTGCACAATCGATCGACACGATCTGGGTTCTCGTTTGCACGATCCTGGTGATCCTGATGCAGGCCGGCTTCACCTGCCTCGAATCCGGCATGGTGCGCGCCAAGAATTCCATCAACGTCGCCGTCAAGAACGTGATGGATTTCTGCGTTGCCGGTCTCGGCTTCTGGCTGGTCGGCTTCGGGTTGATGTTCGGCGCCAGCGCCGCCGGTTTTTTCGGCCTTTCGGGATTCGCTTTCCAGAGCGGCGCCGCCAACGCATCGGCGGGCATGGCCTGGGTCATGGTCTTCTTCTTTTTCCAGCTTGCCTTCTGCTCCACCGCCACCACCATCGTCGCCGGCGCCGTTGCCGAGCGCATGAGCTTTCGCGGCTATCTGATTACCGCGGCCGTGCTCAGCATGGCGATCTATCCAGTCTTCGGTCATTGGGCTTGGGGCGGCATTCTCGCCGGCGAGGCGGCGGGCTGGCTTGAAGTGAAAGGCTTTGTCGATTTCGCGGGCTCCACGGTCGTGCATTCGATCGGCGGCTGGATCGCGCTTGCCGCGATCCTCGTCATGGGCGCGCGCATCGGCCGTTTCGGTCCCGATGGCGGGCGCATCGAGCCGCATGACATGCCGATGGCGACGCTCGGCATGTTCCTGTTGTGGATCGGCTGGTTCGGTTTCAATGGCGGCTCGACGCTGGCGCTCGACGCTTCCGTTCCTTTCATTCTGGTCCACACGATGCTGGCGGCAGCCGCCGGCGGCTTTGCCGCCACGGGGCTCAGCTGGTTTACGCGCGGTCTGCCGGATGTGCAGCAGACGCTGAACGGCATTCTTGCCGGTCTCGTCGCCATCACCGCCAATTGCCACATCGTCGACACGAGTGCCGCCGTGCTGATCGGCGCCATCGGCGGCGTGGTCTGTTACATGGCGAGCCACCTCCTCGAACGGCTCGAGATCGACGATGCGGTCGATGCGGTGCCGGTGCATCTCGCGGCCGGCATCTGGGGCACGCTGGCGGTGGCGATTTTCGGCGACGTGTCGCTGTTCCCGCATGGTCACACGCGTTTCGAGCAGTTCGTCGTGCAGGCGCAGGGCGTTGCTGCGGCCGGTCTCTTCGCCTTCTCGGTTGCCTATGTCGTGCTGCGCCTCGTCAATCGTTTCTATCCCCTGCGCGTGTCGGCGGAGGCCGAGCGCATCGGTCTCAACATCGCCGAGCATGGCGCCTCGAGCGCGCTGCTCGACGTGCTGGGCGCGATGGAAGGTCAGGCGGCGCGCGGCGACTTCTCGAAGCCCCTGCGCGTCGAGCCTTTCACCGAGGCCGGCGAAATCGCCTCGCGCTACAATCTGGTGCTCGACAAGTTCAACCGCGAGGTCAACGAGCGCGAGCGCACGGCCAACCAGTTGCGCGACGCGCGCGACGTGGCCGAGCTTGCCAACGCCTCGAAGTCGCAATTCCTCGCCAATATGAGCCATGAGCTGCGCACACCCTTGAACGCCATTATCGGCTTTTCCGAAGTGATGAACGGCGAGCTTTTCGGTCCGATCGAGAACGACCGCTACAAGGACTATGTCGTCGATATCCACAAATCGTCGAGCCATCTTCTCAGCCTGATCAACGACATCCTCGATCTCTCCAAGATCGAGGCCGACCGCTACGAGCTTTACGAGGAAGAGCTCGATGTGGTCGATGTCATGGCAAGTTGCGAGCGGATGATGCGTCACCGCGCCGAGGAGGCCGGCATCGATCTCGGCGTCACGGTCGAACAGAACCTGCCGCTGCTCAATGCCGACAAGCGGGCGCTTCGCCAGATCCTGCTCAATCTTGTCTCCAATGCGGTCAAGTTCACGCCCAAGGGCGGCCATATCGAGCTTGCGGCCTTCATGGAGCCCGACGAGCGCATGGCGTTCCGCGTGTCCGACACCGGCATCGGCATGGCGAAGGCCGACATTCCGACCGCTCTCGAGCCCTTCCGCCAGATCGGCAAGGACAGCAATGTCTATTCGACCGAGGGCACCGGGCTCGGCCTGCCGCTGACACGGGCGCTGGCGCGGATGCACGGCGCGACGCTCGTCATCGACAGCGAGCCCGGCCGGGGCACCACGATCACGGTGCGCATGCCCTATGCCCGCGTGCTGCCGCGCGCGACGGCGCGTCTTGCGGGCTGATTCCGCTTCACAGCCGCCCCCGCTCTTTATAGTGTCCGCTTCGCATTCCCCGCGAACCGGAGACCCGACCCCATGGCCGACCAAACCGCCCGCCCGCGCCGCAGCGTTCTCTACATGCCGGGTTCGAACGCACGGGCGCTCGAAAAGGCGCGCGACCTCAAGGCCGATGCGCTGATCCTTGATCTTGAGGACGCGGTGGCGCCCGACGCCAAGGAAGAGGCGCGCGCGCAGGTTGCGGCTGCGGTGAAGGAAGGCGGCTACGGCAAGCGCGAAATCGCGATCCGGGTCAACGGCCTCGACACGCCCTGGGGCATGGCCGACATCAAGGCGGCCGTTGCGGCGGGGCCCGACGCCATCCTTGTGCCGAAAATCAATTCGGCCGCCGATGTCGAGCGCGCGGAAGAGGCGCTGTCGGATGCCGGCGCCCGGCCCGGCCTGCAACTCTGGTGCATGATCGAGACGCCGCTGGCGCTGCTCAACATTCAGGCGATCGCCGCCAAGGCGCGCGAGCCGGCGTCGCGCATGTCGGTCTGGGTGATGGGCACTAACGACATCGCCAAGGAACTGCGCGCCGCGCATACAGCCGACCGCACGCCGATGCTCGCCTCGCTCGGTCTCGCGCTTCTGGCCGCCCGCGCCTATGGCCTCGTCATTCTCGACGGCGTCTATAACGACATCAAGAACGAGGCGGGCTTCGCCGCCATTTGCGAGCAGGGCCGCGACATGGGCTTCGACGGCAAGACGCTGATCCATCCATCGCAGCTCGATCCCTGCAACCGCATCTTCTCGCCCGATGCCGAGACGGTCGCGCAGGCGCGCGCCACCATTGCCGCGTTCAAGCTGCCGGAAAACAAGGGCAAGGGCGTGTTGAAAGTCGAGGGCCGCATGGTCGAAATCCTGCATGCCGAAATCGCCGAGCGCATCGTTGCGATTGCCGATGCGATCGCCGAGCTTGAAGCCGTGGCGGAGTGAACGCGATGTCGAAGACCAATCCGGGAAATTTCTTCGAGGACTTCAAAATCGGGCAGGTGCTGCATCACGCGACGCCGCGCACGGTGAGCGAAGGCGATACGGCGCTCTACCAGGCGCTGTTCGGTTCGCGCTTTGCGCTGCAATCCTCGGCCGAGGCCGCGCGCAAGGCCGGATATGCGAGCGCGCCCGTCGACGATCTCCTCGCCTTCCACATCGTCTTCGGCAAGACGGTGCCCGACATCTCGCTCAACGCGGTCGCCAATCTCGGCTATGCCGATTGCAAGTTTCTGAAACCCGTCTTTCCGGGCGACACGCTTTCGACCGAATCGAAGGTGATCGGGCTGAAGGAAAATTCGAACGGCGAGACCGGCACGGTCTATGTGCGCTCGACAGGCCGCAACCAGCGCGGCGAAACCGTCATCGATTATGTGCGCTGGGTGATGGTCCGGAAGCGCGACAAGGCCGCGCGCGCGCCGGAAGCCGATGTGCCGCATCTGCCCGACATCGTCGAGCCGGCGCATCTTGTCGCGCCCGCAAAGACAAGCTTCAAGGGCTTCGACACGGTTGCTTCCGGTTCGCCCCATCTCTGGGACGACTACGCGGTCGGCGAAAAGATCGACCATGTCGACGGCATCACCGTCGAGGAGGCCGAGCACATGATGGCGACGCGTCTCTACCAGAACACCGCCAAGGTGCATTTCAATCAGTTCACGGAAGGCAAGGGCCGCTTCGGCCGCCGGTTGATCTATGGCGGCCATGTGATTTCGCTCGCCCGCGCTCTCTCTTTCAACGGGCTCGGCAATGCGCTCCTTGTCGCCGCGATCAATGCCGGGCGGCATGTTGCGCCGCTTTTTGCCGGCGACACGGTTTTCGCCTGGTCGGAAGTGCTGGCGAAGTCGCCGCTCGCAAAGCGCGAGGACATCGCCGCGTTGCGGCTGCGCACCGTCGCCACCAGGGATCGCCCCTGCGCCGATTTTCCGGGCGCGAAGGACAAAGGCTACGAAGACGGCGTCATCCTCGATCTCGACTACTGGGTGCTGATGCCGCGGCGCTAAGCGCTTTCAGCCCTCGCCCGGATAAATATAGGCCAGCGTCGCCAGCGCGATGGCGACCAGTTTTTCCGCGCCGCCCTCCTCGCAGTAAACCCGCGTTTCGGCGACGCATTGCCGGCGTCCGGCCTTCACCACTTCGCCGCGCGCAATGGCGCGGGTGCCGATGGCGGGGCGGATCAGGTTGACCTTGAATTCGGAGGTCACAAGGCTCGCCGCGCCTTCCGGCAGCATGGTCGAGGCGGCGCAGCCGCTCGCATTGTCGGCGAGATAGCCGATCACGCCGCCATGAATGAAGCCGTTGTTCTGGGTCAGGTCCGGCCGGATCTCGACTATCAGCTCGGCGCGGCCGCGCGCCACCCGCCCGACTTTCGCCCCCACCAGCATCGAAAAGGGCTGCGCGGTCAGCACACGGGTCACGCGCGCTTCTGGGCTTTCGCCATGGGGCAATGCGGCAACACTCATCGGGGGAACTCTGGCGGTATTTACAAGGTCTTCAGCATGCCCGGTTTCCGTTGCGAAAGCTTCGCGATTGGGCGCAATGGCATTTGCGCAAGCGGGACGTTGCGGCGGTTTTCGGCATTTGCCTTGAGCCGTCCGGCGCGATAAACAACAGACTCAATGGGGCTTCCCCCGCCCGCCCGGCCCATGTTCCTTGGGAAAATCGAATGGCTGATCCGCGACAGGCCGCAAGGCCGCTTTCCCCGCATCTGCAGATTTATCGTCTGACCGTCACCATGGTCATGTCGATCGTTCATCGCATCACCGGCGCGGGGCTTTATGCCGGCACGCTGCTGCTCGCCTGGTGGCTGGTGGCGGTGGCGAGCGGGCCGGACGCCTATGCGGTTTTCGAGGGTTTCATCGGCTCGTGGTTCGGCCGCCTCGTGCTCTTCGGCTACACATGGGCGCTGATCCACCACATGCTGGGCGGCATCCGCCATTTCATCTGGGATTTCGGCAAGGGCTTCGAGCTGCGCACCGCCGACGTCATGGCCTGGGGCACGGTCATCGGCTCGGTCGTGCTGACGGTTCTGGTCTGGATTGCGGGCTATTCGATGATGGGGGCGCTCTGATGGCCGACATGCGCACACCCCTGAGCCGCGTCATCGGCCTCGGCTCGGCCAAATCCGGCGCTCATCACTTCTGGCTGCAGCGCGTGACGGCGGCGGCCAATGTGCCGCTGGCACTTTTTCTCATCGCCTCGCTGGTCGCGCTGTCGGGCGCCGACTATCTGACGGTGAGGGCGTATCTCGCGCATCCGCTGGCGGTCATCGCGCTTCTGGCGCTGATCCTTTCCGGCGTCTGGCACATGCGTCTCGGCATGCAGGTCATCATCGAGGATTATGTGATCGCCGAAGGCCTGAAAACGCTGTCGCTGCTGCTCAACATTTTCTTCTCGGCCGCCATCGGCATCGCCTGCATCTATGCGGCGCTGAAAATCGGCTTCGGTTCCTGATCTCCTGAAAGCGTCGAAAGTATCTTCCATGACGGCGAGCTACACATTCATCGATCACACATTCGACGTTGTCGTTGTCGGCGCCGGCGGCGCGGGGCTTCGCGCCACGCTCGGTTGCGTCGAAAAGGGATTGCGCACCGCCAACATCACCAAGGTCTTCCCGACGCGCAGCCACACGGTCGCGGCGCAGGGCGGCATCTCGGCCTCGCTCGGCAATATGGGCCCGGACGACTGGCGCTGGCACATGTACGACACGGTCAAGGGGTCGGACTGGCTCGGCGACCAGGACGCGATCGAATATCTCTGCCGCCAGGCGCCCGAAGCCGTTTACGAGCTCGAACATTTCGGCGTCCCGTTCAGCCGCACCGAGGAAGGCAAGATCTATCAGCGCCCCTTCGGCGGCATGACCACGAATTTCGGCGAAGGCATCGCCCAGCGCACCTGCGCGGCCGCCGACCGCACCGGCCATGCGATGCTGCACACGCTGTATGGCCAGTCGGTGCGTCACAAGGCGCAATTCTATATCGAATATTTCGCCATCGACCTGATCATGGATGCCGAAGGCCAATGCCGCGGCGTCGTCGCGCTCGACATGGCGACCGGCGAAGTTCACCGCTTCCGCGCCTCGCTGGTCATTCTCGCGACCGGCGGCTACGGACGCGCTTACTTCTCGGCGACCTCGGCGCACACCTGCACCGGCGACGGCAATGCGATGGTCCTGCGCGCCGGCTTGCCGCTGCAAGACATGGAATTCGTGCAGTTCCATCCGACCGGCATTTACGGCGCGGGTTGCCTCATCACCGAAGGCGCGCGCGGCGAGGGCGGCTACCTCACAAATTCCGAAGGCGAGCGCTTCATGGAGCGCTATGCGCCGTCGGCGAAAGACCTTGCCTCGCGCGATGTCGTCTCGCGTTCGATGACGGTCGAGATCCGCGAAGGCCGCGGCGTCGGTCCGCAGAAGGATCACATCTTCCTGCATCTCGACCATCTCGATCCGGCGATCCTGGCCGAGCGCCTGCCGGGCATTTCGGAATCGGCGCATATCTTTGCCGGCGTCGACGTCACGAAGGAGCCGATCCCGGTGCTGCCGACCGTGCACTACAACATGGGCGGCATCCCGACCAACTTCCACGGTGAAGTGCTGACGCTGAAAAACGGCAACCCGGATACGGTGGTGCCAGGCCTGATGGCGATTGGCGAGGCGGCCTGTGTTTCCGTTCATGGCGCCAACCGCCTCGGTTCCAATTCGCTGATCGATCTCGTGGTCTTCGGCCGCGCCGCCGGGCTTCGCGCCGCCGAGCTGGTCCAGCCTGGCGCGCGCCAGCCCGAACTCGCGAAAGGCGCCGGCGACAATGCGCTTGCCCGTCTCGACCGTTTCCGCAATGCGAGCGGTTCGACGCCGACCGCCGAACTTCGTCTCACCATGCAGCGCGCCATGCAGGAAGATGTCGCCGTCTTCCGCACCGGCGAAACCTTGCGTTCGGGCCAGAAGCGCGTCGCCGATGTTCACGCCGCGATGCCGGACCTCAAGGTCTCCGACCGCTCGCTGATCTGGAATTCCGATCTCATCGAGACGCTCGAATTCGACAATCTCATCGTGCAGGCGATTGCGACCGTCGAAGGCGCGGTCAACCGTCAGGAAAGCCGCGGCGCGCACGCCCGCGAGGATTTCCCGGAGCGTGACGACGAGACCTGGATGAAGCACACGCTTTGCTGGGTGGACACAAACGGCAAGCCCGCCATCGACTACCGCCCGGTGCATGCCTACACGCTTTCAACCGACATCGAATACATCAAGCCGAAGGCGCGCGTTTACTAAAGGCGCCACAGGATCAGGTCATGGTTCAACTCACGCTGCCGAAAAATTCCAAGGTCCATGAAGGCGAGACCTTCAAGGCCGCACCGGGCGCCAAAAACGTCAAGCGCTTCCGCGTCTATCGCTGGTCGCCGGACGACACGGCCAATCCGCGCATCGACACTTACGAAGTCGATCTCGACCAATGCGGGCCGATGGTTCTCGACGCGCTGATCAAGATCAAGAACGAGACCGACCAGACGCTGACCTTTCGCCGTTCCTGCCGCGAGGGCATTTGCGGTTCCTGCGCGATGAATATCGACGGCGAAAACACGCTTGCCTGCACCAAGGGCATCGGCGAGGTGAAGGGCGACGTCAGGATCTATCCATTGCCGCACATGCCGGTGATCAAGGACCTGGTGCCCGACCTCACCAATTTCTACGCGCAGCACGCCTTCATCGAGCCATGGCTGCAGACGAAATCGGCCGAGCCCGAAAAGGAATGGCGCCAGAGCCACGCCGACCGCGAAAAGCTCGACGGGCTTTACGAGTGCATTCTCTGCGCCTGCTGCTCGACATCCTGTCCGTCCTACTGGTGGAACGGCGACCGCTATCTCGGCCCCGCCGCGCTCCTGCAGGCCTATCGCTGGCTGATCGACAGCCGCGACGAAGCGACCGGCGAACGTCTCGACGACCTCGAAGACCCGTTCCGGCTCTACCGCTGCCACACGATCATGAACTGCGCCAAGGCCTGCCCCAAGGGCCTCAACCCCGCCAAAGCCATCGCCGAGATCAAGAAGATGATGGTCGAGCGGCAGAGCTGATTTCAGTATACGGACGAGATATCAAAGGCCGCCTCACCGGGCGGCCTTTTCGTTTTCCGCTGCGTCAAACAAAACCAGAAGTGTCACCCCGGCGAAAGCCGGGGCCCATGGGCCTCACCGCTTGTTGTGATCTCAGATGGATCCCGGCTCCTGTCCCGGCGAAAGCCGGGATCACCGGGATGACAATTGAGGGTGAGATTCACTCCGCGACATAAACCGCGTCCGGCTTGCCGAACTCATGCGCGAACAGCAGCGCGCGTGTCAGCCCGTCGAAATCTTTCACCATGCAATCGCTGTTCTCGACCGTCACGCCGAAATCCGAAAGCCGGGCGCCGCGCCGCTCGGCGAGCGCAATGAAGTCCGGGCAGACCATGCCCCAGCGCTTCCAGTTGTCGCCGTCGCGTTCGAGCAGCGCATAGAGATTGCCGTCGGCCGGATCGCCATCCGCCTCGCGCGCCATCACCGCATAAAGGCCGGGCGCGATTTCCTTCATCAGCCCGGTGAAGGGCTTGCCGTCCTCGCCCGTCGTCATCGTGTAGCGGTCGCCGGCGCGCGCGACACGCACCTCGCCCACCGTCTCGCCGGTGCGCGCGCCCGTCTCGTCGAGCCGGTGGAGCGTGAAGCGCGCATCGTCCGCCACCGGATAATCGGCGTCTGCGGTCGGGATCAGATCGCCTGTCGAAATGAAGCAGCCGCCGAGCAACAGCGTTGCGGCAAGCGCGGCGGCAAAACGGAAATGGCGATGCATGGCAGCGTCCTCTCAAGGCGGCAGACGGCCATCATAGAGGAAGGGCGCGGCGGCGGCAGGCGGGGAGGCAAGAAAAACCCGGCCCCTGCGAGTGGCGGGCCGGGTTTTGGGAGGGCCAGGATATGCCGGGGCGCTCGCGACGCAGCCGGGGCCTGGGACCCGAAATTCCGGCGCGTTCATCCGGCGCCGTCTTGTGAAAAGCCTAAGCCCCGGGGTCTGAATACGAGGTGAACGTGCAGGCGGTTGTGGCGCCTTGCCATTCGTTCACGCGGACAAAATCGGCGGAAATCCGGTCCTCCGCATCCGGAGGGTTCACCCTTCCTTCACCATGACTTCACGGATCGAAATTTCCGGCGGCGTTTCGGCGAGCGCGCGGGCCGCTTCCATGAATTCATGGCAATAGGCCTGCGCGAAATGGAAGTCGACCGCGGCGCGGTCCTTCCACTCCTCGTAGAAGAAAAAGCGCCCCGGCTCCATCTGGTCCTCGTAATAGCCGTAAGCGACGTTGCCGGCTTCGGCGCGCGAGAGCCGCACCTGGCGTTCGGCGACGGGCCGGAAGGCGGCGCGGTTTTCATCGGCGATCTTCGCCGTGCCGGTAATGACGATCATCGGAGGTCCTCCCTTGCCCGCGCAGTCTAGCGCGGGCGAGGCCGGCCCGCGCCACCAAGGGGGGATAGATGGCGCGGGCCGCGGCATCAGATCTTGAGGGATGCTGACGCCGGAGAAGAATGCGGCTGGAGGGTCCGCTTGCTCTTTAACGGGCGGGGACAAGTTTTTCCGTCGAACCTGTCCCGGCGATTTTTTGCCGGCGGCGGCGAAAAACTTGTCCCCGGCCACTTATCCCCGGGGTCGCGCGCCGTTCGAATCGTTTGCCGGGCGCGGCGGGGCCGCCCAAACCGGGGACAAGTATTTTCAGGGGCGGGGATAAGCGGTGTTTGTGACAGATTTTTGACAGATCGATGACAGAGGCGCTTTCCGACGCTCCCGCCCTTGACTCCCGCCCTTCATTTCTATATTTATCGAAATATGGAAATGGCAACCGCCATATCGGCCTTGTCGGCCCTTGCTCAGGAAACCCGTCTCGCGATTTTCCGCGCGCTGGTGCGCGCCCATGCCGTCGAGGACGGCCGGGGCGGGCTCGCGGCCGGGGAGATCGGCGAGGCGCTCTCCGTGCCGCCGGCCACTTTGTCCTTTCATCTCAAGGAGTTGGCGCATGCCGGTCTGGTCACCTCGCGGCGCGAGGGACGCTCGATCGTCTACAAGGCCGACCTCGATGCGATGCTCGGGCTGACAGGCTTCCTGCTCGACGATTGCTGCCAGGGCGCTTGCGGGACTTTATCCCCCTGCGCCGTGGCACCCGTAAAATCCGCTCAAAAGGAGTGCGTCTGATGAAGCGTCTGCATGTGAGCTTCGGGGTCGAAGACCTTGAAAAATCCGTCTCTTTCTACTCCACCCTGTTCGGCGCCGCGCCTTCGGTGCGCCGCGAGGGCTACGCGAAATGGATGCTCGAAGACCCGCGCGTCAATTTCGTCGTCGAAACGCTTTCGGGCGAAAAGGGTTTCGCCCATGCCGGCATCCAGGTCGATGCGCCGGAAGAGCTTGAACCGATCTTCAGCAGGCTGAAGGAAGCGGAAGCGCCTTACCTTCCCGAAGGCGTCACAACCTGCTGCTACGCCAAGTCCGAAAAGAGCTGGACGGCCGATCCCGATGGCGTGCGCTGGGAAGCGTTCTACACGCTGCACCAGATGGAAGAATTCGGCACCGGCCCGGAACTCGAGAAACTCGATATGGCGGGTATGGATCAATCGGTTTGCGGCTGCGCGCCGTCATCCGCGAAGTCCGAGCCGGTAGCGAAGCCGCTCTCGGCCTGTTGCTGACACAAGGAAAACACCCATGAGCGGCGCGCCGGAAAACCAGGTCGAAAGCTACAACGTTCTTTTTCTCTGCACCGGCAATTCGGCGCGCAGCATCATGGCGGAGGCCTATCTGAATTCGCTGCCCGGGCGGCCCTTCAAAGCCTATAGCGCCGGCAGCCATCCGGCCGGCAAGGTCAATCCGGTCGCGCTCGACGTGTTGAGAACGGCTAAACTCAGCACCGAAGGCTTGCGGTCGAAGAGCTGGGACGAGTTCGAGGCGCCCGGCGCGCCGAAGATGAATTTCGTTTTTACCGTCTGCGACAACGCGGCCGGCGAGGTCTGCCCCATCTGGCCGGGACAGCCGATGACGGCGCATTGGCCCTTTGCCGATCCCGCTGCCTTCGAAGGCAGCGAAGCCGAGAAGCATGCGTTCTTCCTCGACGTCTTCCGCCAAATCCGTACCCGGATCGATATTTTCACCAACCTGCCGCTGCGCTCGCTCGACAAGCTCGCCTTGCAGAAGAAGCTCAGCGATCTCGGTCGCGGCGTCGTGGGGGCGGCGTAATGGCGGCGGAAGACGCGCCGCGCAGGCTCGGCTTTCTCGACCGCTATCTGACCGTCTGGATTTTCGCGGCAATGGCGGCGGGTGTCGCCATCGGTTCGGTGTTCGACGGCGCGGCGGTGGCGCTCGATGCGCTTTCCATCGGCTCCACCAACATCCCCATCGCCATCGGCCTCATCCTGATGATGTATCCGCCGCTGGCGCGGGTGCGCTACGAGGAATTGCCGCGCATTTTCGAGGACCGCCGCGTCCTTGCGCTGTCGCTCATTCAGAACTGGCTGATCGGGCCTTTCCTGATGTTCGGTCTCGCCGTTCTGTTTCTTTCGGACGAACCGGCCTACATGACCGGCCTCATCCTGATCGGGCTGGCGCGCTGCATTGCCATGGTCATTGTCTGGAACCAGCTGGCGCGCGGCAGCAACGAGTATGTCGCAGCACTCGTCGCCTTCAACAGCCTCTTCCAGCTTCTGTTCTTCAGCGTCTATGCGTGGTTCTTCCTCGCCGTGCTGCCGCCCCTGTTCGGCATCGAGGGACAGGTGATTGCTGTCGGCTTCTGGACTATCGCGGGCGCCGTCCTGCTTTATCTCGGGCTTCCCTTCGGCGCGGGTTTTCTGACGCGGCATTTTCTGCGTCCGCGCATCGGGGCGGCGGCCTATGACAACGGCTTTGTGCCGCGCATTGCGCCCGTCACGCTGATCGCACTGCTTTTCACCATCGCCGTCATGTTCACGATGAAGGGCGAGGCGGTGCTGGCGCTGCCTTTCGACGCGCTGCGCATCGCCGTGCCGCTGGCGCTCTATTTCGTCATCATGTTTCTGATCAGTTTCGCGATGAGCCGGTTGCTCGGCGCCGACTATCCGCGCACGGTGTCGCTGTCCTTTACGGCGGCCAGCAACAATTTCGAACTTGCGATCGCGGTCGCCATCGCAACCTTCGGCATCGCCTCGCCGGTCGCCTTCGCCACCGTCATCGGGCCGCTGGTCGAGGTGCCGGTGCTGATCGCGCTGGTCAGCGTGTCGCTCTGGCTCGGGCGGCGCTGGTTCGGTGCCGAGGCGCTTCGCCGGGCCGAAGCGGCGCATCCGGCCGACTGACCCAAAAGAAACGGCCCGCGCCATCCTTTCGGATGCGCGGGCCGGATCGTCCCCCCTCGGAAGTGGCAGGTCTTATTCGACCGCCTCTTCTTCGTCGCCAGTCATGTCGTCATAGGCTTCCTCGGCCGCGTCGCCCGCGTCGTCGGCCGCTTCTTCGGCGGCGTCCATCGCGTCTTCGGCCGCTTCTTCGGCGGCGCCCATCGCGTCGCTTGCAGCTTCGCCCACAGCGTCCGCGGCGTCTCCGGCATCTTCCATCATGCTGTCGACGGCATCGCCGACGGTCGCATCTTCAGGGTTCATCATCCGGTACCCGATCACCAGCACGACGGCGAGCACGATGATGGCTATGGCGGTCTTCATGAAATTGGACATGGTCATTTCCTCTTGGCGGTCGTTTCGCCCGTTTGTTTCACCCCGGCTGCGCAATCCCCACAGCCTGAAAAGGGCCCCCCGGCTTCTCCCGCACGGTTTCGACAGGCGCCCGGAGGCAATGTTAGTGATGATTTGGGCCGAAAGGCCACAGCGAAACGGCCAATTATGAGGATTCTTTTCGGTCTGTTGACGTTAGGTCACGGCCCTTCCGGAGCCGAAACGGGTTGCGCGGCCCCGAATCGGCGCCGGCGGGCCTTGCCGCCTTGTCGGAGCCCGCGCTAAACAGACCCCCAACTGCCACAAATAAGGGAGGCGCGGGACCCAGGCGGGAGCGGGGTTTCGCGGCAAAGGCCATGGCGAAGGATCTGACGCATTTCATCGGCGGCAAGCACGTCAAGGGCGCCAGCGGGCGCTTTCTCGATGTGACCAATCCGAACACGGGCGAGGTGACGGCGCGAACGCCGCTGGCGAGCGCCGCCGAGCTTCACGCCGCGGTCGAAGTCGCGGCGAAGGCCTTCCCGGACTGGGCGGCCACCAACCCGCAGCGCCGGGCCCGCGTGATGTTCGAATTCAAGCGGCTCCTTGAAGCCAACATGAACGAGCTCGCCGAGCTGCTGTCGTCGGAACATGGCAAGGTGATCGCCGACTCGAAGGGCGACATCCAGCGCGGCCTCGAAGTGATCGAGTTCGCCTGCGGCATCCCGCATTTGATGAAGGGCGAGTTCACCGAAGGCGCCGGCCCCGGCATCGACATGTATTCGATGCGCCAGCCGCTCGGCGTCTGCGCCGGCATCACGCCGTTCAACTTTCCGGCGATGATCCCGATGTGGATGTTCGGAGTCTCGATTGCCTGCGGAAACACCTTCATCTGCAAGCCCTCGGAGAAGGATCCGTCGGTGCCGATCCGGCTTGCCGAACTGTTCATGGAAGCCGGCGCGCCGGCGGGTGTGCTGAACGTCGTCAATGGCGACAAGGAAGCGGTCGATGCGATCCTCACCGATCCGGCGATCCAGGCGGTGAGCTTCGTCGGTTCGTCGGACATCGCGCAATATGTCTATGCAACGGGCGCGGCCAACGGCAAGCGCGTGCAGGCGATGGGCGGCGCAAAGAACCACGCGATCATCATGCCCGATGCCGACATGGACCAAGTCGTCAACGAGTTGATCGGCGCGGGCTACGGCTCGGCCGGCGAACGCTGCATGGCGATCTCGGTCGCGGTGCCGGTGGGCAAGGAAACGGCGGACCGCTTGGTCGAGAAACTGGTGCCGCGTGTGCAGGCGTTGAAGGTCGGCATTTCGACCGCGACCGACAGCGATTACGGGCCGCTTGTCAGCAAGGCCCATATGGAGAAGGTCAGCTCCTATATCGACATGGGCGTCAAGGAAGGCGCGAAGCTGCTGGTCGATGGGCGCGGTTTCAAGCTGCAGGGCTACGAGAACGGCTATTTCCTCGGCGGGTCGCTGTTCGATCATGTGACGCCGGAAATGAAATCCTACAAGGACGAGATTTTCGGCCCCGTGCTGCAGGTCGTGCGGGCGAAGGATTTCGAGGAAGCGGCGGCGCTGCCGACGAAACATCAATATGGCAATGGCGTCGCGATCTTCACGCGCGATGGCGACGCGGCGCGCAGCTTCGCAAGCCGTGTGCAAGTTGGCATGGTCGGCATCAACGTGCCGATCCCGGTGCCGCTTGCCTATCACACATTCGGCGGCTGGAAGCGTTCGGCCTTCGGCGACACCAACCAGCACGGGCCCGAAGGCGTCCGGTTCTGGACGCATGTCAAGACCGTCACCTCGCGCTGGCCGACCGGGCTCAAGGAGGGTTCGTCCTTCGTCATCCCGACGATGAAGTAGGATGGCCCTGTCGTAGAAATTCAGAATGGCGCTTCCCCCGGGCGGCGCCATTCCCATATGTGCGGAAACCTTTTCGCCGAAGGGACTGCCGGTATGCCTGTCGATCTTGATACTTATTTCGAACGCATCGGCTATTCGGGTGCGCGCGCGCCGACGCTCGAAACATTGAAGGCGCTGCATTACGCCCATGCCCTATCGATCCCGTTCGAGAACCTCTCGGTGCTGGCGAAGCGGCCGGTTGTGCTCGACCTTCCCGCCTTGCAGCAGAAGCTCGTGGGCGCGCGGCGCGGCGGCTATTGCTTCGAGGTCAACGGGCTCTTTGCCGCCGTGCTGCGTGAGCTCGGATTCGACATCACGACGCTGATCGGGCGGGTGCGCTGGAAGACGCCGGACGAGGTCGATACCGGCCCCTCGCACATGCTCTCGCTCATCGAGCTGCCGGAGGGGCGCTTCCTTGCCGATATCGGTTTCGGTGGGCTCACCATGACAGGGCCGATCCGTCTCGAAACGGATATCGAACAAGAGACGCCGCATGAACCGCGCCGGCTCATCGTCGATGGCGACGGTTACATGCTGCAGGCGAAGCTCGGCGACGACTGGGGCAACGTCTATCGCTTCACCCTCGATCCGCAGACGCGGGCCGATTACGAGATTGCCAACTGGTACACCTCGACCCACCCACAATCGATCTTCGCGCAGTTCCTGATCGTCGCCCGGCCGCTCGCGGACCGCCGCATCACGCTCTTCAATTGCAATCTGACGATCCGCCATCTCGACGGCCGGGTCGAGAACCGGCGCCTTGAGAGTGTCGAGGAAATTGCGGCGGCGCTCGTGGAACATTTCGATCTGCCGCTGTCGGACGAAGACCGCGCCGTGGCGCTCGATCCCTATATGGATGCCTGGCGGGCGATGCCCTAGGCGGCGGGCTCGAAGCGCCATTTGCGCGCAATGGCGGGCGCAAGTTCGATCCCGTTGCGCTTCGCGAAAAGCAGAATATGGCCGAGTAGGTCTGCCGTTTCGTCGGCCAGTGCCGCGCGCAATTCAGCCTCGCTCAAACCGCGCTTCCGGCCGCGATCCGTCAGCTTCATCCAGACTTGCGTCAGCTCTCCCAGCTCCTCCTGAAGTTTGAGGATGAACCAGTCGTCGTTTCGCGTTATGCCGTTTGCGGCGGCATAGTGTTTAGAGGCTTCCTCGAATTGTCCGGCAAGTCCGATCAGATGTTGCACAAGCCCATCCCCTCATCGCGGCAGGGAGAGATGATGGCCGAGTCACTCTGTTCATGCAATGTTCTTTCCGGCGGCGCATGAGCTCCGGGCCGCTTTCCAGCTATCGCGAGAAAATCGCGCGGGGCGAAATCGCCGAGGACGCGGCGCAGGCTCATGCCGCCCAGCATCTGCAGCATCTCGCCAACGAGCTTGCCGAATGGTTGCCCGGCAAGAAGGTCGGCCCCTTTGCCTTTCTCGGTTTCGGCCGTCCGGTGACGCCGCCCGAAGGGCTCTACATCTGGGGCGGCGTCGGGCGCGGCAAGTCGATGCTGATGGACCTCTTTTTCGAGACGGTGGCCATCGCGCCGAAGCGCCGCGTGCATTTCCACGCCTTCATGCAGGAGGTGCATGCGCATATCCATACCTGGCGCCAGCGCGAGAAGGCCGGGAAGGTCAAGGGCGACGATCCGATCCCGCCGGTCGCGGCTTCTATCGCGCGCGAGGCGGCGCTTCTCTGTTTCGACGAATTCCAGGTTCACGACATTGCCGACGCGTCGATCCTCGGGCGGCTGTTTTCGCAGCTCTTTGCGCTCGGCGTCGTCGTCGTCGCGACGTCGAACCGCGCGCCGGACGAGCTTTACGAGGGCGGGCTCAACCGGCACCGCTTCCTGCCCTTCATCGATCTCGTCAAGGCGCGGATGGATGTGCTGCATCTCGACAGCGCCACCGATTACCGGCTCGACCGCATCAAGGGAATGCCGGTCTACCATTCGCCGCTCGACGCCGCCGCCGCCGCCGCGCTCGACGAAGCGTTCGAAAAGCTGACCGATGCAAAACGCGGCGACCCGATGACGCTGGCGTTGAAGGGCCGCGCGGTCGAAGTGCCGGAAGCGGCGCATGGCGTGGCGCGGTTTTCATTTGCCGATCTGTGTGCGAAGCCGCTCGGCGCCGCCGACTATCTGAAGATCGCGCAAAGCTTTCACACGGTCATTATCCGGGATGTGCCGGCGATGGGGCCGGAGCGGCGCAACGAGGCCAAACGTTTCGTCACGCTGATCGATGCGCTTTACGAGGCGAAGACAAAGGTCATCCTGTCGGCCGCCGCCGCGCCTCAGTCGCTTTACGAGAAGGGCGACGGTGCGTTCGAGTTCGAACGCACGGCATCGCGGCTGATCGAGATGCAGAGCCTCGACTATCTGGCGTTGAGGAGCGCCGACTGAATTTTCAGAGTTTCTTCGACGGGCGCAGGCTGAGCGCCTCGGCGGTCGGTGCGGGGTTTTCGGCGATCCGCGACGGCAAAGCGTGTTCGGGTCCGAGATCGAGACGGTAGTCGAAGGACTGGCCGAAGGTCGCCGACATCATGCCGAAGGAAACGCTTTCGCGCGGCTTGTCGCGTGCCGCCTCGCGGGCGATTTCGAGCGAGAATTCATGGGCCGCCCGGCGGTCCACCGGCGCGAAGCCCAGCACATGCGGGTCGAGTTCGGAAGCGGCGACGCGCGTTTCGCGTTTGCCGCCGTCCGGACCTTCGAGAAGCGCGATCACGCCGCCGAAATCGTCGCGCGTCGCGTCCGATCCCGGTTCTTCGCAAAAGGCGCGGCCGTTCCGCAGCAGGCTTTCGAGAAAACGGCAGTCCTTGCCGGTCAATGCCGACACGACATGTTCGCCGAGGTCGCGCCCCGTCATCACGGTGGAAGAAATTCCGGCGACGGTCAGAAGCTGGCCGATGGTCAGGGCGCCGATGGCGGGCGCGGCACAGCCCGAAAGGCCCGCGCAAACCGCGACCGCGAGAACCGCCCTGGCGGTTCCGCCACGCCGACCCTGCAGGGTCCGCTCCACTGACATTACGCACGCCCCCGTTACACCGGCCGGCCGCAACCTGCGGCCCGGATGGTTGTGCCCGGTCCCCCCGGGACCCTGGCAGCTCGCTCCGGCCGACCGTCGCAATCTTGCGACATATGCGCGTCCCGGAACCCATCTCGCCTGTTGGAAATCATGCTGCCGCGCTGGCAACTGTGTCAATTCGATACCGCATTCATGGTTAAATTCAGGTTACCGGCGGGGCCGCCATCCGTTGCGGAGCAGGCGGATTCAGGCTACTAGGCTGCCAGAACACAATGGGCGCAGGCATTCCGGAGGCTTCATCATCATGGCGCGCAAGAAAATCGCACTTATCGGCGGCGGCCAGATCGGCGGCACGCTGGCTCTTCTCGCGGGGCTCAAGGAGCTCGGCGACATCGTAATTTTCGACATCGCCGAAGGTCTGCCGCAGGGCAAGGCGCTCGACCTTGCCCAGACCTCGCCGGTCGAGGGCTACAATTCGGCGCTTTCGGGCGCCAACGACTACAAAGGCATCAAGGGCGCCGATGTCGTCATCGTGACGGCCGGCGTGCCGCGCAAGCCCGGCATGAGCCGCGACGACCTGCTCGGCATCAACCTCAAGGTGATGAAACAGGTCGGCGAGGGCATCGCCAAATATGCGCCGAACGCCTTTGTCGTCTGCATCACCAATCCGCTCGACGCGATGGTCTGGGCGCTCAGGCAGTTCTCCGGACTGCCGCACAACAAGGTTGTCGGCATGGCCGGCGTGCTCGACAGCGCGCGCTTCCGCTACTTCCTGGCCGAGGAATTCAAGGTCTCGGTCGAAGACGTGACGGCCTTCGTGCTGGGCGGTCATGGCGACACGATGGTGCCGCTGGCGCGCTATTCGACGGTTGCGGGCATCCCGCTGCCCGACCTCGTCAAGATGGGTTGGACCACGAAAGAGAAGCTCGACAAGATCATCCAGCGCACGCGCGACGGCGGCGCCGAGATCGTCGGCCTGCTGAAGACGGGCTCGGCCTTTTATGCGCCGGCCGCTTCCGGCATCCAGATGGCCGAAGCCTATCTCGGCGACCAGAAGCGCGTGCTGCCCTGCGCGGCCTATCTCAACGGCCAGTACGGCGTGAAGGACATGTATGTCGGCGTGCCGGTGGTGATCGGCGCCGGCGGTGTCGAGCGCGTCGTCGAGATCGATCTCAACGCGGCCGAGAAGAAGCAATTCATGGGTTCGGTCAATGCGGTCAAGGGCCTGGTCGATGCCTGCAAGAAGATCGACCCGGCCGTCGCCAAAGGCGCGTCCAAGGCCAAGGCGCCGGCCAAAAAGAAGAAGTAGGACGGGGTTTCGTCCGGTGCGAAATGCGGGGCGGGCCTTCGGGTCCGCCCTTTTCGTTTTCCTGAAATTATGGCACTTTAACTGCCAACACTTGCGGCGCCGGCCTTTCCATATTAATGCTATACATTAAGCAGGGGCCGAGGGGGAGAGCTGGCGATGAAGCGGATCTGGATATTCGGTGCGGGCGGCGTTGTGGCGCTGGCGCTGGTGGCTTTCGCGACGCTCTGGCTCTCGCCGGGCCTGCAGGACCGGGTGCTCACCCGCATGATCGAGCGCTTCGCCGGCACCAACCTGGCGGTGCTCGATCCCGATGCGCTGCATATCGTCTTTTGCGGCACCGGCTCGCCGCTTCCCGATCCCGACCGGGCGTCGGCCTGCATCGGCGTCTATGCGGGCGACTATTTCTTCCTGATCGACAGCGGGCCGGGCGGCGCCGACAACCTCACCGCGATGCAGATGCCAATGGGCGGGCTCTCGGGGGTCTTCTACACGCATCTCCATTCCGACCATATCGGCGACCTGCCCGATATCGCGCTCAACAGCTGGGCGGCGGGCCGCAGCGATCCGCTGACGCTTTACGGCCCTGCCGGCATCGAGCATGTGGCGGCGGGCTACGCGGAAGCCTTCAAGCTCGACAACAGCTGGCGCATCGCCCATCACGGCACCGACTTCTTCGCCGTGGAAGGCGCGAAGTTCAATCCCGTCATCGTCGAGATCCCCGACCGCGACGCCACCGTCACCGTTTTCGAGGCGGGCGACCTCAAGGTGACGGCCTTTCTCGTCACGCATTTTCCGGTGACGCCGGCCTTTGGCTATCGCATCGACTACAAGGATCGTTCGGTGGTCTTCTCGGGCGACACGTCGCGCGACGAGAATGTCGCGCGGGTCGGCAAGGATGCCGATGTGATGGTGCATGAGGCGCTGGCCGCCCACATGGTCAACACGATCGGACAGGTGCTCGGCCGCATCGGCGACCGCCGCGAAAAGATCATGGGCGATATTCCGGACTATCACGCAACGCCGGTCGAGGCGGCCGAGATCGCCAACCTGGCGGGGGCGGAGCTTCTGGTCTACAGCCACATCGTGCCGCGTCTGCCCAATGCGCTGTCGGAACGGATGTTCCTGCGCGGCGTCTCGGACATCCGTCCAAGGGGTGTGATGCTCGGCTATGACGGGCTCTATCTCGAACTGCCGGTGGGCTCAAAGAAGATCGTCCAGCACGACCTGCGCTGAGGCGCGGGAGATGACGCTGCGTCATCCGCTATCCCGCTGACACAATTGAACTTTATGTCAGTTGACGAGATCGCAAGGCGGGCCGCGCAAGCCCATCTGCCGGTTGCACCCGTTCGCTCGGGTGGTATAACTCGCGGCCATCCGACCTAGCTATCGGGGCTATCGGGCAAGCGATCTTTCCTCTCCCGGCGCACGGGTTCCCGCGACGCCGATCAGCCGGACGGTTTTTGCATGAACATTCACGAATACCAGGCCAAGGCCGTGCTTGCGAAGTACGGCGTCCCGGTGCCGCGGGGCCATGCGGCCTTCTCGCCGGACGAAGCGGTGGCGAAAGCGAAGGAACTCGGCGGTCCGGTCTGGGTCGTCAAGGCGCAGATCCATGCGGGCGGCCGCGGCAAGGCCGGCGGCGTCAAGGTTGTGAAGTCGGTCGACGACGTGAAATCGGAAGCGGCGCGGCTGCTCGGCTCGACGCTGGTGACGCATCAGACCGGTCCCGACGGCAAGCAGGTCAACCGGCTCTATGTCGAGGAAGGTTCCTCGATCGCGCGCGAACTTTACCTCTCCATCGTCGTCGATCGCGCGACATCGCGCGTCTCCTTCATCGTCTCGACCGAAGGCGGCATGGACATCGAAGAGGTCGCGAAAAAGACGCCGGAAAAGATCCTCAGCTTCTCCATCGACCCGGCATCGGGCATCAGCGGTTTTCATGGCCGCAAGGTTGCCTATGCGCTCGGCCTCGAAGGCGATCAGGTGAAGCAGGGCGTGGCGCTCATCGACAAGCTCTACAAGGCCTTTGTCGGCGAAGACATGAGCATGCTCGAAATCAATCCGCTGGTCGTGACCGGCGAAGGCAATCTTCTCTGCCTCGATGCGAAAGTGAATTTCGATTCGAACGCGCTCCACCGTCACAAGGACATTGTCGAGCTGCGCGACTTGACCGAAGAAGATCCGGCCGAAGTCGAAGCGTCGAAGTACGACCTCAACTACATCAAGCTCGACGGCCAGATCGGCTGCATGGTCAACGGCGCCGGTCTTGCCATGGCGACGATGGACATCATCAAGCTCTACGGCTCCGAACCCGCAAATTTCCTCGATGTCGGCGGCGGCGCAACGAAAGAGAAAGTGACGGCGGCTTTCAAGATCATTCTGTCGGACGAGAATGTCGAAGGCATCCTCGTCAACATCTTTGGCGGCATCATGCGTTGCGACATCATTGCCGAGGGCGTCGTTGCGGCGGCCAAGGAAGTGTCGCTCGGTGTGCCGCTGGTCGTGCGCCTCGAAGGCACCAATGTCGATCTCGGCAAGAAGATCATGGCCGAGAGCGGTCTGCCGATCATTTCCGCCGACAACCTCGCCGATGCGGCCGAGAAGATCGTCAAAGCCGTGAAGGAGGCCGCATAATGTCCGTTCTCGTTGACAAGAACACGAAAGTTATCTGCCAGGGCTTCACAGGCAATCAGGGTACGTTCCATTCGGAACAGGCGATCGCCTATGGCACGAAGATGGTCGGCGGCGTCAGCCCCGGCAAGGGCGGCACGAAACATCTCGATCTTCCGGTCTTCGACACGGTCGCGCAGGCGGTCGAGAAGACGGGCGCGACCGCGTCCGCCATTTATGTGCCGCCGCCCTTCGCGGCCGATGCGATCCTCGAAGCGATCGACGCCGGCATCGAGCTCGCGGTCTGCATCACCGAGGGCATTCCGGTTCTCGACATGGTGAAGGTGAAGCGCGCGCTCACGGGCTCGAAGACGCGGCTCGTCGGCCCGAACTGCCCCGGCGTCATCACGCCCGGCGAATGCAAGATCGGCATCATGCCGGGCCACATCCACAAGCCGGGTTCGGTCGGCATCGTCTCGCGTTCGGGTACGCTGACCTATGAAGCGGTGGCGCAGACGACGGCGGCGGGTCTCGGCCAGACCACCTGCATCGGCATCGGCGGCGACCCGGTCAACGGCACCAATTTCATCGACTGTCTCGACATGTTCCTTGGCGATCCGGCCACGACGTCGATCATCATGATCGGCGAAATCGGCGGCTCGGCCGAAGAAGACGCGGCCGAGTTCCTGAAAGCCTCGAAGGTCAAGAAACCGGTCGTCGGCTTCATCGCCGGCGTCACGGCCCCTCCGGGCCGCCGGATGGGCCATGCCGGCGCGATCATTTCGGGCGGCAAGGGCGGGGCGGAGGACAAGATGGAGGCCATGCGCTCGGCCGGTATCACGGTCGCCAAGTCGCCTTCGGCGCTCGGCACGACGCTGGTCGAGGTGCTGAAGGGCTGATTTTCGGCTGTTTTCGGCGATTTTCGCGGGGTTTTCGGGTTTTCCGGGAGCCCCGCGGCGCATTTGAACCCTTTGTTGACGCCGGGCCTGCTAAATTGTCATCTGTTAACTATATTCTGGTTCTCTAGGGTCGGCTTGTACGCTTTTCTGGTTCGGTTCCAGAATGTGCCTACAAGGCAAATCGCGTTGACGGCGGATTGCCTCTCTGGCAAATTTTAATCATGAAACTCTCCGAATGGCTTGAAACCAACAATCTGACGGCAAGCGCCTTTGCCGATCAGTTGGGCGTTTCGGTGTCCACGGTCACGCGCTGCATGAACGGCCAGCGGCGCCCCGAATGGCCGACGCTCGACGCCATCCTCAAGGCGACGGGCGGCGCGGTGACGCCCAATGATTTTCTCTCCGGCGAAACGGCTCTTCAGGCGCCCGCGGTTTCCGCGGCAGCGCCTTCGTCACATGGATCGGTTCCGATGAGCAGCAACGGCGCGAACGACCGCTTCGAGCGGACATCCTTTCTCTACGGCGCCAACGCCGCCTTTGTCGAAGGGCTCTACGCGAAATACCAGCGCGATCCGCAATCGGTCGATGCCGAGTGGCGCGACTTCTTCGACGGTCTCGGCGATGCGCCGGAAGACGTGTTGAAAGAGGCGCAAGGCGCTTCGTGGCGGCGCGACGACTGGCCGCCCGCCGCCAATGGCGAGCTTGTCAGTGCGCTTGACGGCAATTGGGGCGCACAGGAATTCGTCGCCGGCAGCATGAAACAGAAGATCGCCGAACGCGCGCCGTCGGCCAGCCAGGACGAAATCCGCGCCGCGACGCTCGATTCCGTCCGTGCCCTGATGATGATCCGCGCCTATCGCATTCGCGGACATCTGGATGCCGACGTCGACCCGCTCGATCTGCGTCCGAAGTCCCAGCATCCCGAGCTTCAGCCCGAAAGCTACGGCTTCGGCCCGGACGATCTCGACCGCCCGATCTTCATCGACAATGTGCTCGGGCTTGAAATGGCGACCGTGCGCGAGATGCTCGACATTCTACGCCGCACCTATTGCGGAACGCTCGCGGTCGAGTTCATGCATATCGGCGATCCGGAAGAGAAGGCGTGGATTCAGGAGCGCATCGAAGGACCGGACAAGGAGATTTCCTTCACCGACATGGGCCGCTCGGCGATCCTCGACAAGATGATCCAGGCCGAAGGTTTCGAGAAATATTGCGGCGTCAAATATGTCGGCACCAAGCGGTTCGGTCTCGACGGCGCGGAAGCGATGATCCCGGCGCTCGAACAGATCATCAAGCGCGGCGGCGCGCTCGGCGCCAAGGACATCGTGTTCGGCATGGCGCATCGCGGCCGGCTCAATGTGCTCGCCAATGTGATGTCGAAGCCCTATCGCGCGATCTTCCACGAATTCAAGGGCGGTTCGTCGAACCCCGAAGACGTTGACGGTTCGGGCGACGTCAAATATCACCTCGGCGCGTCGTCGGACCGCGAGTTCGACGGCAACAAGGTGCATCTGTCGCTGACCGCCAATCCCTCGCATCTCGAAATCGTCGATCCCGTCGTGCTTGGCAAGGCGCGCGCCAAGCAGGACCAGCATCGCGACCGTCAGCGCGTCACCGTCATTCCGCTGCTGATCCACGGCGATGCGGCCTTTGCCGGGCAGGGCATCGTTGCCGAATGTCTCGGCCTGTCGGGGCTCAAGGGACACCGCACCGGCGGTTCGATCCATTTCATCATCAACAACCAGATCGGCTTCACGACGAGCCCGATCAACAGCCGCTCCTCGCCCTATCCTTCCGACGTTGCGAAGATGGTGCAGGCGCCGATCTTTCATGTGAACGGCGACGATCCGGAAGCGGTGGTTCATGCCGCCAAGATCGCGACCGAATTCCGGCAGCGCTTCAACAAGCCGGTCGTCATCGACATGTTCTGCTACCGCCGCTTCGGTCACAACGAAAGCGACGATCCGAGCATGACGCAGCCCTTGATGTACCAGAAGATCAAGGATCATCCGACGACGCTGCAGGTCTATTCCGACCGTCTGGTGCGCGAAGGGCTGATGTCGCGCGAGGAAGTCGATGCGCGCCTCGCCGCCTTCCGCGCCGAGCTCGACGGCGAATTCGAGGCATCCAACAGTTTCCGTCCCAACAAGGCCGACTGGCTCGACGGTCGCTGGTCGGGCTTTGGCCGGGCCGAGGGCGAGGCACGGCGCGGCGAAACGGAAGTCGGGCTCGATACGTTGCGCGAGATCGGCCGCAAGATCACCGAGGTGCCGGAAGGTTTCCATGTCCACAAGACGATCCAGCGTTTTCTCGACAATCGCCGCAAGGCGATCGAGAGCGGCGAGGGGATCGACTGGTCGACGGCCGAGGCGCTTGCTTTCGGGTCGCTGCTGAAGGAAGGAATCAAGGTTCGGTTGTCGGGACAGGACAGCGAGCGCGGCACCTTCGTGCAGCGCCATTCGGTGCTCAACGATCAGGAAAACGAAGACCGCTACGTGCCGCTCAACAGCATTTCCGAGGATGCCGAGTTCGAAGTCATCAACTCGATGCTGTCGGAAGCCGCCGTGCTCGGCTTTGAATATGGCTACAGCCTTGCCGAGCCGAATGCGCTTGTCTTGTGGGAGGCGCAGTTCGGCGACTTTACCAACGGCGCGCAGGTCGTCATCGACCAGTTCATTTCGTCTGGCGAACGCAAGTGGCTCCGCATGTCGGGCCTCGTGCTGCTGCTGCCGCATGGCTATGAAGGCCAGGGGCCGGAGCATTCCTCGGCGCGGCTCGAACGCTTCCTGCAATCCTGCGCCGAAGACAACATGCAGGTCGTTAACTGTACGACGCCGATGAACTATTTCCATGTGCTCCGGCGGCAGATGCACCGCAAGTTCCGCAAGCCGCTGATCATGATGACGCCGAAATCACTGCTCCGGCACAAGCGCTGCGTCTCGAAGCTCGAGGAGCTCGGGCCCGGCTCGTCGTTCCACCGCGTGCTCTGGGACGATGCGGAACTTCTGCCCGACCAGAAGATCAAGCTTGTCGCCGACAAGGAGATCAAGCGCGTCGTGCTCTGCACCGGCAAGGTCTATTACGATCTCTATGAAGAGCGCGAACGGCGCGAGATCAACGACATCTACCTGATGCGCGTCGAGCAGCTTTATCCCTTCCCGGCGAAGTCGCTCATCACCGAGCTGTCGCGCTTCCCGCAGGCGGAGTTCGTCTGGTGCCAGGAAGAACCGAAAAACATGGGCGCATGGTTCTTCATGGAGCCCAACATCGAATGGGTGCTCGACCATGTCGGCGCGCGCTACCGCCGCGCCTCCTATGTCGGGCGGCCGGCGTCGGCGGCGACGGCGACGGGGCTTCTCAGCAAACACAATCAGGAATTGAACCAGTTTCTTTCGGAAGCGCTGAAGATCGATTGAGGCTTCGGGCGGGCTCCGGATTCGGAAAGGCGAGAGACGAATGGCGACGGAAATTCGCGTGCCCACGCTGGGCGAATCGGTGACGGAGGCGACCGTCGCGCAATGGTTCAAGAAACCGGGCGATCAGGTGACGGCGGACGAGCCGCTGGTCGAGCTTGAAACCGACAAGGTGACGGTCGAAGTGCCGGCACCGGCCTCGGGCGTGCTTGGCGAAATCATGGTCAAGGACGGCGAGACGGTCGAGGTCGGCGCGCTTCTCGGCGAGATCGGCGAAGGCAAGGGCCGGGCCGCCGCGCCCGCGGCCAAAAAGGAAGAGCCGAAAAAAGCCGAAGCCAAACCCGAACTGAAGCCGGAACCGAAATCCGAGGCGAAAGCGCCGGCAAGGCCCGCCGATGCCGCGCCCTCGCCGGCGGTGCGCCGCGTCGCCGCCGAAAACGATCTCGATGTGTCGAAGGTCGAGGGCACCGGCCGCGGCGGCCGTGTGACCAAGGAAGATGCCGAAGCGGCCGCGAAGGCAAAGCCCGCCGCCGCGCCGGTTCAGGCGCGCGCGTCCCAGGGCGATGCCGCGCGCGAGGAACGCGTGAAGATGACGCGGCTCCGCAAGACCATCGCGACCCGTCTCAAGGAAGCGCAGAACACGGCGGCCATGCTCACCACCTTCAACGAGGTGGACATGACCAACGTCATGGCGCTGCGCAACCAGTACAAGGAACTCTTCGAGAAGAAGCATGGCGTGCGCGTCGGCTTCATGGGCTTCTTCGTCAAGGCCTGCATCCATGCGCTGCGCGAAATCCCGGCCGTCAATGCCGAGATCGACGGCGAGGAGATCGTCTACAAGAACTACTACAATATCGGCGTGGCGGTCGGCACCGATCGCGGCCTCGTCGTGCCGGTGCTGCGCGATGCGCAGGACCTGTCGCTGGCCGGAATCGAAAAGGAAATCAATGCGCTTGGCACCCGCGCCCGCGACGGCCAGCTCAAGCTGGAAGAACTGCAGGGCGGCACTTTCACGATTTCGAATGGCGGCGTTTACGGCTCGCTGATGTCGACGCCGATCCTCAATGCGCCGCAATCGGGCGTGCTCGGCATGCACAAGATCCAGGAACGGCCGATGGCGATCGGCGGCAAGGTCGAAATCCGCCCGATGATGTATCTGGCGCTTTCCTACGATCACCGCATCGTCGACGGCAAGGAGGCGGTCACCTTCCTTGTGCGCGTGAAAGAGTCGCTCGAAGACCCGCAACGCCTGCTGCTCGATCTCTGAGGTAATTCAATGGCGGACCAACTCGACCTTGTGGTGATCGGCGCCGGGCCCGGCGGTTATGAATGCGCAATCAAGGCGGCGCAGCTCGGGCTCAAGGTCGCGGTGGTCGAAAAGCGCGACCGGCTCGGCGGCACCTGTCTCAATACCGGCTGCATCCCGTCGAAGGCGCTGCTGCATGCGTCGGAACTTTTCCACGAGGCGGGCGAGAGCTTCGAGGGCATGGGCATCGAGGTGCCGAAGCCGAAGCTCAACCTCAAACAGATGCTCGCCTTCAAGGACGAGGCAGTTGACGGCAACACCAAGGGCGTCGAATTCCTGTTCAAGAAAAACAAGATCGAATGGGTGAAGGGCGAGGGCCGCATCGAGGCTGCCGGCAAGGTCAGGGTCGGCGACCGTGTGCTGGAAACGAAGAACATCGTCATCGCCACCGGCTCCGACGTCGCTGAGCTTCCGGGCATCGAGATCGACGAGAAGACGGTGGTGTCGTCGACCGGCGCACTGGCGCTGGAAAAAGTGCCGGGCAAGCTCCTCGTCATCGGTGGCGGCGTCATCGGACTTGAGCTTGGGTCGGTCTGGGGCCGTCTCGGCGCCGAAGTGACGGTGGTCGAATTCCTCGACAACATCCTGCCGGGCATGGATGGCGAGGTCGTCAAGAATTTCACCCGCATCCTCAAGAAGCAGGGCTTCACGTTCAAGCTCGGCGCCAAGGTGACGAAGGTCGAGAAACAGAAATCCGGCCTCAAGGTTTCGGTCGAACCCGCCAAGGGCGGCGAAGCGCAGGTCTTCGATGCCGATGTCGTTCTCGTCTCGATCGGCCGCGTCGCCTATACCGTCGGCCTCGGCCTCGACAAGATCGGCGTCAAGACCGACAAACGCGGCCGCGTCGAAATCGACGCCAACTACAAGACCAGTGTCGATAGCATTTATGCGATCGGCGATTGCGTCGCCGGTCCGATGCTCGCCCACAAGGCGATGGAAGAAGGCGTGGCGCTCGCCGAAAAGCTTGCGGGTCACTACGGCGCGGTCAATTACGACGTCATTCCGGGCGTCGTCTACACCTCGCCGGAAGTCGCAAGCGTCGGCAAGACCGAAGAGCAGTTGAAGGAAGCGGGCATCGACTATAATGCTGGCAAGTTTCCCTTCACCGCGAATGGCCGCGCCAAGGCCAACAAGACGACCGAAGGCTTCGTCAAGATTCTCGCCGATAAAAAGACCGACCGCATCCTCGGTATTCACATCGTCGGCGTGAACGCGGGCGAGATGATTGCGCAGGCCGTGACCGCGATGGAATTCTCATCGAGTTCGGAAGATATCGCCCGCATGTGCATCGCCCATCCGACCATGTCCGAAGCGGTCAAGGAAGCCGCACTCGCGGTCACAGGGCTTCCGATCCATATGTGAGGACGCTGCTCACCGCCGTCCCTTCGCCTTGTCATAGATTTCCAACAACCGCGCCGGATCGACTTCGGTATAGACCTGCGTCGTCGAGAGGCTCGCATGGCCGAGCAATTCCTGAATCGAACGCAAATCGCCGCCGCCAGCCAGCAGATGCGTCGCGAAGCTGTGGCGCAGCGCGTGAGGGCTTACCGTCTCCGGCAGGTTGAGGCCGCGCCTCAAATCGATCATGGTCTGGCGCACCTGCCGCTGATCGAGGCGTTTTCCCCGCGCGCCGACAAAAAGTGGCCCGCCCGCCATCAGCGCATGCGGACAAAGCTCCAGATAGGCGTCGACCGCTTCGCGCGCCACCGGCAGCACCGGCACGATGCGTTCCTTGTTGCCCTTGCCGGTGATGCGCAGCACATCCTTCAGCGGCGCGACCTCGCGGTCGAGACCCAGCGCTTCCGATATGCGCAGCCCGCAGCCATAAAGCAGGGTCAGCACCGCCACGTCGCGCGCCGCTTTCCACGGCGCCGTTTCCCGGTCGCGTGCGCCGTCGAGCAATTTGCCGGCGCCCGTCACCGTCAGCGGTTTCGGGATGCCGTGCGGCAGTTTCGGCGAGCGCAGCGCCTTCAGCGCTGCATTGGCGGCGACGCCGGTGCGGTCGAGAAATCCGTAAAAGGAGCGCAGGCTCGACAGCGTCCGCGCCACGCTGCGGCTTGTGAGGCCTTCGCCCCGGCGATGGCTGACAAAGGCACGGAAGTCGCGCAGCTCGAGCGCGGCCAGCGCCTTCAGGTCGGCAGGCCCGCCCAGATGATCGACCAGGAATTCGAAGAAGCGCGTCAGGTCGCGGTGATAATTGACGAGCGTTGCCGCGCCGAGGCGGCGCTCGCCCATCAGATGCGCATACCAGTTGCGTATTTCGCGGCGCGCATCTTCATGTGCGGGGATCGCCCGCGCGGCGTCGTCGGGCGACGGGGCGCCCGTCAGCGTGCGGGCGGCAGATCGAGCCATCGGCGCACGCAGCGTTCGACGATGCGGGCCAGGAATTCGAGAAGATCGACCGCCTGGTCGGGATGGAACTGTTCGGGCTCGAAGCCCCCGAGCGCCATCAGGCCGGGCGGTGCGCCCGGCGCGAAGTCGAGGCGGACCAGCGCTTCGGAATTGACCTCTTCGGCCAGCGGTCCGTAGAGCCCGCGACTGCCGCGCACATGGGCGGCGAGGCGGCAGCGCTCGCCGATCCCCATAATACGGTCGACGCCGCCGGGCTCCAGCACGCGCACGCCGCGAATGCCGATGCCGGCCACGCCGTTCGCCGTCTCGACGCAGAGCGTCGCGGCGCGTACGCCGAGCACGCGGGCAAGGCCTTCCGGTCCCGTTGCATATTCGATCAGATGTTCGAAGCTTTCCGCGTCGAGAAGGCGCAGCGCGGCGGCGTGAACCTGTTCGCGGGCAAAGCTGTTCAGCGACGAAGCTTCGATCAGGTCGGACTGGATGTCGCGCAGCATCCGCACCTGGCCCTGCAGCCGGCCGATCATGAAATGCTGCATGTCGAGCACATTGCGGCCCGTCGATTGCGAGGGCGGAACGAGGCTCGCGATCAGATCCGGGTCGTTGGCCAGCAGTTCGGGATGACGGCGCAGATAGGCAGTCACGTCGGCCGCGGAGATCGCAGGCGGGACGTCGTCGATGCGTTGGGCTTCCGGTCTGTCGTTGTGCTGGCTCATGGCCTCAGCATCTCCCAGAGAGCGTTTCCAGTTTCTTTCGGCCGGCGAAGTTTTTCGCGATCAGAGAATTTTTTGGCCGGTTTTTTTCCAGTCGGCCATGAACATTTCGATGCCCTTGTCGGTCAGCGGATGCTGAACAAGTCCTTTCAGCACAGCCGGCGGCACGGTCGCCACATCCGCGCCGGCAATCGCCGCGTCCTTGACGTGGTTGGCGTTGCGGATCGAGGCGGCAAGAATCTCCGTCGTCAGCGCCGGGTAGTTATCGTAAATCGAGCGTATCTCGTGGATCAGTTCCATGCCGTCGATATTGACGTCGTCGAGACGGCCGATGAAGGGCGAAACGAAAGTCGCGCCGGCTTTCGCCGCCAGCAGCGCCTGGTTGGCGGAGAAGCACAAGGTGACGTTCACCATGGTGCCTTCGCCGGTCAGCGTCTTGCAGGCTTTCAGCCCGTCCCAGGTCAGCGGCACCTTGACCGCGATGTTTTTGGCGATCTTTGCGAGCTTGCGGCCCTCGGCGATCATGCCGGCGGCGTCGAGCGCCGTCACCTCGGCGCTGACCGGGCCTTCGACGATGCCGCAGATCTCGGCCACGACCTCGATGAAGTCGCGCCCCGATTTGGCGATCAGCGACGGGTTGGTGGTCACGCCGTCGAGCAGGCCGGTATCGGCAAGTTCGCGAATGTCGGCAATATCGGCGGTGTCGACGAAAAATTTCATGCTTGGGTCTTCTGGGTGAGAGCTTCGCTTGTATCGTTCCTGCGCGACAGTCTAGTGCAGTCACGGCCGGAAGGCTTCACCTTTTGCCCGTCCCGGCGCTGCTGCGCAACCTGTCGTCGTGCGGCTTGCTTTATGAGGCGTTACGGTGTCGCCTCGGTTTTGAAACGTTGCCGGACCCGATCGTATGGCTTCCGAAATATCCACAAGCGCGTCACCCCCGGCGACGGCGTCGAGCGTCGCCGTTCTGGTGCCGCTCGCCTTGCCGGAACCCTATGATTATGCGGTGCCTTCGGGGTTAACGCTCAACCCTGGCGACTATGTCGTGGTGCCGCTCGGCGCGCAGGAACTGATCGGCGTCGTCTGGGGCGCGGGCAAGGGCGGCTTCGACCGCAAGAAGCTGAAAGCCGTTATCGAACGGTTCGATGCGCCGCCGATGCCCGAAGCGTTAATGCGCCTCATTGACTGGATCGCCGGCTACACGCTCGCCCCGCGCGGCTCCGTCTTGCGTCTGGCCGTCCGCGCGCCGGGCGCGCTGGAGCCGCCGCGTCTGCGCATCGCCTACCGGCTGACCGATCGCCGCCCGGCGCGCATGACGCCGGCGCGGCTCCGTGCCGTCGAAACGGCGAGCGACGGTTTCGTCCGCACGGTGCGCGAGCTCGCGGAAGAGGCGGGCGTTTCGGACGGCGTGGTGCGCGGGCTGGTCGAGGCCGGCACCTTCGCGCCCGTCGAAATGCCGGCGGAAGCGCCGTTCCCGCTGCCCGATCCCGAAGCGCAAGGCATGGCGCTGTCGCCCGACCAGGCCGAAGTCGCCGCCGCGCTCGCCGCGAGCGTCGCCGAGGGCGGCTATTCGGCGACGCTGCTCGACGGCGTCACGGGTTCGGGAAAAACCGAAGTCTATTTCGAAGCCGTCGCCGAGGCGCTCCGGCGGCAAAAGCAGGTGCTGATCCTGCTGCCGGAAATCGCGCTGACATCGCAATTTCTCGACCGCTTCGAACAGCGTTTCGGGTGCCGGCCGGCCGAATGGCATTCCGATCTCTCGTCGCGCGAGCGCACCCGCGTCTGGCGCGGCGTCGCTGAGGGACGCGCCCGTGTCGTCGTCGGTGCGCGTTCGGCGCTCTTCCTGCCTTTCCCCGAACTCGGTCTCATCATTGTCGACGAGGAACACGAAGCGGCCTTCAAGCAGGAGGACGGCGTTCCTTATCACGCGCGCGACATGGCGGTCGTCTGCGCCTCGCTGGGGCGGTTTCCGATTGTCCTCAGCTCGGCGACGCCTTCGCTCGAAACGGTGGTCAATGCCGATCAGGGGCGCTATCGCCGTCTGCGTCTTGAGGCGCGGCACGGGGTTGCTGAAATGCCGCAAGTCGAGGCCGTCGACATGCGCCGCCATCCGCCGGAGCGCGGGCGCTGGCTGTCGCCCCTCCTCGTCACCGAAATCACGCGCACGCTGGAGGCCGGCGAACAGGCGATGCTGTTCCTCAACCGGCGCGGCTATGCGCCGCTAACGCTTTGCCGGACTTGCGGTCATCGCTTCGAATGTCCGCAGTGTTCGAGCTGGCTCGTCGAACATCGTTTCCGTCGCGAGCTTGCCTGTCATCATTGCGGCTACACCGCGCCGGTGCCGAAGGCCTGTCCGTCCTGCGGCGCCGAAGACGCGCTGGTTGCCTGCGGGCCGGGCGTCGAACGCATCGCGGAAGAGGTTGCCGAGCTTTTCCCGCAAGCGCGCACCGCCGTCGTTTCAAGTGATGTGCTGCACGGACCGGCGGCGCATCGCGCGGTCTTCGCCGCCATCGAGGCGCGCGAGGTCGACATCATTGTCGGTACACAGATCGTCGCCAAGGGCCACCACTTTCCCTGGCTGACGCTGGTCGGCGTGGTCGATGCCGATCTCGGTCTCGAAAATGGCGATCTCCGCGCCGCCGAGCGCACCTTCCAGTTGCTGCAGCAGGTGGCGGGACGGGCGGGGCGCGCCGAGCGGCCGGGTCGGGTCCTGCTGCAGACCTGGATGCCCCAGCACGGCGTCATGCGCGCCCTCGTCTCGGGCGACCGCGACGCCTTTCTCGCCCGCGAGGCCGAGGCACGCGAGCGCGTTTCGCTGCCGCCTTTCGGGCGTCTCGTCGGCGTCGTCGTCGCCTCGGCCGATGCCGAACTGGCGCGCCGCACCGCGCGCGAGATGGCGCGCCGCGTGCCGAAGACCGGCGAGGTTTCGGTGCTCGGCCCGGCGCCCGCCCCGATGGCGCTCCTGCGCGGCCGCACGCGGCTCCGGTTCCTCGTCAAGGCCGGCCGCCAGGTCAATGTGCAGGCCTTCATGCAGGCCTGGCTCGGTGAGATGAAGCTGCCAAACGCGGTCCGCGTCTCGGTCGATATCGACCCTTACAGCTTCATGTAGGCCAAGCCCTTACCTGCCGCGTCAGGCCGACGCTGCGGCAGGCTCTCCGTGAACCTTTGCGAGGGCCCAAAATGCCGCAGGAGCGGCCATTTCCGGGCGTTCCTGTTGCGCGGGCGAAGACCATGTGTTACCTAACGCGCGGCCTCCGGGGCAGGGGTCGATCCCGCGCCTCTACGGACTGAAATAAGCTAGCGATTTCAAATAGTTGGCGGCAGGCTCCGGTCTCGCGCGCCGGCCCTCACGACAAAGCACAGGCGAGCGCCGCACGTGTCATCTGATCATCCCGTATCCGGCATGGCCGGCCGTTATGCGACGGCCCTGTTCGAACTGGCGGAAGCGCAGAATGCGCTCGACGCGGTGGCGGGCGATCTTGCCGCCATTGGCCGAATGCTGGACGAGAGCAGCGATCTCGCGCGCCTCGTCCGCAGCCCCGTTTTCAGCGCCGACGAGCAGACCCGCGCCTTCGGCGCCGTGCTCGACAAGGCCGGCACCTCGACGCTGGTCAAGAACTTCGTCGGCCTCGTCATCCAGAACCGCCGCCTCTTCGCGCTGCGCGGCATGATCTCGGCCTATACCGCGATCCTCGCCCGGACGCGCGGCGAGATGACGGCCGATGTCGCCTCCGCGCATCCGCTGAATGAGGCGCAGCTCGCGAACCTCAAGGCGTCGCTGAAGACCGCGACCGGCAAGGATGTGCATATCGACACGCATGTCGATGCCACGCTTCTCGGCGGCCTCGTCGTCAAGGTCGGCAGCCGCATGATCGACAGCTCGCTCAAGACCAAGCTCAATTCTCTCCAGATTGCCATGAAAGAGGCCTCCTGATGGACATTCAGGCCGCGGAAATTTCCGCCATCCTCAAGCAGCAGATCAAGGATTTCGGCGCCGAGGCGCAGGTTTCCGAGATCGGCCAGGTGCTCTCCGTCGGTGACGGTATTGCCCGCGTCTACGGCCTCGACAATGTCGAAGCCGGCGAAATGGTCGAGTTCCCGGGCGGCGTGCGCGGCATGGCCTTGAACCTCGAACAGGACAATGTCGGCGTCGTGATTTTCGGTTCCGACCGGAACATCAAGGAAGGCGACACCGTCAAGCGCACCGGCTCCATCGTGGACGTGCCGGTCGGCAAGGGCCTGCTCGGCCGCGTCGTCGATCCGCTCGGCAATCCGATCGACGGCAAAGGCCCGATCGCGAGCTCGGAACGCCGCCGCGTGGACGTGAAAGCGCCCGGCATCATTCCCCGGAAATCGGTGCATGAGCCGATGCAGACCGGCCTCAAGGCCATCGACGCGCTGATCCCGATCGGCCGCGGCCAGCGCGAGTTGATCATCGGCGACCGCCAGACCGGCAAGACCGCCATCGCCATCGACGCGATCCTCAATCAGAAGCCGCTCAACCAGGGCGACGACGAAAACCAGAAGCTCTATTGCATCTATGTCGCCATCGGCCAGAAGCGCTCGACGGTGGCGCAGATCGCCAAGACGCTGGAAGAAAACGGCGCGCTCGAATATTCGATCATCGTCGCCGCCACCGCGTCCGATCCCGCGCCGCTGCAGTTCCTGGCGCCGTTCGCCGGCTGCACGATGGGCGAGTTCTTCCGCGACAACGGCATGCACGCCCTCGTCGTTTACGACGATCTCTCCAAGCAGGCCGTTGCCTACCGCCAGATGTCGCTCCTGCTGCGCCGTCCGCCGGGACGCGAAGCCTATCCGGGCGACGTCTTCTATCTGCATTCCCGCCTGCTCGAACGCGCCGCGAAGCTCAACGACGAAAACGGTAACGGCTCGCTGACCGCGCTGCCCGTCATCGAGACGCAGGCCAACGACGTGTCGGCTTATATTCCGACCAACGTGATCTCGATCACCGACGGCCAGATCTTCCTTGAAACCGATCTCTTCTATCAGGGCATCCGTCCGGCCGTGAACGTCGGTCTGTCGGTCAGCCGCGTCGGTTCGTCGGCGCAGATCAAGGCGATGAAGCAGGTTGCCGGCAAGATCAAGGGCGAGCTCGCACAGTACCGCGAAATGGCGGCCTTCGCGCAGTTCGGTTCCGATCTCGACGCGGCGACGCAGCGCCTTCTCAATCGCGGCGCGCGCCTGACCGAGCTTCTGAAGCAGGGCCAGTTCTCGCCGCTGAAGATCGAAGAGCAGGTCGTCGTGATCTATGCCGGCGTCAACGGCTATCTCGACAAGCTGCCGGTTTCCGATGTCGGGCGTTTCGAGCAGGAATTCCTGCGCAGCATTCGCTCCAACAATGCCGGCATTCTCGATGCGATCCGCAGCGAGAAGCAGATTTCGAACGACACGGAAGCCAAGCTGAAAGCGGCGGTCGAAAGCTTCTCCAAGGCGTTCGCCTGATCTGAAGAGCGACCGGGCGTAAAGGGTAAGGGCGAATGGCCAGCCTCAAGGACCTCAGAAACCGCATCGCCAGCGTCAAGGCGACGCAGAAGATCACCAAGGCGATGCAGATGGTCGCCGCCGCGAAGCTGCGCCGCGCGCAGGAAGCGGCGGAGGCCGCGCGTCCCTATGCGGAGCGCATGGACCGCGTGCTGGCCAATCTTTCGACCGGCATGGCGGGACGGCCCGACGCGCCGGCGCTGCTCGCCGGCACCGGCAAGGACAATGTGCATCTCGTGGTCGTCGCAACCGCCGATCGCGGGCTGTGCGGCGGTTTCAACTCGTCGATCGCGCGGCTTGCCCGCACGCATATCCGCAAGCTGATCGGCGAGGGCAAGACGGTGAAGATCGTCACCGTCGGCCGCAAGGGCCGCGATGCGCTGCGCCGCGACTATGGCGACAAGATCGTAAAGTCCTGGGAGTTCACCGGCATCCGCCAGATCGGCTTCCAGCAGGCCGAGGATATTTCGCGCGCCGTGCTCGAGCTTTTCGAAGCCGGCGAATTCGATGTCGCGACGCTTTTCTATTCGAAGTTCGTCAATGTCGTCAGCCAGATCCCGACCGCCCAGCAACTGATCCCGGCGAGCCTGCCGGAAGGCGCCGAGGGCGGCGTCGATCTCGGCGGCGCGGTCTATGAATACGAGCCGGACGAAACCGAAATTCTGAAAGACCTGCTGCCGCGCAATCTGTCGGTGCAGATTTTCAGGGCGCTGCTTGAAAACGTGGCGGGCGAATTCGGCGCCAAGATGTCGGCGATGGATAGCGCCACGCGCAATGCCGGCGACATGATCAAGAAGCTGAACATCACCTACAACCGTTCGCGGCAGGCGATGATCACCAAGGAACTGATTGAAATTATCTCGGGCGCCGAAGCGCTCTAGAACGATCCCGAGACGGAAAGAATGAAGGAGCTCGCATGAGCAACGCAGTCGGAAAAATCGCCCAAGTCATCGGCGCCGTCGTGGACGTTGAGTTCACCGACAATCTGCCGGCCATTCTGAACGCGCTCGAGACGGACAATGGCGGCAACCGCCTCATCCTCGAAGTCGCGCAGCATCTCGGCCAGAACGCGGTGCGCACCATCGCCATGGACACGACCGAAGGTCTTGTCCGCGGTCAGGAAGTCCGCGACACAGGCGCCGCGATTTCGGTGCCGGTCGGCGAAGGCACGCTCGGGCGCATCATCAACGTCATCGGCGAGCCGGTCGATGAAGCGGGCCCCGTGAAGCACGAAGCGCGCCGCGAAATCCATCAGGACGCGCCCTCCTTCGTCGAGCAGTCGACGGAAGCGCAGATGCTCGTCACCGGCATCAAGGTCGTCGACCTTCTCGCGCCTTATGCGCGCGGCGGCAAGATCGGCCTGTTCGGCGGCGCCGGCGTCGGCAAGACCGTTCTCATTCAGGAACTGATCAACAACATCGCGAAAGCGCATGGCGGCTATTCGGTGTTCGCCGGCGTCGGCGAGCGCACGCGCGAAGGCAACGACCTCTATCACGAAATGATCGAGTCGGGCGTCAACAAGGATCCGAACGAAAACAACGGCGACACCACGGGCTCCAAATGCGCGCTGGTGTTCGGCCAGATGAACGAGCCGCCCGGGGCGCGTGCCCGCGTTGCGCTGACCGGCCTGACCGTCGCCGAGCATTTCCGCGACAAGGGCCAGGACGTGCTCTTCTTCGTCGACAACATCTTCCGCTTCACGCAGGCGGGCTCCGAAGTGTCGGCGCTTCTCGGCCGCATCCCGTCGGCGGTCGGCTATCAGCCGACGCTCGCCACCGACATGGGCACGCTGCAGGAACGCATCACCACGACGACCAAGGGCTCGATCACGTCCGTGCAGGCCATTTACGTGCCCGCCGACGACTTGACCGACCCGGCGCCCGCGACTTCGTTCGCTCACCTGGACGCGACGACGGTGCTCAACCGCGCGATCTCGGAAAAGGGCATCTATCCGGCCGTGGACCCGCTCGACTCGACCAGCCGCATTCTCGAGCCGCGCGTTGTCGGTCAGGAGCACTACGACACCGCGCGTCAGGTGCAGGAAATCCTGCAACGCTACAAGTCGCTGCAGGACATCATCGCCATTCTCGGCATGGACGAGCTTTCGGAAGAAGACAAGCTCGTCGTCGCCCGCGCCCGCAAGATCGAGCGTTTCCTGTCGCAGCCCTTCTTCGTTGCCGAAGTTTTCACCGGCACGCCGGGCGTCCTTGTCGACATCAAGGACACGATCAAGGGCTTCAAGGGTCTGTGCAACGGCGACTACGATCACCTGCCGGAAGCGGCCTTCTACATGGTCGGCACGATCGAGGACGCGGTCGCCAAGGCCGAGCGTCTGGCCAAGGAAGCGGCGTAAGCGCTGCCCGCGAGGTAAAGTCCGATGGCTGAGAAGCTTCAGTTCGATCTCGTCTCGCCCGAGCGCCTGCTCTTTTCGGGCGAGGTCGACATGGTCGTCGTTCCCGGCGCCGAGGGCGACATGGGCATCATGGCGGGCCACGCGCCCGTCATGTCGACGCTGCGCCCCGGCATCGTCAATGTCGATGCGGCCGGCAAGCCGCAGGAGCGGATCTTCGTGCGCGGCGGTTTCGCCGAGGTAACGCCCAAGGGCCTCACCGTGCTTGCCGAATATTCGGTGCCGCTCGCCGAGCTCGACACGGCGGCGCTCGACCGTGAAATCTCCAATGCGCAGGAAGATGTCGGCGACGCCAGGACCGACGCCAAGCGTCAGGCCGCGCAGGAAAAGCTCGACCACCTGAAGCAGCTCCGCCAGGTGCTCTGAGGACGGGAAAGAAAGCGGGGGCGAGGTCGCCAACCCCCCGCAATTCCCCGCATTTTCCGCCCATGCGGCAATCGGCCTCGCGGGCCTTCACCGCGCCATATTCCCGATTATATAGTTTTCGTGTCACAAAGGCTGGCTGCGGGGGCCTCTGAACGCGCCCCGCAGGCCGAGGAACGCATGACCCGTCACTGGACGCTCGACGACATCAACTGGCAGGACTTCGACCCCGCAAAGGTCGATCCCGAAATCCTGCGCGCCGTCAAGGCGGCGGCGATGGTCGAGTTCAACGCGCCGGATTATGTCACCTATCTCTGCAACGTCTTTTCCGACCGCCCCGACATCAAGGAAACGATCCATAAATGGGGCGCCGAGGAAGTGCAGCACGGTCAGGCGCTGGCCCGCTGGGCCGAGCTTGCCGATCCCGATTTCAGTTTCGATGAAGCCTTCAAGCGCTTCCGCGAAGGCTATTCGATCCCGCTTGATGCCATCCAGTCGGTGCGCGGCAGCAGGGGCGGCGAGCTGATCGCGCGCTGCGTTGTCGAGAGCGGCACCTCCTCCTATTACACGGCCATCAAGGACGCGACCGACGAGCCGGTGCTGAAACAGATTGCGGCCAATATCGCTGCCGACGAGTTCCGCCACTACAAACTCTTCTACGACCGTTTCAACGATCTCGGCGAGGAACCGCCATCGGTCTTCGCGCGCATTCGCGTCGCGCTCGGCCGCATTTCGGAAGCCGACGACGACGAATTGGCCTGCGCCTACTACGCCGCCAACACGCCCGCCGATGGCAGCGTGCCTTACGAGCGCGAACTCTTCGCCAAAGCCTATGAGAAGCGCGCGCTTGGCCTCTACCGCCGCCAGCATGTCGAGCGGCTGATCTCGATGGTCGCCAAGGCCGCCGGCCTCAAGCCGCAAGGGATGCCGATGCGCGCCGTCTCGGCGCTCGCCTGGCGCTACTGGCGCTTCCGCAACTGGCGGCTTTCCAGCGCGGCTGTGTAAAGCACATTTCCTTTTCCATCCATTTCCGAGATTTCTTCCCACCCTCCCCCTGTGGGAGGGTCAAACGGCTGCAAGCCGTTTGGGGAGGGGTGCTCCGCTATCGGCAAACGCAGGCATTTCGATTATGCGCCGGTGTTCCCCGCTTACCCCTCCCCGAAAAACTCTCGCTATGCTCGAATTTTTCGACCCTCCCACAGGGGGAGGGTAGAGAGAAGTTGCACGTTCAGCCCGAAGGGTCCGCGCCCGAAGCATCTTCCACATAGAGCAATGCGGCTTCGCCCGCCGTTTCGGCGCTTGCGAGCGCCGGCGCCGTCGATTGCGATGTCGCGCCGATCGTCGCGCCGCGCGTAATGCTGTCGCCGCGTTGCACGGCGATCTCGCCGAGCCCGGCAATGGTCAGCCGCGTTTCGCTCCCGGTTTCGAGAATGACGACGCCGAGATAGCCCTTGAAGAATCCGGCATAGCGAATTCTGCCGTCGGCAGGGCTTGGCACGGCGCAGCCGTGCGGAACCACGATCACCTGGCTCGTCTTGCCGCGAACACGGGGAGCGATCGGTGGAAGCGTTGCGGCGCAGACGGGTTCTGCGTCATCCTCAGCGAGAGCGATATCGCGTTCCGGCGGCTCCACGGGCATGGCGTCACCCTCCGCGACAACGGCCGTCTCAGGCGACGTGAAACTCGCGAGATCGGCGCAGATATGCTGATAAGCGGGCGACCAGTGCGCTGGTTCCTGCCCCCGTAAACAGTCGCTGAGGTTGATGGGCGAGGGAGACTCTTTCACCAGGTCGCCGACCGAGTATGTGCTCTGTTGAATAAGCTTCGCAGCCGGAGGGGCGACTACCACAGGTATTGAAAAAACGATCAGCAGTCCGGCGGCAAACAGAGATAATGCAGAAAGATGGTGCGCGGGCATGGCGGTCTCTCCTGACTATCCTTGTTTTGACGATGCGAATCCCCGGTTGCGCCGTGTACGGTTGGTTTTGATTCAGCTGATTAGCTAAGGGCGATCGGGTGGTGTCGTCCTGTCGGGGGGTCGATGCCTGTAGGTTTCCATAGGCGGGTTCCACTCAATCCTCTGTTTGAGTGGAGAGGACTTTTTCGATGGCTTCGAGCAGCCGCGCGGCGTCGACCGGCTTTGAAACTGTGCCGTCGGCACCTAGCCTACTTGCCAGATGGAGGACAAAATCAGATGGCAAGGATGCACTCCCTCGCGACATCGCAATGACTTTTGTTTGTGGCGAAGTCCGCTTTATTTTCAGCAGGATCTCAATTCCGTCTCTCTCCGGCATCACGAGTTCGGTTAGAACTATGTCGGGATTGCAGGTGCCAAACTCGCGCAGGGCCGCCCGGCTGTCGCACGTTGTGACGGTTGTCGCTTTCCGCGTTGACAAATGCTCTTCGCATGCCTTGAGCGTATCGGCATCCTTGTCGACAATCAGGATATGAATTGCGGTCGTCATTGGCCCGTTGAAGCGTGTGGGTCTCCACAGCGTATTTGGACCGTGCGAACCGCACGCACACCGGTAGTTTTGCGGGGCCAGTAATCTTACGAGGTCGGCGCAGCTGGGCGCTCAGCCGTTCGCAGGTTCGCCTAGAACCAGACGCACAAGTTCAATTGTATTCTTCACGTCGAGCTTGCGCATGATGTTGGCACGGTGAAATTCCACCGTGCGCGGGCTTATCTTGAGCGTTCGGGCTGTTTCCTTGTTCGAGGCTCCCCTCACGATCTGCGCCAGTATCACCTTCTCGCGCGGTGTTAGAATCTCGTGCCCGGGAAATGCGTGCGGCAAAACATCCAGATCCTCGTTTAGGACGCGGAGCTCATTTCGCATCCGGTCAAGAGCTGGAACTTTCAGGAACTCCCATTCGCCGTTACGTCTCGCAATTGTGCATTGATGGGCGCGGGCGACATCAAGTATGTCGCGCGCCCGGCTGGTGCCCAGCGAGTAGGTGCAGAGGATCAGCATTCGGTGGCCGTCGATGGAATCATCGAGCACGCGTTCGTAGTCGCAGAAATCTTTCCAAAGCTCGGTTTGTTGCCACAGCGCATTTCCGCAGATGCGCAAACCCTCATGGCCAGCGGCTAGGGCTCCATAATGCTTGCGATGCCAGCCTTGAATGATCTTTCCCAGTTCGAACTGTCCCCCTGGGAGATACCAGTCGTAGCCTGCGGCAAGTTCTATATTTCCACAGGCGAGATGCCGGTCACAGTCGGGAATCCCCCGCCGGAGGGCCTCCGTCGCCTCTTCCAGACTGATGGGGTCGGAAATCGCCCACAGCCCATACTCATTGCTCTCCAGCCCGGCTCTGAAATAGTCGACGTTGGTGTCTAGCAGATCCTGCTTGGTCTCGTAGAACATGCAGATATGCGTGCCCCATGGCACGTCGCCGATCAGGTCGATTCCGGTCTTGCGCAACGCGGTGTCGGGCTCGGATTCGTCCCACGACAGCCCAATCGGCCTGCGACGGCGCCGGGCGTGGCTCCCTTCGCGGAAGGTGTAAGGCTTGTTCATCGAATATCTCCGACGGCCAATCCATGCAGGCTCTCAGGGGACACTATACGGAGAAACGGCAAGCTGGAGGGCCGTATTGAACTGCCATCAGGATACCACCTTGCGCGCAAAAGGAAATTGCAGGCCCCCGACGGGTCCGGACGCGGTGTGGCCGCTGCCGGTTCGCCCTCGTAACCCTACGAGTAGGAACAGGCTTTCCGTGATCGATATTAGGCAGGAGGCCTCGGCGACGGCTTGCCAGATCGTGGAGAATGCAGGATGAACAAAGATGCCACAGTCGCTACACGCTCCCTCTCCGAGCAGGAGTGGCGGCCGCGCCATGGTCTTTCTCCGCGCATTGAGCGCGGAGGTTTTTCGCTCCTCCGTCTCCGGAGGATGTGGGGAAATTGGCGATTACGCCTGACCTTTCCGGAGCTTCGCCGTCTTCCCGCCCGCACTCGACACGGTTTGCTCCTCAAGGGCGGTATGGTTCTGGTGATGGCGACCTGGCTTCTTGGCAGCATTACCCTTGTCGGGCAGATGGGCGATGCCGATGGCTGGTTGTCCGACCGATATGCATCTTTCACGCGCTATTTTCGGGGGCAAGCGACATTCGTCTCGAATGCGCGTCCCTTCGACGATATGGCTTCCGATTTCGCCAAAGCGAGCGAAGTGAGCCTTATTGCATTGAGAGGTTACGTGCTGGCCGGTAATCCCGGCTTCCGCGAGGAATGGCGGCAGGCAACGGGCAAACGGAAAGCGCTTGAAGCGGAAATCGAACGCAATGCCTATCTGTGGACGGATGGAGAGCGGCTCGTGCAACTGCGCAATCTGCGGATGAGCATGGACTCCCTTGCCGAAAACGAGAAGCTCGTCGCCAGTCTTGTCGGCACATCGAACCGCTTTCCGGGTCTGCGGCTTTATAATGAGGATGTGCAACCGGCGCTGGTGCGGGCCATTGAACTCTGCAATGATTCCATCCAATCGTTTCTGGTCTCGGACAAATCAAACGCCGCAATCGGCGCGCTTGCCGAATTGCGGGGCAATATCCGTCTGGCGGAAGAAGGACTGTCGACATTCCTGCATTCCGGTCTTTCCGCGCCCCCGCCCGAACTTTCGCAATCGCTGCGCCAGATCCGAAAAGCGCCCGCTGCTCTCGACAGAATTGGAGGGAGTGCGGGAGATCCGCGGCTTGATCGTCTTGTGGATATGCTGCGCAAGGCCAGCCTTCAGATTGACGACATCATTGCGCTCAAGCGAACGGAGCGATGGGATTACGCCGACTATGCCTTCCGGCAAAAGGTGCTCCCCGAGACGGAGCAGATTTTATTCGTTGTGAAGAACTGGCGTTCGTCGGCCGGGTGACGCTTGCCGGGAAGTGATCCGTCAATTTTTGACGGGCTTTGCCAGCGGCACGAAATCGGCGGCCCCAGGCTCATGGATGTGGCACTTGAAGGGCACGACCCCGCTCGACGCGATCCAGCCGGTGTGCGGCAGCCGCGGCGGTGAACTCATCGCGCGCTGCGTCGTCGAGAGCGGCACCTCGTCCTACTACACCGCCATCAAGGACGCGACCGACGAGCCGGTGCTGAAACAGATCGCGGCCAACATCGCCGCCGACGAGTTCCGCCACTACAAACTCTTCTACGACCGCTTCAACGCGCTCGACGAGGCGAAGCCTTCGGTCTTCGCGCGCATCCGCGTGGCGCTCGGCCGCATTTCGGAAGCCGACGACGATGAGCTGGCCTGCGCCTATTACGCCGCCAACACGCCGGCCGATGGCAGCGTGCCTTACGAGCGCGAACTCTTCGCCAAAGCCTATGAGAAGCGCGCGCTTGGCCTCTACCGCCGCCAGCATGTCGAGCGGCTGATCTCGATGGTCGCCAAGGCCGCCGGCCTCAAGCCGCAAGGGATGCCGATGCGCGCCGTCTCGGCGCTCGCCTGGCGCTACTGGCGCTTCCGCAACTGGCGGCTTTCCAGCGCGGCTGTCTAGCTTTCAGCCCGAAGGGCCCGCGCCCGAAGCGTCTTCCACATAGAGCAATGCGGCTTCGCCCGCCGTTTCGGCGCTCGCGAGCGCCGGCGCCGTCGATTGCGATGTCGCGCCGATTTTCGCACCGCGCGCAATGCTGTCGCCGCGCTGCACCGCGATCTCGCCGAGACCCGCCACGATCAGCCGTTCCGTTTTTCCGGCGTCGAGAATGACAATGCCGAGATAGCCCTTGAACGGCCCCGCATAAAGGACCTTCGCGTCGGCCGGGCTTTCGACGTCGCAGCCTTGCGGCACGAGAACGATGCGGCTCGATTTTCCGCCGCGCATGCCGGGTGGCGATCCGGCGTGCGCGCGCTCCGGCGGCGACGTCCATATGCCATCGGTGTTTATGCCCACGGCGCCGCTCGCATCGACGCGGCATTGCACTGCCGGCGGGCCGGCGGTTTCGGGCGCGCGCGCATACTCCTGCTTTTCCGTTTCGTCTCGGCCTTCGTCCTCCGGCTCGTCCGGCGCGACGATCGACGCGGCAAAGCTTGCGAGGTCGGCGCAGAACGCCGCATAGGTCTCGTTGTCGCTCGCGACGGTCGCCGTTCCGCGCAGGCAGTCGTCGAGCCCCGCTTGCGCCAGAAAGAGCGGCCGCTTCAGCGGCAGCGGCGGCGCGCGCCCGGCAATCGCCGCGTAACCGTCATGGACGAGCGCGCGTGCGGTTTCGCGCTTGTCAGTGTCGAGTGCGACAAAGGCAATGACGGTCAAGATCACCATGTAGACAATGCGGCGTAGGAGGAACATCGCCTGCTCCGGTCGCTTTCGCCCGGCGCCATGCGCAGTCACCGGGTCTCCTGCATACCCCGCCAGACACCATATTGCGCCGCCCCCGGACGAATCTCCAGCGGAATCGTCCTTTGTCCATCAAGGGTTACAAAGCACCACAAAATATTCTTCGCCGTGGCTGCTTTCGGCGCTATGTTTAATAGCTCTACTGCTCGTTCGGGGTACTACACAGGCAGGTGTGTGATGCCCTTTGCTGCGAACCGAGACGCGGAATATCACTGGCGGACCCGCTACCGTCTTCCGCAGGACACGGAGCAACGACCGCAAGGTCCGGACTCTCCCGCAACGCCCGATTTCGCTTTCCGCAAGCCGCCGCGCGGGCGTGGCAATTTCATGAGACGAATGTTTTCGTGGTCGCGCCGCCGCCGCATGGCGTGGCTCGCCTTCTCGCTTGCCCTCATGGGCGGCGTGTTCGGGCTTCTCGTGGTCTATGACGAGCAGAGGTCCGGTTCCGGCGCGCCGCCGCGCGATGCCGCGGCACCGGCCGATGGCGCGGTGCGCGGCGTGGAGGCCGCGCCGGCGGATTTCGAAACGCTGCTTGCGAATTTTTCCGCCTCGCGCGAGGCGAGCCTTGTCGGCCTTCGCGGCTACATCCTGACCGAGGGCGAGGGCTTCCGCACCGAGTGGCGCGAAGCGGCGGCGAAACTCAAATCCGATGCCGATGCCATCGAACGGCATTCCGTGTCCTGGACCGACGGGCTGCGCCTCGTGCAACTCGCCGAGATGAAGCGTCTCGTCGAGCGGCTGCTCGCCGAGCAGCGTGCGATTGCGGGAATGATCGGCACGGTCAACCGCTATCCGGGATTGCAGCTCTTCAACGAAGACGTTCGTCCTGGCCTCGACGAGGCGCAGCGGATTTGCGCCGAGGTGCTCGATGTCATGCTGGCGAATTCCTCGCCCGAGGATGCCGGTGCCATCGACCCCTTCGCGAAGCTGCGCGGCGACCTCGACGATCTGCGCCTGTCGCTCGTCAAGTTCACGACGGGCAGCAGCGAGGCCGGTCCGCCGGCCGCCGCGAGCCGCGCCGGACTTTCCGCGATGCTGACGGCGATCGACGATGCCCGCAAGGCCGCGCCGGCCTCCGTGCAGCCGAAAATCGACAGGCTGGTTTTTCTGATCCGGACCGCGCGGGAAAACCTCGAACGCGTTTTCGCGCTGCGCGCCGGTCAGCGCTGGGACTATGCGGACTACGCCTTCAAGACGCGCATCGTGCCGCTGGCGGGCGAGCTCCAGGCGATTGCCGCTTCATGGGAGGGCGAGAACTGATCGCGGTGTTCCGTCAAACCGGGGATAAATAATTTTCGGGGCGGGGATAAGTCGTTTTTCGGATCGAGTTATCCCCGCCCCGTATGCGCTTGTGACAGATTTTTGACAGTACGATGACAGAAGGCCCCGTTACGGGAAGAAACCTCAGGTTCCGGGCACCGCCAGCGGCCGGAATTCCGTCACCAGTTGTTCGTAGACGGAACGCTTGAAAGGCACGACCAGTCCCAGCAGTTCGTCGAGCGGCACCCATGCCCATTCGCTGAATTCCTGGTGGGCGTCGGCGGCGATGTCGATGTCGCTGTCCTCGCCCAGAAATCGCATCGCGAACCATTTCTGCTTTTGCCCGCGATATTTGCCCCTTAGCGCGATGCCGACAAGATGAGGCGGCAGGTCATAGGTCAGCCAGTCTTTCGTCTCGCCGATGGTGCGGGCCTTGTCCGTACCCGTCTCTTCCTTCAGCTCGCGCAGCGCCGCGTCGCGCGGGGCTTCGCCCTCGTCGATACCGCCTTGCGGCATCTGCCAGGTCAGCGCGGCGCCCGTCAGTTCGTGCGCGCCGCCGTCCGCCATCATCCGGTTGCCGACCCATACAAGGCCGTCGCGATTGATCAGCATGATGCCGACGCAAGGGCGATAGGGCAGCGTTTCGGGATCGACCGCCTTTGCCGGCTCGCTCTGGCGTGTCATGGGCGCATTCCTCGCTGTTGCGTTTTACTTCTGCGCCGTGGCGCTTACGGGCACCAGCACGAAATTCTTTTCGTCAAGCGTCGCGGCCCATGCCGCCAGCGCGTCCACCGTCACCGGAAAGCCCGATGCGACGCCGATGGCGACCGCCGCGCTTGCGGCCGTCTCTTCCAGCACTTCGAGCGATGTCGCGATGACCTGCGGGTTCTGCACCGGGTCGACGATGCGTGTCGCCTGCACCGCCGGCATGCCGGCATCGCGCGCCAGTTGCGGTGCGAGGCTGCGCGCCGAGGCGCCGTTGTCGACATAAAGGAGACCGCGCTTTTGCAGGGCGGCCATCACCGCTTCGACGGTCGATGCCGATGTCGTGAAGCGCGCGCCCTGATAGTTCATCACGCCGGCATAACCGGTGAAGCGGCTCATCAACCATTCGAGGCGCGCGAGATTTTCCTCCGCCGAAAGCGATGTCAGCAATGTGTAGGGACCGGGATCGTTCTGCGGATAGCCGAACGGTTCCATCGGCAATTCGAGCAGCACTTCATGGCCCGCCGCGCGCGCTTTCGCGATCCAGTCCTGCAGGCCGGGACCGTAGGGCGCAAAGGAAAGCGTCACCTCCGGCGGCAGCGTTTCGATTGCATGCGCCGTCGCGCTTTCGCTGATGCCCATGCCGCTGACGACCAGCGCGATGCGCCGCGTGGCCGGCGTGCCGGGCGGCACGGGCCGCGCATAGACGTCGCGGGGTGTGCGGCCGTCGGCTGCGATCTGAGGCAGCAGACCTTCCGGCGTCTTCTCGACGAGCGCCGGATCGGGCACGGGCGGCAGCGCGCGTATCGCGGGCTTCTCGTTTGGTGTCGTCTCTTCCCCGCCCGAAACGCTTTCGGCGCCGACAATGCGCACCTGCGCGGCAACATCTTCGGGCGCGATTTCATTGCCTTCGCCGATCCGCCGCGCCGCATCGAGCAGCGCCTGTTCGTCGGCGCTCGGTTCGTCTGCGTCCGGCCGATCCGGTGTTGCATCCGCAATATCCGCGCCGTCGGGTCCGGGCGCCGCGAGCGGCGTTTCGCTTTCGGCGAGGTCATCCTCCGCCAGTGCGAGATGTATGACGGGTTCGCCGGCAAGGCGGTTGTCGGAAAGAAGCAGCCATGCAAGCGTGCCGCCATAGACGAGCGCAACAAGGAGAGCGGCGACGGACAGCGCGCCGAAGCGGCGCCGACCTTCCTCCTGCGCTTGCCCGCCCCCGATCGGGCCAACGCCTTTCGCCGCTATCTTCGCACCCATGTCTGCAATTCGTCTCCGGCCGCGACGGGACGTCTCAACTCAACCGGCTCTCTCGGCCGGCCCCTCAGTTCGCCATGGCGCTCGATGTGGTCCCGCCGATATAGGCGGCATCCTTGCGAACGCCGTTCATCAGGTCGATGGCGTAGAGAAGTTGCCGGTCCTCGGCCTTGTCCTTGGGCACGAAGCTGTCGGAGCCGCTCTGCTCGTCGCCTTCCTCGTTTGCGAGATGGCCGGGCAGCGCTGCTTCGCCGATGGTGCCTGCCTGCTTTTTGCCGGATTTCTCGTCGGGATCCGTCTGCGTGACGATGATGTCGGGTTCGATGCCCTTGGCCTGGATCGAGCGGCCGGCGGGCGTGTAGTAGCGCGCCGTCGTCAGGCGCAGTGCGCCGTCGGAGCCGAGCGGAATGATCGTCTGCACGGAGCCCTTGCCGAAGGAGCGTGTGCCGAGAACTGTCGCGCGGCGGTGGTCCTGCAATGCGCCGGCAACGATTTCCGAAGCGCTGGCCGAGCCGCCATTGACGAGAACGATGATCGGCTTGCCGCGTGTGATGTCGCCGGAGCGCGCATTGTAGCGTTGCGTGTCCTCGGCGTGGCGGCCGCGCGTCGAAACGATTTCGCCGCCGTCGATGAAGTCGTCGCTGACCGAGATCGCCTGGTCGAGCAGGCCGCCCGGATTGTTGCGCATGTCGATGATGTAGCCCTTCAGGCGCGTATTGCCGATCTGCTTTGCAAGATCGGAGATCGCCTTGTTCAGCAGGTCGGAGGTCTGCTCGTTGAAGGAGGTGATGCGGATGTAGCCGATGTCGCCCTCGCGATTGTAGCGCACCGACTTGATGGTGATGATGGCACGCGTCAGCTTTACCTCGAAAGGCTCGTCGACACCCTTGCGGATCACGGTGAGCGTCACCGCCGAGTTCGACGGTCCGCGCATCTTGTCGACCGCGTCGCTCAGCGTCATGCCGAGGATCGCCGTGCCGTCGATATGGGTGATGTAGTCGTTGGGGCGCATGCCGGCGCGGCTGGCGGGCGTGTCGTCGATCGGCGTCACCACCTTGACGACACCGTTCTCCATCGTCACCTCGATGCCGAGGCCGCCGAATTCGCCGCGTGTCTGCACCTGCATGTCGCGGAAGGTCTTGGGCGTCATGTAGCTCGAATGCGGGTCGAGCGAGGTCAGCATGCCGTTGATGGCGTTTTCGACCAGTTTCGAATCGTCCGTCGGCTCGACATAGTCGGCGCGTACGCGTTCGAAGACATCGCCGAACAGGTTCAGCTGGCGATAGGTGTTCTGGTCGTTGGCATAGGCCGCCGAATTCAGCCCCCCGGGCTGGAACGCCATCAGGGCTCCGACGGACAGGCACATGCCGACGGCGAAGCCGGCGAAGACGGACTTTTTCATTTAACCACTTGCCTTCTTGTCACTCATCGTCAGCCAGGGTCGGGGATCGATCGGGCTGCCGTCTTTCCGGATTTCGATATAGAGCTCGGGGCCGCGGCCGGGTATTCCGTCCCGCCCCGTCTTGTCGTTTCGCACGGCCGGATCGTCGCCGGAGGGCGATGAACCCATCGTGCCGACAGGTTCGCCGGCAAGAACGCTCTGGCCCACGGCGCCATCGATTCTCGTCATGCCCGCCAACAGCACATGGTAGCCCTCGCCGACCGATATGATCAAGAGTTGGCCATAGCGGCGAAACGGCCCTGCGTAAGAGATTCTACCGTCAAAAGGGGCAATAATGTGTGCATCCGCGCGGGTCTCGATGGTCAATCCCTGGGTCTGGCCCCCCAGCCCGTCGGGCGCGCCGTAGCGCTGGACGATCCGGCCGGCCGCCGGCGGGCGGATCAGTCCCCTGGCGTCCGAAAACAGCCGCGAGGAGGGCATGGCGGGCGGCCCGGAGGGCGGCCTCAGCACGGCCATGCGGGTCTCCGCCGTGTCGGCGGATGCGGGCGGCGGCGCTTCCCGTGCCGGTTCGGGGCGCTCGTCGGGCCGGTGCATCGGCAGGCGCGCGGCGGCGCCGGCTTCGAGCCGGGCAATCAGGTCGGTCAGGTCGGTCGCCTGCCGCGACAGCCGCTCGGCGCGCGCCTGTTCGCTCTCGAAAGCCGCGCTGAGCTTTGCCTGCTGTTCAAGCTTGCGCGCGAGCAGCGCTTCGAGCGACAGCCTTTCGCTTTCGAGCAGGGTTTTCGATTCGCCCAGCGTCTGGCGTTCGGCGAGGATTTCGCCGCGCAGACGCGCCAGTTCCTCGAGGCGCAGGCGTAATTCGGCGGCTTCGGCCTGGAGTTCGGGAACGGCGGCGCCCAGCAGCATCGCGCTTCGCGCCGAGGCCAGCGCGTCGTCGGGGCGCACGGCGAGCGCCGGCGGCGGCTGCCGGTCGAGGCTTGTCAGCGCCGCCAATAGTTCGGCCATCGCCGCGCGCCGGCGTTCAAGCTGCACGGTCAAGTCCGCCTCGGCGGCACGCAGGCCCTGCAAGCGGTCTTCCGACGCCGAAACATCCGCTTCGCGCCGCTGCACGTTTGCCGCCGATTCGATCAGCGCGTTGCGTATTTCTTCGGCCTCGCGGCGTGCGGCTTCCGATTGCGCTTCGAGCGCCTTCTGCTTTTCGAGGCTTGTTTCGATCTGCCGCTGCAGCGCATCGAGTTCGCCGGGTTCGGCCGTTTCGGCATATGCGCCGTGAACCCACCCCGCCGCCAGCGCCGCCGCCAGCAGCAGCGCTTTCGAGGGGTTGCGTGCGATGTCAGGCACTGATCCGGCTCGGCGCTTCGGCCGCGGCGAGAAGCGGACGTCCGGTCATTTCGCGCGGCGCCTCCAGACCCAGAAGCCGAAGCAGCGTCGGCGCGACGTCGGCAAGCGTACCGTTCGTCAATGTCAGGCCCCGTTGTTCGCCGGCCAGCACGAAGGGAACATCCGACGTCGTCGTTGCGCGCCAGGGCCCGCCGGTCTCCGGATCGATCATCAACTCGGCCTTGCCATAGGTGCCGCAAAGCACCAGCGTTCCGCCGCGCTTTTCGATTTGCGCGGCGATCTTTCCAAGGCATTTGTCGACCGCCTCGATGGCGGCGACGGTCGCGCGCATGTTGCCGGTGCGGCCGAGCAGCGCCGCATTGGCGAATTCGACGGTGATGATGTCGCGGTCGCCGGCCTTCAATGCGGCAAGCACCTCGGATGTCAGCGCGGCCGAGGCAAGTTCGGGCCGCTTTTCGATGCGCGCCGGCGTTTCGGCGACAAGCACATTTTCGCCGGCGCGGAGCGCCGCATGGCCGCCGCGCGCGAAATTCCAGAGATTGCTCTCGGCCGCCGTTTCGGTCAGCACAAGCTGCGTCCGGCCGCCCTGCGACAGGGCCTCGCCGAAGCTCGCGCCGAAAGTTGTGCTCGCGTAGAGCGCCTCGACCGCGTCGCCCGTGGGCGCGTCGAGCGCGACAAGCGAGCAGACGCCGCAGAGCGCCGGCGCGGTCTGGGCAAAACCCGCCGCCACCGGATCGACAAGCGCACCCATCAAGGCCAGCGCATCGTTCGGCTGCAGGTTCACCAGCAGCAGCGCATCGTCCTGTCTGATGCCGCGATAACCGGATGTCGGCGCGGGCGGTATGCGGTCGTCGTTCAGCCCCTTGCGGTAGCACTGGTCGAGATAGGCCGTCGGATATTCGGTTCGCGGGCCATCCGCCTCGGCGAGCACGCGCCAGGCTTCGGCAAGCGCCGCCGGTTCGGTGTCGCCGTCGAAGCCGTAGCCGCGCCCCATGACGCTTGCAAGACCGGCGTTTTCGGCGCCGGCAATGTCGTCGAGAAATTCGGCCAGATGCTCGATGCCGCTTTGCGGCCGTGTGTCCTGACCGTCCATCACCGCATGGACCCAGACCCTGACGCCTTCATGGCTCAACAGCGCCGCCAGCACCGCCAGGTGGTGCTGGTGTCCGGCGATGCCGGAAGGCGTCACCATGCCGATCAGGTGAATGGCGCCGCCAAGCGGGCGGACGCGGGCGACAAGGCGCTGCAGCGCCGGGTGCGCGGCAAGGCTCGCGGCGCCCTTGTCGTGCAGCATGCTCGCGATGGCGGTCGCCGTCTGCGCAACGGGACGGCCGGCGCCGAGTGTCGCATAGGCGGCTTGCGGATAGGCGGCGCGGCCGGGCGCAATGCCGATCGCTTCGCCCGACGCGCCCAGAAGCGCGCGCGGCGCGGTCGCGGCCAGCCGGTCGTAGATCGGCGTCCTGGCCAGCGCGATGGCATTCGCCTCGCGTTCCGCCCGGACGCCCCAGCCATCCAGCAGAGCCAGAACAAGGGGTCGTGCGCCGTTCATTGAACCCATGATGATCCAGAAAATCCGCTCGTCATCGAGCGTCGAATCGCCGCGCCCTCGGCGAGCGGAATGTCAAATTAGTGCATGTGCCGCAGGGTGTCCACTTGCCGGAAACATCCGCTCAGGCGCGATGATAGGGGTGGCCCGAGAGTATCGTTACGGCACGATAGAGCTGTTCGGCCAGCATCGCGCGGACCAGCATATGCGGCCAGGTCGCCGGACCGAAAGCCATGACATGGGTGGCGCTTTCGCGGATCTCGGGTGCGAGGCCGCCGGCGCCGCCGATCAGGAAGGCGACATCGCCGGCGCCTGCGTCGCGCCAGTCGCCGAGACGTTTTGCGAAGGCCTCGCTCGGTTCGGCGCGGCCGCGTTCGTCGAGCGCCACAATGGTCGCGCCTTTCGCCGCCGCGGCGCGCAGGAGTTCGCCCTCGCGCGTCTTCAGGGCCGCCCCGTCGAGCCGCCGCTTTTCCTCGACCTCGACAAGCGGCGCGCTCGTGATGCCGATGGCGCGGCCGGCGACTTCGAGGCGCGACAGGTAATCGTCGATGAGTTGTTTTTCCGGTCCGGCGCGCAATCGGCCGACGGCACAGATCTGAACGCGCATATACTCCCCCGTCCGGCCCGGCGCCGGTCAATTCACGGACGCGGGGAGAAGTGTCAGGCGCAGTCGTGAGGGAGCGTCGCCTCAGACGGCCAGCTGGTCCGCCGGAATGTCGGCCGACCACATCTTCTCCAGCTTGTAGAACTCGCGCACCTCCGGCCGGAAGACGTGGATCAGCACGTCGCCGCCGTCGATGAGCACCCAGTCGCCCTGTTTCATGCCCTCGACCTGCGAGTTTCCGAAGCCCGCCTCTTTCAGGCGGCGGACGAGATGGTCGGCCACGGCGCCGACATGGCGCTGCGAACGGCCGCTCGCCACCACCATGTGATCGGCGATGGGCGTCTTTCCGGCAAGGTCGATGGAAACGACATCTTCGGCCTTGTCCTCGTCCAGGCTTTCGAGCACGAGCGCGAGCATGGCGGAGGATCGTTCGGCGGAAGATTTGTTCGGGAGGTGCTGGGCCGTTTCGACCCCCGCCGCCCCGGCGGCTTTCGGGGTCTTCCTCGATGCGGGGCGCTTGGCGCCGCCGCCTTGCTTTGTATCACTAGGCTTTGCTGCACTTGCCCTTGCGGGCGCATGGCGGACCCTCAGGTCCCTTGATTGACTGGTCAGGAACAGGCTCCTTGGTTTGCTGACTCGCACAAAGCCGGGCCCGACGCCGGACACCGGCTCTCCGACAATAAGGTCGGGGGCGCTCAAGTTCAATGACCGGATTTTAAAGGTTCCGCGACAGGGCGATCGTGCCGGCGGCTGGCCAGCCGCCGCGGCTGCGGATTTCGGTCGCCGAATGGCGGCTTTCCGGGCCTTCAAGGAATATCAGCGCCGGCGGCGCGGCGTCCGCCAGCAGGGCGCCGTCGCTCGCGTCGAGCAAGTGAGGGCGCAGCGCCGCGGCGGCCGGCGACAGGCGCGCCTTCAACGTGAAGCCGGGCCTCGGGTACACGGCAATCGGCACGCCGCCCGCGATGTCGCGCCAGCGCCGCCAGCGCGGCAGATCGATCATGTTGTCGGCGCCCATCAGCCAGACGAAGCGGACATCCGGGTGGCGCGCGCGCAAGGCGGTCAGCGTGTCGGCGGTGTAGCGCGTGCCGAGCCGCGTCTCGATGTCGCTGACGCAGATGCGCGGGTCGCGCGCCATCGCCTGCGCCGAGGCGAAGCGGTCGGCGAAGGGCGCCATGCCCGTTTCGGGTTTCAACGGATTTTGCGGCGAGACCAGCCACCAGACGCGGTCGAGCCCGAGCGCGCGCAAACACATCCGCGTCAGATGCAGATGGCCCTCATGCGCAGGATTGAAGGAACCGCCGAGCAGGCCGACTTTCATTCTCGGCGTCAGCAGCTCGCGGCGGCGCGTCATGTGCGGATATCCGTCAGGGCCGCACCTGGCCGTTGCCGCGCACCGCATATTTGAAGCTCGTCAACTGTTCGACGCCGACGGGCCCGCGCGCATGAAACTTGCCGGTGGCGATGCCGATTTCGGCGCCCATGCCGAACTCGCCGCCATCGGCAAATTGCGTCGAGGCGTTGTGCAGCAATATCGCGCTGTCGAGTTCGCTCAGGAACCGCGCGGCGGTCGCCGCATTGCCGGTCACGATCGCCTCGGTATGCGCCGAACCGTATTCGACGATATGCGCCATCGCGGCATCGACGCCTTTCACGACGCGCACGGAAATGATCGCGTCGAGATATTCGGTGCGCCAGTCTTCTTCCGTTGCCGGTTTGACACGGGTGTCCACCGCTTGCGCCGCTGTGTCGCCGCGCACTTCGCAGCCCTCGGCGATCAGCGCCTCGACCAGCGGTTTCAGATGTGTCGCCGCGCAGGCTTCGTCGACCAGCAGCGTTTCGGCCGCACCGCAAATGCCGGTGCGGCGCAGCTTCGAATTGAGGACGATGTTGCGCGCCATGTCGAGATCGGCGTCGCCGTCGACATAGACATGGCAGATGCCTTCGAGATGCGCGAAGACCGGCACGCGCGCTTCGTCCTGTACGCGCGCGACAAGGCTCTTGCCGCCGCGCGGCACGATCACGTCGAGATTGCCGTCGAGGCCGCGCAGCATTTCGCCGACGGCGGCGCGGTCGGCAACCGGCACGAGCTGGATCGACGCTTCGGGCAGGTTCGAGGCGACAATGCCCTCGATCAGCGAGGCATGGATCGCCTTGCTCGACCGCAGCGCTTCCGAGCCGCCGCGCAGGATCGCCGCATTGCCGGATTTCAGGCACAGTGCGCCCGCATCCGCCGTCACGTTGGGGCGGCTCTCATAGATGATGCCGACAACGCCGAGCGGCGTGCGTACGCGCTCGATATGCAGACCGTTGGGGCGATCCCATTCGGCGATCTTCGTGCCGACGGGATCGGGCAGGGCGGCGATGTCCTCGAGCGCGCGGGCAATGGCCTCCACGCGCTTCACATCGAGCGTCAGCCGGTCGATCATCGCCGGTGTGAGACCGTTCTTCACCGCGTCCGCCACATCCTCGGCATTGGCGTTCAGAATGTCGTCGACATTGGCGCGCATGGCCATGGCGGCGGCGAGCAGCGCCGCATCCTTCTGCTTGGTCGGCGTATGCGCGAGTTTTGTCGCGGCGGCGCGCGCGGCGCGGCCGATTTCGGCCATCAGCGCCGTCACGTCCTGCCGTTCCGCGTTCATCTTCACAATCGTCATGGGGTTCTCCCCCTCGTTAACTGCACGCGCCTTGTACGAAGTATCTCAGGCGGATGCGCCGGTTTCAACGGGCTCAGCCCTTCTTCAGCACCAGATCGTCGCGATGGATCATTTCGGCGCGGCCCGAATAGCCGAGCAGTTCCTCGATTTCGTGGCTCGAATGTCCGGCAATGCGCCGCGCATCGTCGCTTGAATAGGCGACGAGGCCGCTGGCGATTTCGTGGCCCGCTTTGTCGCGCACGCTCACCGCGTCGCCGCGTCCGAAGATGCCCTCGACGGTGGCGACGCCGGCCGGCAGCAGGCTGCGTCCCTGCGTCAGCGCCTTGACCGCGCCGTCATCGATGACAAGCGCGCCGAGACTTTTCAGCGAGCCCGAGATCCAGCGTTTGCGCGCCGCATAGGGCGTGGAATGGGCGGCGAACCATGTGCAGCGCGCGCCATCCTCGATCGCCTTCAGGGGATGCAGCCCGTGACCATTGGCGATCGCCATGCGCGCGCCGCCATCGGTGGCGATGCGGGCGGCGGCCAGTTTCGTTTTCATGCCGCCGCGCGAAAACTCGCTGGCGGCGCCGCCGGCCATCGCCTCGATCTCGGGCGTGATCTCCGCGACCTCCGGCAGATGCGTTGCGCCGGTCAGATGGGGCGGGGCGGTGTAGAGGCCGTCGACATCCGACAGCAGCACCAGACAGTCGGCCGACATCATGCTGGCGACGCGGGCGGCGAGGCGGTCGTTGTCGCCGTAGCGGATTTCGGTCGTCGCCACCGTGTCGTTCTCGTTGATGACGGGCACCGCGCCGAGCTTCAGCAGCGTCGAGATGGTCGAGCGCGCATTCAGATAGCGGCGGCGCTCCTCGGTGTCTTCCAGCGTCACCAGAATTTGCGCGCAGGAATGACCATAGGCCGACAGCATTTCCTGAAAGGCATGAGCAAGGCCGATCTGGCCGACGGCCGCGGCGGCCTGGCTCTCCTCGAGTTTCAGCTTGCCGGGGGCGAGCTTCAGCGCGCGGCGTCCGAGCGCGATGGCGCCCGAGGAGACGATCAGCATTTCCTGCCCGCGCGCGCGCATCCGCGCCACGTCTTCGACCAGCGCCTGCAGCCAGGTGCGGTTGAGCTTGCCGGTTTCGGCGTCGGTCAGCAGCGCCGAACCGATCTTGACGACGACGCGCTGCGCTTGTGCCAGATAGGACGCGCTCATGGCTGCCAGCCCTCTTCTTCGGTCTGATTTTCTTCGGCGCGTTCCGCCGCGCGGTTCCGGGCGATTTCGTCGGCGACGAGGCGCAGCACCGCCGTCACGCCTTCGCCCGAAACGCCCGACAGCAAATGCACCGTGCCGCCGCTTGCTTCTTCGAGCGCGCGCTTCCTTTCGGCGCGTTCTTCCTCCGTCAAGGCGTCGGCCTTGTTGAGGCAGAGAATTTCGGGCTTGTCTTCAAGGCCCGCACCATAGGCTTCGATCTCGCCGCGAATGACCGCATAGGCATCGGCGACGTCTTCCTGCGTGCCGTCGACCAGATGGATCAGAATGCTGCAGCGTTCGAGATGGCCGAGAAAGCGGTCGCCGAGCCCTGCGCCTTCATGCGCGCCCTCGATCAGGCCCGGAATATCGGCCAGCACGAAGCTGCGCGTGTCGACGGTGACGACGCCGAGGCCGGGATCGAGTGTGGTGAAAGGGTAGTCGGCAATCTTCGGCTTGGCGGCGCTCACCGCGGCAAGGAAAGTCGACTTGCCGGCATTGGGCAGGCCGACAAGGCCTGCATCGGCAATCAGCTTCAGCCGCAGCACGACGATCTTCTCGATGCCTTCCTGTCCGGGATTGGCGCGGCGCGGCGACTGGTTGGTCGCGCTTTTGAAATAGGCATTGCCGAAGCCGCCATTGCCGCCTTTGGCGAGCACGATGCGCTGGCCGGGCTCCGTCATGTCGGCGATCAGCGTTTCGCCGTCTTCCTCGAACACCTGCGTGCCGGCGGGCACCTTCAGCACCACGTCGGCGCCATTGGCGCCGGCGCGGTTCTTGCCCATGCCGTGCATGCCGGTCTTCGCCTTGAAGTGCTGCTGGAAGCGGAAATCGATCAGCGTGTTGAGACCGTCGGCGCATTCGACGATCACATCGCCGCCCCGGCCGCCATCGCCGCCGTCGGGCCCGCCATATTCGATGAACTTCTCGCGCCGGAAACTGACGCAGCCGGCGCCGCCATTGCCCGAACGAATATGGATTTTCGCCTGATCGAGAAATTTCATCTCACACGTCCATCCGCGCCAGCCGCATGGTCAGGCAATGCACCTTTTCCTGCCGCGCCAGGCACCAGCGTTGCTCCTCGCCAGTATAGCGGAAGCCGAGTTTGGTCAGCACACGGCCCGAGGCATGGTTCTCGGCGAAGTGGCCCGAGATCAGCGTCGCCGCGCCGAAGCGCGCGACGGCGGCGGCAAGCACGGCCGCGCCCGCTTCGCTCGCATAGCCCTTGTTCCAGTAAGGCTCGCCCACCCAGTAGCCGATTTCATGCGTGCCGTCGGCATGGACCTGCACGCCGCAACTGCCGATGAAATCGCCGTCGAGGTCGAGCGCATAGGCGTGTTCCTCGCCCCCGGCGCGCAAGGCGGTCTGCTTGCCGATCCATTCATGCGCCATGTCGAGCGTGTAGGGAAAGGGCATGCGCGAAAGCATCCGGGCGACGTTCCAGTTGTCGGCGAGCGCTGCGAGCCTCTCGGCATCCGTTTCGCGCAGCGGCCGCAGCAGCAGCCTTTCCGTTTTCAACTCTTCCTGCATCGGGATCCTCCAACCCCGAAAGGGCACGAAAAAAGGGAGATGGCGGTCCATCTCCCTTTCGTATTTCGATGGTCGCCACCTTTGCGAGGTGGCGTTCACCCCGCGATCAATCCGCCGCGTTCGACGGCATGGCCGCCGGGACGACCGACACGAAGGCGCGGCCGTTGCGGCGCTTGCGAAACTCGACGGTGCCCTCGCGGGTCGCGAAGATCGTGTGATCCTTGCCGATGCCGACATTTTCGCCCGGATGCACCTTGGTGCCGCGCTGGCGCACGATGATGTTGCCGGCGAGAACGTTCTCGCCGCCGAACTTCTTGACGCCGAGACGGCGGCCGGCGCTGTCGCGACCGTTGCGGGAGGAACCGCCTGCCTTTTTATGAGCCATTTGTCTCTACTCCCTGCCGCTCAGCCGGCAATGTCGAGGATCTTGACCAGCGTCAGATCCTGGCGATGGCCGTTCTTGCGGCGATAATTCTGACGGCGGCGCTTCTTGAAGATCGTCAGCTTCGGCCCGCGGGTCTGCTCGACCACTTCGGCCTTCACCTTGGCGCCCGCGACGATGGGGCTGCCGACCTTCGGCGCGCCTTCGCCGCCGACCATCAGCACATCGCCGAGGTCGATCTTGTCGCCGGCCTTCGCTTCGATCTTCTCGATTTCGAGAAGATCGTCTTTTGCGACCTTGTATTGTTTGCCGCCGGTCCGGATGACTGCGAACATCGCTAAATCCACCATGTAACGAAAAAAGCCCGACGCGCCGCCTGTTGAAAGCGGCACGGGCCGAATTGGCGGGCAATATACAGGGGGAAGACCGGGTGTCAAGCCGCGGAAGGGCTTGATTTCAGGGCTTTTCAGCCGCTTTTCGCGTCCTGCAGGGTGCGCAGGGCACAGAGCGCCAGAAAATAGAGCGAGACCGCCCAGAAGGCCCAGAAAGCCGCGGGCGCGGCCTCGGCGGGGGCCAGCGCCGGGCTGCTCGCCAGCACCAGCCAGAGCGTCAGCCCGGTCCACAGCGCCGTCATGGCCAGCGTCAGCGGGCGCAACGCCTCGACCCGGAACGGGTGAACGAATTTCAGCGGCACGAAGGTCAGGATGCCGAGCCCGGCGATCATCGCCAGATTGGCCCATTGGCCGGTGCCGGCAATGAAGAAATAAAGCACCACCAGGTTCCAGACGGCCGGGAAGCCCGAGAAATAATTGTCCTTCGTCTTCATCTCGCGGTTGCCGAAGCAATAGAGCGAGGTCGTCATGATGAAGGCGGCGGCCGGGATTTCCCAGCCGGGCGGCACCATGCCGAAACGGTAGATCAGCAGCGCCGGGATCACCGTATAGGTCAGGTAGTCGATCACGAGGTCGAGCACGGCGCCGTCGAAGCGCGGCGCATATTCGGTCACACGGACCTTGCGGGCCATCGGCCCGTCGAAACCGTCGATGATGAGGGCGGCCCCCAGCCACAAGAGCGCGAGGCGCAAATCGCCCGCAATCAGCGCCGCGATCGCCAGAAGGCCGGTCACGACGCCCGATGCCGTGAAGGCATGAACCGCCCAGGCGGCGGCCACGCGGGCCTTGGGCTTCGGGGTCTCGTTGTGTCCGGTGTCGGTGCCGCTCATGGCCGCAGTCTAGCAGGCCGCGCGATTCCTGCCTAAGCCTTGCCCGGCTTTCCCTTTTTCCGTCCCGATCCGGTCTTGTGCGGGGGCCGCGCGGCGTTTACATTCCGCGCCGTTTCGACCATGCGGGCGGCAATCCCAAATCCGTCCGTCCTCTGCGGAGAGGTGGCTGAGTGGTTGAAAGTACCGCACTCGAAATGCGGCGTGCTCGCAAGGGTACCGTGGGTTCGAATCCCACCCTCTCCGCCACTAAAAAGGGCCCCTTAACAGGGGCCCTTTTTAGTGGCGGAAGTGCGGATGCGGCGAGAACCCATGTTCGACAAAACGCGCCAGCGTTTTGGGGCGAACGGCTCCGCCGTTCGATCCGCCGGCCGTCAGGCCAAGGACGAAAACAGGCCAAAGCCTGTTTTCGCCAATCCCACACGCTTCACCAGTTAGATATCGCAAGCACTTGCTTTTAAATGAAAACCAAGGACGGCATCCTCCGCTTTATCGCCACACTGTCACGGCTTGCCTCGAAATTTGCCAAAAAATCCTAAGGAGCCAATCGAATCCTCTGCTGGTGCAGCGCGCCGTGTATGACAAGCTGGTTTCCGTTTTTTCGTGTTTAACCGAGGGAAGCACATGCAAATCGGGGCGCAGATCAGGCGACAAACTGCAATTGGATTGGGCATAGCGTTGATTTACGAAGCAGGCGTTGCATTCGGCATCAACAAATTAACGGGAGGAGATACCTCTAGCTTCTTTGTCTGGCTTGTCGGCATTCAGGTGGCCGCGATGCTTTTATGGATGAAGAACTCGGTACGCGACTGGATCACCTTCGTTGTTGGCCGGAAGGGTATCGAAAGTCGCGTGGTTCAGGCTCTCCAACAAGCGGAATACCCAGCGCCGTGGCAGTATGTAGAGTCCGCGGCAGACTATTTCCGACGGATCGCTGACAGCCCAGATATTGATCCGGTTATGCGGGTGCGCGCTGCGCGTGACGAAATGATGGTAGAGTCTCCTAGGGTATTCAACCGTTATCAGGACGCACTGCGGCTTGGCATTGTTATGGATGAAGCCTTGCGCCGATACGCTGATGAGAAAGGCTCGAAGCACCTCAAGCAGCAACCGTGAGGCCGATCAGTTGTTACCGGAATAGCGCCAACGTCTGCTTTCGCCAACCCCACGCCTCTGATTTGTGCCGCCAATGGTAGTCTGAGTAGTTGAAAGATTGATCGAAAGAAAGCGGGAGGGGAGCGTTGTGGTCGGCTGGACGAGGGGCGTGCTAACTGCTGCGTGCTTTACTGCAGTCTTGGTATTCTTCCACATGCTTCGTTGTGAAGTGTCTGGTCCCACGTTTCGAGTCCGCGCGCTGTTGTGGTGCTTGATCGTTGGACGGGCAGCGTAATGATATGTGATGAAGGTTATGGTGATGCGTTGCAAGGTCAATGCAGGCGTGTCTATCCCGCATCGCGGTAAATCGGTGCAATTTTCTGTCTCAAAGCAAAAACCCACCGTCTCCGGATGATCCGGGAACGGCGCTTGTTTGCGAGCCTCGGCGTGCGCGCAGCGCGGCGAGTTTCGGCCAGCGTTCCTTCGGCGCCAGCGGTCGTCTGCATAGCTGCAAGACTAGCCGGCATGGACGTGTGAGGATGCGGTCGCGCTGGAGCCGGACGCGGGGTTTGTCATCATGCGGAATCCGTCTTCGGGCGTCAGGACCGGTGCATAGCCGAGCTCTGTCCGCGCCTTTGAGATATCGAGCGTGAAGTCCTTGCCGATCAGCCGCAGCATTTGCCGGGTGATCGGCGGCTCACCCTTCAGGCGCAGGAGGCGCCATGCCGTACCCATGACGCCCGCCATCGTCCAGGCGAGCCCGAAGGACACGGTACGGTCATTCGGCGTGACACCGCGGCTCGTAAAGAGGCGGGTCAGAAAAGTCTTCAGCGTGGTGTCGGCACCGTCCGATACGAAATAGGCGGCGCCGTCCTCTCCGTGGTCGGCCGCCAGAATCAGCGCGTGGCAGAGATTGTCCACATGGCAGGTCGACAGTGCCTGCCCGCCGCCAGCGACCCACTGGAATTGCCCGCCCCTTACCGTTTCCACCATATGGTCGAGTGCCGGCATGTCCGGTCCCCAGATGAAGGGCGGACGGATCGCGACGGTCGAGAACCCCTTGCGGCGGCCGTTTGCGGCCCGGAGAATCTTTTCCGCCTCGGCCTTGCTCGTGGAATAGGGAGCGAAACCCATCCGGCGCAGCGGCAGGTCCTCGGTCACGGCGCGCTGCGGTTCGGGACGACCCATGACAACAGCCGCGGCGCTGACATAGACGACGCGCCGGACGCCTGCGCGCTGGGCGGCGGACACCACATTGCGGGTGCCCGCGACATTCATCGCGCGAAAGAGACGGCGCGGCCCCCAGAGTTTGAAATGCGCCGCAACGTGGAAGACCGTGTCCACGCCCGCCATCGCGCGCTCGAGTGCGGCAGGGTCGGCGAGGTCGGCATCCCAGGGCTCGGCACCCTGTGCCGCCACGGCGGCCCGGCTCGCTGCCGACCGGCCGATGCCGCGCACCTGCCAGCCGACCTCGCGCAGGCGCGCGATCAGATGGCCGCCCACAAATCCGGACCCTCCGGTGACGAGTACTGTGCGGCTGGTTGGAGCGTTGTAAGGCGATGTCATGGCGGTTCTCCCTTGATTGCGGGGCAACCATCGCAGCCGAAGGCCGAGAACACAAGACAAAAAATGTATTTTGTTACATGTTGCCTCTTGCGGCTCTTTTGGCTTAGATCAGCGCCCATGGAAAATGCCCTTCCAAACCAGCGCGACCGCATTCTGGAGACAGCCAGGGAATTGATCCGCCGCTTTGGCGGCGCGAAGACGAACGTGGTCGACATCGCTCAGGCGATGGGCCTGTCTCATTCCGCGATATACCGGCACTTCCGGTCCAAGGCCGAGATCTTCGACGCGCTCGCCGCCGCAACCATGGCTGAGGAAGCCACGCTCGCCGAAACCTTCGTCGAGGCGGATGGCCCCGCTGCCGAGCGGCTGGCGGCGCTTGTCCTGACGCTCCACCGGAACAAGCGCGCCAAGTTCGGCAACGATCCCGAGATGCATGCGCTTTATCGGCGCATCGTGGAGGAGCGCCCGGACCTCATCGTGGACTATGCGCGCCGTATGACCGGGCTCATCCGCCTCATCCTCGCCGACGGCGTCGCGCGGGGAGAGTTCGGCCCGATGGATCTCGACGCGGCTGCGGGTGCCGTCCGCGACGCCTTTACGGTCTTCGTTCATCCCGCGCATGTCGAGGCAGCGGCAAAGGCCGGCCTCGATCAGGAGGCGGCCTTGCAGACATTGATGCGTATAGTGATCGGTGGCCTTGCCGCGGGAAGCGTGTAGCTCCGCGAGGGCGGGGCGGAGAGCTTTGATGCGTGACGCCAGCGCCTTGCCCCACAAAAACGCCGCCCCCGGACGATCCGGGGACGGCGCATGTTTGTGAGCCTTCGCTAAAGCGTCAGGCCGCGAGGTCGAAACGATCCGCGTTCATCACCTTCGTCCAGGCCGCCACGAAGTCCTTCACGAACTTTTCCTTCGCGTCGTCCTGCGCATAGACTTCGGCATAGGCGCGCAGGATCGCGTTCGAACCGAAGACGAGGTCGGCGCGGGTTGCCGTCCATTTCGTCTTGCCGCTCTTGCGGTCGACGATGTCGTAGAGGTTCGCGCCCTTCGGCTCCCACTTGTTGCCCATGTCGGTCAGGTTGACGAAGAAGTCGGTCGTCAGCGCGCCGGGGCGGTCGGTGAAGACACCGTGTTTGGTGCCGCCATGGTTGGTGCCGATCACGCGCATGCCGCCGACAAGCGCCGTCATCTCCGCGGCGGTGAGGCCGAGAAGCTGGGTGTGGTCGAGCATCAGCTCTTCCGGCGTCACCGCGTAGTCCTTCTTCAGGAAGTTGCGGTAGCCGTCGGCCGCCGGTTCCAGCACATCGAAGGAGGCGGCGTCCGTCTGCGCGTCGGTCGCGTCGCCGCGGCCGGGCGCGAAGGGCACCGACACATTGACGCCCGCCGCTTTCGCCGCCTGCTCGACGCCGAGATTGCCGGCGAGCACGATGACGTCGGCGAGGCTTGCGCCCGTTGCCTTGGCGACCGGTTCCAGCGCGGCCAGCACTTTCTTCAGCCGTGCCGGTTCGTTGGCTTCCCAGTCCTTCTGGGGCGCAAGGCGGATGCGCGCGCCGTTGGCGCCGCCGCGCATGTCGGAGCCGCGATAGGTGCGGGCGCTGTCCCACGCGGTTGCGACCATCTCGGCGGTCGACAGACCGCTCGCGGCGATCTTCGCCTTCACGGCCGCAACGTCGTAATCCTTGCGGCCGGCGGGGACCGGGTCCTGCCAGATCAGCTCTTCCTTCGGCACGTCCGGCCCGACATAGCGCGCGCGGGGTCCCATGTCGCGGTGCGTCAGCTTGAACCAGGCGCGGGCGAAGGTGTCGGCGAAGTAGTCGGGGTCCGACATGAACTTCTGGCAGATCTTGTTGTAGATCGGGTCGACCTTCATCGCCATGTCGGCATCGGTCATGATCGGATTGTGACGCACCGACGGGTTCTCGGCATCGAGCGGCTTGTCTTCTTCCTTGATGTTGACCGGTTCCCACTGCCAGGCGCCGGCCGGGGACTTTTTCAGTTCCCAGTCATAGCCGAAGAGCAATTTGAAATAGCCCATGTCCCATTTGGTCGGGTTGGTGGTCCATGCGCCTTCGAGGCCGCTCGTCACCGACTGATTGCCGACGCCGCGCGTCTTCTTGTTGAGCCAGCCGAAGCCCTGGTCCTCGACATCGCCGCCTTCCGGCGCCGGTCCGAGATTGGCGGCATCGCCATTGCCATGCGCCTTGCCGACGGTGTGGCCGCCGCAGGTCAGCGCCGCGGTTTCCTCGTCGTCCATCGCCATGCGCTTGAAGGTCTCGCGCACTTCGAGCGCGGTCTTTTGCGGGTCGGGCTTGCCGCCCACGCCTTCGGGATTGACGTAGATCAGGCCCATCTGCACGGCGGCGAGCGGATTTTCGAGCGACATCGGATTTTCGTCGCTTTCATAGCGGTCGCGGCCGAGCCATTCCTTTTCGGCGCCCCAGTACGTGTCCTTTTCGGGGTGCCAGATGTCCTCGCGGCCGAAGCCGAAGCCGAAAGTCTTCAGGCCCATCGATTCGTACGCGATGGTGCCGGCCAGGATGATGAGATCGGCCCAGCTCACCTTGTTGCCGTATTTCTTCTTCAGCGGCCAGAGCAGGCGCCGCGCCTTGTCGAGGTTGCCGTTATCCGGCCAGGAATTGAGGGGCGCGAAGCGGATATTGCCGGCGCCGCCGCCGCCGCGCCCGTCGGCGAGCCGGTAGGAACCGGCCGAGTGCCAGGCGAGACGGATCATCAAGCCGCCGTAATGGCCCCAGTCGGCCGGCCACCAGTCCTGGCTGTCCGTCATCAGGGCATGCATGTCCTTTTTCAGCGCCGCGACGTCGAGCTTCTTCAGTTCCTCGCGGTAGTTGAAATCCTTGCCCAGCGGATTGGTCTTGGTGTCGTGCTGGTGGAGAATGTCGAGATTGAGGGCGTTGGGCCACCATTCGATGGGCGTGGTTCCCATGGATGCGTGCGTGGCGCCGCCATGCATCACCGGGCACTTGCCGCTTTCTGCCTTGGTCATTTGCCTTGTTCCTCCTTGTTGGGGTCGGGCGCGGGGGGGGGGTAGATTATAACTATTCTAATTAAAATATACCCGGCGCCACGCCAAAGACAAGCCAATTCGGCAAATGCATGGCGGCGGCGTCCCCGAGATTGACAGGCGGGGGCCCGCTGGCCACTATTGGCATAATTAATGCCAATAATTAATCGGAGCGCGGGATGCGGACGAAGGTTGCGACGGTGGTTTCTTCGTTGATCACCAGTTCGCGTCTCCGGACGCTTAGCCGGCGCGTCCGCGCGCTGAAGCGGCGGCTCGCCGGGCGGCGGCCCGTCATCCATTATTTCCATCAGGCGGGCGATCCCTACAGCACCCTCGCCATCCAGGCCGTGCCGCTGCTCCGCGCGCGCTACGATGCCGATGTCGAGATCCATGCCGTGTCGCCGCCCGACATGGCGGCGGCGCCGGAGCCCGACATGCTGAAGGCCTATGGGCTTCGCGACGCGGGCCTGTCGGCGCGGCTTGCCGGTTTCGCGCTCGATGCGGATGTGTCGGCGCTCGCGCCCGATGCGAGCCCCAGGGCGCTTGCCGAAGGCGACCGCCTGCGCCGCAAGCTCGGCCACTATCTCGGTGCGGTGTTCTGTTTCGAGGGCGAGTGGTACTGGGGTCTCGACCGGCTCGACTTTCTCGAAGAACGTCTCGTGCCTTTCCGCCGCGCCGATGCGCCGAAAGGCTTCATCGCGCCGCGCCGCGAGGTGACGCTCAAGCCGGTGGCGAATGCGGGTCGCAAGCCTGTCTTCGAAGCCTTCATCTCCTTCCGTAGTCCCTACACTTATCTGGCCATCGAGCGCGTCAGCAAACTTGCCGCGCATTACGGCGCCGATCTCAAATGGCGCTTCGTGCTGCCGATGGTGATGCGTGGACTGCCGGTGCCGCTCGCCAAGCAGCTCTATATTGTGCGCGACTGCAAGCGCGAGGCCGAGCGTCTCGGGCTGCCCTTCGGCCGCGTCGCCGATCCCGTCGGCGCCGGCGCCGAGCGCGGATTGTCGGTGCTGCATCACGCGATCCCGGCGGGCAAGGGCGCCGCCTTCGCGCAATCCTTTCTGCAAGGTGTCTTCGCCGAGGGTATTGATGCAGCGACGGATGCCGGCCTCATGCGGCTCGCGGCGCGGGCGGGCCTCGACCAAGCCTTTGTCAAAAAAGCGCTGGCCGATCCGTCATGGCGCGACGTCGCCGAGAAAAACCGCACCGACATGTTCGCCGGCGGCGCCTGGGGCGTGCCCTCGTTCCGCGTCGAAGGCGGTGCGATGCATTGGGGTCAGGACCGGCTCTGGGTCGTCGAGGAGGAATTGCGCGCGGCCTGCGAGAAATCTTAAGCCCGTCTTTTCAACGCCAGCGTCAGCAACAGCGCAACGACCGGAATGACGGCAAGCGTCGCATAGGCCTCCGGCGGGCGGTCCGGCCCGTCGCCCGGTTTGAAAACCCATTGGTTGAGCGCGATGATCGTCCGTTCGACAAGGATCAGCGCCAGCAGCAGCGGCACGAGGCTCCGGTAGCGCAGCGACACCGCCAGCATTGTCAGCCCCCAGACGATCTGCGTCGCACCGACCCATGCAAAGACGCCGATGATCGTTGTCGCGTTATGCGTCAGGTCGAGCCCGGCAATCACGCCGGCGCCGCCATCGGGCAGGAAAGCGTGGATCGCGCCGGGCACGATCGTCAATATGCCGAGCGCCGTCAGCCCCCAGGGCGCGGCGGGATGGCCGCGATAGGCGGCGTTGGTGCTTTCGGGCAGGAGCATTGTCATGATTGTCATTCGCCTCAACCGGCCCAGTAGATGAATTCGTCGTCTTCTGTCGCTTCTTCTTCCAGCGTCTTGTCGATCGTCACCGGCATTTCGCCGACGGCCGGGAACAGCGGCTCGCGCTGCGTCGCGTCATGCGCGTCGAGCATTTCGATCATCGCCGCCACGCGCTCGGGATGGAGTTCGGCGAGGTTCACCTGTTCGGTCGGATCTTCGTTGAGGTTGAAGAGCCAGGTCCGCTCCGGCTTTGTCGTCACCTGCAGTTTCCAGCCGTCTTTCTGCACCACGCGGTAATAGGCATTGCGCCAGAAGAGCGGGCGGTCGAGCGGCGCGGCTGCCGCGTCGAGACGCGCGAGCAGGTCGACACCGTCGATGATGCGGTCGTCCGGCAGCGGCGCACCGGCGGCGGCGAGGACGGTCGGGAACATGTCGATATGCGCGACGGCTTCGTCGAGCGACGCGCCGGCCTCGATCCGCGCCGGCCATTGCGCGAAGAAGGGCACGCGAATGCCGCCTTCGAAGAAGGTCAGCTTCCAGCCGCGATAGGGCGCGTTGATGTCGCGCAGGCCGATATATCCCGCACCGCCATTGTCGCTGGTGAAAATCACCAGCGTGTTGTCGTCGAGACCGTTGTCCTTCAATGCCTGCAAGACGCTGCCGACGCCGCGGTCCAGCGCGCGGATCATCGCCCCGTAGACGCGCAACCGCTCATCCTCGATCATCGACAATGCGTCGTAATCTTCCTTCGATGCCTGCAACGGCGTGTGGACGGCCCAATGCGCCAGATAGAGGAAGAAGGGGCGGTTGCGGTTGGCCTCGATCGCCTTCACCGCTTCGTCGGTGTAGTAGTCGGTCAGATAGCCCTTCGGCTCGAACCATTCGCTGCCGTTATAAGATGTCGCGTAGCGCATGCGCGCCCAGAGAAACTGGTCGATCGGATCGAAAGGCAGCTTCGCATTGACGACGTCGGGGCTGTCTTCGGGCAGGAAGAGCCCGCTTTCCATCATCACGGTTTCGTCGAAGCCTTGCGCGTTGGGGCGGAACTCCTCCGAATTGCCGAGATGCCACTTGCCGATGTGAATGTTGTGATAGCCGCGCGGCTTCAACGCTTCGGCGAGCGTGATCTCCGCGCCGGGCAGACCCTGTTCGGCAAAGGGCGGCTGGCGCTTGACGGCGTCTTCGTCGAAGAGCATTTCGTGGCGCCTGCTGCCGTCATTGTAGAAAAGATCCATGATCCGCTTCATGCCGGGCGGCGTCGGCGTGAATTCGAAGCCGGTGCGCGTGCCGTAGCGGCCGGTCATCAGCATGGCGCGCGACGGCGCGCAGGCCGCGGTGCCCGCATAGCCGCGCGAGAAGTTGACGCCGTTTCGTGCAATCGAATCGATATGCGGCGTCTGCACGATGCCGCCCGCCGCGCCGCCGCCGAAATAGCTGATGTCGTTGAAGCCGAGATCGTCGGCGAGAATGAAGACGATATTGGGCGGGCGCTTGCCGGCCGCTTCGGCCGCCACTTCCGGGCCCTGCTGCCAGGGGATATCGCGGTTCGCGAGCACCACCGTTGCGTCGCGGGCGCGCGTTGCGACGAAATAGAGGATCAGGTCCTTGCGGAAGGCAAAGGCGGTTCCGGCGACGGCCGTCAGCGCCACAACGCCAGCAAGCGCGTAGGCCTGCCATTTTTTCAACCCGCTCATCACTTGTCCCCCTGCGATGTCGTGGCGATGAACCCCAGTATGTGCGCGCAAAGTTCCCCGGGGATATCTTCCTGAATAAAATGATGCGCATTGGCGAAGATGCGGTGCGGCTGGCCTTTGGCGCCTGGAATGCGCTTCTGCATTGCCGCGTCGGCGCCCTTGGCCACTGGGTCCAGTTCGCCGAACAGCGTCAGGAAAGGCTTGTCGAAGCGTTCGAGGTCTTTCCAGGCGGCGCGGTTCAAGGGCACGCCCGGATTGTCGGGCTGCACGGCGATCAGCAGCGGAAAGGCGATGATGCCCGCCATATAGCCGTCGGTCGGAAAGGGCGCGATATAGGCGGCAAGCTCGCCGGGCGTGAGTTCATGCACCATGCCGGGCGGCAGCAGGTCGGCCAGCGGAAAACTCGTCGCCTCGCGCATCATGCCGACCCACATCTTCATGAATTCGCTTTCGCCGTCGCCCGTCGGCAGGCCGGTGTTCGAAGCGATCACGCGGGCGAAGCGTTCGGGATATTTCGAGACGAGATAAAGGCCGATGGTGCCGCCCCAGTCCTGACAGAAAAGCGTGATGTCTTTCAGGTCCATGCCGGTCAGCCATTTCGACATCCAGTCGTAGTGGCGCGCCAGCGTGTAGTCGGCCTTCGCCGCCGGCTTGTCGGAGCGGCCGCAGCCGATCAGATCGACCGCGATCACGCGGTGGCCGGCCGCCGCCAGCACCGGGATCATCTTGCGGTAGAGATAGGCCCAGGTCGGATTGCCATGCATCAGCAGGATGGGCGGGCGCCCGCGCGGACCTTCATCCACATAATGGATGCGCAAGTCCGTTCCGTCGTCGTCGGTCACGGTCGCGTAATGCGGCTCGAAGCCATAGCCTTCGAGGCTTGCAAAGCGTTCGTCGGGCGTCCTGAGGACCTGCATTGCCGTCAGCCTTTGGTGATGGCTTCGAGCAGCGGTTGCAGCCGGCCCAGAACGCCGTCCTGCAGCACCGTTTCGATGTTGAGCTGGCCCTTCAGGCCCGCGTCGCGGTGAACCGAGATTTCCTGCCATTCCGGCGAGGTCGACATGTCGAACAGCGCCTTGCGGTTCGGATAGGTCGCAATCGCGATCTCGTCCCAGAGTTCTTCCACCTGGCCGAGCGCGAGGAAGGTCACGTCGCCGGCGAAAAAGGCGCCGCCACCGAATTTCGGCAGGAGCTTCGACACGGCGCGGCCATAGATCATGTAGGCGTCGCGGCCCGACAGGTCGCAGGGCCGTCCGTCCTTGTATTCGGCGCGATCCTTGAACTTCAGCAGGTTGACCATGAAAATCGGGCCGGCCGGGCCCGGCGCCATCATTTCCCGCACCCGGTTCGGGTCGCCGGGCATCACTTCATTGATTACTTGCATGTCGCGCCTCTTCGCAGGCCCCACCGGAATGGCGGAGCCTTGCAAATATATTGGCACGATTTATGTCATAAGTTCAAGTGGCCGCTCAGGCCGCCGGCCGCCCCGCTCCCTTGGGCCGAAAGCCCATGTTGAAGCTGATCGAGACCCGGAAATCCTCGCTGCGGTTCGGCTGCACCGAATGCTGCAGCCAGCCGGGGAAGATCAGCAGCAGCCCTTCGCGCCCGCGATATTCCATGGCCTGGCTGTTGATGCGTGTGCGCGCCTTGACCGGAAACGTGCTCATCACGCGTTCGCGCACCGGATCGTAGAATTCGATGTTGCCGCTTTTCGCCGGCACCTTGGCGTAATAGGCGCCCGAGAGGATCGAGTTCGGATGCACATGGGCCTTGTTGAAGTCGCCCGGCCCGTTCTTGTTGAGCCACATCTCCTGAAAGAACATCTCGAAGCGGTCGAAGTCGAACGACAGATGGCTCGCGCAACCGGCGCAGGCATTGCCGATGATTCGCCTGATCTCGGCAAGCTCCGGCCCGAGATGGAGGTTGGCGGCGCTGTGCCAGCCGCCGACATTCGAGCGCGTGATGGCGCGTCCGTTCCGCTCCAGTTCCTCCAGAACGGACAGAATATGCGCATCGATCCGCTCGTGATCGGGCACATGCCGGGCCCAGACGGGTGCTGGAAACCATATTTCCGGGCGGAAGCCGGGATTGATTGCCAGCGCCGGCGCGGCACTTTCCGGCGCCGGTGCGGCGGCCGGCTCTTTTTTAGCGGCGGACTTTTTCTTTCCGGTCATGCGGCGTTCCCTCGCACAAGATGAACGGAAATGGAGACGATAGAGGTCGAGTTTCCGCTCATGGCTGTGTTGCAATCGGTTGTAACGAAGCAGCCGCCCCGTGGCGCCGCTTCGCCGATTGATAAACGAAGCGGGCAGGGCACGAATTTCTTTCTCGTCCAATCAGGAAGCAAACGCGGCGCATGCCGCTCGCAAGGGAGAATTTCCGTGGTGGGGGAAACGAAGCGCAAACCGGCAAAGCCGGTTGCAAAAAAATCCGCGGCCGCGAAGCCCGAGGCCACCGCCGCCGCGCCGCAGCCGGATGCGGGGCCGAAGAAAGTCACGCAGATTTCCTGCTCGCGCGGCTTGTCGGCCTTCATGGCGGACAACAAATTCAGCTTCGGTTTCACCTCCTATCAGAGCGGCCGTCTCTATCTCGTCGGCCGGCTGCCGCAGGGCAAGGTCAGCTTTCACGAGCGCCATTTCATGCGCGCCATGGGCGTCGCCGCGACGCCGCAACGGCTCTATCTTGCCGGACAGTTCCAGGTCTGGCGTCTCGAAGACGTGATGGGCGGTCGCGTTGCCGACGGCTTCGACCGCAATTACGTGCCGCGCAACGCCCAGACGACCGGCGATCTCGACGTGCACGAGCTCGGCGTCGAAAAATCCGGCCGCGTCATATTCGTCAACACGCGCTTTTCCTGTCTTTCGACCTTCAGCCTGACGCACAGCTTCAAGCCGCTCTGGAAGCCGCCTTTCATCTCGCGGCTGGCGCCCGAAGACCGCTGCCATCTCAACGGGCTGGCGATGGATGACGGCGAGCCGCGTTATGTGACGGCCGTCTGCAAGAGCGACGTCATCACCGGCTGGCGCGACCGGCGCGCCGAAGGCGGCTGCATCATGGATGTGCGCAACGATCGCATGGTAACCGAAAAGCTTTCGATGCCGCATTCGCCGCGCCTCCACAACGGCAAGCTCTGGGTGCTCGATTCGGGCCGCGGCCGTCTCGCCCGCGTCGATCCCGATACCGGCGCCACCGAAACCGTCACCTTCCTGCCGGGCTTTGCGCGCGGCCTCGCCTTTCACGGGCATTTTGCCTTTGTCGGATTGTCGCTGCCGCGCGACGGCAGTTTCTCCGGGCTCGAACTCGACGCCGAACTCGCCAAACGCGACGGCGAGCCCTGGTGCGGCGTCCAGATCGTCGACACGCGTTCGGGCGACATCGTGCAATGGATAAGGCTCACCGGCGAGGTGCGCGAACTCTTCGACGTCTTCGTGTTGCCGGGCGTGCGCTGCCCGAAAGCGACGGGGCTTCTCGACGGCACGATCCAGAACGAGATTTCGATCGAGGACTGGTCGCCCGCCGACAAGCGCGCGCCGGCGCCGGCGCCGGAAGTTCTCGCCGCCGCCGGGGCGTGAAGCCGCCGCGTCTCCGATTGCATCCGAAACGAATCTAACGAAGCGTGAAGAACTTCAGTGCGTGACGGCATGCGCGTTCACGCGCGCGTGAGATTCCGCGGTTCAACTTCACCGCGCGCCGCAATTGCATTTCACAACGGATGGATTGAGCGCCAGTTTGGCGAGAAGTTCGGTCGCGTTTTGGTTGCGACTCGTGTGGTGCGAAAAAGAGCCGGCGCGCAACGTATCCCCTTGAAACGATTCTCGCTTTTTGGGGGACTGCATGTCGACGTCGAAGATCAAACCCGCCGGAATTCGCAACAACACAACCGAGCGGCTCGCTCGTTCGGCCTACACCTATTACGGCGGCGTCGTGCAGACGACCGGCGATGCGCCGAAAAGCGCGCGCGGCATCAAAAGGCTTTTCGCCGCCGCGATGCTTTCGGGCGCCTCGATCATGGCGGTCGGTTTTTCCGGCACGGCGCATGCGACTTTGAACAACGTTCAGGTCAACGAAACGCTGATTATCGTCCCCAGCTCCAATTCCGGACCGATCAGTGAGTCCGACGTCCACGACCTCTCGGTCGTCGTGCCGGTCGGCACGGTCATCGACACGCGGAGCGAAACGTCGGAAGCCGATTTCGACAATGCCGGCGTTTTTATCACCGGCGACGGCAATCTTTCGATCGTCAACAACGGCACGATCGTCACAGGCGACACGGGCTACTACTTCGAATTTGGCGAAGAAGAAGGATTCTGGACCTATGACGGCAACCGCCATCACGGCATCGCCGCCTATTCCGACGACAATGCGTCGGTCACCAACACGGCCTTCGGCACCATCGCCACCACGCGGCCCTCTTCGCATGGCGCCATCGCCCGCGCCATCGACGAAGAGGGTTTCTGGGGCGGCAATGCGACGGCAAACAATGCCGGTCTCATCGGCACCACGGGCCAGAACTCTTTCGGCGTCGCGGCCGTCGCTAAATATACGGCGTCGGTCGGCAACTCGGGCACGGTGACGACCAGCGGCGACGGTGGCCACGGTCTCTATGCCTATGCCAAGTACGACATCGTTATTGCCAACAGCGGTTCCATCGAGACGTCGGGCGAGGGCGCCCACGGCATCGCGGCCGTGATCGACGACGAATGGACCGAGGGCGCGACCGTCGAAATCGACAACAGCGGCACGATCGAAACCACGGGGGACCATGCCTACGGCATCTCGGTCGATGGCGGGGAAGCGGCGGTCGACATCGTCAACAGCGGCAGCATCTCGACCGACGGCTACAGCGCCGACGGTATCTCCGTCTCCGGCGGCGTTGTCTCGATCACCAATACGGATGAGGGAAGCATCTGGACCACAGACGAGTATTCCTTCGGCATCAATGCCAGCGGCGAAACCGTGACGGTTGTCAATGCCGGAACGATCATCACCGATGGCGGCGAATCCATCGGCGTCGACCTGCATGGCGAGACGGTCTCGCTCGACAATTCCGGCACCATCCGGACCTATGGCGAGGACGCCCATGCGGTCGTCGCAAGCTCCTATTCCGACCTCACCACGACGATTTACAACACCGGCCTGATCGCTGCCTATGGCGATGAGTCCGACGCGATTGTCGCATCCGGTCCGACGGTCAGGATCACCAATGCCGCGGTGGAAGTGCCCGGCGAGGAAGAAGGCGAATATGTAACCACAACCGGCATCATCCGCTCGGCGGACGGCGCGGCGATCCGCATCGACGAGGCCGATTTCGCCTATGTCTACAATGACGGTCTGATCTACGGCAATGTCCAGATCGAGGCCGAGGAATATGCGCGAGTCGAAAACACCGGCGGTATCTATTCCGACCGCCGGTGGAAAGCGGCGATCGGTGTCGATGTCGACGAGGGCGACGCCTATGTCCTCAACGACACCACCGGCATTATCGTCACGACGGCGCGCAACGCATCCGGCATCGAGGTCTGGGCGGCAGATTTCGCCGAGATCGTCAACAAAGGCTCGATCACGACCGGCGGCGACGAAGGCTGGTCCTCGGGCCGCAAATCGCACGGCATCGACGCCTATGGCGAGAACGGCGTGCTTGTCGTCAATACCGGCGACATTACGACCCATGGCAAGCGCGCCTATGCGATCCGCGCGGTGACCGATGGCGACGAGGCGGCGCAGGCGATCAGCTCCGGCACCATCGTCACCCACGGCAAAGGCTCCATCGGCATCGCGGCCGAGGCGCGCGGCGGCAGCTACTACAGCGACTACCTCGCGGAAGAGGTCTACTACGGCAGCGACGCCATTGCCGGCAATGTCGGCAGCGTCACCACCTATGGGGAGGACGCCATCGGCGTTATCGCCGTCTCCAAATACGAAGATGCAATCGCCTACAACATGCTCGACGGCACGATCGCGACGTCGGGCGACAATGCGCATGGTCTTGTCGCCGCGTCGGGCTTCAGCCTCGACGAATTCGTCGAAGGCGGCTACGGCGGCTATGGCAGCGAACACTCCGGCAACGCCGCGGCGATCAACGGCCTGCCGCTCTATTACGGCGGCATGTTCTTCCTCGGCGGCTATGGCGAATGGAACGCCCATGCCTCAATCTTCGAGCATGTCGATTTCGGCGAGGGCGTCAACTTTCCCGAGGATGTCGACCTCACCGAATTCCGCCCGTCGATCGTCACCACCGGCGACAACGCCATCGGCGTTCTGGCGGTTTCCAGTGGTTCGCATGCTTTCGCGGCCAATTTCAACGGCAATGTAACGACCGGCACCGACGCCTTCGACGACGAAGGCGATCCGGTCGGCGGCTATCGCTCCTACGGCATTGCGGCCTTTAGTGAAGGTGGCGACGCCATTGCCATGAACGCGCTCTACGGTTCGATCCTGACCTTCGGCGACGGCGCGCATGGCGCGGTCGCCGGCAGCGAGGGCGGCGATGCGACGGCGATGAACAAGTACAGTTCGACCATCGTCACCCATGGCGACGGCGCCAAGGGCCTCTATGCCTGGAGCCACGGCGAGGCCGACGAATATGGCAGCGCCGATGCCACGGCATGGAACCTCGGGTCGTCGATCGTGACCTATGGCGATGAAGGCGCGCACGGCATTCATGTCACCGCCGAAGGAGGGCGGGCGACGGCGGCCAACGTCACATTCACGTTCGGCGACGAGGGCGAGGAGGAAACCTTCCACGCCCGGATCGAAACCCATGGCGACGGTTCGCACGGCATCCGCGTCTTCAGCGACGAGGGCGATGCGGCCGTCTATAACAGCGGCGACATCGTCACTTATGGCGATTACGCACAGGGCATCCGTGTGACGGCCCGCCACGAGGTCTATGTCGAAAACACCGGCACGATCACGACCCATGGCGACTATGCCTACGGTATCCGCGCCTACGCTTACAACGGTTCGATAGAGATCGACAACAGCGGCGACATCGTCACCGGCGGCCACGAGGCGGATGGCATCGTCGCATACGCGGACGACGAATACGGCGTTATCGAAATCCTCAATTCCGGCCTGATCCACGCGACGGGCGAGGCGTCGGACGCGATCATAGCCTCCGGCTACTCCGTCACGATCACGAATACCGTGGATGGACAAATCCTCGCCGACGACAATGACGGTATCGAAATCGACAATGCCGCTATCGCCCGTGTCTTCAACTGGGGAACGATCTCCGGCTCCGAATCCGCCATCGAGATCGACGAGTCCGGGGACGTCGCGGTCTACAACTACGGCTCCATCGTCGGCCGCGTCGACATCGAAGAGGCCGAAAGCGCATACTTCCTCAACGACGAGGATGCGACGGTTCTGGTCGAAAACGAGAAAACGGCCGGTGTGCGCCTGCTGGCCTTCGAAGAAGCCACGATCGTCAACCGCGGCAGCATCGAAACAACGGCCGACGGTACCAGAGGTGTCCAGCTCCGGGGCAGCTCCGTCTCGCTCGACAACTCGGGCAGCATCTCGACCTCGGGCGACAATGCGCATGCGGTCGTCGCTCATTCCAACTGGATCGCCACGACGACGATCTACAATTCCGGCACCATCGCGGCGACCGGCGAAGGCGCCGACGCCATCCAGGCGTCGGGCCCGACGGTCTTCATCACCAACACCGAGGACGGCACGATCTCGAGTGCCGACGGCATCGCGATCGACGTCTTCGAAACAAAGTATGCCTCCATCGTCAACCACGGCACGGTGACGGGCGACATCCATGTCAGCGCCTACGATTTCGAAGATTTCGGTTCGACCTACATCCTCAACACCGGCAGCGTCTCGGGCGACATCGACACGTCCTTCGGCGAAAGCCACGACACGATCATCGTCGATGGTGGCACGGTCGGTGGTGCGATCTATACCGGCGAGGGCGAGGATACGGTGACGATCTCCGGCACCGGCGTCTCGATCGCCAGGGGTATTCATGGCGGCAGCGGCTATGAGAGCGACCTGCACGTCTATTTCGAACAGGACGACACCGTTACCTTCGACGGTGGCAATGACGAAGGCTATGCGATATCGAACGCCCACTTCGTCGGCTTCTATGGTGGCACCACGGTCTTCGACGGTGTCAACATTCACACGCGGGATGAAGGTTCGATCCATGTCGGCGAAGACGGCATTCTCGCCACCACTTCGGAAGGCGCCTATGCTTTCGCCGTCTCGACCACGGTCGATGGACGCCTGCGCGTCGCGGCCGGCGGCACGTTCGGTTTCTCGGGCGATGTCGCCTTCAACGAAGGCAGCACCTTCGAGACCGGCCTCACCGGAGCCGGCGGTGGCGTCGTCGCGGGCGACACGGTCCATTTCGATGCCGGCTCGACCATCCATGTCAATGCGGGGGCCGGCTTCACGCAAGTCGTCGGCGAGGATGTGCTGATCGCCTCGGCCGCCAGCGAAAACGGCGTCACCGATGATGGTGCGTCCGTCACCGACAACCTCATCCTCTTCAAGTTCCTGAAGGTGATGAACGACGAAGTGGTCACCGAAGGCGCGGCCGACGACCTCTTCCTCCGCATCGAGGTCGAGGAGACCGCCTTCGATGTCGAAACGGAGGCGACAGGTTCGACGCAAAACAAGCTCAGCATGGCGGCCGCCCTCGACGTCTACATCCAGTCGCAGCCGATCGACAATCCGCTGGTGCAGTACCTGCTGCAGTTCGAGACCGAGGAAGAGCAGCTCGCGGCGCTTCTGAAAGTCATCCAGGACACGCTGCCGGATGAAAGCAACGCCACCGGCAGCGCCACGATCACGACGACGGATCTCGTCTTCGACATGATCATGGACCGGCTCTCGGGCGGCGGTTTCTCGGTCGCGCAAGGCGGCGAGACCGGCGTCGCGGCGGGTGAAGCGGCGCTTGGCGGCAGCGGCAACTGGGCCATCTGGGGCCGCATGGGCGCTCTCCGGGCCAAATACACGCCCGGCGCCGTCAACGGCTTCGACGCCGACACCTGGGGCGGCACCGTCGGCATCGACGGCGAGGTCGCGCCCAACCTTCGCGCCGGCTTCGGCTACTTCTACATGGACAGCAAGGTCGAGGAAAACGGCGCCGGCGCCAATTCGCGCGTCGACATCGTCAGCCACGGCGTCACCGGCTATGTCAGCTATCGCCCCGGCGCCTGGTACGTCAACGGCACACTCGGCTACGGCATCAACGATTATGACAGCCGCCGCAATTCGCTCGGCGGGGTCAATGTCGCGAGCTTCGACGGCACGCAGTTCGTCGCCCGCGGCGAGGTCGGCCGGATGTTCACCGAAGGCCAATGGGACATCACGCCCAATGCCGGGTTGCGCTACAACCGGGTCGATCTCGACGCCTACACCGAAACGGGGCCGTTGCCGATCGCGGTCAATGCCCGCACGGTCGAGTCGCTCCGGGGTGTCGTCGGCGTCAATCTGCGCCACACCACGGCGCTTGAGGGCGGCGGCAAGCTGATCCCCGAGTTCGGCGTCAAGCTCCTCAACGAGCTTGCCAATCCCGACGAGGCGATTACGGGCGCGATTGTCGGCGGCGGCGCCTTCGTCACGCAGCAAACGCCGCGCGACGATCTCTCCTTCGGCATCGGCGGCGGGTTGACCTGGGAGGCCTCCGACAAGTTCAGCCTCCGCATCACTTACGATGGCGAATTCCAGAGCGACTATGACGAGCAGAGCCTCGCCGCCTCGGTCCGCTTCGCCTTCTGAGGGCGGGCGGCGCTCCTCCGCCGCCGGCACAACAAAAATGGCGCCCCGCAAGGGGCGCCATTTCCGTTTGGAGACGGGAAGATCAGCGGGCGATGTCGGCGAAGGAAAGGGCGCTGCCGTCCGTCAGGTTGACGCAAGGCGCGGCGCCATTGGTCGAGGCGCGGCAGAGGAAAAGCGAATCCCCCTTCTGCACCCAGATGCCGCCCTGCGGGTTGGCGATCAGGCGCGGGCCCCGGTCGGAACCCATCAGCGCCGTCACAACGAGTGCGATGGCGACAATGGTGCCGGCGGCGATCACCGCATAGGAAAGATGTGCCGATTGAGATTGACTGGGAGAGGCGATGGTCATGCGACGATTGCTCCGCTTGTTGTGTCCGCCGCTTCGTTGAGCGGCAGGTGGTTGAACCAGATCACGCGCATCTGATAGCCCTCGCGCGTATAGCCGATCAGCGTCAGGCCGCTTTCGCCGATCGGGTAGTGGCCAAGCTTCGGCGACTGGTAGACGGCTGCCATGCCGGCGAGCCGCTCGCCCGGATTGGCGATCGACCAGGCGCGCAGGATCTCGCGGCATTCGGTGGCAAGACCGATCGCCACCGTCTGCTGGCTGTAGTCGGGCAGGGTGAAGACGCGCAGGAAGCCGAAGCGCTTGTTGCGCAGCGGCGCATAAGAGGCGATCTCGACCGTCGAGATGCCGCAGACCTTCTTGCCGTCATAGGCGACCGCGCAGATTTGCTTCGCGCGGTCCTCCGGCGCGGTGTCCGGCGGCAGGATGCCCTGTTCGCGCCAGACCGCGATCGCATCGCGCTCGATCTTCGGATCGTTCTTCTTCCAGCCGGAAACATATCGGATGTCGCTCATGGGTGTGCCCGTCCCCCGGTTGACGCGCCGAAGCGCGGATCGCGACTCGCTTTGCCGCGCGTGTGCCGGGTTGCATTATTCGGGCAAGCCCCGCGCAAGGGGAGCGGGGATCGGTCCTGAATGGAGGGAACGGTGGCGGGGTGAAGCCGCCTTCTCGCCGGCCGGGACCGGGCAGTCCGATTGACGGCCCGGGAGAAAATCCCTGTACTGGTCCCGGTCTCCCGCCGATACTCCGCCGGGGCGCGGGTTCGTGGCCCGTCGGGGGGTGTGGCAATGATCGGCCTTTTGTTCGGAACGATGCGCCGGCGGCGATCCGGCGTCGTTTGCCTGGCGGCGGCGCTCGTGCTGACGCTTGGCGGCTGCAAACCGCCACGCGATGACGGGCCGCCGCCCGATATCCGGATCACCTCCGCATCGCTCTCGGCCACGGGCAGCGCGGTCGTCTTTGCCTTCGACGACCGGCGTGCCGGCGTGAACCGCGCGCGCCTCGGGCTTTTCGATGTCGCCAGCCGTTCGATCCGGCTCGTCGAACAGCCGGAAAAATTCAGATGGCGCTCGCCGGTCTTCGCACCGGCAGGCCGCAAGCTCGCCTTCACCTCATACTGTTTCCACGACTGCACGCCGGAGGAGTTTGGCTACCATATCGGCATACTCGATCTCGATACCGGCGCCTGGCAAATCGTCACAAGCTACGGGCGCGATACGATGCGGCTGTCGCCGAACTTCGAGACGGACGGAAAATCGATCCTGTTCGTCTCGGCGAGAGCTGAATGGAACAGGGAGGGCGGATCGCGCCCGGCAGGTTTCTTCGGCGTTTCCGCGGTGACGCTCGAAACGCGACAAGAGGAACAACTGCTGCCGAATGTGACCGAAACCACAACGTTCCAGAGTCTCGGCCGCCCCACATCGACGACCGGCGACGGCATTCTCTTTACCTGCTTGGCGCCATTTCAGGGCACTTTCGATGACATGGCGGACAGGATGAAGTTGCCCAATACACATGATTTCGCGTGCAGACTGCGCCCTGATGGCAGTCTCGGCATCGTTCCTGGCCTCGAACGACAGAATGCCGGTTCACTTTCCGCCTCGGCCGATGGAAGGCGCATTGCCTTCATCGCCCAATCTTCGCCCAGCAAGCGCGGACGCGGCTTTGGCTACGACCTTTTCTTCCTTGAGGCGGGCGGTATCCGTCAGGCGACACAGCTCGAGACCCATGCCTATCTGACCGACATTTCGGACGACGGCGCGGTCGCGCTCTTCCTCGCCGACGACACGCGGGAGCGGAACTGGTCGGTCTGGCTGCATCGCGTCGGTTCCGGCGAGACGCGCGAAATCCTGACGCCAGACGCACTCCGGGCCTTCCTCGGCGCAGCCGACTAGGCGCCGTCCGACACTCCGCCACCCATCAGCCTCAATCCCGACGGCGGATCGCGTCCATCAGGTCCATCGGCAGCGGGAAGACGATAGTGTTGGTTCTCTCGCCGGCAATGTCGTGCAGCGCCGAGAAATAACGAAGCTGCATGGCGCGCGGGTCGCCGGCGAGAATCTTGCCGGCTTCCACCAGCTTCTCGGCCGCCTGCTGTTCGCCTTCGGCATTGATGATCTTGGCGCGGCGCAGGCGCTCGGCTTCGGCCTGCTTGGCAATGGCGCGGATCATGCTCTCGTCGATATCGACATGCTTGATTTCGACATTGGCGACCTTGATGCCCCAGGCGTCTGTCTGGCTGTCGAGGATTTCCTGGATGTCGCTGTTGAGCTTGTCGCGTTCGGCCAGCATTTCGTCGAGCTCATGCTTGCCGAGCACCGAGCGCAATGTCGTCTGCGCAAGCTGGCTTGTCGCCTCCATGTAGTTCTCGACATTGAGGATCGCATTTTGCGGTTCGACGATGCGGTAGTAGATCACTGCATTGACGCGCACCGACACGTTGTCGCGCGAAATCACATCCTGCGTCGGCACGTCTTCGACGAAAGTGCGCAGGTCGACGCGCACCATCTGCTGGATGACCGGGATGATGATGATGAAACCCGGCCCGGCAACGCGCGTGAAGCGCCCGAGCGTGAAGACGACGCCGCGTTCGTATTCGCGCAAAATCCGGATCGCCGAACTCAGAATGCCGACCAGCAATACGATCAGGAATACATAGAATGCGAGATTTCCCATCAGGCCTCTCCGTTCTGTTTGGCAGGATTGTGCGTTCGTTCCGTTTCAACAGTGAAACGGGTGCCTGCCGAAAATAAAAGTGTCATCCCGGCATTGAGTTGTTGGCAAAGAACGAAACATCTCGTTCCCTTTCGCCGCTCACCCATGCACCGCCGGGGCGTCGCTCAGCACAAGTGTCAATCCGTCGAGCTTCTCGATCCTGACCTTTTCGCCGGGCGCGAGCTGGTGCGGTCCGCGCGCGCGCCAGCGTTCGCTATGCACCCATACATGGCCTTGACCGTCCGCCCAGTCGATCACTTGCGCTTCCATGCCGGTCAGTTCCTCGCTGCCGGTCGCAACCGGCTTCGTTTGCGCGCGCCAGGCATAGCCGAGCAGCGCCGCCAGCGTCAGCACGCTCACCACCGCCGTTCCCGCAATCACGCTCCATGAAAGCTGGAACTCGGGCTGGTCGCTGTCGATCAGCATGGCGCTGCCGAGTACGAAGGCGATGACGCCGCCGAGCCCGACAACGCCGAATGTCGGCGTGAAGGCCTCGGTGACCATCAGTGCGAGGCCGAGCAGGATCAGCGCCAGGCCCGCATAGTCGAGCGGCAACTGGTTGAGCGCATAAAGTCCGAGCAGCAGGCAGATGGCGCCGATGACGCCGGGGCCGATCGTGCCGGGGTTCGAGAATTCGAAGATCAATCCGTAAATGCCGATCAGCATCAGGATGAAGGCGACGTTCGGGTTGCTGAGGATGGCCAGCACCTTGGTCATCGCGCCGGGCTCGATCTCGACGATGGCCGCGCCCTCGGTGTTGAGCACGCGCTTGCCTGCTGCGGTCGCGACCTCGCGGCCATGGATCAGGCGCAGCAACTCGCCCATGTCGGCGGCAATGAACTCGACGACGCCTTCCTCCACCGCGGCCCGCGCCGAAAGGCTCGCGCCTTCGCGCACCGCCTTTTCGGCCCAGTCGGCGTTGCGGCCGTGCATTTCGGCAAGGCTCCTGATATGCGCCACCGCGTCATTGGTCGCCTTCGCGGCCATCGCGTCCTCGTTGGAGCGTTGGGGGGCGCGCGCCGGCGCTTCGTCCTCGCCGCCTTCCTTTTTGGGTGCCGCGTCTTCCGGCGAAGGCAGCCCCGGCATCCCGCCGCCGATCGTCACCGGCGTCGCCGCACCGATATTGGTGCCGGGCGCCATCGCGGCGATCGCGGTTGCATAGATGATGTAGGTGCCGGCGCTGGCCGCATGTCCGCCGGCCGGGGCGACATAGCCCGCCACCGGCACCTGCGATTCCAGGATCGAGGAAATGATTTCGCGGGTCGAGGTCACAAGCCCGCCCGGCGTGTCGATTTTCAGGATCAGCACATCGGCGCGCCGCGTTTCCGCTTCCTCCACCGCATCCGCCACCTGCTTTGCCGTGGCCGGGCCGATTGCGCCCGCGATCACCGTCAGCATCGCCAGCGGCGGCGCCTTCGCCGTTTCGGCGGGCGTTTCCGGTGTGGCCGTCTCCTGGGCCGTGCCGGCCGCGCCGAACAGCGCGGCGCCTGAAACCGCCAAAATGGCGTAGATCGTTTGACGCAGTCGAAGGGTCACGGGGGGCGTCCTCCTTCTTCGCGGGCTTCTTCGCGGGCCGTCGTTTTTCTCGTTCCCGACAGTCTGCCAAACCGGGGCGGCCAAAGCCAGTTTTTGCGGCGGCTTTTATGTCGCGCCGCGGTCCTTGCCGCATGGCACAATCGCTCCACCTTCCTTGCGGAGCAAACTGACACGCCAACGGAGGAACATCCGATGTCCGAGCATGTCTACAAGGTCGTCGAAATCGTCGGCTCCTCGCCGAAAAGCATCGAAGATGCGATTTCCGCCGCCGTCGAAAAGGCGTCCAAAAGCCTGCGCGAGCTGCGCTGGTTCGAAGTCGTCGAAACGCGCGGCCATATCGAAAACGGCAAGGTCGGTCACTACCAGGTCAAGCTCAAGATCGCCTTCACGCTGGAGTGAGGGTGCCCGCGCGCGTCTTCGTCATCACGGACAGGAGATGCGCAATTCCTTGCGGTTGAAGCCAGCATCTTCGGACAGCGTCGTATAGCCGTTCGGGCAGGTTTCGTTGGCTTGATTGTAGCAGATGTTCCAGCCGACGGCTGCGCCGCAAGCGATGATGTACTCATCCGGTCCGTCCGGCCGCTGGACTTTCTGGGTTGTTGTGCAGGCTGCGAGAATCAGGCCAGCCGAAACGGCGATCGTGATCGTCATGCGCATAGTGTCATTCCCCCCTGTAAAGCCCGCCGACTTTGCGTCCCGGCGCTTCCTCTGCTCCCGAGTTTACGCATGGGTAGCGGCGCCTGTCGCTCCTTTTTGCGGTCCGCGGCGGACTGGCCGCTCGCACCCTGGCTGTTTCCTTTGTTAGTCTCTCCGCCAACGAAATCAAAACGGGGAGACGCAATCCATGGAACCGATCAGGAAACTCAGCCGCTCGATCAGAGGCAAGGTGGCGCTCATTACAGGCGCGGCGAGCGGCATGGGGCGGGCGACCGCGCATGTCTTTGCGGGCGAGGGCGCGAAGGTCGCGGTGCTCGATCTCCGGCAGGAGCGCGTCGATGCGGTGGTCGCCGAAATCAAGGCCGAGGGCGGCGAGGCGCATGGCTGGGCGCTCGATGTCGCGGATGCCGAAGGGATCATCCGTGTCGTCAAGGAAATCGAGGCGCGGTTCGGCGGGCTCGACATTCTCGTCAACAATGCGGGGCTTTCGACCTTTTGCGGCATTGCCGAAGAAGGCTACGAGGAAAGCTGGGCCCGCGCCCTCGATGTGATGCTGACGGCGCATATGCGTTTCGCGCGCGCGGCGCTTCCGTCGTTGAAAAAATCCGGCGAGGGGCGCATCGTCAATGTGGCATCGACGGAAGGCTTCGGCGCGACGCCCGGCAATTCGACCTATGTGGCGGCCAAGCATGGCGTCATCGGCCTCACCCGCGCGCTCGCCGTCGAGCTCGGCCGCGAGGGCGTCACCTGCAACTGCATCTGCCCCGGCCCGATCCGCACCGGCATCACCGCCGACATTCCCGACGAGCACAAGGAAATCTTCGCCAAACGCCGCGTCCCGCTCAGGCGCTATGGCGAACCCGAAGAAGTCGCGCATGTGACGCTCAGCGTCGTGCTGCCGGCGTCGTCCTATCTCAACGGCGTCGCCATTCCGGTCGATGGCGGCATGCTGGTCAAGAATGCGTGAGGCGCGACGCAAAACAAAAAATGATCGAATCATGCCGCGGCCTTTGCAGGCGGGGACAAGTCGCGATGTTTTGCGGGACAAGTTGCGGGATAAACCCGGGGACAAGCGGGCTTGAGACAGATTTTTGACAGTCCGGTGACAGTCAGCGCTTTTCGGCCAGCCATTCCCGCGCGCCGTCGCCCGCGGCGCGGCCGGTGCCGAGGCAGGCGGTGATCAGATAGCCGCCGGTCGGCGCTTCCCAGTCGAGCATCTCACCTGCACAAAAGATGCCCGGCAGTTTCCGCAACATGAATTTTTCATCGAGCTCGTCGAGCGCGATACCGCCGGCGCTGCTGATCGCCTCTGCAATCGGCCGTGGACGGATCAATGTCAGCGGCAGCGCCTTGATCGCAACGGCGAGCAGCGCCGCATCGTCGAAGACCAGACTGTCGATGCATTCGCGCAGCAGCGCGGCCCTTGCGCCGTCGATGCCGGCTGCCTTGCGCAGATGATTGGCCAGCGAATTTTTTCCGCGCGGGCGGGAAAGTTCGCGCGTCAGTCTTTCGATGTCGCGGTCGGGCGCGAGGTCGAGCGTCAGCACCGCCCGGCCGTCGCGCTCGGCGGCCTCGCGCAGTTCCGCCGACAGCGCATAGATCGCGCTGCCCTCGACACCGTATTTCGTCACCACGAAGTCGCCGCGCAACGCGCGTTCGCCGAATGACAGCGTCACCGATTTCACGGGCACACCGGCAAAGCGCGCCGCCATGTGCGGGCTCCAGGCAACGTCGAAGCCGCAATTGGAAGGCCGCAACGGGTTGACGGTCACACCATGTGCGCGCAGCAATTGCGTCCATGCGCCGTCGCCGCCGAGCCGCGGCCAGCTCGCGCCGCCCAGCGCCAGCACGGCTGCGTCGGCACGGAAAGGCAGTTCGCCGTCCGGCGTTTCGAACTTCAATTCGCCTTCGGAGGTCCAGCCGTTCCATTTGTGACGCCGATGAAAGGTCACGCCGGCGTCCGCCAGCCGCCGCAGCCAGGCGCGCAGGAGCGGCGATGCCTTCATCGCTTTCGGGAAGATGCGGCCCGAGCTCCCGGCAAAAGTTTCGACGCCGAGTTCCGCCGCCCATTGCCTTATGTCGCCGGGCGTGAAGCCGCGCAGCGCCGGTTCGAGTTTTTCGCGCGCGGCGCCGAACCGCGTCAGGAAGGTTTCGAAGTCTTCGCCATGCGTGATGTTGAGGCCGCTCTTGCCGGCGAGCAGGAACTTGCGCCCGAGCGAAGGCATCGCGTCGAAGACATGCACCTCCGCGATGTCCGCCAGACGTTCGGCCGCGGCAAGGCCCGCCGGCCCGCCGCCGACAATGGCCACGACGGGCGCGGCGGCCGGTTGTGCCGGATTGCTTTTTGCGCTTGTGTTCACCGGCGGCACGCTATCATCGTGCGGCGATGAAATCATCCGGCGAAAAGAAGCGATGACCGAAATCTATGTCGATGCCGATGCCTGCCCCGTAAAGGACGAAGTGGTGCGGGTCGCCGAACGCCACGGCCTCACGGTTCATATCGTTTCGAACAGCGGCATGCGGCCGACCGGCCATCCGCTGGTGCGGCCGGTCGTCGTCGCCGCCGGTCCCGATGCCGCCGACGACTGGATCGCCGAACGCGCCGGCATCGGCGATATCGTGGTCACCGGCGACATTCCGCTGGCGGCCCGGGCGCTGGAGAAGGGCGCTGCCGCGATCGGCCACAATGGCAATCCGTTCACGCAATCGAGCATCGGCATGGCGCTTGCGATGCGCGACCTGATGCGCGAGCTGCGCGAGACCGGGGATGCGAAAGGCGGTGGGCCGCCCTTCTCGCGCGCCGACCGCTCGCGCTTCCTGCAGGCGCTTGAGGATGCGGTTCAGGCGGTCAAGCGGGCGACGAAGGCCTGAAAGTCATCGCGACGCCGTTCATGCAATAGCGCAGGCCCGTCGGCGGCGGCCCATCCTCGAAGACGTGGCCCAGATGTCCGCCGCAGCGGCGGCAATGCACTTCCGTCCGCACCGTGAAGAAGCTTTTGTCTTCCGATGTGCCGATGGCATTGTCGAGGGGCGCGTAGAAACTCGGCCAACCGGTGCGGCTGTCGTATTTCGTTGCAGAGGCAAAGAGCGGCAGGTCGCAACCGGCGCAATGATAGGTGCCGATGCGCTTTTCCTGGTCGAGCGGGCTTGTGCCGGCGCGTTCGGTGCCGTGGTCGCGCAGCACGCGATATTGCACCGGTGTCAGTTGCGCGCGCCATTCGGCTTCGCTCTTCGTCACCTCGAAAACCGTCGACGCCGCTTCGTCGGCTTCGGCGCTCTTGCCGCGTAGCGTCAGGCCGGCCGCCGCCAGCGCCGCGGCGACCGCCGTTCCACCCAGAAAATTTCGTCTGGACATCATGCTCATCTCCTAATGCCCGCCCGCTTCGTCGCCCCAGATTTCCTTCAGCCGCTGGTCGCGTCCGCAACCCCAGCGGTAATAGGCGTAGCGCGCGGGATTTTTCAGATAGTAGTCCTGATGATAGCTTTCGGCGGGATAAAAGGGAGCGGCTTCAAGAATCTCGGTGGCGATGGGCAGATGAAGCCGGCCCGACGCTTCGAGTTCAGCTTTCGAGGCTTCGGCGCGTTCGCGCTCGCTTTCATTTCCATAAAAGATGGCGCTGCGATATTGCGGACCCACGTCGCAGAATTGCGCGTTCGCGCGCACCGGGTCGATGTTGCGCCAGAAGACGTGGAGCAGTTTCTCATAGCTCACGACCGCCGGATCGTAGACGACCTCGACCACCTCGATGTGGCCGCTCCTGCCGGACGAGACTTCCTTGTAGGTCGGGTTCGGCTTCTCGCCGCCGCTATAGCCCGATGTCGTGCGGATCACGCCGTCGAGCTTGTCGTAGGGCGGTTCCATGCACCAGAAGCAGCCGCCGGCGAAAATCGCCATGGCTTCTTCGGCCGCGGCGGCGGGCGCGATCAGCACGGTCCAGAGGCCGAGCAGGACGGCGAAGCGTTTCAATCGATGTCTCCCTTGAATTTCATATGCAGCTTACGCCGCTCCTCCAACCGGCGGATTCAACTCTCTGTCACGACTTCGCGAGCATAAACCACATGGACGGCGTGGGTATTCACGGCTAGCATCGGCCCGTTGGGCGGTTTGATCGGGAGGAGAGGCTGCCATGAGCGATGTGTCGTCGGCGACGAACGGCGGTATGCGCTTTCCGCCGGTGCGGAAGGTGCGGTCCGATGCGCCATGGGTCTGGCTTGCGCGCGGCTGGGCCGACATGTGCGCCGTTCCGGCGGTCAGCTTCACCTATGGCATTTTCTTTTTCGTGCTGTCGCTGTTGCTGGTCAGCACGCTCTTTCTTTTCGATCTCGGCGCGCTGGTGCCGGTCATTGCGTCGGGCTTTTTGCTTGTCGGACCGCTGCTTGCCGTCGGCATGTACGAGGCGAGCCGGCGGCTCGAAGCCGGACTGCCGGTGCGGCTTGCCGATGTTGCCCTGGTATCGGCGCAAAGCCCCGCGCAGCTTGCCTTTCTCGGCGCGATGCTGATGGGCGCCATGCTGATCTGGGTGCGGATCGCGACCTTGCTGTTTGCGTTGTTCTTCGGTTCGCAGACGATGCCGCAGCTCGGCGAATTCGTGCCGGCGCTGCTGTTGACGCCGCACGGGCTCGGCCTGCTCGTCGTCGGCACGGCGACGGGCGGCGTGCTGGCGCTGATCTGTTTTTCGATTTCGGTCGTGTCGGTGCCGATGCTGATGGCGCGCGATATCGATGCGGTGACGGCGGTGCTGACCAGCATCGAGACGGTGCGGCGCAATTTCTGGCCGATGATGATCTGGGGCTGGATCATCGCCTTCCTGACCGCCTTCGGCATAGCGACGCTGTTTGTCGGGCTCGTCTTCGTCTTCCCGCTGCTCGGCCATGCGACGTGGCATGCCTATCGGGATCTCGTATCCGGAACCTGATGGCTCACGAAGCGGTTCTGTCGTCGTCCGGCCCGCCATCATCCGGCCTGCCTTCATCCGGCCTGTCATCCTCATCGTCGAAAAGGATGCGCTCGGCGGCGCCTTCGAGATCGTCATACTGTCCGCTCTTCAGCGACCAGAGAAAGGCGCCAAGTCCGAGCAGCCCGAGCAGCAGCGCCGCCGGTATCAGGAACACCAGAATGTTCATCGGTTTGCCGCGGCGGCGTTCCGCCGGCTCAGACGCATCGCATTGGCGATGACGGTGATCGAAGAACTCGACATTGCGATGGCCGCGATGAGCGGCGTCACGAAGCCCGCGACCGCCAGCGGAACGGCGACCGCGTTGTAGGCGAGCGCCAGGCCGAAATTCTGGAACACGAGGCGGCGCGACTTCATCGCGACATCGACCGTTTCGACAAGCGGGGCAAGACGCGCGCCCTGAAAAATGAAATCGGCGGCCGTCTGACTGACATCGGCGGCGTCCGCCGGCGAGATCGAGACATGCGCGGCGCGCAACGCCGGTGCATCGTTGAGCCCGTCGCCCACCATCAGCACCTTGCGGCCTTCGCGCGCCAGCTCTTCCAGCCGGGCGATTTTTTCGGCGGGCCGGGCGGCGGCGCGCCATTCGGCAATGCCCAGCGCCTCGGCGGCGGCGCGCACCGCCGGTTCGCGGTCGCCCGACAGAAGCTCGACCGCAAAGCCCCTTTGCCGCAATGCCTCGATCGTTTCGCGCGCGTCGGGCCGCAGCGTGTCGGCGAAGCGCAGGCAGATCGTCTCGCCGCTTGCGCGGCGAAGCCAGAGTTCAGGTCCGGCATGTTGCGTCTTGTCCGCGCGGTCACGGACACCGGCGAAATCCGCATTGCCGAGACGGACCGTGCCGGATTCGAACCGCGCTTCAAGCCCCATGCCGGGCACTTCGGCTGCGTCCGTTGCTTTCGGTGTGGCGATGGCGGTATCCGCTTCGGCAAGCGCGCGCGCCAGCGGGTGACGGCTCAGCCGCGCCAGCGCAACGGCATGCGCGAAGTCGCCGGGCGCGATTTCGGCGCCATTGACGAGTTGCGGCCGGCCGAGCGTCAGTGTGCCCGTTTTGTCGAAGACGATGGTGTCGGCCTGCGCCAGCCGTTCCAGCGCATCCGCCGACTTCACGAACACGCCCTGACCGATCAGACGTCCCGTCGCTACCACCTGCACCACGGGAACCGCGAGGCCGAGCGCGCAAGGGCAGGTGATGATCAGCACGGCAATCGCATGCGTCAGCGCGGTTTCCCAATGGGCGCCAAGCCAGAACCAGAGGATCATGGTCGAAAACGCCATGACATGGACGGCCGGCGAATAAAAACGTGCGGCGCGGTCGGCGATCCGCACATAGCGCGCGCGCCCCTGCTCGGCCGATTCCATCAGCCGCACGATTTCGGCGAGCAGCGAATCGTCGTCGCGTTTCGTCACGCGCATGGTCAACGGCGCGCCGATGTTGAGCGTGCCGGCATAGACGGCCGAGCCGGGCTTCACGGGCTCGGGCAGGCTTTCGCCGGTGACAAGACTGGTGTCGACATCGCTGATGCCGGTCAGGATTTCGCCGTCGGCCGGAATGCGCGCGCCGGCGGCGATCGCCAGCCGCATGCCGGGCTCGACGTTTTCGACCGCGACCGAACGCTGCATGCCGTCGGGTCCGATCACAGTTGCCGCCGTCGCGCGAAGGCCGAGGAGGTTTTGCGCCGCCGAGCAGGCGCGGGCGCGCGCCTGCATGTCGAGATAGCGGCCGATCAACAGGAAGAAAAGCAATGTCACGCTGGCGTCGAAATAAACGTGCCGCGCGTTGACGATGGTCTGCACCAGGCTCATCGCCGTCGCGAGGATCACGGCAAGCGCGATCGGCACATCCATGTTCATGGTGCGGGATTTCAGCGCCTTCAGCGCCGAACGAAAGAAGGGCTGCCCGGCATAGGCGACCGCCGGCAGTGCGATCAGCGCCGATACCCAATGGAAGAAGGCGCGCGTCGTCTCGTCCATATCGGTCACGAGGCCGGACCAGACCGACACCGAGACCAGCATCACATTGGCGGCGGCAAAGCCCGCGACACCCATCGCCCGCAACAGCGATTTCATTTCATTGTCGTCGAGGGCGGATGCGAGGCGGGAATCGAAGGGCACGGCGGCGAAACCCACCTCGGCAAGCCGCGCGACGATTGCGCCGGCCTTGAGCTTTTCGGGGTCCCAGCGCACGGCGACGCGTTTGGTCGACAGATTGGCGCGCGCATATTCGACGCCGGGCAGTTCGTGCAAGCCCCGTTCGACCTTGCGCAGGCAGCCGGCGCAATGCATGTCCTGCACGACGAGGTCGAGACGCGCGTGGCCGCCGGGCGCCTCGCGGACGAAAAGGCCGGGGTCAGGCCTTGCGGGATCGAGCGTCGTGGCGGCGGTGTCGTTCATCGGCCTGCGCTTACGATGACGCGTTCTTCCTGCACGAAGGTTTCGCCGTCCGGTCCCGCCGCCGCGATGCGCACCAGCCAGTTGCCGTCATGGGCGAGATCGAAAACCGATTCGTAGATGCCGGGCGCCGTCTCGGCGAGCGGCAAGCGCATGTCCGCGCCGGCGGCGACCGGACGCCAGAATGTGCCCTCGACATTGAGGCCGGTCAGGGCCGCGCCGTCGGCCTTTGCGAAGGTCACGCGCAGGCGCGTGCCGGCCGGCGCCTTGCCGGTTGCGATTGTCGCCTGCCAGCCGAGGCGGCGCTGTTCTTCCATGCGTTCGAGAAGATGATTATAGGCGCGCCCCTTCTGGTAGGCGCCGTCGACCTCCACGCCGTCGAACGTCGAAAGCGCCTTGTAGATGAAGAAGCCGTTGACCGCGAAGACGACGCCGAAAAAGCCGACAAAGGCAAAGAGAACGCGGCGGCCGGTCAGCGCGCCGAAGCGGTTTGTGGGGCGATAGTCGCCGTTACCGATGGTCATTGTGCCGGGCCTCTGAAGCTTGCCGTTCTCTCGGCTCTCGTGCCGTCCTCGAGATCTGTCGCGACGAAAGTCAGCATACCCTCGCCGCCGCGAAGCCTGTCCAGCTTGTCGGCCGGCAGGCTGACGAAGAACTTCACCGTCCGCAGCGTATCGATGCCGACGATCACCGTCGAGCCCTCCTCGCCCGCAAGCGCCGGCCGCGTCAGCGCGGCGCCTTCGAGCCCTTCGATGTCGATGCGGAAAATGCGCTCGCGATGCTCCTTGTTGAGGATCTTCAACTCGTAGCCGTTGCGGATGCTGCCGTCGGCGAGGGTGACGAAAAGCGGATTTCGGTCGGGCAGGGCGCTGATTTCGAGGGTTGAGCGGTTGACGAGCGCGACCAGCATGATCAGCGCAACCAGCGCGATTGCGGCCATATAGACGATCGTACGCGGGCGCAGGATGCTGAGGCGCTGCGGCTCACCGGCCTTGCGGCGCTGCTGGTTGCTCAGCGTGTCGTAGGCGATCAACCCGCGCGGCCGCTCGACGCGGTCCATGATGGCATCGCAAGCGTCGATGCAGAGCGCGCACTGGATGCACTCAAGCTGCATGCCGTCGCGAATGTCGATGCCCATCGGGCAGACGGCGACGCATTGGCCGCAATCGATGCAGTCGCCGCGACCTTCCCAGCTCGTGCCTTTTTTGTGCGGTCCGCGCTTTTCGCCACGATCGTCCTTGTAGGAGACCAGCAGCGATTCCTCATCGAACATCGCGCCCTGGATGCGCGGCCAGGGACACATATAGATGCAGACCTGCTCGCGGGCGATGCCGCCCAGCAGATATGTCGTCGAGGCGAAAACGGCAATCGAGATATAGGCGATGGCGGGCGCGTCGAAGCGCATGAGGTCGGCGGCGAGCGTCGGCGCGTCGGCGAAATAGAAGACCCAGGCGCCGCCGGTCGCCAGAGCAATCAAAATCCAGACCGCGTGTTTCGCCGCCTTGCGCGCCAGCTTGGCGATCCCCCAGGGCGAACGGTCGAGACGGATGCGCGCCGAACGTTCACCTTCGAAAAAGCGTTCGACGTGAATGAAGAGATCGGTCCACACCGTTTGCGGGCAGGTATAGCCGCACCAGACGCGGCCGGCGACGCTCGTCACGAGGAAAAGACCGAGCGATGCGAGGATCAGCAACCCGGTGATGTAGTAGAATTCCTGCGGCCAGATTTCGAGGAAGAAGAAATAAAAACGCCGCGCCGGGAAATCGAGCAGCACCGCCTGGTCCGGCAGGCTCGGGCCGCGATCCCAGCGCAGCCAGGGCGTGACGTAGTAGATCGTCAGCGTCAGCGCCATGACGATCCATTTCAGGCGCCGGAACGTGCCCCCGACGAGCTTCGGGTAGACCTTGACGCGGCTCGCATAGAGCGGCCGGTTCTTCTCCGAATTGACGGCGGTCACCCGTTCGCCGTCGGCCCCGTGCGGATCGGCGGCTGCGCGAACATTGCCCGCCGCTTCCGCGGCGAGGCGCTCAAGGCTGGTGGCGCTATCGGCCATTATTTCACTCACATGACGCGCGGGCTCGGGAAGCGCGCGTCTACTCGCCGCCTCCGAGAGAATGCACATAAAGTGTCAAGGCGTTGATTGTGCTCGCATCGAGCCTCTCGCCCCAAGCCGGCATGACGCCGCTGCGTCCGTTTGACACGGATTCGATGATCGAGGCGCGGTCGCCGCCATAGAGCCAGACGGCGTCGGTCAGGTTCGGCGCGCCGAGCTCGCGGTTGCCTTTGCCGTCGGCGCCGTGGCAGGTGACGCATTGCTCGCCGAAGGTTTCGGCGCCGCGCGTCGCCGCATCGGCATCGTGGTCCCGGCCCGATAGCGCCAGCACGAATTCGGCAACGTCGGCCACCTCGCGGCGCGTCAGGATGCCGTCCCGGCCGTAAGCCATCATGACGTTCTGGCGGGTATCGCTGTCGGCTTCCCAGCGGATGCCGTGCGCCAGCGTGGTGCGGATGTCTTCAAGCGTGCCGCCCCAGAGCCACACGTCGTCGTTGAGGTTCGGAAACCCCCACGAGCCTTGTGCGCCGGAGCCGTGGCAGGGCGCGCAATTGTCGCCGAAGGCGGCCTTGCCGGCTGCGAGCGCCACTTCCATCAGCGCGGCGTCGGCCGCGACGTCCTCAAGCGCCAGCGTGGCGATTTGCTTCATCTCGTCGGCACGCCCTTCGGCGACGGCGCCGAGCTCCCGCGCCACGACTTCGCGCTGGTCATAACCGATCACGCCCTTCGTATAGGTCCATCCCTCCGTCGTGAGGTAAGGCCAGGCAGGCATCACGATCCAATAGGCGAATGACCAGATGATGCAGGCGTAGAAGGTGTAGAGCCACCATTTGGGCATCGGGTTGTCGAGTTCGCGGATGCCGTCCCATTCGTGTCCGGTGGTTTCGACGCCCGTGACGTCGTCAATTTCGTTTTTCGGGCTATCGGTCATTTCCTTGCCTCCATGCGGTCACCCGCCTTGTCGTCGGGGCCGTCGCCGTCCTGGAGCGGCAAGCGCGCCAGACGGTCGAATTTCTGCTTGTTGCCGGGCCGCAATGCGTAGACCAGCGCCAGAGCGAAGAGCACCATCATCAGCACCAGGCCGCCGGCGCCCGCCCATGTCCGTACCAGTGAATAGGTTGTTTCGGGTTCCATCTGGCGGCCTATTGCTTGAAGTCGGAGGTTTCGTAGGCGTTGAAATCGACCAGCGTGCCCAGCATCTGCAGATAGGCGACCAGCGCATCGAGTTCGGAAATCATCGCGGGATTGCCGTCGAAGTCGCGGGCGATGGCCTTCGGGTAACGCTGCATCAGGCCGTCGGTGTCGGCGAAGGGCGTGGCCTGGGCTTCGAGATCGGCCTTGGCGTTCTCGATTGCCTCGGCGTCATAGGGAACGCCGGCGATCGAAAGGGCCCTCAAGGCGCCCTCGATGTTGCGGTAATCGAGCGGCGTCCTTTCGAGGAAGGGATAGCCGGGCATCACGGATTCAGGCACCACGGAACGCGGATCCGCCATGTGCAACCGGTGCCACTCGTCGGAATACTTGCCGCCGACGCGCGCCAGATCGGGGCCTGTGCGCTTCGATCCCCACTGGAAGGGATGATCGTATTTGCTCTCCGCCGCCAGCGAGTAATGTCCGTAGCGTTCGACTTCGGCGCGCAGCGAGCGAATCATCTTGCTGTGGCAGGCGTAGCAACCTTCGCGGATATAGATGTTGCGGCCGGCAAGCTCGAGCGGACTGTAGGGGCGAACGCCCTTGACGTCTTCGATGGTGCTCTTGATCAGGAAGGTCGGCACGATTTCAACGAGACCGCCGATGGCGACGACGACCAGAGTCAGCACCAGCAGCAGCATCGGGCTCTTTTCGATCGTGGCGTGTGTGAACTTCTTTTTCATCGGATCCCCCTCACTCGGCCGGTTGCGCGGCGGCGCGGACGGGAACCGGCAAGGGCTCGCTCTCGCGGACGCGGCCTTTTGCGGTCATCCAGCAGTTGTAGACCATGATCAGCGCCCCGGTCAGGAAGAGCACGCCGCCCAGTGCGCGGATCACATAGAAGGGATGCATCGCCTCGACGGTTTCGACGAAGGAATATTCGAGGAAGCCCTGCGCGTCATAGGCGCGCCACATCAATCCCTGCAGGATGCCCGACACCCACATCGAGGTGATGTAGAGCACGATGCCAAGCGTCGCGATCCAGAAATGCCAGCTCACCAGCGCCAGCGAGTAGAGCCGTTCGCGCTTCCAGAGCCACGGCACCAGGCAATAGACCGCGCCGAACGACACGAAGCCGACCCAGCCCAGCGCGCCGGAATGCACATGGCCGACGGTCCAGTCGGTATAGTGCGACAGCGAGTTGACGGCCTTGATCGACATGACCGGACCTTCGAAGGTCGACATGCCGTAGAAGGCGACGGAGACCACGAGCATGCGGATCACCGGATCGGTGCGCAGCTTGTCCCAGGCGCCCGAGAGCGTCATCAAGCCGTTGATCATGCCGCCCCATGAAGGCATCCACAGCATGATCGAGAAGGTCATGCCGAGCGTCTGTGCCCAGTCGGGCAGCGCGGTGAAGTGGAGATGGTGCGGGCCCGCCCAGATGTAGAGAAAGATCAGCGACCAGAAATGGATGATCGACAGGCGGTAGGAATAGACCGGCCGCTCGGCGCGTTTCGGGATGAAGTAGTACATCATGCCGAGGAAGCCGGCGGTCAGGAAGAAGCCGACCGCGTTGTGGCCGTACCACCACTGGATCAGCGCGTCCTGCACGCCGGGGAAGAGCGCGTAGCTCTTCGACGAGGTCCATGTCTCCGGGATCGCCAGATTGTTGCCGATATGCAGCATCGCGATGGTGACGATGAAGGCGAGGTAGAACCAGTTGGCGACATAGATATGCGGTTCGCGGCGGCGCGCCAGCGTTGCGAGGAAGACCAGCAAATAGACCACCCAGACGATGGTCAGCCAGATGTCGGCATACCATTCGGGTTCGGCATATTCCTTGGACTGGGTGACGCCCATCAGGTAGCCGGTCGCGGCGACGACGATGAAAAGCTGGTAGCCCCAGAAGACGAACCAGGGCGCGATGTCGCCGGCGAGGCGCGCGCGGCTGGTGCGCTGCACGACATAGAACGAGGTCGCGATCAGCGCGTTGCCGCCGAAGGCGAAAATCACCGCCGATGTGTGAACGGGGCGCAGGCGGCCGAAATTGACGAAGGCGGTGTCCAGATTGAGCGCCGGAAAGGCGAGCTGCAAGGCGATGACGACGCCGACCAGAAAGCCGGCAATGCCCCAGAAAAGGGTGGCGATCACGCCGGCCTTGACGACCCCGTCATTATAGGAGGCCCCGGCATCCGCGGCGGCCGGTCCGCGCTCGAGCGCATTGAAATGGCGTTGTCCGATGGCCAGCGCGCCGGCGGCAAAGGCCAGCGCGAAGAGCCAGGAATGGGCTGCCATGGGCGCGTCCTGTGCCTTTGCGGCAACGACGATGAAGAGAAGTGTGCCCGCGATCAGCGCTGCGACGACCCCCCAGGCCGCCGTCGTCATCGTGCCGGGAATATGTTGCCCCGGCGCCCCAGTTGCCGCCATTTCCGATGCCCCTCGTTCGTTGCCTCCGGCCCGCCCGACGCGCTCGGATGCGCCGGGTGCCGAACCTCAGAAACCATAGCATTACTGAGGACTTTTTTCGAATGCGCGTTTGCGCCGCTGCATCACCGTGTCGCATCGCGGCGTCGCGGCGGGTTGCAGGCGATGCGCGGGCGGGTGCGCCGGGCGCCGGATCGTTAACCATGGCAGGCATCGCCGGCCGGGTTCCGGATTGCGGAGCGGGGATACGAACATTTGAAAAAAGCGCGAATTGCATGCATCCGTTTTCGGTTGCGGTTCTTCGCAACGCATATTTATGACTGTGCCAATCCCGACCGGCGTGATAGATAGTGCGGCCTGTGCGCCCGGCGTTTCGACGATGCCGGATGCAGGGGGGACAGCCTGGCCGGGTCATCGCGATACCGGTCCGCGGCCGGTTTTGTCCGGACATCCGTCCAGATCAAGCCCACCGCAAAGACCCTTCCGAAGGGCGCGGTCGCCAAGACAAAAATAGCGGGAAATTCCGCAATATCCTGAGCACTCCGATGCAGTCTCCGCAAAAAGACTGCACGTCCTGAAGGGGAGGTTATTTTGCAGCGTCTTGAAAATCTCGTATTCGGTTTGCGTTTGCCGATACTTGTTATTCTTTTCTTCTTCACCCTGGTCATGGGTTACTTCGCCGCCCAGCTCAAGATGGACGCCGGCTTCACCAAGATGTTGCCGATCGGCCATTCCTACATCGAAACCTTTTTCGAATATTCGGAAAGCTTCGGCGGCGGCAACCGCGTGCTTGTGGTGCTGGAGAACAAGGAAGGCGACATCTTCCAGCGGGACTTTCTCTACACGCTCAACGATGCAACCCAGGATCTCTTCTACATTCCGGGCATCGCGCGTCACACGGTGACATCGCTCTGGACGCCGAACACGCGATTCATCGCCGTAACCGAGGAAGGCCTCGAAGCCGGCGACGTGATCCCGGCCGATTTTGCGGGCACCGATGCCGACATCAACACGGTAATGCAGAACACGTTGCGCGCCGAACTTGTCGGCCGCCTCGTTTCGAGAGATTTCAAGGCCGCGATGATCCGCGCCGAGCTGCAGGACTTCAATCCCGAAACGCGCCAACGGCTCGACTATTTCGAAGTGGCGCGCAAGCTTGAAGCCGACCTGCGCGACAAATATGTTTCCGACACGGTCGATGTGAAGATCGTCGGATTCGCCAAGCTGACCGGCGACATCGCCGACGGCGCCGGTTCGGTCGTCCGGTTCTTCACCGTGGCGTTCGTGCTCACCTGCTTCATGATGTGGCTCTATTGCCGCTCGTGGATCCTGACCATGGTGACGGTCGGCGCCTCGCTCTGTTCGCTCGTCTGGCAATTCGGATTGCTGCACATTCTGGGTTTCGGCCTCGATCCGCTCGGTGTGCTGGTGCCGTTCCTCGTTTTTGCCATCGGCGTCAGTCACGGCGTTCAACAAATCAACATGGTCGGCGCCGAAATGGCCGCCGGCCTCGACAAGATGAAGGCCGCCCGCGCGACCTTCACCTTCCTGTTCCGGCCGGGCGTTGTCGCGCTGCTGACCACGCTCACAGGCTTCGCCACGCTCTACATCATTCCGATCGGCATGATCCAGGAACTGGCGATCACGGCTTCGATCGGTCTTGCCTTCAAGATCATTTCCAACCTCGTCATGTTGCCGCTGCTCGTCTCCTATGTCGCGCCGCCGGAAGATGAATACGGCGCCAAGGTTCGCCGCGCGATGGAAACGCGTGCCAAGCTCTGGCCGGGGCTGTCGAAGCTGGCGAAGCCGGGCCTTGCATTTCCGTTTGTCATCGTTTGCTTCTGCATCGCCATGGCCGCCATCTACGGCGCGCGCGACAAGCAGATTGGCGACGTGCATGCGGGCGCCGGCGAGTTGTGGCCGGACTCGCGCTACAACCAGGACAGCCGCTATATCGCCGAGGCCTTCAATCTCGGTCTCAACGTGCTGACGGTGATCGTCGAATCGGACAGCATTGTCTGCATCGACTACGAGAAGATGCACCATCTCGAAAACTTCAGCTGGTACATGCGCAATGTCGACGGTGTGCAATCGGTGATCAGCCTGCCGATCCTGGCGCGCGCCATCAACAGCATGTGGCAGGAAGGCAATCCGAAATGGCGAAACCTGCCGCGCAATTCGTCGGCGCTCGCGCAGGCGACGTCGAGCATCTCCAGCGCATCGGGCATCGTGAATACCGATTGCTCCACGGCGGCGGTCGCCATTTTCATCGCCGATACCAAGGCAAAGACCGTCAACCATGTGCGGCACGAGCTTGAAACATGGATGGCGGCGCCCGAAAATCAGTATGACGGCCTCGTTCTGCGCGTCGGCACCGGCAACGTGCCGATCGTGGCGGCGACAAACGAAATCGTGCACAAGTCCGAGCTTCCGATGCTCCTCTATGTGTATGCGGTCGTGATGACGCTGGTGATCATTACCTACCGCGAATGGCGCGGCGCGCTGTGCTGCGTGTTGCCGCTCGTTCTCGCCACGCTGATCGGCGACTGGTTCCTGACCGCCTTCGGCATCGGCCTCAAGATATCGACGCTGCCGGTGCTCGCCATCGCGGTCGGCATCGGCGTCGACTACGGCATCTACGAGTACAACCGGATGCAGCGCTACATGCGCATGGGCAAGACGCCGCACGAGGCCTATCTGCAGGCGCTCTACGACGTCGGCTCGGCGACGATGTTCACCGGCTTCACACTCGCCATCGGCGTGTCGACCTGGGCGTTCTCGGCGCTGAAGTTCCAGGCCGACATGGGCCTGCTGCTGACCTTCATGTTCATGGTCAACATGCTGGGTGCCGTGACGCTGCTGCCGGCGCTGGTCGCGGTCTTCGAGTACATCTGGCCGCTGAAGCGCAAGCCGCTTTCGGAGGAAGAAGCCCGCGCCGTGATGCGCGGCCACTGAGTTTCGTCTCATCGCGAACGCCGAAAGGGCGGCCCTCCCATGGAGGTGCCGCCCTTTCTTTTTGGCGGATTTCTGCGGGTTTTCGGTGTCTCTCGATCTGATATTGACTAATCGGTCATTTTATGACCAGATAGTCAGATCAGGATCGGGAGGGTCTTTTGGCCGGCAGGGCAGCAACGGATAAATCGGAAGACGCGGGGTCGCGCCGGCGGGCGCAGATGCGCGCGGTGCTGGTCGAGGCGGCGATGCAGCTCTTTGCGCGGCAGGGTGTCGACGCCACCACCATCGACGAGATCGTCGTGCTGGCCGGCGTGGCCAAGGGCACCTTCTACAATTACTTCACCGACCGGACCGAAATTGCGCGCGCCGTCGCTTCCGCCATCCGTCACGAATTCAACGCCGCCGTTGCCGAACTCAATGAAGGCATCGACGACCCGGCGATCCGCGTGTCGCGCGGCGTCCGGCTGTTCATGGCGCTGGTGGCGCGCGATCCCGTCAAGGCGTCGATGCTGGCGCGCATCTACGAAAGCGGTGCCGCGGTCGACGCGCAAGGCAACGAACATCTGCTCGGCGACATTCGCGACGGCGTCGCCAAGGGCCGCTTCGTCATTCCGGGCGAGGCGGCGGCCGTGCATCTTGTCGTCGGGCTCGGCACGACAGCCATGCGTCATCTGCTCGATGCCGGTGCGGACGCCCGGATTCTCAAGGGCGAGGGCTATGCGCGCGACATCGTCATCGTGATGCTGCGGGGGCTCGGCGTTCCGGAAGCCGACATCGCCGCCGTTCTCGCACATCCGTTCGACGTGTCGCAGATTTCCGTTTTCAAATGAGGACAGTGTCATGATCAAGGTCACCGACATCGCCTATGTGCGCTTTCGCGCGCCCGATCTCGACGCGATGGAAAAATTCCTGATCGAGTTCGGTCTGGTGCGCGCGGCGCGCCTCGGCACGCAACTTTTCATGCGTGGCACCGACCCGCTCGCCTTCGCGCATGTGACGGAGGAGGGCGAGCCCGGCTTTGCCGGTCTCGGCTTCTATGCCGACAGCGTCGCCGATCTCGAAAAGCTTGCCGCGGCTTACGGTCTGCCGGTCGAGGAGAGCGACGCGCCGGGTGGCGGCAGGATCGTGCGCTTCACCGATCCGAACGGCTTTCCCGTCGATGTCGTCGCCGGCCAAAAGGCGCCGCCCGCGCTCCCGGTTACGCGCCACCTCGTTCACAATGATGGCGAGGCGCGACCGCGGCGCGGCGAGACGCTCCGTGTTGAGCCCGGTCCCTCGCAGGTGAAGCGCCTCGGCCATTGCGTCATCAACGTGAAAGACTTCCGCGAGACGGAAGCCTGGTACAAGGAGCGCTTCGGCCTCGTCACGTCCGACGAGATCGAAATCGCGCCCGGCGCGCCCATCGGCGCCTTTCTGCGCTGCGATCGGGGTGCTGCCCATGTCGATCATCACACGCTCTTTCCCGTCGGCACCGGCACGCCCGGCTTCAATCATGCCGCCTTCGAGGTCGCGAATTTCGACGACCTGATGGCCGGCCGCGAAGTGCTCGTCGAGGCCGGACGCCGGCATGAATGGGGCGTCGGCCGCCACATCCTCGGCAGTCAGATCTTCGACTACTGGCGCGACCCCTGGGGGCACACGGTCGAACACTGGACCGATGGCGATCTCTTCAACAATGAAACGCCGCCCAATGTGGTCGGCATCGACCAACTGATGGGCAATCAATGGGGCCCGCCCGCGCCGCCGAATATGGGCTCCTGAGAAGAACTTGGAAGAAGGAAACGGACCATGAAGCTTGCAACCTTCACGGAAGGCAATTCGACGCGCGTGGGCGTTGTCCGCGACGACGGCATTGTCGATCTCTCGGCGGCGGCGCCTGACCTGCCGCGCGACATGGTGGCGCTCATTTCGAGCGATACGGCGATGGCCAAGGCGCGCGCGGCGGCCGCAAAGGGCGCGGCGCTTCCGCTTTCAGGTGTGACGCTCGAGGCACCCGTGCCGCATCCCGGCAAGGTGCTCGCCATCGGCCTCAACTACCGCGACCATGTGGAAGAGTCCGGCCAGCCGATGCCCGAGCATCAGGTCTGGTTCAACAAGCAGCACAATTGCATCACCGGGCCTTACGCCGATGTGGCACTGCCCTCCGTCTCGGCCTTTCTCGATTACGAAGCCGAGATGTGCTTCGTCATCGGCAAGCGCTGCAAGCATGTGCCAGCGGACCGCGCGCATGAGGTGATCGCCGGCTATTTCGTCGGCAACGATGTCAGCGTGCGCGACTGGCAACTTCGCACCAATACCTGGCAGATCGGCAAGTCGTTCGACACGCATGGACCCATCGGTCCGTGGATCGTGACGCCCGACGAAGTCGGCGATCCGCATGCGCTCGACATCAAATGCTGGGTCAATGGCGACCTTCGGCAGAACTCCAACACGAAGCACCTGATCTTCAACTGCTTCGAACAGATCGCGCATCTGACGCAGGCCTTCACGCTCGATCCGGGCGACGTGATCTTCACCGGCACGTCCTCGGGCGTCGGCGGCGCGATGAAGCCGATGCAGTTCCTGAAGGAAGGCGATGTCGTCAAGGTCGAGGTCGAGAAGCTCGGATATATCGAAAACCGTGTCGTGCCCGAAAAGGCCGAGACGGTGATCGAGGCCGCCTGAGGCTCAAGAAAGCGGGGGGAAGATGAAACGCGAGGAAACGGAAGTCCTGATCGTCGGGCTTGGGCCTGTCGGCGCGGCGCTTGGCGTCTATCTCGGGCGCATGGGCGTTTCGGCCATCGCCATCGAGCGCGATGCCGAGGTCTACCCCTTGCCGCGTGCCGCGCATCTCGATCACGAGACGATGCGGCTGCTGCATCTTGCCGGCGGGGCGGAGGCGGTCGCGCGGGCGAGCCAGCCGCTTTCCTCCTACGAGTTCCGCAATGCGGCGGGCGAACTGCTGCTGGGCTTCAAGCCGACCGGCGATCTCGCGCCGACCGGCTGGCCTTACTCATCCATGTTCCACCAGCCGACGCTCGAACATGCGCTGCGGGCGCGTCTGGCGGAGATGCCGACGGTCTCGATGCACCTTTGTCACGCGCTCAAGACTTATGAAACGGTGGGCGGCGGCATCGTCGCGCAGGTCGAAAGCGGCGACGGCGTTTACGAAATCGCCGCGCGCTTCATTGTCGGCTGCGACGGCGGCAACAGCACCGTGCGCCGCAAGGCCGGCATCGCGCTCGACGATATGGGTTTCGACGAACCCTGGCTCGTCATCGACACGATGTTGAAGAACGGCGTGACGCGTCTTTCGACCATCGGCTTCCAGCATTGCGATCCCGCGCGCCCCGTCACCTCGATGCCGATGGCGCCCGGCCGCCATCGTTTCGAAATCATGCTGCGGCCCGGCGAGAAGCCGGAAGACGTCGTATCTGATGAAGCGATCTCGGCGATGATCGCGCCCTATGCCGACGCATCGGCGCTCGACATCGAACGCCGCGCCGTCTACCGCTTCCACGCCGTCATCGCAAAGACGTGGCGCGCGGGGCCGGTCATCCTCGCGGGCGATGCCGCGCATCAGATGCCGCCTTTCTTGGGGCAGGGCCTCTGTTCGGGAACGCGCGATGCGGCCAACCTCGCCTTCAAGATCGAAGCCGTGCTGCGCGGGCGCGCGAATGAATGCCTCCTCGACAGCTATCAGGCCGAGCGCGAACCGCATGTGCGCATGATCACCGAAATGGCGGTCGCGATGGGCCGGGTCGTCTGCACGCAGGATGCCGAAGCCGCGCGCCAGCGCGACGAACAGATGCTGGCGGCGCCCGAGGCGTCGCGCATGAGCCCCCTGCTTTCGCTCGACGGCATCCGGTCCGGCATTCTCGAAAGCGGCGGCGGCATCGCGCCCGATCCCGGCTTCGATGACGGCCGCCTTGACGACGCGGCGGGCTATGTGGCCCTCCTGATCGTCCGCGCCGAGGACGACGCCTCGCGCGCTTTCGCGGGCGCCGGCGGCTTCGTTGCCCGGCTCGATGCGCTGCCGGACAGCGCCGGTCATCTCGCCGCCGCGCTCGGCGACCGGCCGGCCATCCTGATCCGGCCCGACCGCTATGTCTTCGGCACCGGCGAAGCGGCGGCGCTCACCGGGGCCTGGGCGGCCTATCTCGCGAGCGGCAAGGCGGCGGCGTCCGCCGCTGCGGCATGACGCCACGGGTGGCGCGCGCCGGCTTCCGGTCATAATCTTCCCCATCGGTCTCGACGGGAGGGGAGAGGCAGGATGTCGGAAGCACCGTTTGATCCATCCGCACCGGGCGGCGGGGCCCCACGTATTCACACCATCGGGGTGGGCGATCTCGCGGCGGCGCTGAAAGCGGGGCTTCGCGATTTCCTGCGCGCACCGCTTTTCGGGCTGGTCATCGGCGGGGTCTTCGCGCTGATCGGCGCGGTCATCGTGCTGTCGCTGACGATCTGGGAATTGCCCTGGCTGATCTATCCCTTCGCCATCGGCTTTCCGCTGGTCGGGCCCTTTGCCGCCGTCGGCCTCTACGAAGTAAGCCGGCGTCTCGCCGAGGGCGCGCGCCCCTCATGGCGCGACGTCTTTGCCGTCATCTGGGCGCAGCGCCGCCGCGAAGTGTCGTGGATGGCCTTTGTGATGCTCTTCGTCTTCTGGGTCTGGATGTATCAGGTGCGGCTCCTGATCGCGCTCTTTCTTGGCCTCGTCTCCTTTGCCTCTTTCGCGCAGTTCCTCACCGTCGTCTTCACGACGCAGCACGGGCTGATCTTCCTTGCCGTCGGCCATGTCGTCGGCGGGGTGCTGGCGCTGGTGCTGTTCTCGATCACGGTCTTTTCGATCCCGATGCTGCTTGAGCGCGAGGTCGACATCGTCACCGCCATGATCACCTCGGTGAAGGCCGTGTTTCAGAGCCCGGTCGCGATGCTCGGCTGGGGCGTCTTCGTGACGCTGTCGGTGCTGGCGGCCTCGCTGCCGCTTTTCCTTGGATTGCTGGTCGTGCTGCCGGTTTTCGGCCATGCGACCTGGCATCTTTACCGCCGCGCGCTGCCGCAATAGGCCCCCGGCCGCCTTTCCCGGCATTTCGGCCCCTGCGTCAATTTGATCGGCGCCGGACGGAATTAGGGCGTTGACCCTAGATTTCGGAGGGCCAGAATAGAAAGATCGAAATAGGGAAAATCCGGCGCCATCCAGAAGCGCCGGCCAGGGAAAGAGACGGGAAATGCCAGACACAGCAACGCTTACCAGACCGGCTCCGGCCGCCTCGCAACACGCCGAGCATTTCGATGTGCTGATCGTCGGTGCGGGCATCTCGGGCATCGGCTCGGCCTATCATCTCCAGCAGCAGAGCCCGGACAAGAGCTTCGTCATTCTCGAAACGCTCGAGACCTTCGGCGGTACTTGGCACACGCATCGCTATCCGGGCATCCGCTCCGACAGCGACCTCTATACGTTCGGCTACCGCTTCAAGCCCTGGACGGGCGACCCCATCGCGTCGGCCGACAAGATTCTGAAATACATGGAAGAGGTGATCGAGGAGAACGATCTCAACCGCCACATCCGCTACGGCCACAAAATCGTCTCGGCCGACTGGTCGGCGAAGGATGCGCTCTGGACCGTCCATGCGGTGCGCGTCGACACCGGCGAGGAGCGCCGCTTCACCACCAGCTTCCTCTGGATGTGCCAGGGCTATTACCGCCACGATCAGGGCTACACGCCCGAATGGCCGGACATGGAGAAGTTCAAGGGCCGGATCGTCCATCCGCAAACCTGGCCCGAAGACCTCGATCTCAAGGGCAAGAACGTTCTGGTCATCGGCTCCGGGGCGACGGCCGCGACGCTGGTTCCCGCCATCGCCGGCGATTGCGCGCATGTGACGCTCTTGCAGCGTTCGCCGACCTATTTCATTCCCGGCCGCAACGCCAACGAGCTTGCCGACCGTCTGCGCGAGCTTCATATCGACGAGGAATGGATCCACGAGATCACGCGCAAGGAAATCCTGCACAATCAGGCCGAGTTCACCCGGCGTTCCTTCGAGGAGCCGGAAGAGGTGCGCAAGGAACTGCTCGACGCCGTGAAGCTCTTCCTGCCGGAAGATTTCGTCGAGAAGCACTTCACGCCGCGCTACCGCCCGTGGCGGCAACGCATCGCCTTCGTGCCGGACGGCGACATCTTTCAGGGCATCGCATCGGGCAAGGCCTCGGTCGAAACGGACGAGATCGAACGCTTCACCGAAAAGGGCATCCTGCTCAAATCCGGCAAGGAACTTGAAGCCGACATCATCATCACGGCGACGGGCTTTCATCTCTCCGTTCTCGGCGACATCGCGTTCAGCAAGGAGGGCGAGCCCATCGACTTCGCCGACACCGTCACCTGGCGCGGCATGATGTTCACCGGCGTGCCGAACATGGCCTGGGTTTTCGGCTATTTCCGCGCGAGCTGGACGCTCCGTGTCGATCTGATGGGCGATTTCGTCTGCCGCTTGCTCAACCACATGGGCAGCCATCAGGCGAAGTCCGTGACGGTCGAAATCCCGGAGAAGGACAAGAACATGAAGCTCCTGCCCTGGATCGACCCGGAAAACTTCAATCCGGGCTATCTGATGCGCAGCATGCATCTCCTGCCGAAGCGCGGCGACAAATACGAGTGGCAGCACACGCAGGATTACTGGCGCGAAAAGGATGAACTTCCGGCCATCGACCTCGACGGCGACGAATTCGTCTACGCGTAAGGCGCGGCCTCACGGCAAACAAAAAAGGCGGCTCTCGCGAGCCGCCTTTTTCTTTCTCTTGTTTGCTCCCTCACGCCGCCTTGCGCTTCATCGAATAGCGCACGGGAAGCCGCTTCAGCCCGGAAACGAAGCTTGCCTCCACCCAGGCCGGGTCGCCCGCGAGTTCGATATGGTCGAGCCGCGCGAGCAGCTCCTTGTAGAGGGCGCGGATTTCCATTTTCGCCAGATGCTGGCCGAGGCAGAGATGCGCGCCATAGCCGAAGGCGAGATGCTTGTTGGGTGAGCGTTCGATCTTGAAGGCGAAGGGATCGTCGAAGGCGTCCTCGTCTCGATTGGCCGACCAGTAGCACATCAGCAGGTTGTCGCCCGCCTTGATCTTCTGCCCGCGCAATTCGTAGTCGACGGCGGCGGTGCGGAAGAAATGTTTCACCGGCGTCGTCCAGCGGATCATTTCGTCGATGGCGCCGTTCAGCAGTCCTTCTGGATTGGCGCGCAGCTTGGCGAATTCTTCCGGGTTCTGCATCAGCGCCAGCAGCCCGCCGGCCGCCGTCGAGCTTGTCGTGTCGTGGCCGGCGGTGGCGACGATGATGTAATAGGAAATCGCTTCCAGATGGCCGATGGGCTGACCGTCGATGGTCGCATTGGCGATCACGGTCGCCACATCGTCTTTCGGGTTCTTGCGGCGGTCCTCGGTCATCGCGGTGAAGTAGTTGAAGAACTCGGTCACCGTGTTCACCGTCTCGGTCGCGTCCGGCCGCTTCATGTCGGGGTCGGTCGAGCCGAACAGCTCCTGCGTCAGCTTCAGCATGATCGGTTCGTCTTCCGCCGGCACGCCAAGCACCGTCATGATGACGCGAAGCGGATACCAGACCGCGACGTCGGCGACGAAGTCGCATTCGCCGCCTTTCGCTTCCAGGCGGTCGACATATTTTTCCGCCAGCGCATCGACGCGGGCCGAAATCGCCTTCAGGTTCGGCGGCATGAACCAGGCCTGCGTCAGCCCGCGATAATTGCGGTGATCGGGATTGTCCATGTCGACCAGCGAGCGGATCAGCTTCGAATTGCCGCCGGTGAACTTCCGTACCTCTTCCTCAAGCTCGATCGACTGCAGCGTCAGGCGCGGATCGTTGAGGAATTTGTCGTTCTGCCGCTCGACTTCCATGATGTCGGCATGTTTCGACACGGTCCAGAAGGGGCGAAAGCCGTCCGGCTCCGTCCAGCGCACCGGCTCTTCCTTGCGCAGTTGCGTGAACAGCCTGTGGAACGCGTCGACATGCGCATAGGTCTTCGGGTTGACGATCGCATTGTCGATGCTCTTGTCGGTCATGTCCGTCCTCCTCCGCCGTCTCCGGCCTGTTCCTTTTTCGCGGCTCGCGGTGCGTTTCCGCTCAGCGCCGCCGAATGCCGCCGTGACGTTGCGTAAAGCGCTAAATCGTTGCGGCACAAGGCTTTCCGCTAACTCTGCGCGGAGTTTTGGCGGCTTGCAAGCGCCGCGTTTCCGGCTGGACAAGGCCCATTGCATGGTCAAGATGGCGGCCAGATATATGTGTCATCGGCAATCGGGACCGCGCGCGTCGCGCGGGGCCCGCATGTTTCAAGGAGAATTCTCATGGCGGAAGCCTATATCGTTGCCGCGGCGCGCACCGCGGGCGGCCGCAAGGGCGGCAGGTTGAAGGACTGGCACCCGGCCGATCTCGGCGGCAAGGTCATCGACGACCTGATCGCGCGCACCGGCGCCGATCCGGAACTGGTCGAAGACGTGATCGTCGGCTGCGTCGATCAGGCGGGCGAGCAGGGCATGAACATCGCGCGCAATGCGGTGCTGGCCTCGAAGTTGCCTGAAAGCGTTCCGGCGACCTCGGTCGACCGTCAGTGCGGTTCCTCGCAGCAGGCGCTGCATTTCGGCGCGCAGGCCGTCATGTCGGGCGCGATGGATGTGGTCATTGCGGCCGGCATCGAAAGCATGACGCGCGTGCCGATGGGCATGCCGATCTCGCTGCCGTTCAAGAACGGCTTCGGCATCTACAAGAGCCCCAACATCGAGGCGCGCTATCCGAACATCCAGTTCAGCCAGTTCGCCGGCGCCGAAATGATGGCGAAGAAATACGGTCTGACGAAGGACCAGCTCGACGAATATGCCTACAACAGCCACCAGAAGGCGATTGCCGCCACACAGGCCGGCCTTTTCGATGCCGAAATCGTACCGCTCGAAGTGACGCTGGAAGACGGCACCAAGGAAATGCACAAGGTCGACGAGGGCATCCGCTTCGACGCCAATCTCGACGCCATCAAGAGCGTCAAGCTGCTGGTCGAAGGCGGCGCGATCACGGCGGCGTCCTCCTCGCAGATCTGCGACGGCGCGTCGGGCGTCATGATCGTCAACGAAAAGGGCCTGAAGGCGCTCGGCGTCGAGCCGCTCGCCCGCATCCACCACATGACCGTCGTCGGCGGCGATCCCGTCATCATGCTGGAAGCGCCGCTTCCCGGCACCGAGCGGGCGCTGAAAAAGGCCGGCATGAAGATCGACGACATCGACCTCTACGAAGTCAACGAAGCCTTCGCCTCGGTGCCGACCGCCTGGTTGCAGGTGCTGGGCGCCGATCCCGACAGGCTCAACGTGCATGGCGGCGCGATCTCGCTCGGCCATCCGCTCGGCGCGTCGGGCACCAAGCTGATGACGACGCTGGTCCATGCGCTGAAGGCGAAGAGCAAGCGTTACGGCTTGCAGACCATGTGCGAAGGCGGCGGGCTGGCCAACGTGACCATCGTCGAGCGCCTCTGAGCCTCGACCGGGTCGATATGGGGGGCGGCGCATCGATGCGCCGCCCCTTTTTTCATGCACCTTTTCCCGCGCGGCTTTGCTTATAATCCGGCCGGAAGGGCAAGGAGAAAAGCCATGTCGATCTCACACGAGGCGGAGCGGAACGGGCGCCATGTCTGCATCATTTGCGGGCCGTCGCACCGGCGCAGCAATCTCGTGCCGCTGTCCTCGATCCGGGAACCGATCCTTGCGCTGATCCGTGCCGATCGCGGCGAATTTCCGGCGGATGCGCGGATCTGCCGCGACCATCTCAACACCTATCGCGATCTCTATATCCGCCGCGCCATTGAGGCCGACAAGGGCCAGCTTGACGAACTCGAAACCGAAGTGCTCCGCAGCTTGAAGGAGAACGACATTCTTGCCGAGAATGCCGAAGAGGTTTTCGAGGGCGGGTTGACCTTCGGCGAACGGCTGTCGGACACGATTGCAAGTTTCGGCGGCAGCTGGAGATTCATCATCGCTTTCGGCGTTGTCCTCGCATGCTGGATCGCGCTCAATATCGTTGGTCTCCTTGCCCGGCCTTTCGATCCTTACCCCTTCATCCTGCTCAATCTGGTTCTTTCCTGCCTCGCGGCGCTGCAGGCGCCCATCATCATGATGAGCCAGAACCGCCAGGAGGCGCGCGATCGCATCCGCTCCAAGAACGACTACAAGGTCAATCTCAAGGCCGAACTCGAGATCCGCCACCTGCACGAGAAGCTCGATCACCTGCTGATCCATCAGTGGCAGCGGCTGATGGAAATCCAGCAGATTCAGGTCGAGCTGATGAACGAAATCGCCCGTGGCGGGCCGTCGCGGCGCGGGGATGGCTGACGCGCGCGGCGGGATCGGCGCTTCCGGTCCCGAATTCGTGCCGCGTATTCGTGCTACGTATTTTTGGAACGACTCTGCTAGACTTGATTCCAAGCCGTGACGCAATCGGGGCGAACGGCGCCATGACAACGAAGCCGAATCCATGAAGATGAAGGAACTCGAGGCCGCGACGGGCATCGGCCGCGAAACCATCCGCTACTACATCCGCGAAGGCCTGCTGCCCGAGCCGGTGCGGCCGAAGCGCAATGTCGCCACCTATGGGCGCGAGCACGTCAAGCGGCTCAACCTGATCCGCCGCTTGCAGCATGAGCGGCATTTGCCTTTGTCGGTCATCAAGGCCGTCGTGACGTCGGAAACCGGCGAGCCGGCGGGCGGATTCGAATCGCTGATCGGGCTCGAAGTGGCAATGGGGCCGCTCCTCAATGACGGCCGCAATCTTGCGCCGAAAACGCTTGCCGGCGTGGCGCGCGACACCGGCCTCACCGCCGACGAAATCCGGAAGTTCGCCGAAATCGGCCTCATCCATATCGACAGTCGCGACGGGGCTGAGTGGCTCAACCAGCGCAATGTTCGCATCATGGAAATCATCGCGCAGACCCGCGCCGAAGGCTTCACGCCCGAGATCGGCTACACGGCCGAGAGCTACGGCATCTATCCGCAGATGATCGAGCTCCTGGCGCGGCGCGCCGTTGTCGGCTTCTATTCGCGCCTCGGCGACAAGCTCGACCAGCCGGCCGCCGCCAAACTCGCGGTCAACGGCATCCGCACCTTGAGCGAAATGGTGCCGCTGATGCTGATTGAAAAGATCGTCCGCGAAGTCGAGAAGATCAGCGCCAGCGGCGTCCTGCCGACAGCCGAAGACGATGTGTGAGGGGGTTCAGTCCCCGAGCACCAGCGTGTCGGCCTTGCGCCAGTAGATCCAGTATTCCTCGCCGGCCTTGAAGGTGAACTCCTCGACATCGCTGGTGACGTTGGAGATGTCGGCCTGCAATGGTGCGGGCAGGCCGATGTCGAAGAAGACGTTCGAGTAGCTGCCGAAATAGGCCACTTCGCCGACCTTGCCCCTGATGGCGATGACGCCGGGATCGGTCGGCTGCTTGTCGGCGACGAAAATCTTTTCCGGCCTGACCGCCAGCGCCACCTTGCCTTCCGCCGTTCCCTTCAGCGTCACCTCGCCGATCTTCGGCGCGCTGACCTTTACCTCGCCTTCGCCGGCGCGCGTCGCGGTTGCGTCGATCAGGTTGATCTTGCCAATGAAGTCGGCGACGAAGCGGCTGGCCGGGGCTTCGTAGAGGCCGGTCGGCGGCGCCACCTGCTGCACCTTGCCCTGGTTCATCACCGCGATGCGGTTGGCCATCGACAGGGCTTCCGACTGGTCATGCGTCACGATGACGAAGGTGATGCCGACGGTCTTTTGCAGCCGCACCAGTTCGAGCTGCATCGCCTCGCGCAGTTTCGCGTCGAGCGCCGACAGCGGTTCGTCGAGCAGCAGCACCGAGGGGCGCTTCACAAGCGCGCGGGCGAGCGCGACGCGCTGGCGCTGGCCGCCCGACATTTCGTCGGGCATGCGCTTGCCGAGGCCGCCGAGCTTCACCAGCTCCAGCGCTTCAGCGACGCGCTTTTTTATTTCGCCGGACGGACGGCGGTCCATCTTCAAGCCATAGGCGACGTTCTGTTCGACCGACATATGCGGAAACACCGCATAGGACTGGAACACCATGTTGACCGGGCGCTTGTTGGGCTGGACCTTGGCCATGTCGTGACCGTCGATAATCACCTGGCCGCCGGTCGGGACTTCGAAACCGGCCAGCATCCGCAACAGCGTGGTCTTGCCGCAGCCCGACGGTCCCAGCAGCGCGAAGAACTCGCCGCGATGAACCTCGAGGTCCACCTCGTCGACCGCCTTGACGCTGCCGCCATAGACTTTCGAGACGTTCTTGATCTGGATGATGGGTGCTTCGGACATATACTTTTCCGGTTTCGGGAAAGGGCGTTAATGGGCGGACTTGCCGATCATGTTGTTGCGGTTCTGCAGCCACAGCGCGATGGTGGTCACGACGAGCGTCAGCAGGATCAGGATGGTCGAGGCGGCGTTCACTTCCGGCGTCACCGAGAAGCGTACCATCGAGTAGATCTTGACCGGGAAGGTCACGGTGTCGGGCCCGGCGGTGAAGAAGGTGATGACGAAGTCGTCGAGCGACAGCGTGAAGGCGAGCAGCGCGCCGGCGATCAGGCCGGGCTTCATATGCGGCACCACGATGTCTCGGAAGACGCGGTACTCGCTGGCGCCGAGGTCGCGCGCGCATTCGGCGAGTTCGCGGTTGAAGTTCTCGAGCCGCGCCCGGATCACGATGGCGGCGAAGGGAAAGGCGAAGGCGATGTGGGCAATCGTGATCGAGCCGAGATTGATCGGCCAGGGCAGGCCCACCGGCCAGCCGATGCGGGCGAAGAACACCATCATCGCCACACCCATGCAGATTTCGGGAATGACGATCGGCAGCGCCATGCCGCCTTCATAGATCGCCTTGCCCGGAAAGCGGTAGCGCCACAGCACATAGGCGGTCAGCGCGCCGAGGAACGTGGCCACCACCGTCGTCATCAGCGCGATGGTCAGCGAGTTGCCGAAGGCCAGCATCAGCGAATCGTTGTTGAAGAAGCGCACGTAATAGTCGGTCGTGAAGCCGCGCCACACCACGTTGCGGCGGCTGTCGTTGAAGCTGAAGGCGATAAGGCCGAGGATCGGCGCATAGAGGAAGAACAGGGTCAGCGTGACGATAGCGCGCAGCCAGAAGCGCCGCGCATAGTCGAGCGGGCCCATCGGGTCGGGGTTGCGGCGGAAGAGCCTCATCTTTTGTCTCCCCGGCCTTCCTTGCGCATCAGCACGGCGCGGAGCGCCAGCGCAAAGAATGTTGCATACATCAAGAGGAAGCTCAGCGCCGCGCCGAAGGGCCAGTTGTTGGCCTGCTTGAACTGGCTGGCGATCACATTGGCGATCATGTAGCTGTCGGTGCCGCCCAGAAGGTCGGGCGTCAGGTACGAGCCCATCGCCGGAATGAAGGTGATGACGACACCGCTCGCGATGCCCGGCAGCGCCAGCGGCACGACGATCGAAAAGAAAGTGCGCGTATGGCCGGCGCCGAGGTCGAGGCTCGCTTCCAGATAGGAGCGGTCGAGCCGGTCGAGCGCGGCGTAGAGCGGCAGCACCATGAAAGGCAGATGCACATAGACAAGGCCGATCACGACGGCGGTGTTGTTGTAGAGCAGCTGCAAGGGCGTGAAGGGACCGATCAGCATGTTGTCGCCGAGGCCGACAAGGGAGAGCGCCCAGTCGGCATGATCGACCAGCCATTCAAGGCCCCAATTGACGAAGCCGTTGGTGCGCAAGACCGCGATCAGCGCATAGGTGCGGATCAGGAGGTTGGTCCAGAAGGGCAGGATCACCAGCAGCAGCAGCCACATCCGCATCGTCGGCTTTGCGAAGACGATGGCGATGGCGACGGGGAAGGAAACAACCAGACAGACGAAGGTCGTCGCCGCCGCCATCCAGATCGACTTCCAGAAGATGCCGAGATAGACCGGCTCCAGCGCGCGCATATATTGCTGCAGGTTCCAGTCCAGCGTGATGTCGACGACGCCGGTCTTGGTGCTGAAGCTGTAGAGCCAGATCAGCGAAAGCGGAATGATGAAGAACGTGACCAGCCAGAAGGTCGGCGGCACGATGACGGTCCAGAAGGTCCGAACCGAGTTCTTCCAGTTTTCCATATAGCCAGCCCCCCGACGGGCGAACGAATATCGAAACGCATTGGTCACACGGGCCGCGACGCCCATCCGCCGAAAATATCATGCGCCGCAATCGGCCGGAAATACAGATGTCATGCGCGATGCGGATAAGAAAAAGGGCGGGCAGTTTCCTGCCCGCCCCGGCGCCGCCCTCAGGCGGCGTTGATCTTGGTGCAGAGGTCTTCGCGCATCTGCGTGACGTCCTCGCCCAGATATTCGGCAAATTCCGACACGGCGATCACGTCGTCCGGCGGGAAGATGTCCTCGTTCGACTTGTAGTCGTCGTCCATCAGCTCGAAACCGGCCTTGTTGGCGGTCGCGTACTGGATGTAGTCGGTGATCAGCTGGTTGGGCTCGGCCTCATGGATGTAGTTGATCAGCGCATGGGCGTTGTCGACATTCGCCGCGTTGGCGGGGATCGCCATCACGTCTTCCCACAGGATGCCGCCTTCCTTCGGAATGACGTAGTCGACATCGTCGTCTTCCGTCATCAGCTGCACGATGTCGCCGTTATATTCCATCGTCAGGTCGACTTCGCCGGCCGCCAGCAGGTCCTGGCCGTTATCCTCGGCAAAGGCCTTGATGTGCTTCTTCTGCTTGATGATCAGCTCGGCCGCCGCCTCGTTCTCGGCCTTGTCGGTCGAGTTCAGCGAGTAGCCGAGATATTTCAGCGCGCAGCCGAGCATCGTGCCGCAATCGGAAAGCAGCGCGATCTTGTTGGAATATTCGTCGCTGTCATAGAGATATTTCCAGCTGTTCGGCTCGCTGCTGACCGCCGACTTGCGGTAGCCGATGCCGACCGTGCCCCACATATAGGGCAGCGAATATTTGCGGCCCGGATCGAAGGGCTCGTCCATGAAGCGCGGGAAGATGTTCGAAATGTTCGGGATCTTCGAATGGTCGAGTTCCTGCAACATGTTGGCCGCGACCATGCGGGGCAGCCAGTCGTTCGACGGCATGATGACGTCATAGGCGACATTGCCGCCGCGCATCTTTGCGAACAGCTCCGACACGTCGGCAAAGGTGTCGACCGTCACGCGAATGCCGGTTTCGGCGGAGAAGTCGTCCAGCGTCGTTTCGCCGATATAGGTGTCCCAATTGGCGAACACCACGTTGCCCGCGCCCTGGGCGCGCGCGAATTTGGGCATCGCGGTCAGGCTGATGCCGACCGCGGCCGTTCCCGTCATGAACTGCCGGCGCGAAAGCGCCTTGATCAGTCCGGCCATGCCTTTTCTGCGATTCATGCTTGTCGTCCTCCGGTTTTCCATTGCTGGCGGTTGCCGCATCTGGCGTCGTGCCGCTCTTTCGGTGTCTGGACCCCTCCCCGCCGGATTGGCGCGGGGGTCCCGCGTCCGTTGGGTTAATCAGTGTTCATCGGTTTTCCGGCCAGTGCAAGCAAAGCCGGGTCATTTCGCACCGGCCCAAGTGCCGGTGTCGAGAATCCTAAACAGTGGATCGTGGCCGGATCGTGGCGGCTTTCGGCGGTGCAAGATGAAAAATCGGTCATGTTCGCGCCGCCGCCCTTGCGCCCGGCCCGCCGCCACCCAAGATAGCGGTGGCTGCATCAAATGGCATATGCCATGCCGTAACTTCATCAAGCCGGCATTTCAGTGAAAGCGGAAAATCCATGATCGACCTTTACACCGCCTCGACGCCCAATGGCTGGAAAGCCTCCGTCACGCTCGAGGAGCTCGGCCTTCCTTACAATGTCCATGCCATCGCACTGCAAAAGAACGAGCAGAAGGAACCGGCTTTCCTGAAAATCAATCCCAACGGGCGCATTCCGGCGATTGTCGATCGCGACGAAGGCGATTTCGCGGTCTTCGAGTCGGGCGCGATCATGCTCTACCTTGCCGAGAAAACGGGCAGGCTGATGCCGGCCGATGCAAAGGGCCGCTCGCGCGTCGTGCAATGGCTGATGTTCCAGATGGGCGGCGTCGGTCCGATGATGGGCCAGGCCAATGTCTTCTTCCGCTACTTCCCCGAAAAAATCCAGCCCGCCATCGACCGCTACCAGAACGAATCGAAACGTCTCTTCACCGTTCTCGACGGCCACCTCGCGGACAATGAATATCTCGCCGGCGACTATTCGATCGCCGACATCGCCAACTGGTGCTGGGTGCGCACACATAAATGGTCGGGCGTCGAGATCGACGACCTGCCGCATCTCCAGCGCTGGCTCGACGCCATCGCCGCACGGCCCGCCGCGCAAAAAGGCATCGCGGTCCCCGTCGACCTCGCGGCGTTGCAGAAAGGCGATGGCGAGGAAGCGAAGAAGTTCGCGGAAGAGGCGCGGAAGATGGTGCAGCGGTAGAATTCCCTCTCCCCGTCGGGGAGAGGGAGGGAGCGCCGAAGGCGCGGAAGGGTGAGGGGGAGCCACACATTGAAGCGCCAGAACATCCCCCGCGCGCGCTCCCTGCGCGTCAGTCAGACAGACGCCGAAGCGCGCTTATGGTCGAGGCTGCGCAACCGCATGCTCGGCAACGCCAAATTCAGACGTCAGGTTCCCGTCGGTCCCTATATCGCCGACTTTCTCTGTGCCGGGCACATGCTGATCGTCGAACTCGATGGCGGTCAGCATGCGGACAATCCGGCCGATATGCGCCGTACACGTTTTCTGGAATCGAAGGGCTATCGCATCATCCGCTTCTGGAACCCCGATGTGCTGGCGAATACGGAGGGTGTGCTGGAGATGATCCTCCTCGAACTGGACAAGACCCCTCACCCTTCCCGTTGACACGGCTGACGCCGCATCAACGGGCCCCTTCCCTCTCCCCGGAGGGGAGAGGGAAAGAAAGGTCGCACTTCAATTCCCTCTCCCCAACGGGGAGAGGGAGGGAGACGCCGCAGGCGTCGGAAGGGTGAGGGGGTGTCCGGGTTCCACCACTTCCATTTGCTCAGTCTACGAATTAATCCCGGCCGACCCCCCGAATTCCCGCGACCCGCCCAGCGCCTCCAGCCGGTCGAGCAGCGCCTCGAACAGCAACGGCGGCACGTCGTAGAACTCGACGCGGTTGCGGCTCAGCACGGCCAGCGTATCGCCCTTTGCGCCGGCCAGATGGCGGACGGGGTTCTTGCGGAAATCGGTCACCGAAATGGTGCGCCGGGCGCGCATCGGCGAGATCGGGCGCGCGGTCGGATTTGGGAGCATGGGCGGTCTCCTTGCGGGGTGCGACGATGAGAGACGGCGGCGTACCGCTTCGGCGGTTTCGTGCAGGTGGTTGCACATCCGCCGTCTTCTCGCCTGTCATCTTCGCTGCCTCCCGGCCCCCGGGGACAAGTCGGGAAGGGCCGCACTTTCTTGCGTGACAGTTTTTTGACAGTTCGATGACAGTCGCGCGGTCCCGGGCCGAAACCCGCGGGAATCCGCCGATTTTCGTTTTATGACAGTTGAATGACAGTTCGATGACAGCGCCGCCCGGAAAACGGCGGAAAGCCTCGGCTTCTTGACAAGTGCCGATCTTTTCCTTAAATAAGAATAAGTCGCAAGAGCGACTGGAAACAGGAACCACGATCATGCGCGATCTCGCCAAGACCATCAGCTACGGGACGCTCCACTTCACGGTCGGCTTCGGCGTCGTCTATGCGCTGACCGGCGAAGTGACGATCGCGGCCGGCGTGGCGCTGATCGAGCCCGCGGTCAACACGGTGGTTTTCTATTTCCATGAAAAGGCATGGGCGCGCTATCCGGCGCACGCACTCAGCCGCTTCGGTCTTCGCGCGCCGCGGCAGATGGCGTAAGGACTAGCGCCAGGCCCAGACCGGCTGTTCGAGATGGGCGACGCGGGTCGTCCGTCCACGGAGCGCCACCTCGCCGAACTGCCAGAGCAGCGCCGCCGTCGGCGCGTGAATGTGATCGTCACCGATGTGAAGGCGGATCACCGGCTGGTCGCTTTCGGGGATCGACAGGAATTCCGGCGAGCCCTCGCGCGTCAGCTCGGCAAGCGCAAACGAATGGATCGAAGCAACCTCGGCCGGGTTCGGCGTCATGGCGCTTGTGTCTTCGACCCAGGTCACGACCGGCGTGATCAGATAGCCCGAACGCGTCGGGTAGTCGTCGAGTATTCCAATGACTTCCGAGGGCCTGAGCTTCAGCGCCACTTCTTCCTCGAGCTCGCGCAGCGCCGCTTCCACCGGCGTTTCGCCGGCGTCCATCCGCCCGCCCGGCAGCGCCCACTGGCCGCCATGCGCGTTGAGGCGGGCGACGCGCCGCGTCAGCAGGAAGGCGGCTTCATCCTTATGCGGTGCAATGGCGATGGCGACCGCGGCGCGCTTCAGGCCCGCGTCGTCTCGCGTCTCGCGCGGGAAGGCGGCGAGCCTTGCGGTCAGCCGCGATCTCAACGCGTCGTCGAAGCGGTGTGTCATGGCCCCGCGTTTCTAGCATGGGCGCCGGGGTATCCGGGTGTTTAAAATCCGGTGTCGGCACGCGGGCCGGCGGATTTGTTCCCGCCGCCGGAGAAGCGCAATTATCAATGAGACCAAGGCCTTGGGCGCATTTCGGGGGCCGCGCGTCCCGCGCGGCCGGTGTTTACGATCCTCGACACCCGTCCCCGATTGGCCCCCCGCCTCAGCTTGGAGTTGGCCCCGCGCGAGGCTACAATTTTTGCAAGCCCCCTCCCGCCCCCAAGAGGCCATCATGCGCATCGGCGTTCCCAAGGAAATCAAGGTCCACGAATACCGCGTCGGCATGACGCCGTCCGCCGTGCGCGAGGCGGTTCATCACGGCCACGAGGTTCTGGTGCAGCAGGGCGCGGGCGACGGCATCGGCCTTTCCGATCTGCAATACGAGGCGGCGGGCGCGAAGATCGTTGCGACGGCGCCGGAGATTTTTGCCGCCGCCGACATGATCGTGAAGGTCAAGGAGCCGCAGCCGGTGGAATGGAAGATGCTGCGCGAGGGCCAGATTCTCTTCACCTATCTGCATCTCGCACCCGATCCCGAGCAGGCGCGCGGATTGATGGAATCCGGTTGCGTCGCCATCGCCTACGAGACGGTGACGGATGCGCGCGGCGGTCTGCCGCTGCTCGCGCCGATGTCGGAGGTTGCGGGCCGCATGTCGATCCAGGCCGGCGCGCATTGCCTCGAAATCGCGCAGGGCGGGCGCGGCATGCTGCTCGGCGGCGTGCCGGGCGTGCCGGCCGCCAAGGTCGTCATTCTCGGCGGCGGCGTCGCCGGCACCAATGCGGCGCGCATGGCGATGGGGCTTGAAGCGCATGTCACCGTCATCGACATCAACCTGCACCGCCTCTACGAGCTCGACATGCAGTTCGGTCCGAGCCTCAACACGATCTATTCGACGGTCGACGCAATCGAGCAACATGTTCTGGGCGCGGATCTTGTGATCGGCGCGGTGCTGGTGCCGGGCGCCGCCGCGCCGAAGCTCGTGACCGAAGACATGGTCAAGCATATGCAGAAGGGTTCGGTGCTGGTCGATATTGCGATCGACCAGGGCGGTTGTTTCGCGACCTCGCATGCAACGACCCATGCCGATCCGACCTATGTGGCGCACGATGTCGTTCACTATTGCGTCGCCAACATGCCGGGCGCCGTGGCGCGCACCTCGACCTTCGCGCTCAACAACGCGACGCTGCCCTTCACGCTGGCGCTGGCGGACAAGGGCTACCGAAAAGCGCTTGCCGACAATCCGCATCTGATGGCCGGCCTCAATGTCCATCGCGGGCAACTGACCTACCGCGCGGTCTCCGACGCGCTGGGCGAGCCCTATCACGAGGCCGGAAGCGTGTTGGCGGCCTGATTTCAAGCCTTTGAAATTGCAGGGATATTTCCGCGGCCGGGGATAAATGTGCCAATCCGGGGCGGATTTTAAACTGCAATTAACCACGACCGGGCGAGTCTCCTCACGTGCCGGTGCGGCTGCGCGCTTCGGTGATCGAGGGGGAAGACGTCCATGTTCGACAGGGTTCAACGCGACCGTTTCTGGCTGCTGCTCGGGGCAATTCTGATTGCCCTGTTTGTGATTCAGACCGAGCGGGGCATTGCCGAACCGCACCAGGCCTCGCAATACGACCGGAGCGGCATGACGCGGCTGGTCGAGAAAACCATCGAGATTCCGGTGCATGCGGCGCAACCCGCCGCGCGGCCGCCGCTGCCGCGCCCGCAGGTCGTGCAGACCGCCTGGAACGATCCCCATGCCGATCTGATCACCGGCTCGCTTCGCGCCTCGGCGCCGCGTCCGCTCGCCCGTCCGGGCAGCAGCAGCGCCGTCACCACGGCCTCGCTCGCGGCGCCGGCCACACTGCGGCCTTCGGGCGGCCAGCGCTATTACGTGCAGCTTGGCACCTACACCGCCATCGACCGCGCCAGCCGCCGCTATTTCGACATTCTGGGCCGTGAGCCCGACCTCAGGGGCGAGGAGCGCGTTTCGATCGACAGCGCCACGGTCGGCGGCGAACAGGTCCACCGGGTCCGTATGGGCGCCTTCGACAGCGAGGCCTCCGCGCGCGCGGCTTGCGCCCGGGCCGCCGTTCCGGCCGATGAATGCGCGGTTATCCTGCTCAATTGAGGCTGGCCGATCGGGAATCCCGGCTCCTTATGGACTTTCGCGCCGGTTTCACTGTATAAGGCCCGCCAAAGGCCGTGCCCCACGGACCCCGTGTCCAAGCCGGGAGCGGCCAATCTTTTGTTTTCAAAGCCTTTTTCGTAAGGCGAGGGCCCGTTGAGGTCCCAACCGGAGCGTGAAGCCCATGGCCGTCCCCAAGAGGAAAACCACCCCGTCGAAGCGCGGCATGCGCCGTTCGGCCGATGCGCTGAAGCAGCCGGCCTATGTCGAGAACCCGGATTCGGGCGAGCTGCACCGTCCCCATCATGTCGACCTGAAGTCCGGCATGTATCGCGGCAAGCAGATCCTGAAGCCGAAGGCCGACTAAGCCTTTCACGGCACATCGAATTCGAGACGCCGCCTTTCGGGCGGCGTTTTCGTTTGCGGGGATCAGTCCTTGAGGCCGCGCAGCGCCGCCGCACAGACATCGCGCGTCTGCGCCGTCACCATGTTCTTCCAGTCGTCGGCATCGACGTAAAACGCATCGCGGATCAGCTTGCCGACTTCGCGCGCCTTCGGATTTTTGTGGCCACCGTTCTGATGCAGCCAGTTGTCGGCCTGCAGCGCCACCGTCACTTCGCGGATCGGCACGGTGCCGAATTCGAGGCCGCCGGCGGTCACTTCGCGGCCTTTCAGCTCCTCGGCGAAACAGACCGGGATCGAGCCCGGCACGTTCGATGAAATGGAATCGCCATCGACCGTCGAGCGGACGATCCCGCCCCACCATTCGCGCATCCGCTTGAAGCTGCCGCTTGCCTCGGAATCCGTGCAGATCATCTCGCCGGCGCCCCGCGCGCCGAGGCCGGAATGGATGTCGACGAAGATAACGCGGTCGGCCCGGCCCATCTCGTCGCGGATGATCGCGCGCAGTGTGCGGTTCGACCACACAGGCTCCAATCCGCCAAATTGCACCCCGTTCGGATGCGTGTACTGGCCGGCGCTCAGCGCATGCTGCATGGCGCCAGCCCCGTGCTTGTCCGCATAGGCTTTCAGCTTTTCCCGGCTTTCGGCCAGTGCCCTGGCCGAGATGTCGGGCGGGTTGATGGCGTCGAAGAGCTCTTCATAGCCGGGGTTTTCGGGATGCGGCTTTGTGTGATCGAGGAAATTGCGGTTGAGATCGACATTGTCCTCGTTGACGCGGCGGTCGAAGGCAAAGCCGTAGGGATTGATCGCATGAATGAAAACGACCGCGGTGTCGTCGGGCCGTTCGCGCGCGAAGCCTTCGCTCAGGAGTGCCGTCTGGACGCCCGAGCCGCAATAACCCTCGACGCCATGCGTACCCGAGCCGATGCCGAGGATGCGGGTCGCGCCGGCCGGTCCGAGGCGGGCGATGTCGGTCGCCAGCGTTTCGCCCGATGGTCCTTTCAGCGGATGCTCGCGGGCGCTCAGCGTCGCGCCCGCCGCGCGCGCCGCCTCGAGAAATCGGCGGCGCGCTTCGGCGTAGCTCTGCGAGAAATGTTCCGCCGCCGGCATCGGTGCCTCGCGGCCTATTTCATGATCACCATGTCGCTGGCGAGCTTGTTGAGCTTCAGGCCCATCCAGGTGTTGATCACCACATCGGAAACCGCAACGGCACCGAAGAGCCAGAGAATGCCGGCCAGATGATAGGGAAGTTCGCTGGCTCCGTTGATATGCTGGACTGCGGCATAAGCGACCAGCGCCAGCGGAACCAGTGACAACATGATGTCGACCAGAAAACGGGTTTCCTGTCCGACCGGCTGATTGACGACCGCCAGTGCCTGCAACGAAAGGTAGCCAATCGCAATCAGTCCGGCGAGGACCGCCAGATTGAAAGTCTGTTCGGGCGTTTCGAGCGCCGGCGCATATCCGCCCCAGAAGACAAACCAGATCAAGGCTGCAAAAATCAGCGACGAACCCTCGCGAATGAGCAATGCGAAGGTTCCAAATATCCGCGCCATGGCCGTAACTCCCCGAGTTTTTACGGCCATGCCCGGCCGCGTCTTCCGGACCCGCCCCCCGGTGGGCCGCTACTCGGCAAAGCATCGTGCCATTCCGGGAAAAAGTCCAGAAGTCAGAAATTGCTTCGATTATGCGTGGTTAACGGCAGGTCAGCCGTTCCGGTCGGCGGAATCCAGCAACAATTCGTAAGCGGCCGCGAGCCGGGCGGTCAGTGGATGCGCCGCCGGCAGCGCGCGTTCGCCGATGCGCGTCAGCGGCACGACGCCGATCAGACTGTTGGTCAGGAACGCGCCTTCGATGCGGGACAAGCGCGACGCCGCGATCCGATCCTCGAGCGTCTCGACACCCAGACCCGGCGCCAGTTCGAGGATCGCGGCGCGGACAATGCCCGGCAGGATGCCGCAATCGGCAGACGGCGTCAGCAACCGGCCGTTCTCCCAGATGAAGATGTTGGCGGCGCTTGCACAGGCCAGATGCCCGTCATTGTCGAGCATCAGCGCTTCCTCGGCGCCGCGCGCGCGCGCTTCCTCTTTGGCCAGAACATTGTCGAGATAGGCAATCGCCTTCAATTGTGCCGAGGGCGAGCGATTGTTGCGGCGTGGCGTCGCCACGATCGCCGTGAGACCTGCGGGTGGCGGGGCCGCCGATGCCGCCGCGATCATCAGTGTCGGCGCGGGTTCGGGCGGCAATGCGAGGCCGCGCGGGCCGGGTCCGCGCGTCAGCGTCAGGCGCAAGGCTGCGCGCGGCGCATCGGCCAGTCCGTTCGCTTCGAGGAGCTTCACGCAGGCGGTGGCGATCCGTGCCGGATCGAGCGGCAGCGCGAGACCGATTGCCTCGGCACCGCGCGCGAGCCTCAACAGATGCGCGTCAAGAAAGGCCACCCGTCCGTGCCGCGCCATCATGGTTTCGAAAAGCCCGTCGCCCAGCAAAAAGCCGCGATCGGCAGGGTCGATCCGTGCTTGCGATGCGGGGACAAGTTCGCCGTTGAGCCACAGGATCATGCGCGCATCTTCTCGCGAGGTTTTGCGTCCGCCAGTGCGAGGAAATTCGCCAGCAGCGCATGGCCGTATTCGGTCAATACCGACTCGGGGTGAAACTGCACGCCGAAAACCGGCAGCGTTTCATGCGCCAGCGCCATCAGCGTGCCGTCATCGGCGAAGGCAGTGGCGTGCAGGGGTCCGCCTTGCGGCAGTTCGGCGATCAGCGAGTGATAGCGCGCGGCTGTGAAGGGCGACGGCAAACCTTCAAACAGGCCGGTGCCGTCATGGGAAATGCGGGAAGGCTTGCCATGCACCGGCTTTGCGGCACGCACGATGTTGCCGCCGAATGCCGCCGCGACCGCCTGATGACCGAGGCAGACGCCGAGCAGTGGAATACCGCGCTCGGCCGCGGCCTTGACCAGCGGCACCGAAATCCCGGCCTTGTCGGGCCCGCAAGGCCCCGGCGAGAGGACGATCGCTTGCGGCTCCAGCGCGAGGGCATCGGCGACCGTGATCGCATCGGTGCGGATGGTGCGGCGTTCATGGCCAAGTTCGCCGATATAGCGGGCGAGGTTGTGAACGAAGCTGTCGAAATTGTCGATGACGAGGATCATGCGCGTGCTCCGGCCGCGGCAGATGTCGCGACGTCCGCAGCGCCTTCAAGTACATGCCGCATGTCGCGCGCCTTGGCGAGCGTCTCGTCGTATTCGGCGGCCGGATCGGAATCCGCGACGATGCCGCCACCGGCCTGAAACGTCACGCGACGGCCCTTGACGACCATGGTGCGAATGGCAATCGACGTGTCCATCGCACCGTCGGCGCCGAGATAGCCGATGGCGCCGCAATAGGGCCCGCGCGCCGCAGGCTCCAGTTCGGCGATGATTTCCATCGCGCGCAGCTTCGGTGCGCCGGTGATCGAACCGCCGGGGAAGCAGGCGGCCAGCAGTTCGGCGGGGGTTGCGCCCGGCCGCAATTCTCCGCGAACCGTCGACACCAGATGGTGGACATTGGCGAAGCTCTCAAGCGCGCAGAGCTTTTCGACCGTCACCGATCCGTCGGCGCAGACGCGCGAAATGTCGTTGCGCAATAGATCGACGATCATCACGTTTTCGGCGCGGTCTTTTTCGGATGCCATCAGTTCGGCGGCGAGACGGCGATCTTCTTCCGGGGACGACCCGCGCGGTCTTGTGCCCTTGATCGGCCGCGTTTCGACCGCGCCGTCGCGGCAGGCGAGGAAGCGTTCGGGCGAAGAAGAGAGGATCGCACCCGCGCCGAAATTGAAAAAGGCGCCGAAGGGCGCGGGGCTTGCGTCGCGCAGCCGCAGGTAGAGTGCGTAGGGCGTGTCGCCGTCTGCAAGCTGTGCCTCGAAGCGCTGCGCGAGATTGGCCTGGAAGATATCCCCGGCATGAATGTATTCGATCACACGCGCGACGGCCGCTTCATAGGCAGCGCGTGTGAAGTTCGATGTAATTGCCGCGGACGCAATATGCGGCGTTTGCGGCAACCGCGTCGCCGCTTCATATCGCGCACGCAAGCGGGCGGCACGTTCGGAGGTGTGTGTCGCGATGAGCAGGGCGCGGCGTTCGACCATGTCGAAGGCCAGTACCGCATCGTAGAAACCGAGCGCCATGTCGGGAAGGTTCTGGTCGTCGGTGGCGAAAGGCGGCGCTTCGGCAGGCAGGCGTTCCAGCGTTCGGCCGAGCCCATAGGCAAAAAATCCGGCCGCGCCGCCGATAAAGGGCGGTAGGCCGGGCGACGGGGCGACGGCGGGCCATGCCGCCAGTTTGGCCTTCAAGGTCGCGAATGGCGCGGGATCGTCCGCGATGCGCAAGCTGAGCCTGTCGAGAGGATCGGTGGCGATGAAGCTCCAGCGGCCATGCAACGCCGGGTCACGATCCGGCCTCGCCGTCGCGCTGTCGAGAAAAAGCGCGAAGGGTTCGTCCGCAAAGGCGTGGAATGCCTCGTGCGGCGCATGCCACGCCAGTTCCTGAACGAGCGGTTCGGTCACGTCGACTTCGCTTTCATCAGATGGCCCTTGTCAGGGCAGTGTCGGTTCGGACGGGCCCTCGTCGCCGGGGCCGCAACTTGCGCATTGACGCGCCTCCATGCGGGCAAGCGGTCCGCGCGGCTTGCCGGCGGCGCCGCCCGATGTAACGCGCGTACCCTGCACAGCCAGAAAATCGGTCAGCAGGCGGCTCACCAGCGGCGCCTGGGCGAAGGTAATGTTGTGCCCCATGCCGGGATAGGAGCGAAGCTGCGCCTGCGGCATCAGTTCGATCAGTTGCGTTGCATGAGAAAAAGGCACGGTGTCATCCGCCTCGCCCCAGATGACGAGAACCGGGCGCGGCGAGCGGCCGGCGGCCGCGAATGCCTCATGCGCGGCGCCGAGCGGATAGTGGCGCAGCGTCGAGAGCAGCGCGTCGCCATAGCCGCGATATTCGAGCTGGCGGTTGAAATTGGCCAGAAACGCACCGGGATTGGGGGCGCTTTTCGCTTCCACGGCAGCGGCGTTATAGGCAATCCGCGCATCGAAAAGCCGCATGATCCAGTCGCCGATCAGTGGACGCAACACCAGGTTCACATTGCCGCTGCCTTCGACGCCGAGGCCTGCGGGTGCAATCAGCGTCAGCGAACGGACACGCTCGGGGTGGCGCGCGGCGAAGATCGTCGCAATGGCGCCGCCCATCGAATAGCCGACGAGGTCAATCCGCCGGTTGACGCCAAGTGCGTCCAGTAGTTCGTCGAGCTGCCGGTCGAAGAAATCGGCGTCGTAAACCGCGGCGGGACGGTCGGACAGGCCGCGCCCGAAATTGTCATAGGCAAGGACGCGGTAGCCGGCGTCGGTCAACGGGGCGATATAGTCGTTCCAGACAAATGACGGCGTCGAGAAGCCGTGAACCAGAACGACGAGCGGCGCATCCACGCGGCCTTCGAGGCGGTAATGGACGGTGCCGCCGGGCAGTTCGATGAAATCGTATGCCGCGCCTTCGGCCGTCAGTGCGGCGCGCGCCGCCGCGTCGAGCGCGGGGCGGGCCTTGCCTGCCGCCCAATAACTCATCGACATGATGAGTAGCACGGCGGCTGCCAGTATTCCGAAGCCCTTCACGAAAGCCATGATGCCGCAATCTTTCCGATATGCCGCCGGTCCCAGTCTTCCGTTGCGGAAGGCCTTGCCGGTGCGTCAGTCTAGTGTGTCGGCGAGGCGGCCACAAATGCCGCGCGGGCTTGCGGGGGCGGTCAAATAAGGGCTTGATGCGGGCGCGCGATCGGCAATCGCGCGCAGGCAAAGCGTTGAATTACGGAGATTTCCATGCAGGACGCGTTCAAGAAAAAAGTGCTGGCGGGCAAAACCGCATTCGTTGCCGGTGCGTCCAGCGGCATCAATCTCGGCATCGCGCAGCATTTTGCGCGGGCGGGCGCCAAAATCGCGTTGATCAGCCGCAGCCACGAAAAAATCACGACCGCCGCGCAGACGATCAAGGATGAAGGTTTCGAGGCGATCGGCATGGCGGCCGATGTGCGCGATTTCAATTCGGTCGATATGGCGATGAAACAGGCCCATGACCGTTTCGGCAAGTTCGACATCGTGATTTCGGGCGCCGCCGGAAACTTCGTCGCGCCGGCGCTGGGCATGTCCTCCAACGGCTTCAAGACCGTCGTCGATATCGACCTCATCGGCACCTTCAACGTGCTGCGCGCGTCCTTCCAGTATCTCAATCGTCCGGGCGCCTCGCTGATTTCGATCACGGCGCCGCAGGCGGTCAATCCGTCGCTCTTCCAGGCTCATGTCTGCGCGGCCAAGGCCGGAATCAACATGCTGACCAAATGCCTTGCGATGGAATGGGGTCCGGCCGGCGTGCGCGTCAACGCGATTTCGCCGGGGCCGATCGCCGATACGGAAGGCATGGCGCGGCTGGCGCCGTCGGTGGAGGCCGAAAAGCTGATCAAGTCGCGCATTGCGTTGCGCGACTACGGCACCAAGACCGATATCGCCGACACGGCGCTTTTCCTTTCGACCGACAACGCGAAATATATCACCGGCACTATCGTCGATTGCGATGGCGGCTCGAAGCTCGGCGATGCCGGCGCGGATGCGCTGGGCGATTTCAAGTAATTGCCGCGCATATAACGAGGCACGGGAGGACAGGATGGCGAAGGCGGAACGGATTTTACCGGCGGATTTCACCTGCGTTCTCTACGAAGTTCGCGATCATGTTGCGATCGTCACGATCAACCGCCCGGAACGGCGCAATGCGCTCAATCGGCGCGCCTATGACGAGGTGGAGGCGGCCTTTCGGGCGGCCTCGGCCGATCCGGATGTGCGCTGCGTCGTCGTCACGGGCGCCGATCCGGCCTTCTGTTCCGGCGAGGACGTCAAGGAGATGATGACGGGCGAGCAGCGCGACAAGAGCGTCGCGCGGCTGACGGCCGTTCGGCCCGAGCCGACGCCGGCCGCCGTTGCGGCGCTTGAATGCGACCGTCCGGTGATTGCCGCCGTCAATGGTGCGGCCGTCGGCTGGGGTATGGAGCTGACGCTATTCGCCGACATCCGCATCGCATCGGAACAGGCAAGGTTCGGCGAGATATTCATCAAGCGCGGGCTGATCTCCGATGTCGGCGGCTTGTGGCGGCTGCCGGCGATTGTCGGTCCGGCCAAGGCAGCCGAGCTCCTCTTCACCGGTGACGTCATCGACGCAAGCGAGGCGCTGCGCATCGGGCTTGTCAGCGAGGTGGTGCCGCATGAGAAGCTGATGGAGAGTGCGCTGGCGCTTGCGGGTCGCATCGCGGTCAACGCGCCGCTTGCGCTTCGCTATATGAAAGACGGTCTGCGCCGCACCTCCTATGGCGATCTACGCGAGATCGGCAGCTGGGTCAGCGCAACGCTTGGGCGATTGTTCGAAACGGAAGATCATCGCGAGGGCGTGCGCAGTTTTCTCGAAAAACGCGCGCCCGAATTCAAGGGACGCTGAGGCGGAATACCGGCGATGGCGCTTTTCTTCGATCAGCAATGGTTCGACGACCGATTGCAGGCAACCGGCCTGACGCGCGACGACGTGGCCGCAGCGCTCGGGCTTTCGCGACCGGAAGTCGATGAAATCTGGAAGGATCAGCGCGAGGTCACACCCAATCAGGTGGCGATGCTGGCGCGCTTGCTCAGCGCGCCGGCCGCCGAAATCGTCAACAGGGCCGGCGTCGCAACGCCGTCGCCTTCTCAACCGCCGGCCGGCGATGCGGCGCTCGCCAGCCGGCTGGCCGACATCGATGCGCGGCTGACGCGCATCGAACGCGCGATTGCCGATCTGCAATCGCTCGTTCTGGCAACGCGGGGAAACTGAAGCTCAGAGTTTGCGTTCAAGCCTCGGCAGGCGCAGGGCCTCGACCAGGAGGTCGGGCAGCGTGTCGGCGTCGATATAGGCCGTCGCGGCGCGTTGGCGCTTTTCCTGTTTGCGGGACGGCGAGTAAGGCCAGTGCCAGTGCTGGTCGACATATTGCGCGAGAAAACCCGCAACGGGCCGTGTCGTGCCGAGCGGCAGCCGGCCGAGCGCGGCATGAGACTGGCGCGGCGCGCGGGCGTCCGGTGAACGCACCGGTTCGACAGTTCGAGAACGCGCTGCCGTATCCACCTGCCTTCGCGGCGCAGGCAGCGTCGTCTGCGAATTCGCCATGCGCTCGATCTTCGTCATCCGCCGTCTTGCTTTCCCACAGGCTGTCTTGTTGCTGGCTGCACTTTTGCGGTTTGCAGCTCATCAACGATGCAGCAAGAAGTCTGCCACGAGATTCGCGCCGGCGGGAGGCGCGGGCGCACCGAAACGATACAAAATCGTCGAATTAACCAATATAATTAAAGCTTTAGTTGTTAAAACGCTTCTCGAAATCTTAACCGCCGCTGCGCGATTATCGGCTGTTCCGGACGTCCAGAAGGGCGCTATCGGGAAACGGCGACGATGCCCGGGATGTCCGGGCAATTGGGTGCGGCGGGAGTGGTGTTGTGGACTCGAAGACGCAGGATGCGCGCAGAGTCGGTGGGACGTCGGGCTTCAACGGCTATGAAGCGCAAACGGACGATCTGCTGAGAGGTGCCGTGACGGCGGTGGGCGATGCCGCCTATCGCTGGTCGATCGACGATGACCGGATCGATTGGGGTCCGGGCGTCGGTGTGCTTTTCGGAATTTCCGATATATCGGCGATTGCGACGCATCGCGACTTCACGTCGCGGATCGCGCTTGAAGGCCCGAGCCGCTACGAGCGCATCTGCCTTTCGCGCGAAGGCGATGCCGGCCAGGGCGTTCCCTACGAACTCGAATATCAGATTCGCGACGATTTCGGCGGGATGCGCTGGATCGAAGATCGCGGCCGCTGGTTTGCCGGCGAAGATGGAACGCCGGCGCATGCCATTGGCGTCATGCGGGCGATCGACGAGCGCCACAACCGCGAAGCGCTGCTGGTGCGTCTTTCGACCTATGATGAGCTGACAGGTCTGCTCAATCGTGTGCGGTTGAAAGAGGCGCTTGGCGAGGCGCTGATCGCGGCGCAGCGCGGCCGCCAGAATTCTGCCTTCCTTCTGCTCGCGGTCGACAATCTGGCGCTCATCAACGACGCATTCGGCTTCGACGTCGCCGACGAGGTGATCGTCTGCATCGGCGAGCGGTTGACCGGCCTTGCCCGGCGCGGCGACTCGCTCGGGCGCTATGCCGGCAACAAGTTCGGCCTTGTCCTCAACAATTGCAGTGAAGAACGCCTCAGCGACGTTTGCGAAAGGCTTCTCGCCGAGGTGCGCGACCGTGTGGTCGTCACGGCGCGCGGGCCGGTCGCCGTCACCGTGTCAGCCGGTTCGATCGCGCTTCCGGGGCACGCGTCCAGTGTCGACCAGGCGCTGGCGCGCGCCGAAGAGGCGCTTGTGTCGGCCAAGCAGAAGCTGCGCAATTCGCACGTCATTTACGCGCCGTCACGCGAGCGCGAAAAAACCCGGCTGCGCAACATCAACGTTGCCGACGAACTCATCACCGCGCTCAACGACCGGCGCATCCGCATCGCCTATCAGCCGATCGTCGATGCCCGCACCGGCGAGCCTGCGTTGCATGAATGTCTTGTGCGGATGGAGCGGCCCGACGGCACCATCGTTCCGGCGGGGCATTTCGTTCCGGTGGCGGAGAAGCTCGGGCTGATCGGGTTGCTCGACTATCGGGTGATGGAACTGGCGGTCGATACGTTGCGCGAGCGCGGCGACGTCAAGCTGTCGCTCAATATTTCGGGCCGGACCATTGGCGACAGGTTGTGGCGCGATACGCTTGCTGCGCATCTTCATGCGGCCCCCGGATTTGCCGAGCGTCTGGTCATCGAGATTACCGAGACGGTGGCGATCCACGAGATCGGGGAACTGACCGAATTCGTTGGCGGGTTCCGCGATCTCGGCTGCCAGATCGCCATCGACGATTTCGGCGCCGGTTACACTTCGTTCCGCAATCTCAAGACGCTGGATGTCGATCTGGTCAAGATCGACGGCTCCTATGTGATCGACCTGGTGAACAATCGCGACAACCAGTTCTTCGTGCGCACGCTGGTCGACCTGGCGCACAACTTCAACCTGCCGACGGTCGCCGAATGGGTCAGCAATGCAGAGGAGGTCGAGATGCTGCGCAATCTCGGCGTCGAATATTTGCAGGGCTTCTATCTGGGTGAGCCGGCGTTGGCTCTGCCGGCCGCGCGGGGCTCGGGCGTTATTTCTTCGACAAGGCTTCGAGCTGCGCCTGCATGAGCGCGATTTGACGTTTCAGTTCGTCGAGTTCGCCTTCGCGCGCGCCAGCTTTTTCTCCCGGCTTTTCCGACTTGGACGGCTCCTTCGCCTCGCGTTCGGCATTTGAGCCGCCGCGTCCGAAGGGCGAGAACATGCGCATTGCATTGTCGAAGACTTCGAGGTTCTGGCGAATCTGGTCCTCGAACTGGCCGAGCCGCTCGCGGCCGCCCAGAACGCCGACGACACGGTTGCGCAGCTTCTCCTGCTCCTTTGAAAAGCTGTTCATGCTCATTTCAAGGTAGGAGGGAATGAAGCTCTGCAGGCTGTCGCCGTAGAAGCGGATCAACTGACGCAAAAAATTGATCGGCAGAAGGTTCTGGCCCTTGCCTTCCTCCTCGAAAATGATCTGGGTCAGCACCGAGCGGGTGATGTCTTCGCCGGTCTTGGCGTCGCGAACCACGAACTCCTTGCTCTGCTTCACCATTTCGCAAAGATGCTCGAGCGTCACATAGCTCGATGTCGCGGTGTTGTAGAGGCGCCGGTTTGCGTATTTCTTGATGACGATGACGTCATCGTCCGTGGATGATGTCTTTTTGGCCACGGTTTCCACTCTCTCGCTTAGGTGTTGTTGCGCCGGGGCTGTTTTTATCCCGGACGGCCGCCGTTGGGCGCCGCCGGGGCCCCTGACCCCCTGTCATTCGGCATTGTGACGCGGTATTGTTGCGCTGCGCAAGCCCCGCATTGCGATGCAAAGAAATCGGCGATCCGGCCGCGGCAGGCAAGCTGCCCTGTGGCGGCGGCGGATCGGAGGCCTATTATTTTTCCCGGTCGTTTTTCCGGCAGGGGTTCAGGGAGCCAATGATGAGCAAATCCGGTACCGAGGTGGTGATTGTCGGCGCGGCGCGTACGCCCGTCGGCGCGTTTAACGGCTCTTTGTCCGGCTTGCCGGCCCATGAGCTTGGCCGCATCGCCGTCGCCGCGGCGATCGAGCGCGCCGGCGTCGACAAGGCACAGATTTCCGAAGTCATTCTGGGCCAGATCCTGCAGGCCGGTCAGGGGCAGAACCCCGCCCGTCAGGCCGCGATCAATGCCGGGCTGCCGGTCGAAGTGCCGGCCTGGAGCGTCAACCAGCTCTGCGGTTCGGGCCTGCGTGCCGTCGCGCTCGGCTTTCAGGCGATCGTCAATGGCGACAGCGAGATCGTGGTCGCCGGCGGGCAGGAGAGCATGAGCCAGGCGCATCACTCGGCCTATTTGCGGGCCGGGCAGAAGATGGGCGCGCTCGATTTTGCCGATACGATGATCAAGGACGGGCTGTGGGATGCGTTCAACGGCTACCACATGGGGCAGACGGCCGAGAATGTCGCCGCGCGCTGGCAGATCACGCGCGAGGAACAGGATGCCTTTGCGGTCGCCTCGCAGAACAAGGCCGAAGCCGCGCAGAAGGCCGGAAAGTTCAAGGACGAGATCGCGCCTGTCACGATCAAGACACGCAAGGGCGACACGATTGTCGACACCGATGAATACATCAAGTCCGGCGTCACGCTCGAGGGTATCAAGGGGCTGAAGCCGGCATTCCAGAAAGAGGGCGGGTCGGTGACGGCGGCGAACGCCTCCGGCATCAATGACGGCGCGGCGGCGGTGGTGCTGATGAGCGCCGAGCGCGCGAAGAAGGAAGGCCGCAAAGTGATGGGGCGGATCGTCTCCTGGGCGCATGCCGGCGTCGATCCGGCGGTGATGGGCACGGGCCCGATCCCGGCCTCGCGTGCGGCGCTGAAGCAGGCCGGCTGGTCGCCCGACGATCTCGATCTCGTGGAGGCCAATGAGGCGTTTGCCGCGCAGGCGCTGGCTGTCAACAAGGACCTCGGTTGGGATGTTTCCAAGGTCAACGTCAATGGCGGCGCCATCGCCATCGGCCATCCGATCGGTGCATCGGGCGCGCGTGTGCTGGTGACGCTGCTGCATGAGATGGAAAAGCGGGACGCCAAGAAGGGTCTTGCGACGCTCTGCATCGGCGGCGGCATGGGCATTGCCATGTGTATTGCGCGCGACTAACGCCCGGGCGCCCGGGCCGGAATTCGATCTGTTATGACGACAAGGATCTGAAACGATGACAAAAGTTGCGCTGGTCACGGGCGGTACGCGGGGCATCGGTCATGCCATTTCGCTGGCGCTGAAGGCGGCCGGCTATGAGGTCGCGGCCAATTATGCCGGAAACGACGAAGCGGCCGCCGCCTTCACGAAGGAAACCGGCATCAAGGCGTTCAAATGGAATGTCGGCGACTACGAGGCTTGCGTGAAAGGCATTGCCGAGGTCGAGGCGGCGCTCGGGCCGGTCGATGTGCTGGTCAACAATGCCGGCATCACGCGCGACGGCATGTTGCACAAGATGACGCCGGCGCAATGGCGCGAAGTCATCAGCGTCGATCTCGATTCGATGTTCAACATGTGCCAGCCGCTGATCGCCGGTATGCGGGATCGCGGTTTCGGCCGCATCGTCAATATCTCGTCGATCAACGGCCAGAAAGGCCAGATGGGCCAGACGAACTATTCGGCCGCCAAGGCTGGCGTCATCGGCTTCACCAAGGCGCTGGCGCAGGAAGTGGCGCGGAAGGGCATCACGGTCAATTGCATCGCGCCCGGCTATATCGACACCGACATGGTGGCCGCCGTGCCCGAAAAAGTGCTCGACGGCATCATTGCCACGATCCCGGTCGGCCGTCTCGGTAAGGCGGAGGAAATCGCCCATTGCGTGACGTTCCTCGCCGACGAAAAAGCGAGCTTCGTCACCGGCGCGACGATCACGGCCAATGGCGCGCAATTTATTGCGGGATAGATCGGGTCTGACGTGCCGGTGAAAATGCCCCGGACGATTTCCGGGGCATTTTCGTTTTCAGCCTGTCTGCGTTTCGGCCTCGGCCCGCAACCGGTCATATTCCTCGTCGCGGCCCGGCCGGCCCGGCGCCGGATAGACCCAAGCGTCGACGGGCCCGACATCGACATGCGCGTAAGGCGTTTTTGTTGGATAGAAGCCGGCGCCGCCGCGACCGAGCTTTTTCGCCACGCGGTAGACTTCCTCCGGGTCGTGAAAATCCTGCGTGATGTCGATCGCCATGCCGCGCATATGGAAGCTGCCGGGGTCGACGCCGTTGCCGCGCGCATCGAGCCAGGCGTTGGTGCGTTCGGTGCGGTAGCCCGACATGGTGTAGATCGGGTTTTTCGAGCGCGTGTTGGCGTCGATGTCGTGGAGAAGATCGAGCAGGCGCGGATCGGTCGGTGCCGCCTTGTTCTCGCGCAGGTCGCGCATGAACCAGTCGACGCGCATGATTGCGTCCGGCAGGTAGTCGCCATCCGCCCAATAGACGATGTTGAGTTTCTCGCCGGAATTGAGGCTCTGCAGGTTGAGCACCCGCTTGTGCGGCGCATCGGCGCGCAGGATCGACGGCGCGGCGAGCAGCGCACCGGCACCGGCCGTCAGCGTCAACGCCGTGCGGCGCGTTATCGATTGCGATGTATTTCTTTTCATCACCTCGAAATCCTAGTGAAGTGCCGCATCGGGCTCAAGCGAAGGTTCCGCGACAGCGGTTGCTGGCCGAATATCGGCAACCGCCAGCGGTTCCACGGCGCCGATCAGTGCATCCGAAACGGCGGCGGCGCGGATGCGGCTTTCCGGCTCCGGCGCGAGCTGGACGAAGCTGTAGCCCTGCTCGCGCATCGTCACGATGAAGGATGACAGCATGTCGGCGGTGCGCGGCTTGGTGTCGTGCAGGATCAGGATGCCGCGCCCGACCGAGGCGATGTTGCGGATGGCGCGGCGGCGGACTTCGGCCGAGCCGATCGGCTTCCAGTCATCGGCGCCGAACTCGCAGGAAAATGTCGCCACATGCCGTTCGCCGAGCCAGCGAATGAGCGCGGCGCTGTCGTTGAGGCCCGGAAAGCGGAAAAAGGGCGCGAGGCGCTGACGGTCTTCCGCGGGTGCACTCGCGAGCGCGGCTTCAACGGCTTCGAAGCCGCGGCGGATTTCGCGTTGCGCCTGGGCAAGCGAGTAGCTGCGCAGACTATTGGGGTGAAGCCATGTATGCGTGCCGATGATGTGACCGCGCGCGGCGACCTCGCGCACGATTTCGGGATGCCTCGCGGCGTAGTAACCGACCATGAAGAAGGTCGCCTTGACGCAGTGACGATCCAGCGTATCGAGAATGCGCAGGGTGCTTTCGGGGTCCGGTCCATCGTCGAAGGTCAGGACCACTTCCTTCGGGCCCAGCGGCACGGTCTGCGGATATTGCATGTTGCCATAGGCGGGCCCGCCGGTCGTCGGCACCGTTACGACGCGGGTCTCCGCGGCATAGCCGGGATCGCCCGGGCAGGTATTTTCGTTTGCATATGCAGCGGTGGCGGCGAACAGCGCCACAACCACAATTCCCGCCAGTGTCGAAATGCGTCCCACGCCGATGCCCCTGCCTTCGCATGCCCCCGGCAAATTCTAGCGCAGGCCGCGCTGCCGGCCAGCGCAAACGGGCCACAGGCCGGGCAAAAGAGATCAGCGTTAACGGCGCGGGCTCCAGCCTGGCGGCGCCATTTCAAAGCCCGAGAACTCGAAGCCGGGCGCGACGGTGCAGCCGACAAGGGTGAAATCGCCTTGCGGCTCCGCCGCCTGCCAGTGACCTTTCGGAACCACCAGTTGAGGCCGCTGACCGCCCGCGAGATCGGGGCCGAGTATCCATGTTTCGTGCATCTTGCCGTCGGCGCTGATCGAGAGCGACAAGGGCCCGCCCGCATGCCAGTGCCAGATTTCGGCGGCATCGACGCGATGCCAATGCGAGCGTTCGCCGGCCTTCAACAGATAGTAGATGGCCGTCGAACGGGCGCGACCGCTGCCGGCGGCATCGCGAAAAGTCTCGACGAAATATCCGCCTTCGGGGTGCGGTTCGAGGCAGAGCAGCGAGATGATCTCGTCGGCCGTCATCTTCGCATCGGCCGAAGACATTTCAGAAATTGTCCTTGCGCTTGCGTGTCTCGGCAAAGACCTCGACATCCGAAGCGCTCTGCATGCCGACGGTCAGGCGCAGATCGGGGCTCGCCGCGCGCAGGAAGGGGTTGGTCGCCTTTTCGAGACCGATGGTCGTTGGGACCGTCCATTCGCCGCGGGCACGTTTTTCGTCGATTTCCCGCGCACGGGCGACAAGCGCGGCATTCTGCGGCTCGACGCTGAGCGCGAAGCGCGCGTTCGACTGTGTGTATTCATGCGCGCAATAGACCGTCGTGTCGTCAGGCAGCGCCATCAGCTTGTTGAGCGAGGTCCACATCTGTTGCGGCGTTCCCTCGAACAGGCGTCCGCAACCAAGCGCAAACAATGTGTCGCCGACAAAAGCCACCTTGTCGTCGGCAAAGCTGTAGGCGATATGGCCACGCGTGTGGCCCGGAACGTCGATGACGCGGGCCTTCGCCGCGCCGAGTTCGACGATGTCGCCTTCGCCGACGGCGCGATCGATGCCGGGGATCAGGTCCTTCTCGCCCCGCGGACCGATCACCATGCAGCCGGTTTTCTCCTTCAACGCGGCATTCCCGCCGGCGTGGTCGAAATGATGATGGGTATTCAGGATGTGCGTCAGCTTCCAGCCCCTGTCGGCGAGTGCCTTCAGGATCGGCTCGACTTCGGGCGTGTCGATCGACGCGGTGGCGCCGGAGGACGGTTCATGCACCAGATATCCGTAATTGTCGCTCAGACAAGGGATCTGATGGATCTGGAGGCCGGTCATATTGCTTCCTCGCATTGGTTCGTCGGGCGGCGTCGAAGCGCGCGTTCCGCCTTGGTGCCGGGTTGCGTCGTTACATCTAACCTAGTGCGATCGGGGCCCGGGGTGAACCCTTCGCCGGAAATGCACGAAATCTGCTAGACTTGCGCCCATGCCCATGGATGTCATCGATCTCCGGGATTTTTACGGACGCCGCCTCGGCCGCGTTGCACGCCAGCATATCGGCCGCCGCATTCAGGCGGTGTGGCCGGATGTGACCGGGCTCAATGTGCTCGGCCTTGGCTTTGCGACGCCTTATCTCGGTCCGTTCGCGGCCAAGGCGCAGCGTGTCATCGGTCTTATGCCTGCGCGGCAGGGCGTGCTGCACTGGCCGTCGGAGGGAAAATGCCTGAGCGGTCTTGTCGACGAGCGCGAATTGCCGCTTGAGGACGAGAGCATGGATCGTGTTCTGGTTGTGCACGGACTTGAGGCCAGCGAGGCGCTGCGCGTCATGCTGCGGCAAATCTGGCGCGTGTTGGCGCCGGGCGGACGCCTGTTGATTGTCGTGCCCAACAGGCGGGGCCTCTGGGCGCGGCGCGAGGCGACGCCGTTCGGTCATGGACAGCCTTTTTCGCGCGGTCAGCTGACGCAGTTGCTGCGTGAATCCATGTTCAGCCCGTCGACATGGGAGGTTGCGCTTTTTGCGCCGCCTTTCGACTGGCGTCCGCTGCTGCGGTCGGCGGGCGCCTGGGAGCGGGTCGGTCACATGCTCTGGCCGCGCTTTTCGGGCGTCATTCTGGTCGAGGCGACCAAGCAGATTTATGCAGCCACGCCCTTGCCCGTCTCGCAAAAGGTCGCGCAGCGCGTTCGGGCGCTTGCGCCGCTTCCGGCGCCGGCGCGATCCGTACGCAGCTTCGACGAGAGCTAGAGCGCGCGTGCGTCGTGGCGCGACAGCAGGAAGACGGCGTCTCCCGCCAGCAGGTTGGCAATGGCCCCCGGCCGCGACACGCGCCGCGCCGTGTCGCCGGTCACGATCACCGCGTCCTCGATCGCAAGGCCCAGCTCGTCGCAAAGCGACGTGAAATCGAGCAGCGTGCACAGGTGAATGTTGGGCGTGTCGTACCATGAATGTCCGAGCGACGGCGTTTCGGGCATGCGGCCGCTGAAAAGGAGCTGCAGCCTGACCCGCCAATGTCCGAAATTCGGGAACGAGACGACGACATGGCGGCCGATGCGCTTCATCGCGCGCAGCACTTCCCGCGGATTGCGTGTGGCCTGGATCGTCTGGCTGAGAATCACATAGTCGAACGCATCGTCCGGATAATCCGCAAGGTCGGTGTCGGCATCGCCCTGAACGACCGATAGTCCGCGCGCCACGCAGGCGTTGACACCTTCCTGACTCAGCTCGACGCCGCGTCCGTCGACGTTCTTCTTGCGCGTCAGCAATTCCAGCAATTCTCCGTCGCCACAGCCGACATCGAGTACGCGGCTGCCGGGTGCGATCATCTGGGCAATCAGGTCGAGGTCAACGCGGCCCGTCGAATAGCCGTTGCCGTGGCTCATGCGCCGAGCCCCCTTGTCCGGGCGGCGCTGTCGACGAAGCCGCGCAATGTCGCGAACATTTCCGGCTCGTCCAGCAGGAAGGCGTCGTGGCCCTTGTCGGTCCTGATTTCGACAAAGCTCACATTTGCCGCGACCGCGTTCAGTGCATGCACGATCTGGCGGCTGTCCGATGTCGGGAACAACCAGTCGCTGGTGAAGGAGACGACGCAGAAACGTGCCTTGGTGTTGCGGAAGGCATTTGCCAGCACGCCGCCGAAATCGTCGGCTAGGTCGAAATAGTCCATCGCGCGCGTCAGATAGAGATAGGAGTTGGCGTCGAAGCGGTCGACGAAGGTCGAACCCTGATGGCGCAGATAGGATTCGATCTGGAAGTCCGCGTCGAAACCGTAGGTCACGGTGTCGCGGTCTTGCAGGTTGCGGCCGAATTTGCGGTGCAGCGCCGTTTCCGAGAGATAGGTGATGTGCGCAGCCATGCGCGCGACCGCGAGCCCCTTGGCGGGGGTCGTGCCTTCGATCAGATAGGCGCCCTGCTTCCACTCCGGGTCGGCCATGATCGCCTGGCGACCGACCTCATGGAAGGCGATGTTCTGCGCCGAGTGGCGCGCTGCCGTCGCAATCGGGATGGCTGAAAAAACGCGGTCGGGATAGGCGGCCGCCCATTGCAGCACCTGCATTCCGCCCATCGAGCCGCCGACAACGCAGAAGATGTCGCCGATGCCGAGCCGGTCGAGCAGCATCGCCTGGGCGCGCACCATGTCGCCGATCGTAATGACCGGAAATTCGAGGCCGTAGGGCCGGCCCGTCGCGGGGTCGATGTCGCGCGGGCCGGTGGTGCCCATGCAACCGCCGACGACGTTGGGGCAAATCACGAAAAAGCGGTCGGTGTCGATGGGCCGTCCCGGACCGACCATGAAGGGCCACCAGCCCGCCTTGCCGGTGACCGGATGGGCACTCGCCGCGTATTGGTCGAGCGTCAGGGCGTGGCAGATCAGGATCACATTCGACTTGTCGGCATTGAGGGTGCCATAGGTCTCGTAGGCGACGGTGAACGGGCTCAGGCTGATGCCGGAATCGAGCGCGAGCGGCTCGCCGGCGCCGAAAGTCGCGGTGGCGCTCTGCGCCCCGACCCTGCCGCCGTCGTCCGGACGCTCCTCGTCCCCAGCCCTGTCAATCGTGTTCATCGCGCCCCTGCGCCGGTCCTTTTTGCCTGCCGGAAGCCTCCTTGGACCCCTTCAGGCGAGGGTGCATAGCTAGAGATGCACCCCCCAAAATGTCAATGTTTTCTTTGATTTTAGGGGGTTTGGCTCGTATGAATACCGCTCTTGCGGACCGGGGAGAGGGGCCCGCCGCGAGGGGGCCTCCCCGCCGAGAGACGCGCATGACGACCGAGACGACCAGCCCTGAGAAAGCGCTTGCCGATGTCCGCAAGGAGATCGACGCAATCGATGACGCCGTTCACGACCTGCTGATGAAGCGGACGGAACTGGTCGTCGAGGTCGCGAAAGCCAAGGCGCGCGAGGCGAGCGCGGCCGGTGCGGGCAGTTTCATCGCGTTCCGGCCCGGCCGCGAGGCGGAGGTTCTGCGCCGGCTGGCGGCGAGGCATAGGGGCGATTTGCCGCTTCGCGTCGTCTTCCGGCTTTGGCGCGAGATCATCGCCGCCATGACGCGCATTCAAGGTCCGTTCCGGGTCGAGGTTTTCGGCGGCGAGGGCGGTGATGCGCTCGGCAACTGGGATCTCGCGCGAAGCTATTACGGATCGTCGACGCCGATGGAATTGCACGAGACCGCGCGCGACATGTTGCGGCGGCTCGGAAACGACCGTTCGGCGGTCGGCATTCTGCCCGAACCCGGCGGCTATCCGGGCGGCGACTGGTGGACGGCGCTGGCGGTCAACGGCCAGCTCGGCCTGCGCGTCGTTGCCCGCCTGCCTTTCATCGAGGTGGTGCGCGACGAAGACGAATTGCGCGCCTATGTGGTGGCGCAAGCGGATTTCGAGGCGACGGGCGACGACACAAGCCTGCTGACTTTGTTGACGAGCGAGAGCGTCAGCGAGGCGCGCGCCGTGGCGCTGGCAAAGGCCGCCGGCCTCGATGGCGTACGCATCGGCCAGGCGCGGGTCGCCGATGGCGCGAAGGCTTATGCCAATCTTCTCGCGGTCAGCGGATTTGTCGGCGAAGACGATCCGCGGCTCGCCGCGCTGTCCGAGGGCGGGGTTGCCGAAGCGCGCATCATCGGCGGCTACGCCAATCCGTTGCGCCGCGAAACGGATGGCGAGTGAGGCGACCATGACACGCCCGACGCCCCAGAAGGGCATTCTCGAAATCGAACCTTATGTCGGCGGCCGCGCCGGCGCGACCGGCGCCGCAAAGGTCTTCAAGCTGTCGGCAAACGAAACGCCGCTGGGCGCGAGCCCGCGCGCGCGCGAAGCCTTTCTGTCCGCCGCCGAGAGCATGGCGCTTTATCCCGATGGCGGCGCCGACGAATTGCGCGCCGTGATTGCCGCACGTTACGGGCTCAATGCAGAGCGGATCGTATGCGGTGCCGGTTCCGATGAGTTGCTGCATTTGCTGGCGCAGGCCTATCTCGGCGAGGGCGATGAGGCGATTGCGAGCGAACACGGTTTTCTCGTCTACCCGATCATCACAAAGGCGGCCGGGGCGACCTGCATACAGGTGAAGGAAAAAGCCCTTCGCACCGATGTCGATGCAATTCTTGCGGCGGTTACGCCGAAGACGAAGATGATCTTTCTGGCCAATCCGAATAATCCGACAGGCAGCTACCTGCCCGCCGACGAGATGCGCCGTCTCCATGCCGGATTGCGGCCCGACATTCTCTTCGTCGTCGACGCGGCCTATAGCGAATATGTGAGCCGCAACGACTACGAGGCGGGGATCGAGCTTGTCGCGACGTCGGAAAACGTCGTGATGACGCGCACCTTCTCGAAGATATACGGCCTCGCCGCGCTCCGGCTCGGCTGGATGTATGCGCCGGCGCATGTCGCCGATGTGATCAATCGTATCCGCGGACCGTTCAATGTATCGGTTCCGGCCATGAAAGCCGGCATCGCCGCGATGCGCGACACGGGCCATGTCGATATGGCGCGCGCCCATAACGACACATGGCTCGCCTGGCTGACGGAGGAGATCGGCAAGCTCGGCCTCGACGTCGCGCCGAGCGTCGCGAATTTTCTGTTGATCGGATTCCCGGATGAGCCGGGCCGCCGCGCCGTCGATGCCGATACTTTTTTGATGCAGCGCGGTCTCATCCTGCGCCAGATGGCGGCTTACGGCCTGCCCAACCATCTGCGCCTTTCCGTCGGCACCGAAGAGGCAAACCGGCTGGTTGTCGCCGCGCTTGGTGATTTCATACGCCGCAAGGGAGGTGCGGCATGAGTGCCGAACCCCATTTCAACCGCGTGGCGCTGATCGGGCTCGGGCTCATCGGCGGTTCGCTCGGTCATGCCATGAAGCGGCGGGGTCTTGCCGGTCATGTTTCCGGCTATGCGCGTTCGGCCGCGACGCGCGCGCGGGCGCTCGAAATCGGTTTCATCGACAGCGCGCATGAGACGGCGGCGGCCGCCGCCGCGGATGCCGATCTCGTTATCATCTGTACGCCGGTCGGGGCGCTGGCTGAAATTGCCGGCGGCATCGAACACGTGCTCAAGAAAGGCGCCATCGTCACCGATGTCGGATCGGTCAAGGTTGCGGTCCTGCGTGATGTCGGACCGCATATTCCAGACGGCGTGCATTTCATTCCCGGTCATCCGATTGCGGGAACGGAAGAGTCAGGGCCCGATGCGGGCTTTGCCGAACTTTTCGACGGCCGCTGGTGCATTCTGACGCCGGTGCCGGGCACGGACCCGCAAGCTGTCGAAAAGCTGACCGCGTTCTGGACCGCTTGCGGATCGAATGTCGACATCATGGAGCCTCGGCATCACGATCTCGTGCTGGCGATCGTCAGCCACCTGCCGCATATCATCGCCTACAACATCGTCGGCACCGCGAGCGATCTCGAAACGGTGACGCAATCGGAAGTCATCAAGTATTCCGCTTCGGGTTTTCGCGACTTCACGCGTCTGGCCGCGTCCGATCCGACGATGTGGCGCGACGTCTGCCTCAACAACAAGGAACCGATCCTCGAGATGCTGGCGCGTTTCTCCGAGGATCTGACGGCGTTGCAACGGGCGATCCGCTGGGGCGACGGCGATGTGCTGTTCGATCTCTTCACGCGCACCCGCGCCATTCGCCGCTCGATCATCGATGCGGGGCAGGATTCGCCGATGCCGAATTTCGGCCGCAATCCGACCCATGCCAAGCCGGACGGCAAGGGCGGTCAGTAGAGCGGCGACAATTGCGCGACCGCGAGTGGGCCGAGATAGAGCTTGCCGCCGGTCATGCTGATCGGCACACGAACACGTCCCGGTTCGCTTCCCTGAAACTGTGAAACGAGCACCAGCCCGGCCAGCGCAATGCGCGCGTCGCGCTCGCGCACCAGCCCGTCGCGCACCATCGCGTCGATAAGGCCCTCGAAATCGGCGATCTCGGCATCGAAGCGCCCCTCGGGGCGGTTTGCGGCATCGAGCGTCAGTTCGCCGAAGGCCGTCATGTCGAGCGGGCCCCATTTCACAACGAGGTCCGAAATCGACAATGCGCCGTCCGCGTTGCGCCAGCGTTCGAGCAGCTCGACGGCGCTGACACGCTCAATGTGGGGCAGATTGCGGGCGCGCGCCTGCGCCATGATTTTTTCAATCCGATGCCCGAGGACCGGTATGTGCTGCCCCAGACCGAGCGCGATCTCGTCGCCCCGGAGTGCGATGTCGTAGCCGGTGGCGTCGCTCGCCGTGTCGGCGGCCGGGCGTGTGTGAAGTTGCAAACGGGCCGCATCGACGCGATCGACCGCCGCGACGACGCCCCGGACATGTTGTGCCTCGACATTCTCGATGTCGACGGCAAGGCGGCCGAAAGCGGCGTTGTCTATGTCGACATAGCTCGCCCAGGCGCCTTTCATCGTCCAGCTCAACACGTTTTCGATTGGCCGTGCCGTCGACAGGTCGCGATAGCGCAGTTCCTGCGCGCCGCGGAGATTGACGATGATGTGGCGAAGATTATGCGGCATCAGCGCGATTTCGGCGGCCTCGCCCTTCCAGGCCCATGCCTCCGGTGCCGCCGGCGCGCCGGCTTCGGGCGCTGCAAAGCGTGCCTCGATGCGGTAGGGGAAGCCGCCCATCGACAACTCATGCCAGCCGACAACAAGGCCGCGTTCGGGGGTCGACGCGAAGCCCTCGAGCGCCGCCCGTATCTCGCGCGAGACGGCGGTCCAGTAGACAGCATAGATTGCGACCGCGATCACGATGGCGATTGTCGGCGCGAAAATGTGCCAGCGGCGGGGCCGGGACGGGCCCATGTCGGTTGTCGGTTCTGTCATCTTGCTTCTAGAGTGTGGCCGCGCGATGGAGTGCCGCCAGCATGCAGGATTTGTGGGTCTTTGGATACGGGTCGCTGATGTGGCGGCCGGGCTTCGAGCATGAAGAGAAACACCCGGCATTGTTGCACGGTTATCACCGGGCTTTCTGCGTCTACAGCCATGTTCATCGCGGGACGCCCGAGAAGCCCGGCCTCGTCTTCGGGCTCGACGCCGGCGGCGCCTGCCGGGGCGTTGCCTTCCGCGTCGCTGCCGCACGGGCCGAGGAGACGCGCCGTTACTTGCAGGCGCGCGAACAGGTGACGCTGGTCTACAAGGATGTGGTGAAAACGGTCGAGCTTGCCGGCGGCGGGAAGGTCGCTGCCCTTTGCTTCGTCGTCGACCGCGCCCATGCGCAATATGCCGGGCGCTTGCCGTTCGAGGCGCAGGTGCGGCTGATCGCCGAGGGCGAGGGGCGCTCGGGCAAGAATCCCGATTATCTGGAAAGCACGGTGCGCCATCTCGATGAGGCCGGCGTGCCCGACGCGCAGCTCAGCCGGCTCTGGCGCGCCGTAGAGCAGCGTCTGCATCGATCTCCGGCGTCCCGGTGAAGCGTGCGAGCCCCGTCAGGGCGCGGCGGATGCCGGCTTCGCGGGCCTTCGTCAGCTTGATGCCGGGCTCGCTCCAGAAACCCTTTACTTCCAGTCTTCCCTCGGCGCGATGCGCCTTCACGTCGGCGCGGCCGATGAAGCGGTCGCCCTCGAGCAACGGCAGAACGTAGTAGCCGTAGCGGCGTTTCTTTTCGGGCACGAAGACCTCGATGCGGTAATCGAAGCCGAAGAGCCGCGCTGCGCGCGCGCGGTCGCGGATCGCCGGATCGAAGGGCGAGAGGAAGCGCAGTGTTGCGGGCGGTTCCGGCGCCTCGGCGATATGCGCCTCGATGTCGGGCAGGGCGAGGGCCTTGCGGGTCGCGCCTTCCACATCCTCGATTGCGACTTCGATGACAGCGCCCCGTTTCAGCGCCTGTGCGGCCCATGCCCTGACGCGCTCGATCGGCATCAGGCGCCAGAAGGCGGCAATCTCCTGCGGCGTCGCGAACCCGAGCCGTGCCAATGCCTCACGGCAGAGAAAATCGGTCGAGGCCGTGAGGCTCGGCCGCTCGCGGCGAATGTCGTCGGGGATCACGCGTTCGGCGAGGTCGTAGACTTTCTCGAAGCCTTCGCGCCGCGCGATGGCAAGCTCGCCGGTACGCCACAGCGTTTCGAGCGCGGTCTTTGATGGGCCCCAGCCCCACCATGATCCCTTGCCCTTGTCCTCGAAGTCGCGCGCCATTGCGGGCCCGTCGCGGCGGATGCGGGTGCGCACCTTGCGGATGACATTCGCGCCGTCGGCGCCGATGCGCTCCTGCCAGCGCGGATTGTCCGCGAGCTTCGCCTTCGCGGCGGCGAAGCGATGCCGCCAATGCGGGTAGAATTCCATCGGGATCAGCGAGGCGTCATGCGTCCAGTGCTCGAAAAGATCGCGGCGTTCGTGATGAAGGTCGGCGAGGTGGTCGCGGCTGTATCCGGGCGCGCGCGAAAAGAGGATCAGATGATGGGCGCGCTCGACCGTATTGATCGAATCGAGCTGCACAAAGCCCAGATGCTTCACCAGCGCGAGCGTGCGGTCGGCGCAGAAATCGGGAGATGCCGCCATGCTCAGCGCGTGGCGTTCGAGAAAGAGCCGCCGCGCATCGGCGTTGGAAATGAGGAGCGGTGCCGGCATCAGATATGCGAAAGGCCGGGCTTGTCGCGCGGCTCGTAGACGAGTTCGAGTTTCAACCCGTCGGGATCGGCGAACATCACGGCGTAGTAGCCGTCGCCATATTCGGGGTAGTCGGCGGGCGGATCGAGAACGGTCGCGCCGATTTCGATCAGCAACGCATGCAGCCGGTCGACATCGTCGCGGCTTTCGGCGATCCAGGCGACGTGGTGCAGGCCCGGCGAATAGCGGTCATGGATGCGGGCGGCGTTCGGCCCTTCGGCCTTGAAGATGCCGATACTCGGCAGCCGGTCGGGCGCCTCCGTATGCTCCCAGTCGAAGCCGCGCTCATCTTCGCGCAGGCGGCGATAGCCCATGTAGCCGAGCACCGCGTCGTAGAACCAGGCGGATGCCCAGGGGTCCTTCACCGTCAGGTCGATGTGATGGATGAAACCGCGCATCGTCACACGCGTCTCAACTGCATTTCGAGAAGCCGCAGGCGGTGCAGGTTTCGCAGCCTTCCTGCCGCACCATGCCGCGCTCGCCGCAGCGCGGGCAGCCCTTGAGCCGTGTCACCGTCGGGTCGCCGCCTTCGCTCGGCGGGCGCTCGCCGGCCACCGCGCGCAGGGCTTCCGTTACCGGCCGGCCGTCCTTCGCCGCAATGAAGCCGGTGTCGATCATGTGCTGCTCGATCACCTCGCCGATGGCGGCAAGCAAGCTCGGCACATAGCGGCCCTTCATCCATGAGCCGCCGCGCGGATCGAACACGGCTTTCAATTCCTCGACCACGAAGGTCACGTCGCCGCCGCGGCGGAAGACGGCCGAGATCATGCGCGTCAGCGCCACCGTCCAGGCGTAGTGCTCCATGTTCTTCGAGTTGATGAAAATCTCGAAAGGACGCCGCCTGCCATCCTGCAATATGTCGTTGATCGTAATGTAGATCGCGTGGTCGCTTTCGGGCCATTGCAGCTTGTAGGTGAAGCCCGGCAGTACCGTTTCGCGCTCCAGCGGCTTCGACATATAGACGACGCCGTCCTTCTCGTAGATTTCATGCGCGGCGGGCGCGGCAAGCGGCAGCGCCGGTTGCGCGGCTTCCGTTGTCTCGGGCTTCGGCGCTTCGTCGAGCGCCAGAACCGAGCCGCGCACATCGCTCGGGCGATAGGTCGTGCAGCCTTTCAGGCCCATCTCATAGGCGGTCGTGTAGATATCCTTGAACGCATCGAAGGAAATATCGGCGGGCACATTGATCGTCTTCGAGATCGAGCTGTCGATAAAGTCCTGCACAGCAGCCTGCACGGCGATGTGGTCGGCGGGTGCCAGTTCCTGCGCGTTGACGAAATAATCCGGCAGCGCCGTCTCGGCGCCGAAAATCTCGTGGAATTTTTCGACCGCATAGTCCTCGACGCGTTCCTCGCGCCGTGTGCCGTCGGGCAGCAGCACTTTTCGCGTGTAGCTGTAAGCGAAGACCGGCTCGATGCCCGACGAGACGTTGCCGGCGAAAAGCGAAATCGTGCCGGTCGGCGCGATCGAGGTAACGAGCGCGTTGCGGATGCCGTGTTTTGCGATGGCGTCGCGCACATCCTTGTCGAGCGTTGAAACGGTCTCGCCGGCGAGATAGGCGTCGGCGACGAAAAGCGGGAAGGGGCCTTTTTCCTTCGCGATGTCGACCGAAGCGAGATAGGCGGCGCGCGACAGCGCTTTCATCCAGGTCCGGATCAGCTTCAGCGATGCCTCCGAGCCGTAGCGCGCGCGGCACATGATGAGGGCGTCGGCGAGCCCCGTCACGCCAAGGCCGATGCGGCGTTTGGCCTGCGCCTCGTGGCGCTGCCCGGGCAGCGGGAATCGCGACACGTCGACCACATTGTCCATCGCGCGCACGGCCACATGCACCAGATCGGCAAGCTCCACCTCGTCGATGCGCGCCTTGTCGGTAAAGGGCGCCTTCACCAGCGCGGCGAGATTGATCGAACCGAGCAGGCAGGCGCCGTAGGGCGGCAGCGGCTGCTCGCCGCATGGGTTGGTCGCGTGGATCGTCTCGGCGTAGTAGAGATTGTTGCGCGCATTGATGCGGTCGATGAAAATGACGCCGGGTTCGGCCCAGGCAAAGGTCGCGGCGGTGATCTTGTCCCACAGCGCGCGCGCCTTCAGCGTCTTGTAGACCGTGCCGCCGAAGGCGAGATTCCAGTCGGCATCCGCCTTCACGGCCGCCATGAAGGCATCGCTGACCAGCACCGAAAGATTGAACATGGTCAGGCGTCCGGGCTCGCGCTTGGCGTCGATGAAGGCCTCGATGTCCGGATGGTCGCAAGCCATCGTCGCCATCATCGCGCCGCGCCGCGCGCCCGCCGACATGATGGTGCGGCACATCGCATCCCACACATCCATGAAGGACAGGGGGCCGGACGCGTCCGCGCCGACGCCGAGCACCGGCGCGCCTTTCGGGCGCAGCGTCGAGAAGTCGTAGCCGATGCCGCCGCCCTGCTGCATGGTCAGCGCGGCTTCCTTCAGGTTCTCGAAAATGCCTTCCATCGTGTCGGGGATTTCGCCCATCACGAAGCAGTTGAAGAGCGTCACGTCGCGCCCCGTCCCGGCGCCGGCGAGGATGCGGCCGGCCGGCAGGAAGCGAAACCCGGCCATCGCCTCGCGGAAGCGCGCGGCCCAGGCCTCGCGCATTTCCGGCGCCTCGACCTCGGCCAGCGCGGTGGCGACGCGCGCCCAGCTGTCCGCCAACGTCAGGTCGGCAGGCGTCCCGTCCGCCTTGTGCAGGCGGTATTTCATCTCCCAGATCTGTTCGGCGATGCTCTTCATGGGGGCAGCCTAGGCGCGGCTCGGGCGCAAATCAATGTTCTTGGTTTGTACGTAATTTATCCACAAGTCAGCCTAAACCAGGATATTGAAAAACATAATAAATCGGCGTTTTCCCCGGTTTCAGCCTGTAGTGACGGGATGTTTTTCCACAAGGGCTCCGGCGCGTCCGGATTCAGCGAGAAGACGTGCCGCCGCCGCTTCGACGCGGGTCTCCAGCGTCTCCATGAAGCTCTTGCGGTCGAGGCCGGCCGGGATCGGCTCCAGAAACTCGACAATGATGGTGCCGGGGTGGCGCAGGAAGCCGCGCCGGCCCCAGAAGAGGCCGGAATTGACAGCGGCCGGCACGCAGTCAATGTCGAGCTGCCGGTAGAGCGCGGCGACGCCCGGCTTGTAGTCGAGCTTGCTGCCCGGCGCGCTGCGTGTGCCTTCGGGGAAAATCACGATCGGGCGCTTTTCGGCGAGTGCCGCCTTGCCCTGCGCGATCAGGCGGCGGATCGCTTGCGATGCGGCCCCGCGGTCGATGGCGATCATGCGTGCCTTCTGAGCGTACCAGCCGTAAAAGGGAATCCACAGGAGTTCGCGCTTCAGCACCATTGCGGGGCGGTCGAGGATCGCCGTCATGGCGATGGTGTCCCACATCGACTGATGCTTGGAGGCGACCAGCACCGCGCCCTCCGGCAGTTTGCCCCGCACCTCGTAGTTCGTGCCGGCGAGGACGCGCAGCAGCCAAAGCGTCGTGTGCGACCACCAGCGGATCGCGCCATGGGTGAAACGGCGCGGCAAGAAGAGGGCGGGCGTGGCGGCGATCACGGCGACAACCGACATCGCGTAGAAGGTAAGATTGAAGGCGGCAGACCGGAGCCAGAGCAAGGTCGGGATCCTCTATGCGGAAGGCCGTTCAGGACGGCATGGAAGACTGGCGATAGGCCAGCGCGAGCAGAAACTTGGTGTATTCGGAGACCAGCAGCCGTGTGGTGCCCGGATAGGCCCACCAGCCGTCGAGATGCAACGTGTCCTGGAAAACCGGATAAGCGACGATTTCGACCGCCGGCATGGCGCGGCGCAGTTCCAGCCGCGCGCGGGGCAGGTGGTAGGTGCTGGTGACGAGGATCACCGAGCGGTAATCGTTTCGCCGGACCCAGTCGGCGGTCTCGGCGGCGTTGCCGATGGTGTTCTCGGCCATGCGCCCGAGATCGACGCAGCAGTCGAATTTTTCAGCGTCGCCCGGTACGATGTTCTTCAGCGATATGGGCGTCACGTCGGGATGCACACCGGTGATCAGCAGCCGCATGCCCTTGCCCTCGTCGAGCAACCGGTAGGCGACGGTAATGCGGTCGGGTCCTCCGGTCAGCGCGACAATGCCGTCCGCCACGGGCACATCGGCGGGCGGTGTACGATCGAGTTCGGCGGTGAAGAGAAAGAAGCCGCCCGCATAGGCAACCGCGAGCAGCGCCGCAAGACCCGCCCCGATGCGGACAATGCCCCGGTTCCTGTCATCTCGTGGCGCGTCGCCGGCCTTCATGCCCGTACCCGTCTCATCGGTTGCGCTGTCTGGTTTTGCGTGCCGGCCGTTGCCGCCGGCGCCATGTCGAAAATGGCAGCCTAGCATACCCGCTTGGGGCCAAGGTATGGCAAGGCGAACACGGGAGCGCCCTCAAATGTCCGTTCAGAGCATCCGTTCGAGGCTGCGCATGACCGTTATCCGCGCCGTCGCGACGGCAACGGCCGCAGCTGCGAAAGGAACGGCGGCCAGCACCGGATAGTGCTCGGGCTGAAGCCCCGATATCGGGACCATGAACAACCCGTCGCCGCTGCCCGTCAGGTTGAGGACCAGGAAAGTCGCGACCGAAAGCGCCAGCCCGATCAACCCGCCGCGAAAGCCGAGATGCAGGAAGTGCCGCTGCACTTCTGCGGCGATAAATCTGTCGCGCGCGCCGATCAGGTGCAGGACTTCCACGACCTCGCGGTTCGCCGACAGCCCGGCGCGCGTCGCAAACGTCACGATGGCGATTGTGGTCGCGGCGACGGCGGCGAGAATGCCGTAAGCGAGAAAAATGGCGGCCCGCGCCGCGCGGCGCAGCTCGGTGCGCCATTGCCGGTGTGTGTCGAGCGTTGCGCCCGGCGCGGCGGCGGCGATGACGTCGGCGAGCGCGGCGAGATCGGGCGGTGCCGCGGCATCGATGCGAATGTCGACGAGGCGCGGCAGCGGCAGGTCGCCGGTCACATTGCCTGCGCCGAGCCAGGGTTCGAGCATTGCCTCGGTGTCGGCGCGGGAAAGCGCGGTTGCCGAAAGAACGCCCGGCGTTCCGTCGAGCACGGCCATCACGGCGTCGATCTGTTCCTCCGGCGGCGTGTCGGGCGAGGGCTTGATCTGCACGGTGAGCGCGCCGGCGAGATCGCTCGTCCAGTCGCTGGCCACACGTTCGACCGAGAGCGCGGCGCCGAGCGCGAGGCTGGCGAGGAAGCACATGGCCGCGATGACCAGCACCAGCGAAAGCCCGGTCGCGCCGGCGGCCGGCATCACGCTTCGGGTCTCGACCAGCAGGCCGGCAAGGGCGGCGCCGAAACCACGCGGCTCGCTGTGAAAGGTCGGCGCCGGGTCTGGGCGGCGGGGGGTATCAGCCACGGATCGTCAGCCCTCCCTTGTGCAGCACCAGTTCCGGCGCGCCCGCCGTTTCGACCAGCGCGCGATCATGGGTTGCGATCAATACCGACGTGCCGAGGCGGTTGAGTTCGACGAAGAGGCGCAACAGGCGCTGACCCATTTCGGGGTCGACATTGCCGGTCGGTTCGTCGGCCAGCAACAGGTCGGGTTGCGCGACGACGGCCCGCGCGATGGCGGCGCGCTGCTTCTCGCCGCCCGAAAGCGTCGGCGGCCGGGCGCTCATGCGGTCGCCGAGTCCGACCCATGCGAGGAGTTCCTCGACATCGGCCCTGTAGCTTTCCTCGCCCCGGCCCTGGATTTTCAGCGGCAGCGCCACGTTCTCATAGGTCGTCAGGTGATCGAGCAGCCGGAATTCCTGAAAGACGACGCCGATGCGGCGGCGCAGCGGCGGCAGCTCGGCGCGTGGCAGCGTCGCAATGTCCTTGCCGAACATCGTGATCAGGCCGCGCGAGGGCCGCGTCGCCAGAAACATCAGCTTCAGCAGCGAGGTCTTGCCGGCGCCCGACGGCCCGGTCAGGAAATGGAAGGAGGCCGGCGCGAGGTGAAAACTCACGTCGCGCAACACTTCCGGCCCCATGCCGTAGCGCATGCCCACATTTTCGAAGCGAATCATGGCAGCGACGGTATCATGGAACCGCGGCGCCCAAGCAGACCGGCGACGCGAAAAACGGCGTCCTGCCTCGCCTTTCGAGCTTTTGACCGCATCTTCTTAACGCGCCTTTAACCATGGTGCGGCTTTCAATAGGCTTGTGGAAATGCGGATCGTGGCCGGGCGCGCTACGCTCCGATCGCGGCCTGTTTTCTTCAATGCCAAATCGAATGTCCCGGATGATCATTACCTGCCCGTCCTGCTCGACGCGATACCCGGTGGAGGCTTCGTCCTTCGCACCGTCGGGACGGAAAGTGCGTTGCGCCAAATGCGGCCAGAGCTGGCATCAGGCGCCGCCCGCCGATCTCGATGATAGCCCGCCCGCCGCGGTCGAGCCCGTTCCGGCCGCTGAGCCCGCGCCGGTCTTTGCGGCGGCTGCGTCGCGCAAGAAGATTTTCGGCGAGAAGGCCGCGCCTGTCGCAGACGCCCCCGTGTCGGGCAAGGCGGCGGGCGAGCCGCCCGCGCCCGACAGCGACGACGATGTGGTTTTTGGCGATGCGCCCGCGGTTGCGCCCGTCAGCGCCACGGCCGATATCGGCAACCGGTTCCGCGCCCAGGTCCGGCGCGCGGCCTCCATGCGGCGCGGCAAGGTGCTCAATGCCGCCGGCTGGGTCGTGCTGGTGCTGTTCGCGGGCGCCACGCTTGCGGGCGGCTATCAATGGCGCGCCGACATCGCCTCGTTCTGGCCCGCCACCACAAAGGTCTATGCGGCCGTCGGTGCGCCGGTCAATTTGCGCGGCCTCGAATTCCGCAATGTCGCTTATGAGCGGCAGGAAGAGGAGGGGCTCCCGGTGCTGGCCGTCTCCGGCGAAATCGTCAATGTCAGCGGCAAGACGGTGGCGCTGCCACGCTTGCGCGTCGGTCTGCGCGATGGCGCGCAACGCGAACTTTATCATTGGACGCTGGCGCTCGGCCAAAACGAGCTGCCACCGGACGAAGCGACGAATTTCATCACCCGTCTCTCGAGCCCGCCCGTCGAGGCGCGCGACATCGAGGTTCGTTTCGTCCGCGAACAGGACGATGCTGCGCCCAATGGCGGCGCGCCTGCGGCGGAATAGCACCTTGAGCCGCATCGCGCCGCCGGGCGCCCGTATCTCCGTTCTTTACCCGGCGGAAGAAATCGGCAAGCGCGTTCATGCGCTGGCGGGCGAGATCGCCGCCGCGATGGGCCGCGAACCTCTCGTCGTTCCGATCCTCAAGGGCAGTTTCATTTTTGCCGCCGATCTCCTGCGGGCGCTGCATGACGCGGGCGCCGAACCCGACATGGATTTCATCGGCCTGTCGAGCTATGGCGCGGGCACGTTGTCGCTCGGCGAGGTTCGGATCGTGCGCGACACCGAGGCTGAGATCGCGGGACGCGATGTGCTGATCGTTGACGACATTCTGGAATCGGGACGCACGCTTGCCTTTGCCACCGACCTGATGGCGGCGCGGGGCGCCCGCTCGGTCAGGAGCTGCGTGCTGCTGCGCAAGCCCGGCAAGCTTGCCGTCGACTTCACCGCCGATTTCGTCGGCTTCGATTGTCCCGATCGTTTCGTCGTCGGCTACGGCATGGACATGGCTCACGCGTATCGCCAGTTGCCGTTTGTCGGCTTTGTGGAGCGCTGAGGATGGCCCGCATTCTTGTCGTCGAAGACGAACCCGATGTCAGAACTTTCGTGATGCGCGCGCTCAAGGGCGCCGGTCACGATGTCGATATCGCGGGCGACGGCAGCGCCGCGCTCGAAGCGTTGTCGCAGGCGCGCGGCGCCGGACGGCCTCACGATCTCTTGCTGACCGATATTCTGATGCCCGTCATGGACGGCGTGTCGCTGGCGCTTGCCACCGCGCGCGACGCACCGGCGCTGCGCATCATGCTGATGACCGGCTATTCTGACCAGCGCGAGCGCGCACATGGTCTCGAAGCGATCATCCACGACATTCTGCTGAAGCCGTTCACGCTCGATGAGCTGGTGATGCGCGTCGCCTCGGTGCTCGACGGTGGCCGCTAGAGCGCTTCTCGGAAAAGTGGAATCCGGTTTTCCGAAAAGAAGTGCGACCAAACAACAACCTGGAGTCTTTCGGTGTTTCCACGAAACACTGAAAGACTCTAGAAACGCTGCAGCAGGCGATCGAGATAGTCGAGTTCGATCCGCGGCCGTCCGAGATCGGCGGCGCGACGGCGCAACTCTTCGAGAATTTCCCGCGCGCGCTGCATGTCGATCTTGTCCGGCACGGCGACGTCGGCGCCCATGTCCGGGCCCGATTGCCGCATCGGCCGGCCGAACGGGTCGGTGCGTGCCTGACCGCGTCCTTGTCCCTCCTGGCGTCCTGCCATGCCCTGCATCAGCTTGTCGGCGAGCGCCTGCGCGCCGGCGCGCATTTCGTCGATGGCCTGGCCTTGCGAACCGGCGGCGCGGTCGGGACGTCCGTCGCCCAGTCTTTCCTCGGCGTCGCGCATCGATCTTTCGGCATGACCGAGTGCACCCGGCACCTCGGCGCCGCCCTCGTCGAGACCCCGGAGGATCTCGCCGAGTTCGTCGCGTAATGCGCGTTGCGCTTCGGCCAGTGCGTCGAGCGACGGCGTCGATCCGGCGGCGCCGTCATGCGGCGTCTGGCCCGGTGCGCTGGCGCCGGGGCCTTGCCCCGTCATGCCGTCCTGGCCGTCGCTGCGTTCGCTTTCGCCGAACGTCCGGTCCATCAGCTCGCGCTGCTTCGCGATCATTTCGCCCATCCGGTCGATCGCCTGCGCCATTGCCTGTTCGCCGGGCGCCATCGGGCCGGCCTGTCCGGGCAGTTGCAGGTTTTCGAGAATCGCCTGGAGCTGCTGCAGCATCGCCTGCGCCTGGTCGCGCGCGCCGCTCTGGGCAAGTTCGCCGATCGCATTCAGCATGTCTTCGAGCTGCTGGCGCTCGACCATCTGTGCGTCCGACATCGCGTCGCTCATCTGCGACATGTCGGGCATCTGCCCCTGGCTTGCCGTCAGCGCATCCATGTAGCGGTTGAAGGCGTCTTTCAGTTCCGACATCAGCCGCGCGATTTCGTTTTCGCCGGCGCCCTGGCTCAATGCATCGGCCAACGCCTTCTGGGCATTGCGCAGATCGCGTTCGGCCAGCGACAGGTCGCCATCCTCGATATGCAGCGCCACCGACCACAGAAGATCGAAAATGCCGGTCAGGTCGGCGTCGCGCCGCGCTTCGGTCAACCGCCAATAGGCGGCGCGCAGCGACAGATAAACGACCTTGTCGTCGATATAGCGGTCGGCGTCCTGCGTGAAATTGTCGATGAAGCGCGCGACGCTGGCGCCCGAACGCGGGTCGAGCGCGAGGCGGCGGCGCTGCTCGACGATGGCGCGCGCCAACGGATCGGTGAATTCGCGCGCCGGCAATATCGTCTCGACAGGCTCGCTCCTTCCTTCCTGGTTTGCGTCGTCGCGCGCCACCAGCGTGATCGTTACCGGAAGCCCGGCCCAGGGGTGCGGCGTCAGATCGGCATAGGTTTCGCTCTCGGCTTCGCGCGGCCGCAGCGTCGGCAGCGTCAGCTGCACATGCGGCGCGGTCACGCGCGGTTCGGCGGCGGGCCGCGCTTCTTCCATCTCGGGACCGGTGCTGCGATCGAGTTCGATATGTGCTTCCGCGACGGCAACGCCGTAATCGTCCGACGCCTTGTAGGCAAAGCGCAGGGCGCCGGATGCCGATTGCGCCAGCGGCTCGCGCAGTTCGATCGTCGGCGCTTCGTCGGGCGTCACCTCGATGCGCCAGCCGCGAATCAAGCGGCCGCCTTCGGTCAGCGCGAGATCGGTCGTTTCGGCCAGTTCCGCGTCGATGGAGTGATTTCCGTCGCTGACGGTTTTCAACGCCTGCGGGCGTTCGCGCGTTTCGCCGCCGTGGCTTTCGAGAACCGGCGCGTTGCGCAGCCCGTGAACGCGCAGCGCCAGGACACTTCCCTGCGGCGCCACGATCGCGGTCTGCGCGGCCGGTGCCTCGTCGCCGCGGCGGTCGAGATAGAGCGGCGGCTTGCCGGTATAGGAAGGCGGCGTGATCCAGGCTTCGATGGTGGCCTGCGCGCCGGCGCCGGCGCCCGGCAGCAATGCGGCGGCGATGCGGTCGGTGCGGCCGGGGCCGGTGCCCGCGACCGCGACCACGAGCAGCAGCAACACGCCGGCCCGCAGCGCGCGCGGGTCATGCGCGGCGAGGTTTGGCTGCGGCAGGCTGAGGCGAAGCCGGCGCAGCCTTTCGCTCACCCATTTGCGGTGTGCGGACCACAGCGCCGGGTCGCCGGTTGCTTCGGCGGCAACATCCTCATAAGCCGCAAGCGGCGAATGGGTCAGGCCGGAAGATCTTTCGAGATGACGAAAGGCGTCGGCGCGCGTCGGCCATTTGAAGCCGCGAAAGCCGCGCCACAGCGCCCAGACGATCAGCGTGCCGAAGCCCGCAAGCGCCGCCCAATGCAGCGGCAGCGGCAGATAACCGAAAACGCCGAACAGGGCCAGCACCAGAAACAACCCGGCGACGGCGCCCGCCGGCCAGAGCGCCGGCCAGAAAGCCTGCCATGTCAACAGCGCGCGCGCGATCCGCACACGCCGTTCGATGCGCGGGGGCAGCCGCGTGGCTTGCGTTTCCTCGGGGTTCCGTTCGTCTTGTCCGGGGCCGGTCAAAGCTCTCCGCCCTCTTGTCGTCGGCCGGCGGCGCGGTCAGTCCAGCCAGGCCGGGATCATATCCTGTTTCAGGATTGCGTCATAACTGGGGCGTGCGCGGACCTCGGCGAAGTCGCCGCCACGCACCATCACTTCGGGGATCAGCGGCCGCGTGTTGTAGGTCGAGGCCTGCACCGCGCCATAGGCGCCGGCCGACATGATGGCGACGAGGTCGCCCGCCTTCAGGCGCGGAAGATCGCGGCCCTTGGCGAAGAAATCGCCGGTTTCGCATACCGGACCGACGACATCGTAGACGATGCGTTCCGCGCCGTCGGCAGGCTCGGCCACCGGGCGAATATCGTGAAAGGCGTCGTAAAGCGTCGGCCGGATCAGATCGTTCATCGCCGCGTCGAGAATAAGGAAGGCGCGGTCGTCGCCGAGCTTTTCATAGATCACGCGCGTCACCAGAATGCCGGCATTGCCGGCGATCAGGCGGCCCGGCTCGAAGGTCAACTCGCAGCCGAGATGTCCGACAGTGTGCTTCACCATCGCCGCGTATTCATCCGGATGCGGCGGCACGTCATTGTCGCCGCGATAGGGAACGCCCAGGCCCCCGCCAAGGTCGATGTGACGTATATCGTGACCTTCGGCCCTCAGCGCTTCCACCATGCCGGCCACGCGTTCGAAGGCGGCGGCGAAGGGTTCGAGCGTCGTCAACTGGCTGCCGATATGAACGTCGATGCCGCTGGCGTCGATGCCCTTCAGCGCGCGGGCGCGTGCATAGACGGCGGGCGCGCGCTTCCAGGAAATGCCGAACTTGTTTTCGGCCTTGCCGGTCGCGATCTTCTCATGCGTCTTCGCGTCGATATCGGGATTGACGCGCAGCGCGACGCGCGCGACCAGGCCGCGCGCTTGCGCCAGCGACGCCAGCATCTCCAGCTCGGGTTCGGATTCGACATTGAAGCGGTCGATGCCCGCCTCGAGCGCAAACGCCATTTCGCCTTCGGTCTTGCCGACGCCCGAGAAGACGATCTTGTCCGGTGTCACGCCGGCAGCCAGCGCGCGGCGCAGCTCGCCCTCCGACACCACGTCGGCGCCCGCGCCCTGCCGGGCCAGCGTCGCGATCACGGCGAGATTGGAATTGGCCTTGACCGAATAACAGACGCGCGCCGGCTGACCCTTGAAGGCGGCGGCAAAGACGCGGTAGTGGCGTTCGAGGGTCGCGCTCGAATAGCAATAGAAGGGCGTGCCGACCGCCGCCGCGATGTCGGGGATCGCAACGTCCTCGGCATGCATGATGCCGTTGCGGTAGTCGAAATGATGCATGGCGCGGCGATCAGTCTTGGGCGCCGCGGGTCGTGCGCGTCGCGCCCATGCCGTCATCCGTCGCGCGCAGGTCGATCGGCAATTCCTCGTCGTCGAAACCCTTGCTCGTCTCGGCAGCGGCCGGCGGGGGCGTCGCGCCGGGCGGCAGTTCGAGCGATCCCTTCCGGCCGCAACCGGTGACGACGGCAGCGAGGACGAGGCCCAGAACGGCCATCTGCAGATGTCGCATCGTCATATCCCGTTTTCCTTCCGTCCGTCTCATTGGCCGAGTTCGCCGCGCCACCACTTGGCGGCGGCGCGCACATTGGCGGGCGCCGTGCCGCCGAAGCTCACACGGCTCGCCACCGAATTGTCGACGCCGAGCACCGAATATACCTCATCGGTGATGCCGGGCTCCACTTCGCGCATTTCCTCAAGCGTCAGCTTGTCGAGGTCGACGCCCTTCTTTTCGGCCTTCGCCACCAGCGCGCCGGTCGCATGATGCGCTTCCCGGAAGGGCAAGCCAAGCGTCCGCACCAGCCAGTCGGCAAGGTCGGTTGCGGTCGAAAAGCCGCGCGCCGCCGCCTCGCGCATCGCCTTGTCGTTGACGGCGAGCGTCTCGACCATGCCGGTCATGGCGGCCAGCGACAGCGACAGCGCGTCGAGCGCGTCGAAGGCCGCCTCCTTGTCTTCCTGCATGTCCTTCGAATAGGCGAGCGGCAGGCCCTTCATCACGATGAGCAGCGCCGTCAGCGCACCGACGACGCGGCCGGTCTTGGCACGCACCAGTTCGGCGGCGTCGGGATTGCGCTTTTGCGGCATGATCGAGGAGCCGGTCGTAAAGCTGTCGGGCAGGTGCACGAAGTCGAAGCCCGGCGTCGACCAGATGACGATTTCCTCGGCCAGCCGCGAGAGATGCGTGGCGCAGATTGCCGCCGCCGACAATGTTTCGAGCACGAAGTCGCGGTCCGACACGCTGTCGAGCGAATTGCGCGTCGGCGCATCGAAGCCGAGCGCGGCCGCGGTCTTTTCGCGGTCGATCGGAAACGACGTGCCGGCGAGTGCGGCGGCGCCCAGCGGCGATTCATTGAGACGCCGCCGCGCATCTGCGAGCCTGCCCCGGTCGCGCGCCGCCATTTCGACATAGGCGAGGCAGTGATGGCCGAAGGTCACGGGCTGCGCGGTCTGCAAATGCGTGAAGCCCGGCATAATGGTTGCCGCATGCGTCTCGGCCTTTGCCACCAGCGCAAGCTGCAGGTCCCGGAGCTGTCTGTCGAGATGGTCGATCGTGTCGCGGATATAGAGCTTGAAGTCGGTCGCCACCTGGTCGTTGCGCGAGCGCGCGGTATGGAGCCGCCCGGCCACAGCGCCGATCAGCTCGGCCAGCCGCGCCTCGACATTCATGTGGATGTCTTCAAGCTCGCGCTTGAACGAGAAGTTTCCCGCCTCGATCTCGGCCAGCACCGCGTCGAGACCTGCGACGATTTTATCGGCATCTTCGCTTGAGATAATTCCGGTTTCGGTCAACATGGCCGCATGCGCCTTCGAGCCCCGGATATCCTGGGCGAAGAAGCGCTTGTCGAAGCCGATGGAGGCGTTGATTTCCTCCATGATCCGGTCGGGGCCGGTGCCGAAGCGGCCGCCCCACATCTTGTTGCTCATTGTCTTTCTCCGGGCGGCCGCGGGCCCGAACCGGGGTGGAAGCGGACTGTTCCATGGCTCAGGTCGGACCGAAGTCTATCGCCATTCTGGCCGGCGCCGCCCTTTTGATCGTCGGGGCGGTATACTTGATCGTGCAGGGGGGCGGCAACCCGGACGATCCTGGGGCGCCCGCCGCGCCGCCGGCCCTTCAGGCGCTGGCGGTCGGCGACATGGCCAATTTCAGGGCCGCGGCCGAGCCGGCGCCGGTGCCGGCGGTCATTTTCGAGGGGGGCGAGGGCGAGGCACTCACTTTCGACGATTTCAAGGGCCGGCTCGTCCTGCTCAACCTCTGGGCGACCTGGTGCGGGCCCTGCCGGGAGGAGATGCCGGCGCTCGACCGGCTGCAGGCGGCTTTGGGGAGCGCGCAATTCGAGGTTGTGGCGCTCAGCGTCGACAGCAAGGGCCATCCGCTTGCGCGGGCGTTCTTCGCCGAGCACGGCCTCGACAATCTGGCCTTCTATATCGATCCGACGGCGCGGGCGAATGTCACGCTCAAGGCTTTCGGCCTGCCGACGACGCTGCTGATAGCGCCCGACGGTCGCGAGATCGGCCGTCTGGTCGGCCCGGCCGAATGGGACGGCGACGACGCGAAGCGGCTGATCGAGGCGGCGCTCAATCCCTCCGCGCCCTGATCGAACGGTTGCACGGAATCGACGGCGCGCCGTTCGCTCAGTCCGGCTGGGTTTCGGCGCGGCTCACGAACATCGCGCCGATCGTCTGGGCGGGTTCGGTGCCGCCGGCGGTGATCGGCACCGAGATCGCGTGGCCGACCAGATAGAGCCGGTTCGAGGCGGCGAAGGGAACGCGCAGGAAGATCGGCTTGCGGCCGAAGAAAGCCTTGCGCGTGACATGGAGCCAGCGCGTCTGGACTTCCTCCGGGTTGGTCGGAATGGTGTTTTCCTCGGCGAATTCCGACAGCAGCTTGCCGGTTCGTTCCTCGCCGAGCAATTCGACAAGCGCGGTGCCGAAAAGCCGTGTACGGAAATCCTCGCCGCCGTTCATCGCCTCGGCGATGATCATGTTGGGCAGGAAGCGCGTCAGCTCGGCGGGCGAAATGTCGGCGCGGTCCGGCATTTCGCGGGTGCCGCGCTTTCTCTCGATATAGTCGAAGAACTCGATGACGAGCGGATGCTCCGGCGCGTCGATGAATTGAGGTTCATGCGTGATCTTGCGCGCCCGCTCGCCCGCTCCGAAACTTCCCGCCGCTTGTTCAGCCATGCTTCCGGCTCCTTGCCCTTATTGCGGCAAGTTTCGCATGAGACGGTTAACGAATTGTCGGTGCGGATCTAGCGCGTCGGGACCGGCTTTTCGCCGCGATAATCGTAGAAGCCGCGCTGGGTTTTGCGGCCGAGCCAGCCGGCCTCGACATATTTGACCAGAAGCGGGCAGGGCCGGTACTTCGAATCCGCCAGCCCGTCATAGAGCACCTGCATGATCGAGAGGCAGGTGTCGAGGCCGATGAAATCGGCAAGCTGCAGCGGCCCCATCGGGTGATTGGCGCCGAGCCGCATTGCCTTGTCGATGCTTTCCACCGAGCCGACGCCTTCGTAAAGCGTGTAGACCGCTTCGTTGATCATCGGCAGCAGGATGCGGTTGACGATGAAGGCCGGGTAGTCCTCGGCATTGGCGATCTTCTTGCCGAGCGTTTCGGCAAAACCGCGCACCGTCTCGAAGGTCGGATCGTCGGTGGCGATGCCGCGCACCAGCTCGACGAGCTCCATCACCGGCACGGGGTTCATGAAATGCATGCCCATGAAGCGTTCCGGGCGGTCGGTCGAGGCGGCCAGCCGGGTAATCGAGATCGAGGAGGTATTGGTCGCGATCAGTGCGTCCTCGCGCAGATGCGGGCACAGCTCGGCGAAAATCTTGCGCTTCACTTCCTCGATTTCGGTCGCCGATTCGATCACGATGTCGGTGTCGTCGAAACTTTCCATCGACGCCGCCGCGACGATGCGCGCGATCGCGGTGTCGCGATCGGCTTCGGTGATGCGGCCGCTGGCGACCTGCCGGGTCATGTTGCCGTCGATGGTGGCGAGGCCGGCCTCGACGCGCTCCTTCGAAATGTCGAACAGCGCCACGTCATAGCCCGCCAGCGCGCAGACATGCGCGATGCCATTGCCCATCTGGCCGGCGCCGATCACGCCCACTTTGCGAATTTTCATCACGTTTCATCCCGGCTGGCGGGCCCGGTTACGCATGGCCCGCGAAACAAAGGTAGCAAAGATTTGAACGCATTGCGTCAGATAACGAAACGGCGCCAGCCCGTTTTCGGGGCGGCGCCGTTTCTCGTGGTCGCGAGGCCCTGGGCCCGCGGGCGGTTCAGAGACCGGCCTTGGTCAATTCCGCTTCGAGTTCCGGCACCGCTTTGAAGAGGTCGGCCACGAGGCCGTAGTCGGCGACCTGGAAGATCGGGGCCTCTTCGTCCTTGTTGATGGCGACGATGACCTTGGAATCCTTCATGCCGGCGAGATGCTGGATCGCGCCCGAAATGCCGACGGCGATATAGAGGTCGGGTGCGACCACCTTGCCGGTCTGGCCGACCTGGTAGTCGTTGGGCACGAAGCCCGCATCGACGGCGGCGCGCGAGGCGCCGACGGCGGCTCCGAGCTTGTCGGCGATGGTTTCGAGCATGGCGAAGTTCTCGCCGTTCTGCATGCCGCGGCCGCCCGAAATGATGATCTTGGCGGATGTCAGTTCCGGACGGTCGGATTTCGTCAGCTTCTCCTCGACGAATTCCGAAAGTCCCGGATTGTCGCCGGCGCCGATCTTCTCGACGGCGGCCGAGCCGCCCTGTCCGGCGGCCGGGAAGGCCGTCGTGCGTACCGTGATCACCTTCTTCGCGTCGGTCGCCTTCACCGTCTGGATCGCGTTGCCGGCATAGATCGGACGCTCGAACGTGTCGGCGCCGTTGACGGCGGTGATTTCCGAAATCTGCGCCACGTCGAGCAGGGCGGCCACGCGGGGCATGAAGTTCTTGCCGACGGTGGTGGCGGCGGTCACGATCGCGTCGTAATCGGCGGCGAGTTTCACCACCAGCGCGGCCAGCGGTTCGGCAATCGGATGCGCGTAGAGCGCGTCGTCGGCAACCAGCACCTTCTTGACGCCGTCGAGCTTGGCGGCCGCGTCGCCGGCGGCGCCGCAATCCTGGCCGATCACCAGCACATGCACGTCGCCACCGAGCTTGGCGGCGGCCGTCACGGTTTTCGCGGTGGCGTCGTTCAGCGCCTTGTTGTTGTGGTCTGCAATAACAAGCGTGGTCATCCGATCACTCCCGCTTCCTTGAGCTTCGATACGAGCTGTTCAACCGATTCGACCTTGATGCCGGCCTGGCGCTGCGGCGGTTCGGTCACTTTCAGCACTTCGAGGCGCGCCTTCACATCGACGCCGTAATCGGCCGGCGACTTCTCGTCGATCGGCTTCTTCTTGGCTTTCATGATGTTGGGGAGCGAGGCGTAGCGCGGTTCGTTGAGGCGCAGGTCGGTGGTTACAACGGCCGGCATGTTCAGCATCAGCGTCTGCAAGCCGCCGTCGATTTCGCGCGTCAGCTTCAGCTTGCCGCCTTCCAGTTCGACCTTCGAGGCGAAGGTGCCCTGCGGCCAGCCCAGAAGGGCGGCCAGCATCTGGCCGGTCTGGTTGCAGTCGTCGTCGATCGCCTGCTTGCCGAGAACGATCAGGTCGGGCTTTTCTTCTTCGGCGATGGCTTTCAGGATTTTCGCCACGTTGAGCGGTTCGACCGTTTCGTCGGTCTTCACCAGAATGCCCCGGTCGGCGCCCATGGCGAGCGCGGTGCGGATGGTTTCGGTCGTCTGCTGGACGCCGATCGAAACGGCGACGACTTCCGTCGCCGTGCCGGCTTCCTTCATGCGAACCGCTTCTTCGACGGCGATTTCGTCGAACGGGTTCATCGACATCTTCACATTGGCGAGATCGACACCGGTCTGATCCGACTTGACGCGAATCTTGACGTTGTAATCGACCACTCGCTTGATCGGGACGAGGACTTTCATTGAGGCGAACTCCCTGCGCGTTGCCGGGGACGGTGGAAATCCGGGGGTGTGACCCCGGCCCCTTGAAACCCTGGCGCCGGTCTTGGTGTGGGTCTTTCGATGCGGCGGGCGGTCCGCGAAATGGCTGTTTCCTTGAGGAAATTCCGCCTGCCAGCAAAAGCGACGTAAAGCTGCTGCTGCGGTGCGGCAACCTAGTGGCCCCGTCCCCTCCTGTCAACGCGACCGGGGGCGGCTTTCCGGGCCCTCAGCGGCTTGCGCCGGGGGTCCAGAGCACGTCGCCGGGGCCTTTGCCGTCCACGCCCTTGTTGACGTAGCGGGCAGCCACGAAAAGGAAATCCGACAGCCGGTTCAGATAGTGCAGGGCCGGGGCGCCGACCCGTTCTTCGGGCTTTTCGGCGAGCGCCGCCACCAGCCGTTCGGCGCGGCGGCAGATGGTGCGGGCAAGGTGCAGATGGGCCGCGGCCGGAACGCCCGCCGGCAGAACGAAGGAGCGCAGGGGCTCGAGCCCGGCGTTCAGTTCGTCAATCTCGGCCTCAAGCCGCGTCACCTGCCCCTCGACGATGCGCAAGGGTTCGTAGTCGAGCTTTTCGCCGCGGTCGGGCGTCGCGAGGTCGGCGCCGAGATCGAAGAGGTCGTTCTGGATGCGGGCCAGCATGGCGTCGAGTTTTTCCATGCCGGCGGTGTGGAGCCGCGCCACGCCGATCGCCGAATTGGTTTCGTCGACGGTGCCGTAGCTCTCGATCCTCAGCGCGTGTTTCGGCACGCGCTCGCCGCTCGCAAGCGCCGTCGTGCCCTTGTCGCCGGTGCGTGTGTAGATCTTGTTCAGCGTGACCATGTCAGCCTTTTGCGAAGGGCAGCATCCGTTTCAGCACATTGTCCTTCAGGACGAAGTGATGATAGAGCGCGGCGGCAATGTGGATCAGCACCAGCGCCAGCAGCAAGCGGCCGTTGACGCCATGCAGGAAATTGCCGATGCCGTTGATCGTGTCGTTCTGCGCGATCTTCAGCGGAATGACGCCGAAGGCGACCGGTTCGCGCTTCGAGGTCGTCACCATCATCAGCCCGAAAATCGGTTGCAGCGTCACGCACAGCATCAACAGGTGATGAACCGACTTTGCCGAAATCTCCTGCCAGCGCGGCATCGGCGGCAGGGCGGGACGCGGCTTGCTCATGCGCCAGCCGAGCCAGAACACCATCACCGTCAGCACGATCAGCCCGAAGCCGAAATGCCATGTCGCCGTTTCGCGGCTCAGGTTGAAGCCGCCATAGAGCATCAGCAGCACAAGCACCGCCGCGACCCAGTGAAACGCCTTGGAACCGCCGCTGAAAGTTTCGGTCTGCGACATCGGAGCCTCCCCCTTGTTTGCAATCCCGCGCAAGCCTCGCCCGGGCGGCGCCGGGGATCAACCCTTCTTCGCGCGCCTTATTTTTTCCAGCCCTTGCGCCATTTGGCGATGGCCTCGCCGATTTCGTGGGGGCTGTCTTCCTGAATGAAGTGGCTGCCCTTCACAGTCACTTCGGTCTGGTTCTTCCAGCTCCGGCAGAACTCGCGCTGTGCGCCGATCAGGATGGCGCCCGGTTCGGCATTGACGAAGAGCTTCGGCAGGCCGTTTTCGGACATCCAATGCGCATAGTCGGCGGCGATCTCGACGACATCGGCCGGCTCGCCGCCGAGCGGGATCTGGCGCGGCCAGGTCAGTGTCGGCCGGCGGTCCTCGCCCGCTTCGCGGAAGGGGCGGCGATAGACGTTCATCTCTTCGTCCGTCATCTTGCGGATCACCGAGCCCGGCAGCACCGCCTCGATGAAGAGGTTCTTGTTCAGGATCATTTCCTCGCCGACGTCGGAGCGGAAGCCCTGGAAGATACCCTTGGCCGCCTCGCTCCATTCGCTCCATTCGAGCGGCCGCACGATGCCTTCCATATAGGCGATGCCTTCGACGAGACCGCGATGCCGGTTCGCCCAGTCGAAACCCAGCGCCGAGCCCCAGTCGTGTATGACCAGCGTGACATTCTTCGTTGCGCCGACTGCTTCGAGGAAGGCGTCCAGAAAGCGCCGGTGCTCCCGAAACGTGTAGCGTTCCGGGCCCGAGGGTTCGAGCTTGTCGCTGTCGCCCATGCCGATCAGGTCGGGCGCGATGCAGCGGCCTTGATCCCGCAGATGCGGCATCACATTGCGCCACAAATAGGACGATGTCGGATTGCCGTGGAGAAAGACGATCGGGTCGCCTTCGCCCATTTCGACATAAGCCATGGAACGTCCCGAGATCGTTACCGATTTCTTCGGGTGTTCGTGCGGCGAAATTTCTTTATTGGTCATCGGCGGCCTCCACGATGCAAACCGGCATGATACGCCGGGCCGCCGTCAGGCCCAAACGGCAAAAAGGGCGCCCCTTGCAGGCGCCCTCATGACCATTTCCCCACGCGTTTGCCTAGAAGGTGTAGGCGTAGCGGATGCCGGTATTGGTCAGGCCTTCATTGCGTTTGCACAGACCGCCATTCGACATGTGCTCGACTGTGAGCATCAGCGCGTTCGACTTGTCGAAGCGATAACCGATCGAACCGCTCTCGTGGAACTGCGCCCGGCAGCCATAGTCTTTGCTGGTCGCGGTCCTGCCCTTGGTCGAACCGTCATGCACAGCGCCGCCGAATGTCAGGTCGATGAAGAAGGCGTCGGTGAGGTCGAAGGTCCAGCCGAGGCCGGCATAACCGAAGCTGGTGCCGTTGCCGGTGTTGACGGTGCCGCCGATCAGCGGACGCGGCGCAAAAGCCCAGGCGAGAAAATCCGGCGACACGAATCGGATTTCGGCGTTGATGTCGGGATCGCTCGTCTCATGCGAGTCGTGGAACATGCTCGAGTCGTGATCCATGACGCCAAGGCGCACTTCGCTGATGAAGCCTTCGGCCGATGCCGGAACGCCGGCACAGATAAAGGCGGTTGCCGCCATGGCGGCAAGCAGACTTGTCTTTTGCTTCACGATGAAACCCCTGATCTAAGACCCCCGGTCGCCAAGCAATCCTACAGGATGTCCGCGGCGCTCGCGACGATCTGAATGCGTCTCCTGGCGCGAATATACGCGATTGTGGCAGGCAAGCGTCGGTTTTTGGTTAACAAGGGGTACTCACCGGTTGGCGAGATAAAGCCCCAGCATGATGACGATAACGGCCAGAAACTGCAGGCCGACGCGCCAGCGCATCAGCAGTTGCGAGCGGTTGGCCGAGCCGCCGCGCATCATGTTCCACAGGCCGGCCAGCAAGACCGCCAGCACCGCGATCAGCGCGATCGGCGCCAGCCAGGTAACGACGAATTCAGACATGGTTGTGTTCCTGGTTGCCGCCTTCGAGCAGGCGGAATTTCTCAGTTGCCGCCTTCAAGCAGGCGGCATTTTTCAGTTGCCGCCTTCGAGCAGGCGGCGGGCAATCACTTGCGCCTGGATTTCGGCGGCGCCCTCGAAAATGTTCAAAATGCGTGCGTCGCAGAGCACACGGCTCACCGGATATTCGAGCGCGAAACCGTTGCCGCCATGGATTTGCAGGGCGTTGTCGGCCGCCGCCCAGGCGATGCGCGCCGCCAGCAGCTTGGCCATGCCCGCTTCGAGGTCGCAACGTCTGCCGCCATCCTTCTCGCGTGCCGCAAAATAAGTGAGCTGGCGCGCCACCATGATCTCGACGGCCATCGTCACCAGCTTGCCGTTGACGCGCGGGAAATCGTAGATCGGCTTGCCGAACTGGATGCGCTCCTGCGCATAGCGCAAACCGAGTTCCAGCGCCGATTGCGCGACGCCGACGGCGCGCGCCGCGGTCTGGATGCGGGCGCTTTCGAAGGTCTGCATCAATTGCTTGAAGCCCTGACCTTCCTCGCCGCCCAAGAGGTTTTCGGCCTTCACTTCGAAATCGTCGAAGCCGATCTCGAATTCCTTCATGCCGCGATAGCCGAGCACCTCGATTTCGCCGCCCGACATGCCCTTCGCCGGAAAGGGATCGGCGTCGTCGCCGCGCGGCTTTTCCGCCAGCAGCATCGACAGGCCCTTGTAGCCCGGCGCGTCGTTGGTGCGGCAGAGCAGCGTCATCACGTCCGCGCGCGCCGCATGGGTGATCCAGGTCTTGTTGCCGTTGATCTTGTAGACGTCGCCCTCGCGCTTCCCGCGGGTGCGCAGGCTCGCGAGGTCGGAGCCGGTGTTCGGTTCGGTGAAGACCGCCGTCGGCAGCACTTCGCCGCTCGCGATCTTCGGCAGCCATTTGTCTTTCTGTTCCTTCGTGCCGCCGCCGAGAATGAGTTCGGCGGCGATTTCCGAACGCGTGCCGAGCGAGCCGACGCCGATGTAACCGCGCGACAATTCCTCGGAGACGACGCACATCGATTCCTTGCCGAGGCCGAGGCCGCCGAATTCTTCCGGGATCGTCAGCCCGAAGACGCCGAGTTCGGCCATCTGCTTGACCACCGGCATCGGGATGTAGTCGTCCTTCAGGTGCCACTCATGCGCGTGCGGGATCACTTCGGCATCGGCGAAGCGGCGCATCTGGTCGCGGATCGCGTCGTAGGTTTCTTCGAGCCCCGTATCGCCAAAGGTCGCGGCGCCGGCATTGGCGGCGATCAGCTCGGCCAGCCGCGCGCGCACCGCCGTCGTGAAGCCGGCGCTTGCGAGCCGGCGCACCGCCGGCGCGGCACGAAATGTAGCGACATCTTCCTCCGTCAGCCCGAGATCGGCGGGACGCACCGTCTCGCCCTGGCTCATCGGAATGCCGCCCGCAAGCTGGTTCAGATATTCGCCGAAGGCGGCCTGCACCAGCAGCGCCTCGAACTCGCCGAGGCGCTTCTCGCCGCTCATGCGCGCGGCATAGGCCGCCATCTGGCGCAAGGCTTCCACATAGGTTGCCATCCAGGCGAAGCCATGCACCGCGAATTGCTCGCGCTCGATCGCTGCAGCCGAGACCTTGCCGTCCTTCGCCACCAGCGCGAAGACCGACGCCCGCGCCTTCGCCAGCAGCGCGTCGGCGTCGTCGACGGCTTGCGGCGTCAGCGCCAGCAGGTCGGCGCGTTGCAGCGCCTCTCCGGGTCGGGCGGGCGATTTGGCGGCGGCGCTTTCGGCAGGGCTCATGGGGTGAACTCGTCTCGATGACTGTGTAAAAAGGCGGGAAGCGGCGGGTTCGGCGGCATGGCGCCGCCCTCTCGATGTCTATATATCTCGAACACCCCCGTCCGGCCAGCCGGGCGGGGCGGATGCGGCGAAGGGCCCCGGCGGCCCGCAAACGGGGGTTCGATGGACAACACCAAGGTTGTCGGCCTTGTGGTCGGGGCGCTTCTGGTGGCGCTTTCGGTGCTGATGCTGGTGCCGATCCTTGCGGAGCTTGTCGCCAATAGTGGCGACTGGCAGGCCTTTCTGGGAAGCGCCGTCATTACCGGCTTTGTCGGCGGCGCGCTGATGCTGGCCAACCAGACGGAAGACCGCGATCTCGGCCACCGCGCCACCTTTCTCGTCACCGTGCTCTCCTGGCTTTCGGTCGGCGCCTTCTCGGCGCTGCCCTTCGCGCTGTCGCGCGTCGGCATGTCCTACCCGGACGCCTTTTTCGAAGCCATGTCGGGCTTCACGACCACCGGGGCGACCGTGATGACCGGCCTCGACATGACGCCGCCCGGCCTTCTCCTCTGGCGCTCGCTGCTGCAATGGGTCGGCGGCATCGGCATCATCGTCACCGCGGTCGCCATTCTGCCGTTCCTCCGCGTCGGCGGCATGCAGCTCTTCCGCACCGAGAGCACCGACCGTTCCGACAAGGTGCTGCCGCGCCCCGGACAGATCGCGGTCGCCATCGGCGAGGTCTATCTGCTGCTGACGCTTCTCTGCGCACTTGCCTATATGTTGGCCGGCATGCTGCCGTTCGACGCGCTCAATCACGCGATGACGACGGTCGCCACCGCCGGCTATTCGACGCATGACGCCTCGTTTGCGCATTTCGACAGCGCCGTGATCGAGTGGATCGCCATCGTCTTCATGATTTCCGGCGCCGTGCCGCTGGTGCTTTATGTCCATACCGCGCGCGGCACCGGCGAAACGCTGTGGGGCGATCCGCAGGTGCGCGGGTTCCTCGTCATTCTCGCCAGCGTGTCGATCGTCATGGCGCTGTGGCTGGCGGCGCGCGGCGACTATTCCTTCTTCACGGCGCTGCGCTACACGGCCTTCAACGTCACCTCCATCGTCACCACCACGGGCTTTGCCAGCACCGACTACACGGCCTGGGGTTCGTTTGCGGTCATGGCCTTCCTCTTCCTGATGTTCATCGGCGGCTGCACCGGCTCGACCTCGGGCGGCATGAAGATCTTCCGCCTGCAGGTGCTCGCTATGCTCCTGCGCACGCAGATACGTCAGACGCTTTATCCGCATGTCGCGCAGACATTGCGCTACGGCAACCGAACGGTCAGCCGCGACATCGTGTTTTCGGTCGCCTTGTTCGTCTTCGTCTATCTGGCGTCGATGGTCGTCGTTGCAATGGCGCTTGCGGCCTTCGGGCTCGATTTCATCACCGCGCTTTCTTCCGCCATCACCTCGATCGCCAATGTCGGCCCCGGCCTCGGCCCCATCGTCGGCCCCGCCGGCAATTTCGCGCCGCTGCCCGACGGCGCCAAGATCGTCATGGCGCTCGCCATGCTGCTCGGCCGCCTCGAACTGCTGACGGTGCTGGTCATGTTCTCGAAGGATTACTGGCGGGAGTGAGGGTGAATTTGCCAATGGCCGGTCTTCCGGGGATGGCGTAGCATCCCGCCTGGCCGGCCGGAGTGCCGTGCGTCGGGGGTACGGCGATGAAGGTTTCGGGGGGCGACGTGCCGGCCGGCGAGCCGGCGGGGCTGGTCGATCAGGTCTATGCGACGGTGCTCGAACCCGGCCGTTACGACGAGTTGATGGCCGCCTGGGAGCGGCATATCGCCGACGCCATCCGCGAACTCGACGGGCCGGAAACCGAGGGACGGGCGCCGTCCGACCGCGACGAAATCGAACGCCATTTTCTCAATGCCTTCACCATTCTCGAACGCCTCGGCCGGCCGCTCGAGGACCGGCGTCCGATCGAGGCACTGGTCGATGCCGATCCCCGTCCCGCCATGCTGCTCGCCGCGAGCGGGCGCGTCGCCGCGGCCAACGCCGCCGCCGCCGAACTCTTCGCCGCCTCCGCCGGACAATCGCTCGACGCATTGCCAGTCGATGCCGACGGCATGCGCCAGATCCGCGAGGCGCTGTCGCGGATGGGCGCCGAGCCGCCGGGGCGGCTGCTGGCGGTGGCGCGTGCCTTTTCGGCGCGCGACGGTTCGGCCTTCATCGTTGCGCTGACATGCGCGCCGGTGCGCGAGGGCGATGCGCCGCTCGGTCTACTCAGCGTCGCCGACCTTGCCTGGAATGACCGCATCGGCGCCGTGCTGCGTCAGGCGTTCGGGCTCAGCGAGGCCGAATGCGACATCGCCCGCGCGTTGATGGCGGGCGCCTCGGCGCGCGACATCGCCGATGCGCGCAAGAGCTCCATCGAAACGGTTCGAACACAGATGAAGGCCGTGCTGCGCAAGACCGAAGCGCATTCGCAGGGTGAGCTGATCCGCATGACGGCGGCGCTGGCGCAGTTCGACATGGGCGGCGAGGGCCGCATCATGGCGCGCGGCCGGCGGGCTTCGGCGCTGTTCGACATATTGCGGCGCGGGCCGCGCAAGCTTGTCTACACGCGGATCGGCGCACCGCAGGGCCGGCCGGTGCTCTTCGTCCACGGCATGCTCGACGGCTATGCGGCGCCGCTCTTCAACCGCGAGGCGCTTGTTGCGCGCAACATCAGTCTCATCGTCCCGGCGCGTCCGGGTTTTGGCGGGTCGGATCATGACGGCGAGGCGGAAGGCGCGCCGGACCGTTTCGCCGCCGATGCCGAGGCGCTGCTCGATCATCTCGGCATTGCGCGCTGTCCGGTGCTCGGCCATCTCAGCGGCGCGCTTTATGCCTATGCGATCGCGGCGCGCATGGGATCGCGCATCCCGCATATTCTCAACGTTTCGGGCACGGTGCCGGTCACGTCCGGCGCGCAGATATCGGCATTGGCGCCGCGCCAGCGCATTGTCGCCTATACGACGAAATATGCGCCGCGCTTCTCGCGGCTGATCCTGCGCGCGGCCGTGGCGCTGATCGACAGCGGTGGCCATCACGCCTTCATGAAGGCGCTTTACGAAAGCGCCGTCGCCGACTGGCCGGTCGCACAGCGCGGCGATGTGCTGCCGCATTTGAGCGACGGTTACGACTTCATGGTGGCGCAGGGCTACAAGGCCTTCGAGATCGACGCCCGGCTGTTGATGCAGGACTGGAGCCGGTATGTGGCGCCCGTCACCCAGCCGGTGACGCTGCTGCACGGGCCGCACGATCCGGCGGTGCCGGTCTGGTCGGTGCGCGATTTCGCCGGCCGCTACGCCAATGTCGCGCTGCATGAGGTCGCGGATGCCGGGCAGCTCATCTTCTTCGCCCGGCCCGAACTCGTGCTCGACCGGCTGGAATCCGCGCTCCGGGCACCCTGATTCCATCCCTTTGCCGTCCCGTTCCGCGCATACCCCATCCGGGGTATGCGGGCCTTGCCGCTCCCGGTCCTTAATCCGCCCATCGAAATTTCCGTGAGCGGGCGCCTGTCGCGCCCGCGCGGCTGGTGGGGGTTGTGAAAGATGGGCAAGACGGTCGAACGGCAAATGGCGGCGTCGCGGTGCAACCGGCGCGGCATGTTGATGGCAACCACAGCGGTGCTGGCGCTGATGTCGGGACCGGCGCTCGCGGTCGACGGGCAATGGCTCGCCAATCCCGGGACGGGAAGCTGGAATTCGGGCGCCAACTGGTCGAGCAGTCCGAGCGTTCCCGATGGCGCAGTCACCTTCGGAAATTCGAGCGAGACCACCATCGGCGTCAACGGCGTTCATACGCTCGACAGCATCACCTTCGGCAACCCGTCGGATGCCTTCACCATCAATCTGAATGCGAGCGCCCGGTTCTTTTTCGACGGCGACGGCATCGTCAACAATGGCGTCCAGACGCAGACTTTCAACATCGCGACGGGTCTGAGCACCGGCATCGGCTTCCGCAACGACTCGACCGCCGGCACCGACACGCAATTCAACATTCTGGGGTTCGTCATCTTCCAGGATAGCAGCTCGGCCGGTGGCGGCTCGTTCAGCAACGAAAATGTGCTCGAATTCGACGAAACCTCGACCGCCGGCAATGCCACCATCGTCAACACCGCGCTCGGCTCGCTGCTTTTCTACGGCGACTCAAGCGCCGGCGCGTCCACCATCACCAATGACGGCTACATGGTGTTCAACGGCAGCAGCACCGGCGGCACGGCTGCGATCGACAATACCGTCACGCTGAACTTCGCCGAGGACGCCAGCGCGGGCGACGCTTCGCTGACGCTTCAGGCCGGCAGCACGACGTATTTCCGGGACAATGCGACCGCCGGCACCTCCGACATCGCCGTTGATGGCGAGCTCAATTTCTCAAACGATGCCACGGCCGCCACGTCCGAGATCGACAATTCGGGCGAAGTCAATTTCGAGGGCGACAGCACCGCGGGCGACGCCACGATCACGACCCGCAATGGCGGCGTCCTCAACTTCATTTCCAGAGCGATTGCCGGTACCGCCGAGCTGATCTTCGAGCACGGCGCGACGGGCGTCTTCGACGATGACGGTTCGGCCGGCGATGCCGACATCGACGTCCAGGGCAACGGCGTCAACTATGCCGAACTCTATTTCCGCAGCTTTTCGAGCGCCGGTTCGGCGATCGTCCAGGTCGGCGGCTATATCGACTTTGAGGACAATTCGACGGCCGGCACCGCCGAAATCACCAACACCGTCGATGGCAGCACGCGCTTCTACAATTCATCGACGGCGGGCAGCGCCAGCTTCATCAACAATGGCGGTCTCCACTTCAGGGACGACAGTTCGGCGGATGAGGCGAGCATCGAAAACAACGATGTTCTGACTTTCGGCGACGCGGCCAGCGGCGGCACCGCCGTCATCGTCAACAACAGCATGGCCGAATTTGCCCAAAGCTCCACGGCCGGCAGCGCCGAAATCGAGAATGGAGGCGATCTCTTCTTCCGCGATACGTCTTCGGCGGGCGATGCCGTCATCACAACGACAAATGGCGGCACGGTCGATTTCCGCAACGCGGCGACGGGCGGCACGGCGCAGTTCATCGTCGAGGCCGGCGGTATCTTCACGACTGAAAATCTTGTGGCGGGGAGCCTCGAAGTCGGTTCGATCGCCGGCGCCGGCGATTTCACGCTCGGGCTCGGCAAGGAACTTGTCGTCGGCGGCAACAACCAATCGACCGAGGTTTCGGGCGTCATTTCGGGCATCGGCGGTTCGCTGACCAAGACCGGCACCGGCATATTGATCCTCTCGGGCATCAATACGCTGACCGGCGGCGCCTCGGTTCAGGAGGGCGCATTGCTGGTCAATGGCGTCCTGCCCGACGTTTCGGTGTCCGGCGACGGCACACTCGGCGGCAGCGGCACCGTCACCGGTTCGATCAATGTGATGATCGGCGGCGCGGTCGCGCCCGGCAATTCGATCGGCACCCTGCAGGCCGACAATGTCACCTTCGCCGCCGGCACCTTCTTCGATGTCGAGGTGGATGCGGACGGCAACAGCGATCTGCTTCAGGTCGACAACGAGGCAACGATCAACGGCGGCACGGTGCGCGTCTTCGCCGGAGCGGGCGACTATGCGGCAAGCACGCTCTATACGATCCTCACCGCCAACGATGTCGTCGGCACTTTCGACGGCGTGACGTCCAACTTCGCCTTCCTGTCGCCGACGCTCACCTACGACGTCAACACGGTCTTCCTGACGCTTGACCTTGCGGCGGACTTCCAGGAGGCGGCGCTTACGCCCAACCAGTTCAATGTCGCTGGCGCTGTGCAGGGGCTGGGCGCGGGCAATGTGCTCTACGACGAAATATTGTCGATGACGGAGGAAGAGGCGCGTGCCGCCTTCGATGCGCTGTCGGGTGAGGCACATGCCGGCGCCTCGACGTCGTTTCTCCTTACCGCGCAGCAAATCCGCGATCTGCTGTTCGCGCGGCTTCAGGGCCTCATCGGCGGCGGCACAGGGTCGGCGGCGCTTGCTCAGGCGCCCGCGGCCGGCGACGGCCGGCCCGGCGGCGACACGACGCTTTGGGGCCACGTCTTCGGCGCCTGGGGCAAAACCGACGCCAACAGCAAAACGGCGGCGCTCGACCGCACGGCGTCGGGCTTTCTCGGCGGTGCCGACAAGGCGGTCGGCGACAATGCCCGCATCGGCGTTGCGCTCGGCTACAGCCGCTCCACCTTCGATGTCGATACGCTCGCCTCATCGGGCGCGAGCGACAACTTCCACATCGCCGGCTATGCCGGCGCAAAGCTCGGCGCGGTCGATCTCGGGGGCACGCTTGCCTATGCCTATCAGCAGGCGGATACCGATCGCACCGTCGTTGTCGGCGGCATCACCAACCGCCTGAAGGCGGACTACGACGCCCATGTCATGCAGGCCGCCGCCGAAATCGGCACCGACCTTGCGCGCGGCCCGGTGGTGTTCACGCCCTTTGCCGGACTGGCGGTTGTTCATGTCGAGACCGATGGCTTCACCGAGACCGGCGGTCCGGCGGCGCTCACGGTCGCCGGCTCCAGCAACACGACCGGCATTTCAACACTCGGCCTGCGCGGCCGCCGCGAAAGCGATGCCTTCGCGCTCACCGGTTCGCTCGCCTGGCGTCATGCTTTCGGCGATGTCGACCCGTCGTCGCGTGCGGCCTTTGCCTCGGCGCCCGCCACCAGCTTCACCGTTCAGGGTGCGCCGATCTCGAAAAATGCGCTCGCGGTTGAGGCCGGTATCGGCCTGACGCTCGGTCCGCGCACCGTACTCTCGTTCGGCTATGCCGGCGAATACGGTTCCGATGCAAAGGACCACGGTCTGAACGCGCAGCTCAGCGTTCGCTTCTGAGGGGCTACTTCCGAGGGGGAAAAGGTGGAGGAGAGCCCTAAAGGCTCTCCTCTGCTTCCGCCGGTACCGTCAGCGGGATTTTCAGGTAGCGCTTGCCGTTGTCTTCGGCCGGCGGCACGTGGCCGGCGCGGATATTGACCTGGATCGAGGGCAAGAGCAGCACAGGGGCCGCCAGCGTCGCGTCGCGCTTTTCGCGCATGGCGACGAAGCTCGCTTCGCCCACGCCTTCATGGACATGGATGTTTGCGGCGCGCTGTTCGCCCACCGTCGTTTCCCACACATAGTTGTCGCGGCCCTCCGGCTTGTAGTCGTGGCACATGAAGAGCCGCGTCTCGGGCGGCAGTGCCAGCAGCTTCTGGATCGAGCGATAAAGCGTGCGCGCGTCGCCGCCGGGGAAGTCGGCGCGTGCCGTGCCGTAGTCGGGCATGAAGAGCGTGTCGCCGACGAAAACCGCGTCGTCCACCTTGTAGCTGATGCAGGCCGGCGTATGCCCCGGCGTCGCGATGACCTCCACCGTCAACTCGCCGATGTGAAAGCGCTCGCCCTCCTTGAACAGGTGGTCGAATTCGCGGCCGTCGGTCGGGCCGTTCTGGTTGAAGACCGGCGTGAAGATTTTCTGCACATCGTTGATCTGTGCGCCGATACCGATTTTCGCGCCCGTTTTCGCTTTCAGATATTGCGCGGCCGACAGATGGTCGGCATGGGCATGGGTTTCGAGGATCCATTCGATCCGCGCCTTCGCCTTTTCGGCGGCGGCCAGCAGCCTGTCGGCGCTCGCGGTCGAAACCTTGCCCGATTTCGGGTCGAAATCGAGCACCGGATCGACAAAGGCGGCGGCGCGGCTCGCCGGATCGACCACCAGATAGCTCACCGTATTGGTGGCCTCGTCGAAAAAGCCCTGTATTTCCGGCTTTTTTGCGTTGTTCATGGGGGTTCTCCTTCTTCGTTTCCGGCCCGGCTTTCGCCTCGGACCCGTTCGTCTCTTGACATATATATTAGCAATCACTAATTTAGCAAGAGCTAAAACGTCACAGGGCCGGAGGCCGGACGATGCGGATGATGAAAAGCGATATTTCGAAGCTCGCCGAAAGCGCCGGCGAGGCGGCGCGGATGCTGCGCCTGCTCGCCAATGAAAAGCGACTGCTGGTGCTGTGTGCGCTGGCGGTGAAAGGCGAGGCGAGCGTCGGCGAGCTCGCGGCCGAAGCCGATCTCGGCATGTCGGCGCTCTCGCAGCATCTGGCGAAGCTGCGCGAGGACGGCCTCGTCGCCACGCGCCGGCACGCCCAGACCGTCTACTACCGGATCGACGATCCCGACGCGGCCCGGATTCTCAAAACCCTGAAAGACATCTATTGCGCTTAAGCGCCAAAGGAGAAGACAAGATGACCCTCAAGACCATCACCCCCGAAGAAGCCAAGGCGCTCGGCGCGCGCGGCGCCGCCATTGTCGATGTGCGCGACGCCGACGAATTCGCCCGCGAACATATTCCCGGCGCGCGCAATGCGCCGCTCGCCGCGCTCGGGCCAGGCGCCGCCCCGCAAGGCGGCATCCTCGTCTATCACTGCAAGTCCGGCATGCGCACCAAGGCCAATGCGGCAAAGCTCGCCGAGGCCGCCGGTCTCTGCGAGGCCTATATTCTCGAAGGCGGCATCGAAGCATGGAAGGCCGCCGGGCTCCCTGTCGCCGCCGACGCCTCGCAGCCCATCGAGTTGATGCGCCAGGTGCAGATCGCGGCGGGGTCGCTCGTCGTGCTCGGCGTGGCGCTCGGCGCTGTCGTCCATCCGGGCTTCTATCTGCTCTCCGCCTTTGTCGGCGCGGGGCTGGTGTTCGCCGGCGTTTCCGGCTTCTGCGGCATGGCGCGGCTGCTTGCCGTGATGCCGTGGAACCGCGCGCTGCGGGCGTAAACGGAAGGGTGCGGAAATGGAATTCGCCGCCGCCGATCTCGTCGCGCTCGCCGCGGGCGCGCTTGTCGGGCTGACGCTCGGGCTGGTCGGCGCCGGCGGCTCCATTCTCGCCGTGCCTCTGCTCGTCTATGTCGTCGGCGTCGCCTCGCCCCATGTTGCGATCGGCACCGGCGCCATCGCGGTCGGCGCCAATGCGCTGGCCGGCGTCTTCCTTCATGCGCGCGCAAAGACCGTCAAGTGGCCCTGCGCCCTTGTCTTCGCCGCCGCGGGCGTCGTCGGCGCCTTCGGCGGTGCGCGGCTCGGCAAGATGGTCGATGGCGAGCTGTTGCTGGCGCTGTTCGGTCTCGTGATGATCGCCGTCGGCGTCTCGATGTTCCTGCGCCGCGGCGATGGTGGCAATGCGGAGGTCCATCTCGACCGCGCCTCGGCGCGCAAGCTGCTGCCGTCGCTGATCGGCTACGGGCTTGCCGTCGGTTTCCTCTCCGGGTTTTTCGGCGTCGGCGGCGGCTTTCTCATCGTGCCCGGCCTCATCGGCGCCACCAACATGCCGATCCTCTTTGCGGTCGGCTCGTCGCTGGTTTCGGTTTCCGCCTTCGGCTTCGCCACCGCTTCCTCCTATGCGCTGGCCGGACTTGTCGACTGGCATGCGGCCGCGCTGCTGCTCGCCGGCGGTCTCGCCGGCGCCGTGCTCGGCGCGGCGCTCGCCCGCCGCCTCGCCGCCCGCAAGGCGCTCCTTACACGGATATTCGCCGCGACGGTCATCGCCATCGGGCTCTATGTCGCGGGGCAGGGGGCGCTGGTGTTTTTGTGAAGGGGTCCGAAAACCGGGGATTACTTTTTTTCAGCCACCCTATCGCGGCCGCGAAACGGAATCGGGGATAAGGAACGCCGTTTGTGCGCCGCAAACCGGGGACAAGTTCGACTTATCCCCGGGGCCGAGCCGGGGACAAGTGCCTCCCGAAACCGCGCGTGACAGTTTTTTGACAGATCGATGACAGAAGGCCCTTTTCGGGGTCCTCAGGCGGCCTTCTTACCCGCCTCGATCGTGTCCTCGAAGGTGCGCAGGCCCGGCCGCGCGGCCGACACCAGCACCGCCATGTTGCCCGGCAGGTGCTCGTTCTTCCACATCTTGTCATGCGCCAGTGGAATGTCCGCCCACGGAAAGACTTCCGACATGCCGGGGTCGATGCGCCGCTCGATCACGAGCTGGTTGGCCGCCGATGCCTGTTTCAGATGCGCGAAATGCGAACCCTGGATGCGTTTCTGCCGCATCCAGACGAAGCGCGCGTCGAATGTCAGGTTGAATCCGCTGGTGCCGGCGCAGAAAACCACCATGCCGCCGCGCTTCGTCACCATGCAGGAAACGGGGAACGTCGCCTCGCCCGGATGCTCGAACACGATGTCGGGGTCGATGCCCTTGCCGGTGATGTCCCAGATCGCCTTTCCGAATTTGCGCGCTTCTTTCATGAAGTCGTTGAACTCGGCCGAGTTGACCTTCGGCAACTGGCCCCAGCAATCGAAATGCTTGCGGTTGATGACGCCTTTCGCGCCCATCGACATCACGAAATCATGTTTGCTGTCGTCGGAAATGACGCCGATGGCGTGCGCCCCCGCCGTCGCGCAGAGCTGCACGGCGAAGGAGCCGAGGCCGCCGCTCGCGCCCCACACCAGCACGTTCTGTCCGGGCGCCAGAATATGCGGCGCGTGGCCGAACAACATGCGATAGGCGGTCGCCAGCGTCAGCGTGTAGCAGGCGCTTTCCTCCCATGTCAGGTGTTTCGGGCGCGGCATCAACTGCTGCGATTGCACGCGGCAGAACTGCGCGAAGGAGCCGTCCGGCGTTTCGTAGCCCCAGATGCGCTGCGTCGGCGAGAACATCGGATCGCCGCCATTGCATTCCTCGTCGTCGCCATCGTCCTGATTGCAGTGGATGACGACTTCGTCGCCGACCTTCCAGCGCTTCACCTTGGCGCCGACCGCATAGACGATGCCCGACGCATCCGAGCCGGCGATATGGTAGGGCTGCTTGTGAACGTCGAAAACCGAAACCGGTGTGCCGAGGCCGGCCCAGATGCCGTTGTAGTTGACGCCGGCCGCCATCACGAGGACGAGCACCTCGTTACTGTCGATTTCCCAGGTGGGCACCGCCTCCACCTGCATTGCCTGTTGCGGCGGACCCTCGCGGTCGCGGCGGATCGTCCAGGCATACATCTTCTCCGGCACATGACCGAGCGGCGGTATCTCTCCGATTTCGTAGAGATCTTTTTTGTCCGTATGCGTCATAACTCCACCTCGTCCGCCGTTCGATACCGCTCGATGGCGCGGATCATTGGCATTTGACGTCACGGATGCAAGGAAATTTTGCACTGCAATATCAGCGGTTTATGGCGGAAACGCTGGAATCCCGCGGCTTATTTGACGTGGCGGAACCCGGAATACGGAGTTATGCTCCGCATAGAGGATCTTTTTGGGAGGAGAGAGCCGGATGAGTTTCAGCAAGCAATATGCGATCGAGCTCGAAGACAGCCATTGGGCCGTGCCGCAGGGTTTCGACGTGATGTTCAATTGGGAGTACGACCCCGAGCGTGCGGCGATGATGGGCCTCTATCGCAAAGGCGTCGAGATGCAGTGGGATGCCAATACGCGCATCGACTGGAGCCAGGAGCTCGACGAAGACAATCCCGAACAATTGCCCGACGAGATGCTGCCGATCAATGGCATGGCGCAGTTCGAGAAGATGTCGCGCAAGGAAAAAGCCAATGTGCGCAAACATTTTCAGGCCTGGCAATTGTCGCAGTTCATGCAGGGCGAACAGGGCGCGTTGATCTGCACCGCCAAGATCGTCACGCAGGTGCCGGACATCGATTCGAAGTTCTATGCCTCGACGCAGGTGATCGACGAGGCGCGGCATGTCGAGAGCTACAAGCGCCTGCTGGAAAAGTTTGCAATCGTCTATCCGATGACGAAGCCGCTGCAGGACCTGATCGAACAGACCCTGCGCGACAGCCGCTGGGACATGACCTATCTCGGCATGCAGGTCGTGATCGAGGGGCTGGCGCTCGCCTCCTTCGCGCAGATTCGCGACAATGCACAGAACCCGCTGGCGGCCGCCGTCAACGCCTATGTGATGCAGGACGAAGCGCGCCACGTAGCCTTCGGCCGTCTGGCGCTGCGCGACTTCTATCCGAAAATCTCCGAGAAGGAGCGCGACGAGCGCGAGGAGTTCCTGCTCGAAGCCAGCTATCTGATGCGCGACCGTTTCGATGCGGTCGAGGTCTGGAAGAATCTCGGCCTCGATCCGGTCGCCTGCGGCGAGCACATGTATCACTCGGGCTTCATGCAGACGTTCCGCAACTCGCTGTTCCAGCGCATCGTGCCGATCGTCAAGGATGTCGGCCTCTGGGGTCCGCGCATCCGCAAGGGCTATGAGGAAATGGGCGTGCTCGCCTATGCCGATCAGGACGTCGATGCCATGCAGCAGGCCGACGACAACATCGCCCGCGAATTCGATGCGCGCCGCAAGCATATCGAGCGCATCGCCGCGCGTGCCGGCGGACAGGCAACGGCCGCCGAGTAGGCTTCGCTCGCCGGTCCGGTATCGATAAAAAACCGCCGCGCGGATTGTTTCCACGCGGCGGTTTTCATTTAAGTGCCGAATATATGCAGGTTCTACCAGAGACCGTGCCGTTGCACTTCGGCGCGGCCGACGACCATGTGATGCACTTCGTCGGGACCGTCGGCAAAGCGCAGATGGCGCATGTCGGTGTACATGTCGGCGAGCGGCGTCCATTGCGAGATGCCGGCGGCGCCGTGCATCTGGATCGCCTGATCGATGATCAGGCAGACCTTCTCCGGCACCATCGCCTTGACCGCGCTGACATAGACGCGGGCTTCCTTGTTGCCCAGCACGTCCATCGCTCTTGCGGCCTGCAGCACGGCGAGACGCATCGCATTGATTTCGATGCGGGCGCGCGAAATGATCTCGAGGTTGCCGCCGAGCTTGGCGATCGGCTTGCCGAAGGCTTCGCGCGTGGCCGAGCGCTTCACCATCAGTTCCAGCGCCTTTTCCGCCTTGCCGATCGAACGCATGCAGTGATGGATGCGGCCGGGGCCGAGGCGCACCTGGCTGATTTCGAAACCGCGGCCTTCACCCAACAGGATATTTTCCTTCGGCACGCGCACATTGTTGAAGCGGATATGCATGTGGCCGTGGGGCGCGTGGTCCTTGCCGAAGACCTTCATCGGCCCGAGAATCTCGACGCCGGGCGTGTCGATCGGCACAAGGATTTGCGATTGCTGTTTGCTCGGCGGGGCGTCCGGGCTCGTGCGCACCATCACGATCATGATCTTGCAGCGCGGGTCGCCGGCGCCGGAAATATAGAACTTCTCTCCGTTGATGACCCATTCGTCGCCGTCGAGCACAGCGCTGGTGCGCACATTCTTGGCATCGGAGCTCGGTACATCCGGCTCGGTCATCGCATAGGCAGAGCGGATTTCGCCGTTGAGCAGCGGCTCCAGCCACTTCTTCTTCTGCGCGGGCGTGCCGACGCGCTCCAGCACTTCCATGTTGCCGGTGTCGGGCGCGCTGCAATTCAGCGTTTCGGACGCAAGCGGCGATTTGCCGAGCTCGACCGCGATATAGGCATAGTCGAGATTGGTGAGGCCGGAGCCGATTTCGGAATCCGGCAGGAAGAAGTTCCACAGGCCCGATTCCTTGGCCTTGTTCTTGGCGCCTTCCAGCAGCTCAAGCTGGCGCGGATGCCAGCTCCAGCGGTCGGTCTTCTCGTCGTGGAGGCGGAAAAATTCTTCCGTGATCGGCTCTACATTTTCGGCGATGTGCTTCTGCACGGCCGCCATCAGCGGGCGCGCCTTCTCCGACATCGCAAGCTGAAACAGGTCCTGGTCGAGGTCTGACATCAAATTCCATCCATTGTGTTTTCAGTTTCGGTGCGCGCAGGTTAACGCGTCCGGCCGCGGCGCGATATCCATTGTGGTGTGCGCCCCCGATTGAGGGGGCAAACGGTGCCGCAACACCTCTTTTGCAGCGCAGCAAAGCCTGTGATAATGGGTCTGCGGAAGGTCGGTTGACGCGAGGGCAGGCAATGAGCAAGGGCAGTGAGGGCGGCGGGAACGTTCCGGCAAAGGACAATCCCTGGATTTTCCGCACCTATGCCGGCCATTCGACGGCGAAAGCCTCGAACGCGCTTTACCGCACCAACCTCTCGCGCGGCCAGACCGGTCTCTCGATCGCCTTCGACCTGCCGACACAGACCGGTTACGACAGCGACCATGTGCTGGCGCGCGGCGAGGTCGGCAAGGTCGGCGTTCCCGTTTCGCATATCGGCGACATGCGGGCTCTCTTCGAGGGCATTCCCATGGAGCAGATGAACACCTCCATGACGATCAACGCGACGGCGGCCTGGCTGCTGGCGCTCTATATCGCGGTGGCGGACGAGCACGGCGCCGACCGCAAGAAACTTCAGGGCACGGTCCAGAACGACATCATCAAGGAATATCTCTCGCGCGGCACTTATGTGTTTCCGCCCGAGCCGTCGATGCGCCTCATCACCGACATCGTTTCCTATACCTATCGCGAAGTGCCGAAGTGGAATCCCACAAACGTCTGCTCCTATCATCTGCAGGAAGCGGGCGCGACGCCGGTGCAGGAACTTGCCTTTGCGCTGGCGACCGCGCAGGCGGTGCTCGACCGGCTGAAGGCGAGCGGTCAGGTGCCCGAAAAGGACTTTCCGCAGGTCGTCGGCCGCATCAGCTTTTTCGTCAATGCCGGTGTGCGCTTCATCACCGAGATCGCCAAGATGCGCGCCTTTGTCGATCTCTGGGACGAGATCTGCCGCGACCGCTATGGCGTCGAGGACGCAAAGCTCCGCCGCTTCCGCTACGGCGTGCAGGTCAATTCGCTCGGGCTCACCGAGCAGCAACCGGAAAACAACGTCTATCGCATCCTGCTCGAAATGCTGGCGGTGACGCTGTCGAAGAATGCGCGCGCCCGCGCGGTGCAGCTTCCGGCCTGGAACGAGGCGCTCGGCCTGCCGCGTCCCTGGGATCAGCAATGGTCGCTGCGTGCGCAGCAGATCCTCGCCTATGAAACAGACCTTCTCGAATATGGCGACATCTTCGACGGCTCGAAGGTCATGGACGCCAAGGTCGAAGCCCTGAAGGCGGAAGCGCGCGAGGAACTGGCGCGGATCGAGGAGATGGGCGGTGCGGTCGCGGCCGTCGACAGCGCCTATATGAAAGAACGCCTCGTCGAATCCAATTCGGCGCGGCTCGAGGAGATCGAGGCCGGGCGGCAGGTCGTGGTGGGCGTCAACCGCTATGTCGAAACGGCGCCGTCGCCGCTTTCGACCGGCGCAGGTTCGATCCATGTCGTCGATGCGGGTGTCGAGGCCGAGCAGGTCGCGGCGCTCGAAGCCTGGCGGGCGGCGCGCGACAACGACGCAGTGGAGGCCACGCTTGCCGATCTCCGCCGCGCCGCCAAGGAAGGCCGCAACATCATGGGGCCTTCCATCGTGTGCGCGAAAGCCGGCGTCACCACCGGCGAATGGGGCACGGCGCTCCGGCAGATTTTCGGCGAATATCGTGCGCCCACCGGCGTTTCCCGGGCCGCGCGCAATGCGCCGGGCGATCTCGACCCGGTGCGCGCGATGGTCGATGCGGTCTCCTCGAAGCTCGGCCGCCGCCTGAAGTTCCTTGTCGGCAAGCCCGGCCTCGACGGTCATTCGAACGGCGCCGAGCAGATCGCGGTGCGCGCGCGCGATTGCGGCATGGATGTCGTCTATGAAGGCATCCGCCTGACGCCCGAACAGATCGTTGCGTCGGCGCAGGAAGGCGACGTGCATGTCGTCGGGCTGTCGATCCTGTCGGGCAGCCACGTGCCGCTGGTCGAGGATGTGATGAAGCGGATGCGCGAGGCGGGGCTTGCCGACATCCCGGTCGTCGTCGGCGGAATCATCCCCGCGGATGACGAGGAAAAGCTCCGCGCCGCCGGCGTCGCCGCGATCTACACACCCAAGGATTTCCAGATCACCGACATCATGGCCGAGGTCGTGCGGCTGGTGGACTACAACACGGACGAGGCGGCGTGAGGCGGCTGCCGTTTTAGCGGGCAGTCATCACATTCTTGCCATATTCCCATAATCTTTCCGCCGCATTGGAGTCCTTCAATGAGACACCTTGTTAAGGTGTGGCGGGCGTCCTTTCATCTCGACGATTTGATTTTTGCAGACTCCGCCTGCCTGTCGACCGGTGTTACGCTTCCAAGGTGTTAACGCCGGTTGTGTCAGAAAAGGATCGGGCTGATGAGCGACGGTTTCGAAACGGGGAATGCGCCGGGCGGCGCGCAGGGCAAGGGGCAGACGGCCTATCACTATGGCCGCGCCGCGGAGCCGCTTCCCGAGCTTCATGTTTTCTCCCGGCTTTCCGAACTCGACGCGGCCTATGCCGCCGAGCTGGCGCGGCGGCGCGCGCGGCAGGAAACGCTGGAGCGTGAAGTCGTCGAGCTTGCCAAGCGCCTTTCCGCACCGCTTGAAAGCGCCGCTGCCGAGGCGCCGAAGCGCAAGGGCTTTTTCAGCCGGAGGGCGAAATCATGAGCGCGGCGACACTCATTCCCGAAGACACGCGCGCACAAATTTCGCGCAACTATGTCGCAAGCGAGCGCGAGGCGCGGTTCGCTTCGTTTCATTTCTTCGCCTTCATCCTGATCGGGCTGATCGCGGCCGGCGCGCTTGTCGTCGATTATGCAATCGTCAGCGAATTCTGGACGCGGGCGCTCGCCAATGAGTTCCTCGAACTGCCGGGCGCGCTCGGCGCGTCGGTAGCCTTCAAGTCGATGCAGGTGCTTTTCGCCACCGTCGCCGCCCATATCCTCTACGAACAGCTCGGCGCATTCGGCAAGGCGGTCTTCGTGCGCATCGTTTTCGTGCTGGCGCTCGCCATGCTGCTCGGCGTCGGCGTGTTGCTGGCGCTGATGTCGCTGCCGAACGGCATCGCGGCGACAAGCGACGGCAGCGTCGGTTCCTCGCTCGGCAATGCGCTGGCCGGGCTCGGCATCGCCTCGACGGCAACCCAGGAAACGGTGCGTGTCGCTTCCGAGGTCGACCAGATGCGCGGCTGGCAGCCGCTCGCATGGCTCGCCTCGCTCGGGATCGTCTTTCTCGTCGTCACCGGCGTTGCCGCGCTCTGCATTCACTATGCGGTCACGGCGCTGCGCCGCGTCTTCCATGCGCGCGATTTCAAGCATCGCCGCACGGCGATGGAGCGGCTGGCCGCGCTCGAGGCCGAGTATGACAGCAATCGCCATGCGCTGGCCGAAATGGAAGGCCCGGAGAACCGGCGCCATCTTCTGTGGACGGGTCTGATGCGCGAATGCCGCGCCTACGAGCAGGGCCTCGACGATGCGCGCCGCAACGGCATTATCGTGGCGCCGCGACGCGGCTTTCTCGGCATGCGCAAGGAGAAGGTGCTGTTCAACGGCCATGCCAGCGACCGGGTCAAGGCCTGCGAGGATTCGCGTCATCTCGGGCGCTACGAAAAGCTTTTCGACGATTGGTGGGAACGCCGCTCGCGCAACGCGATGAAGGCCGGACCGTCACGGATGGAAGCCGTTCGCGAACCTTTCGGCGAAATCCTGCCGCCGCGCGGTTCGCGCCGCATCTCTATCGGCCGGGCAGGCGAGTGAGCGGCATGCGCACCTTTGCCCCACTCGCTCTCGCCGTGGCTTTTCTGTCGGCGCCGTTCTTTGCCGCTGGCGCAGCGGCGGTCGATGCGCCGGCGCGGGCTCAAACCGTCATCATCGGGCTCGATCTGTCGAAGAGCAATCCGCTGGTCGAGGACGAGGCTTATGCGGCGCGCGTCGCGGCGCGCATGGTCGCGGAGATCGACAAGCTGCCGGTGCGCTCGCGCGTCATGGTGCGGACCTTCGGTGCCTATGATTCTTCCGAGAACCCGTTGAAGATCGACGAAGTCATCTCCGCGCGCGCCCGGCCGGAATCGGTGGCCGAAGGCATCTCGGCGCTTGTCGCGGCGATGCCGCAGCTTGTCGCCGAAGGCAAGCTCAAGGCGCAGCAATGGACTTACATTGTCTCCTTCATGGAGACGATGTCGCATCAGGTCGATTGCGCGGCCGGCGATGTGCGCGTCATTTTGCTGACGGACGGCTTCGAGGATTCCGAGCAGGCCCGCATGTTGCGCGGCGGCGCGTTGCCGAAGCCGGAGCCCTATTATCAAGGTTGCACCGAACTGATGATGCTTGGCGTCGGGCAGGGCGGCGGCAGCCCGGCGGTGACGAAGCGCGCGCGCGAGCAATGGGAACGTTGGGCGCAAGCGGCCGGCTTCCAGCGCTTCACGGGTCTCTACGACTGGTAATCCCCACCTGCTTTGACGGCAAGGCGCGGCCTCTATAGGTTCCGCCGCGGGTTTTCTCTCGCGCGGTCCCCGTCATGGAAGTCGCTCTCGGTCTCGTTCTGCCGATCTTCGGCGTTATCGGCCTCGGCTATGCGGCGGTGCGCTCGAAGCTCCTGGGCGCCAGCGTCATCGACGGGCTCGACGCCTATGTCTTCACGCTTGCCATGCCGGTGCTGCTCTTTCGCAATCTCGCGCATACCGAGTTTCCGGCGACGTTGCCCTGGGGCCTTTGGATCTCCTATTACGGCGCCATGCTGGCCGTCTGGGCGGTGGGCTCTCTCATCGCGCTTTATGTTCTCCGCCGGCCGGCGAAGGACAGTGTCATGCTCGGGTTCGGCTGCGGGCAGGGCAACACCATCATGCTCGGTCTGCCGATCATCCTCACAGGCTTCGGCGAAGCGGCAGGTACGCCGGTTTTCCTGATCCTTGCCTTTCACGGCATCATTCTTTTCACCATCGCCACCTTTCTGCTCGAGCTCACGCGCGTTCGCGATGGCGTGGCGCAGCCGCGTTTCCAGGCGATCCTCAAGGAAGGACTGCTCAACACCGCGAAGAACCCCGTCATCATCGGCATTGCAGGCGGCGTCGTGTACGGCCAGCTCGGGGTTCCGCTGCCGGCTGTTGTCGACAACGCGCTTGAAATGGTGGCGCGCTCGGCCATCCCATGCGCGCTTTTCGTGCTTGGCGGCATGCTGACGCGATACGCGATCCGCCGTTCGATCGGCGCGGCGTCGATGACGAGCCTCTTCAAGCTCGTCGCGCATCCGGCGCTGGTGTTTGTGCTGGCGCAGTTCGTGTTCGGGCTGGAGCCGCTCTGGGTTGCGGCGGCGACGGTGCTTGCCGGCATGCCGACCGGCGTCTATTCCTCGATCCTCGCCAACCGCTACGGTGCGGCGCCAGGTGCTGCGTCGAGCGCCGTCATGCTCTCGACGGCCGCCAGCCTCGTCACGTTGACGGTGCTTCTCGGCTTCTTTCTCGCGCCGGCCTAGTCGCCGGCGGCGACCATGATCTTCGGCGTGTGCGGACGGGGCGATGTCAGACGGAACATGTCGGGCCTGACGAAGAAGACGTCGAGCGGCGTATTGAGGACGAGGCGGTAGGCCACGATCGGCGTCACCACGGCGAAGGCGGTGGTGAGAAGCGTCACGAGATCGCCATTCTCGACGCCCAGATGCACAAGCGCAGTGCGCATGGCCGCCATCGGCAGGAAGAATGCCAGGAAGATATAGAGCGAGTGGCGACCGACATAAGCGAGCGGTTCGCCGAGCCGCGCGGCGGCCAGCAGGCTCACCAGCATGACGGCGCTGCCGGCGCCGGCAATACCCATCAGCAATTCGAGGCCGCGAATTTCCACAAGGCGCGAGAAGACGACGGCGGCGACGCTTGCAAGCATGACCGAGGCGAGACCGATCGCGTGAAGCGGCTTCTCCCGCGCCCAGTCGGCGAGTTCGAAAATCTGTTTTGCGCCATAGATGCCGGCGACGAACCAGATGAAACGCCAGGCGAATTCGTCGATCAGCATCCAGCCGGTTTCGATCTTTGCGAAATAGAGAGCCAGCGCAAAAAAGAACACGAAGACGGGCCGCGCATCGCGCAGGAGGCGCATGGTGACGAAGAACATCGCCAGCGAATAGATGAACCAGAGCACCGCGAAAGGCTGGATCGGGATCAGCAGCAGATCGACATAGGTCACCTGCCAGGCGCTTGCATGGGGGATCGCGATTTTCAGCCCGATCTGGATCACCGACCAGAGCAGGTAGAAATAGGCGAAGTGGACGATCTTGCCGTCGACGAATTTGCGGAGGTCGCCATAAAGCGCTTTGTAGGCGAAGAGGCCGGCGACTAGGAAAAAGAGCGGCATGCGGAAGGGCTTGGCGAATTCCGCCAGCGCGCCGAAAACGAGGGGCAGCTGTCCGAGCGCCGCGCCGACGCCGGCGGTCGTGTGTTCCATCACCACAAGGACGATCGTCAGGCCCTTGGCCATATCGATCCAGTCGATGCGCTGTTTCGAGACGTCAAATGCGGTATCGGCGGCCAATTTCGAAGCTCCCCGGCTCATGCGGGCCGGAAATCGTCCCTTTTCGGGATCGAACCGGCTGTCTGAAGTCAGGGAAGCAGCTTTCGCGCCAGTTGATGCCGGTGGTGGATGGTTAAAACCCGACCATGCGCCGGATGTCGGCCGGCGTCTTGCCGGCGGCGCGCAGTTCGCGCAGGCCCATGTCGCGGGCGGACTTCGAGAGCCGCCGTCCCGCATCGTCGCGGATCAGGCGGTGATGGCGATAGCGGGGCTCGGGGAGGCCGAGCAGCACCTGCAGGATGCGGTGTATATAGGTCGCGTGAAACAGGTCCTGGCCGCGCGTCACCAGCGTCACACCCTGGATCGCGTCATCGACCGTCACCGCGAGGTGATAGCTCGTCGGCACATCCTTGCGCGCGATCACGACGTCGCCGAAAAGCGCTGGTTTGACCGCGCAGGTTCCGGTCTCGCCGTTCGGACCTTCGCCGTCTTCCGAAAATGTCAGGGCCTTGCCCGCAATCGCCTCTGCCTTTGCAAGCGCGCTTTCGGTGTCGAGCCGCCAGGCATAGGTTCGGCCTTCCCACATCAGGCGGTTCATCTCGGCAGGCGCGAGGTCCTTGTAGATGCCCGGATAGATCGGCGCGCCGTCGGGATCGACGGGCCAGTTGCGCGCGTCGATGCCCGTTGCGGCGATGGCGTCGGCGATATCCTTGCGCGTTGCAAAACAGGGATAGACGAGGCCCATGTCGCGCAGACGTTTCAGTGCCGCTTTGTAGTCGGCGAAATGTTCCGACTGGCGGCGCACGGGCCGTTCCCAGTCGAGGCCGAGCCAGGCGAGGTCTTCATAGATCGCCTCTTCGTATTCGGGCCGGCAGCGGCCGACATCGATATCCTCGATGCGCAGCAGAAAGCGGCCGTTCAGTTCCTTCGCCGTTTCGTAGGCAAAGAGCGCCGAACAGGCATGGCCGAGATGCAGCCAGCCGTTCGGGCTCGGCGCAAAGCGCAGCACTTCCGTCGGTTCGCCGTTTTCCCGCATTGAACTTGCCGATCCATCCTTTAGTTTCGGACGCGCATTGTTATCGTGCGCGGCCATGTTGCGAAAGGGGAGGCGAATGCCGACAAGTCTGACCGGACCGAGCGTGGCGGCTGCCAGCGGCACGACGCGACAGCTTGTCGTGCTCTGTCATGGGTACGGGTCGGACGGCAACGACCTGATCGGCCTTGCCCCCTACTGGCAGCGGCTGCTGCCCGACGCCGCATTCGTCGCGCCGAATGCGCCCGAGCCTTGTCCGGTCAATCCGATGGGCTATCAGTGGTTTCCCATCGGCCGGCTCGACCCCGACGAAATCCTCCGCGGCGTCGAAGCGGCGGCGCCGGTCCTCGACCGTTTCATCGATGCACAGCTGGGGCTGCATGGCCTGGACGACGCCCATCTGGCGCTGGTCGGCTTCAGCCAGGGCACCATGATGTCGCTGCATGTCGGGTTGCGCCGCGCCCGTGCGGCGGCCTGCATCGTCGGCTATTCGGGCGCCCTTGCCGGGCCGGATCGCCTCCAGGCCGAGATCCGGGCCCGCCCGCCGGTGCTGATGGTTCACGGCGACAGCGACGACATGCTGCCGGTCGCCCGGATGCATCAGGCCGTGCAGGCCCTTGGGGAGGCTGGTCTGGCGGTGCAATGGCATGTTTCGGCGGGGCTCGGCCACAGCATCGACGAGACGGGCCTGATGCTGGGCGGGCGCTTTATCGCCGATGCCTTTGCGGGCCGTCACGGGGCTGCTGCGGCGCGCTGACGGCGACGAAATCTCGTACCTTCACAAAGTTGTCGCGCCGGATATAGTAGCTTCGCGGCTACAGGGGAGCGGCCACGGCAAGGGCGCGCCTCTTCAGGAGGACGGTGTGCACGGATCGTTTGCGAATCCGGATAGTTGTCCGGCGCTGGTGCTGAACGCGGATTACAGGCCGCTCAGCTATTACCCCCTCTCGCTCTGGTCCTGGCAGGACACGATCAAGGCGGTCTTTCTCGATCGCGTCAACATCGTCTCCAGCTACGACACCGCCGTGCGCTCGCCGACATTCGAGATGAAGCTGCCGAGCGTCGTCTCGCTGAAATCCTATGTGAAGCCGGCGCGGTTTCCCGCATTCACAAGGTTCAATCTCTTCCTGCGCGACCGGTTCACCTGCCAGTATTGCGCGGCGCGGCACGAGCTCACCTTCGATCATGTGATCCCGCGCTCGCGCGGCGGGCAGACGACATGGGAAAACGTCATCACGGCCTGCGCGCCCTGCAATCTCAAAAAGGGCGGCAAGATGCCGGCGGACGCGCATATGTTCCCGATGCATCCGCCGTTCCGCCCGACCGTCGGCGACCTGCATCGCAACGGCCGCGCCTTTCCGCCCAACTATCTGCACGATAGCTGGCAGGACTATCTCTACTGGGACAGCGAGCTGGAGCCGTAGGCGGCTCACGCCTTTTCGGAAATCCGTATCGCCAGCCGGCAGGCGGCCTTGATGGCGCCCGAGAGCAGCGGATAGGCCGGTGCTTCCGTCGCGCCCGCCGCTATCGCCTCGTCGCGGTGGCGCACTTCTTCGAGACGGAATTCCTCGATCGTGTCGCGCAGCGGCTTTTCGGCGTCGCCCATGCCGTCGAGCCGGCCGACCTGCGACTTGTAGTGCTCGTCAATCACTTCCTCGACGGCGGCCGTGCAGGCATGGGCGGCCTTTTCGCCGAGCAGCGCGGTCGCCGCGCCGAGCGCGAAACCCGCCACATGCCAGACCGGCGCGAAGGCCGTCGGGCGGACGCCGCGTTCGTTGACGATTTCGTTGAAGCGGGCGAGATGCACCTCCTCGTCCTTCGCCATGTGTTCGAGTTTTGCAACCAGGTCGCGCTTGTGCGGCAGGTTGCGCAGCACGGCAAGCTGGCCCTTGTAGATGCGTACAGCGCCATACTCGCCGGCATGATCGACACGGATCATTTCCTCGACGGCTTCGTCGCGCGCATGACCGGGCTGCGCCGACACACGGGGCGTCTTTCCGTCTTCTGTGTTTCCGGGTGACGACATCAGACTTCTCCGCGGCTTTCGCGGTAAAATCGCCAAAGGGGCAGCGCCGCCAGCGCGCCGAGGACAAGCGAGATCAGCAAGTTGAAGCCCGCCAGCGAAATGCCGAAAAGCGACCATGCCGCCTCGTCGCAACGCGGCGCGTGGACGCGGCCCTCAAGGGCGGCCTGCAATTCTTCCAGCGAACCCGCCACCAGGCCGCCCGAACCGCAGGCGACCGGACCTTCCCACCATTTTTGCTCGACGCCGATGTGGTAGCCGGAAATACCGACAGCGGCGGCGTAGGCCGCGACGCAGATCCCCAGAAACAGCAACACGCCGATGCCGATATTGGCTTCGCGGGACAAGACGCCGGCGATCAGCGCCGCGCCGATGGCGAAATAATGCGGAATGCGGCCCTCAAGGCAGAGCGAGCAGGGGATGTAGCCCAGCACATGCTCGAAAAACAACGCGCCGGCCAGCGTCGCGGCGCTGGCGCCCGCCAGTATCCAGGGAATGGCGTTCGAGGGGATGCGGTCCATCATGGGTGCTATTCAAGCACGGGGGCCCGCCGCCTGTCGCGCGCCTTGTCGCCGCAGCGGCGGCGCTGCCCGCGCCATTTCTTTTCGATTGAAGGGGCGGCCCCGGCCAGTATGATGCGCCCCGCGCTTCGGGAGCCCCTGTGGCGGAATGGTAGACGCGGCAGACTCAAAATCTGTTGTTGGCAACAACGTGCTGGTTCGAGTCCGGCCAGGGGCACCAGCCTTCGCACTTCGTGCTTCGGCTGGCAGGCCCGGCGCGGGACCCTCACCCCAGCATCCTCTGCATCAGCACCAGGTCGAGCCAGCGGTCGAATTTGCGGCCGACTTCGGGCATGCGCGCAACCTCGCGGAAGCCGAAGCGTTCATGCAGGCGGATCGAGGCGACGTTCTCGGCTTCGATCCCGGCGATCATCGCATGCATGCCGAGCTTCTCCGCCGCCTTGATCAGCGGCGGCATCATCGCGGCGGCGATGCCGCGCCCGCGCCGGTCGGCGCGCACATAGATCGAGTTTTCGACCGTGAAGCGGTAGCCTTCATGCGGGCGAAAATCGCCGAAGGTGGCGTAGCCCGCGACCTCGCCATTGTCGTCGGCGACCAGCACCGGAAAGCCGCGGCCCGTTCGTTCGGCCATCCAGCTTCTCCGCGCCTCCAGCGTACTTTCGGTTTCGTTCCAGATCGCGGTGGTGTTGGTCACTGCGTCGTTGTAGATCGCCAGGATGCCGGGAAGATCGGCCTCCGTTGCCGCTCTCACCGCGATTTGCGGCACAGCGCTCAATTCCTGCCGTCCCAATGTTCGTTCAGGAGCTTCGCGAACCAGTTGCGGAAGCGCTTGATGCCGTCGGCGTCGAGGCCGACGGCTTCGGCGAGTTGTCGTCCGACGATCGCTTCGCCGAAGGCGGCGTTTGCGGTCAGCATCGCCATGAACAATGTGTCTTCCTTGTCGGGCGCCGGAAGACCTTTCTCCGCCGCATATTCCGCGCGGCGCGCCTGCAGCGCCTCGACAATCTCGCCCATGATGTTGTGGGTCGGCGAATTCTCGCTCGCGCGCCCGGTCAGCAACAGCCACGACAGGAGACGCGCCGTGCCGCGGTCGCTCAGCGCTTCGAAGACATGGCCGATATGGTCGGAGGCGTCCGCGCTCGTGTGGCCGCCGCCAAGTGCCGCCAGCATGGTGTCGCGGAGCTGGTTGTTCGCGCGCGCGATCAGTGCCCGCACCAGCCCTTCGCGGCTTTCGAAGTGATGCAGGATCGCGGGATGGGAAATACCGATGTCGCGGGCGATGTCCTGCAGCCGAAGGCCTTCGGGCCCCTGTTGCGCCAGGCGCTTCTCGGCGGCATCCAGAATGAGCCGCCTTGCCTCCTCGGCGGTGCGGCGGATGCGTTTTCCCGCCGGTTTGGCGGGGATTGCGGCGGTTTTGGCGGCGGTCGGCAAACCGGACTCCCTCAGACAAATTATATTGACAACAATGTCAGTACTTGATACACAAAGCAGCAAGGGGCGTAGATGTATACCTCATCCTAGCAACGGGATTAGAGCGATGACGACAGCCAGTCCAGCCGAATTCAACGGTTCCGCCCCTGCCAGGCGGACGCGCAAGCGTATCGAACCGCTGAAAGCCATTCGGGCAATTCGCGCCCTGATCGCCGACAAGGAAGATACGGGCCAGGTTTTCAAGATCATCGACGCCCTGTCCGGCAATGTCCGCGACCGCCAGTTCAAGCGCTTCATCGCCACCGAGATGGGGCAGCGGATCGTTGCCGAGAAACGCGACCTCATCGCGACGCTCAACGATCGTGAGCGTCTGTCGCGGCTGCCGGAAGGCACGCTGGGGCGCACCTATTACGAATTCATGGCCGAAGAAAACCTGACGGCCGACGGACTTGTCGAGGCGAGCCGCGAGGTGCCGCTGCGCGACGAGCGCACTGAAGCCGAGCGCATTTTCGGCGACCGCCTGCGCGACGCCCACGATCTCTGGCATGTCACGACCGGCTATGGCCGCGACGGGCTCGGCGAACTCGCCCTGCTCGCCTTCAGCTATGCGCAAACGCGCAATCGCGGCATCGGCTTCATCGTGCTGGTGGGCTGGCGCCTCAGCACCAAGCGCAATCCGGACCTCAAGCTTGGCCGGGTCATTCGCGAAGGTTTCCGGAACGGCAAGCGGGCCACGTGGCTGCCGACGGCGGACTGGGAAGCGCTGCTCGACAAGCCGCTCGAAGATGTGCGGGCACTGCTCAATGTTGCGCCGCCCGAGGCCTATCGCGCGGTCGAGCCGATCACGACCGAGCGGGAGCGCGCTTTCATCGCGCGTGAGGCGCTCAAGAAAGCGGCCTGATTCAGCCGATTTAATTCGTTTTCGAGGCAAGACCGCTTGGTCTTTGCCGCGTCCCGGCTATGCTTGTCACGATCAGGCTGGCGGGGAGGGAACGGTGCTGACCGTTTACGGGCTTAAGAACTGCGACACTTGCCGCAAGGCCTTGAGATGGCTCGACGATCACGGTATCGCCCATCGCTTCCATGACCTGCGCGCCGACGGCATCGCGCTTGCCGATATCCGGCGTTTTGCCAAAGCGGCGGGCTGGGAGACGCTCCTCAACAAGGCCGGGACGACATGGCGCGGATTGCCCAAAGGCAAGACCGCGCAAGTCGGTGAGGCCGAGGCGCTGAAACTGATGGCCGAGCATCCGGCGCTGATCAAGCGGCCGGTTTTCGAGCACGGGAAAGGCGATGTCGTGGTCGGCTTTCGCGATCCGCAAAAAGCGGCATTGCAAGCGCTGGCCGAAGCGGGGAGCCGGTGAGGCTCGGCGGCCGCAAGGCGGCAACGCCCGCGCTGTCGCTGCCGATCGGAACGCCGCGTCTCGTGCTGCGCGATTTCACCACCCGCGATCTCGACGAGGTTCATGCCTATGCCTCGCTTGAGGAGGTGACGCGGCACCTGATCTGGGGGCCGAACACGCTGACGCAGAGCCGGGAGACGGTCCGCGGCTTCCTCGACGACCAGAAGCAGAAGCCGCGCGTCAATTTCGATCTCGCCATCGTGCTGCGCGACGGCAAGAAGCCCCGCCTGATCGGCGGTGTGGGGCTCAAATTCGCCGATTGGGAGCGCCGTACCGGGGATCTCGGCTATGCGCTGCATCCGGACTACTGGGGGCAGGGCTATGCGGCCGAGGCGGCACAGGCGCTGATGGAGGCCGGCTTCCGCGAGCTCGGGCTGCAACGCATCTATGCGACCTGCGACCAGCGCAACAAGGCGTCGGCGCGTGTGATGGAGCGGCTCGGTATGCGGCGCGAGGGGGCGCTGCGCCGGAGCCGGTTCATTCAGGGGGAATGGCGCGACGAATATCTCTACGCGATCCTGGCGGACGAATTCTTCGCCTAGAGGCTTCGCACCGGCTTTGCCGCCAAATCCGCATCTTCTTCATGGATATTCGCGCCGCGGCGGATCAGGAATTCGATCCAGGTGCCGCGGTCGCGCATTTCGACGAGCTCGTGGCCGGCTTCGCTGCAGAAATGCGGCATGTCGATGCGCGCCACCGGATCGCTGGCGAAGACGCGCAGAAGAGCGCCGGGCGCCAGCCGTAACAGCCGTTTGCGGGCGCGCAGCACCGGCAGCGGGCATTGCTGACCGATCACATCGAGCAGGATTTCGCCTGCATCTTCGCGGCTTTCTTCCATTCCGGGTCCGTCTCCGAAGGGCTTTGACAGGCGGCCGGATGATGGCCGCGCGATGCCGTGCTGTCACCCCCGTTTCGAGCGGCCCGCCGGCACTAACGCCAATTTTACCGCTAAAACTCCGGCTTTTCTTGACGGTTGCGCGGGGCCACGGGCATAAAAGAGAAAACGAGAAGAACGCGGCTTTTATCAGCACCGGAGGGATACGGGGATGGGTCTGATCAAACAGATCGGCAACGAAATTACCTTTCTGCGCGCGGCGCTCCGCACGCTGAAAAAGGCAACCACAATTCGCGAGAACACGACGCATACCTTTGCCGACACGGCGGAGGAGCTGGCGCGGACGAAGCCAAACAATATCGCGATCTATTTCGAAGACCGGAAGATCACCTACCGCGAATACAACGAGGCGGCCAACCGCTATGCCCGCTGGGCCAAGGATCAAGGTCTGGGTCGCGGCGATGTGGTTGCGCTGATGATGGAGAACAGGCCGGAATATCTCGTCGCCTGGCTCGGCGTCATCAAGGCGGGCGCGACGGCGGCCTTGATCAACACCAACCTCACCAAGGGCCCGCTCGCCCACTGCCTCAACATCTCGAATGCCAATCATCTGATCCTCGGGGCCGAACTTGCCGAGAATTATTCGACGGCGAGCGATCAGCTCGAACGGCCGATGGCGGTCTGGGCGACGGGCGGCAATGTGCAGGGTGCCAACAATCTCGACGCGGCGCTGGAACAGCAGTCGGGCGATGCGCTGCCGGGCGATTTCCGCGCGGGTCTCACGACCGAAGACGATGCGCTTTACATCTACACCAGCGGCACGACGGGCAACCCGAAGGCGGCGCGCATCCCGCATGTGCGGTTGATGACGATGATGGCGGCCTTCGCGGCGGCGGCGAACACCAATGAGAAGGACCGCATGTATGTGGTTCTGCCGCTCTATCACTCGGCGGGAGGCGTTTGTGCGGTCGGCGCGACGTTGACCGTCGGCGGCTCCGTCATCATCCGGCAGAAGTTTTCGGCGACGAATTTCTGGGACGATACGCATAAATACGGCGCGACGTTGTTCCAGTATATCGGCGAGCTTTGCCGCTACCTGCTCAACACCGACAAGCACCCGAAGGAAACCAAGCACAAGCTGCGCATGGTGATCGGCAACGGGTTGCGCCCCGAAATCTGGCCGGCCTTCCAGAAGCGCTTCAAGATTCCGCACATTCTGGAATTCTACGGCGCGACCGAAGGCAATGTGGCGCTGATGAATTTCGACGGCACGCAGGGCGCCATCGGGCGTGTGCCGGGCTGGGCGAAGAAAAAGTTCAATGTCGAAATCGTCAAGTTCGACATCGAAAACGAGAAGCCAGTGCGTGGGCCGGACGGGTTCTGCATCGCGGCCGAGCCGGGCGAGGCCGGGGAGGCGCTGGGGCGGATCAGCAACGATCCCGACCAGCCGACCGGCCGGTTCGACGGTTACGCCAAGAAGGAAGAGACCGAAAAGAAAATCCTGCGCGACGTCTTCGAGAAGGGCGACGAGTGGTTCCGCACTGGCGACCTGCTGCGTCAGGACAAGCGGGGCTACTATTATTTCGTCGATCGTATCGGCGATACTTTCCGCTGGAAGGGTGAGAACGTTGCGACGTCGGAAGTGGCCGAAGCGATTTCGGTCTTTCCGGGCGTCAAGGAAGCCAATGTCTACGGCGTTCATGTTCCCGGCGCCGATGGCCGCGCCGGCATGGCCTCGATCGTTGCCGAGAACGGTTCGCTCGATCTCGACCGTTTCCGCGACCAGATGCAGAAGGAACTGCCGGATTATGCGGTGCCGGTTTTCGTGCGGCTGCAGCCTGAAATCGAGATCACCGGCACGTTCAAGCACCGCAAGGTCGAACTGGTGAAAGAAGGTTTCGATCCCTCGGTCGTGCCCGACCCGGTTTACTTCAATTGCCCGGTGCAAAAGAAATATGTCCCGGTCGATCAGGGGCTTTACGGACAGATCTGCGCCGGTGCAATGAGACTTTAGATTTCACCGCCGGAAACGAAAAAGGGCGGCTCTTTGCGAGCCGCCCTTTGCTTTTGCGTATGCTTCTTTTACTGCGCGGCGTCGGGCTTCTTGCCGAGGCCCATCGCTTCGAGGATTTCGGGGCGGATGTTTTCGGTGCCCTTTTTCTCGATGTGCTGGGCGACGCGGCTGCCGACCGCCATCATTGCCTGGCCCATGAAGGTCTCGCGGTTGGTGCGCGCCCAGTCGAGCGAGGCTTCGCGGTTGACGTTCGTCTCCTGGAATTTCGGGAAGACGTAACGCGCCATCAATTCGTAGGACTTCTTCGTGTTGTCGAAGTCGGCCCAGTTGTGGGCAAGCTGCATGAAGCAACCGAAGCCGCCCGACTGCTGCTTGAGGCGTTCTATCTGCGCGATCGCATCGTCCGGCGTGCCGATGACGGCCATGCCGGAATTGATCAGTGCGTCGACAGGATCGGACCCGTCGGTCGGCGCAAGCGGCAGGGCGGCCACTTCGCGGAAATAGTAGAGCCACTTTTCGAGGCCGAAGCGGACATTCTCGCGCGCCTTTTCGCGTGTTTCCGCGATGTGGACGGGGCCGACGAGACGCCAGGCATTGCGGTCGACCGTCTTGCCGTTGTCTTTCGCCGTGTCTTCGCAGATCGCCCAGTTGGTGGCGAGTGCGTTGAAGCCGCCGGCGGATGTCGCGCCGATCGAAAGCAAACCAACGCCGTGCTTGCCGGCGGCCGTGGCGCCCGTCGGCGAAACCTGGCTTGCGACCGCGATCTCGACGCCGGGGCGCGAGTAGGGCGTCATCTGCAGGCGTGCGTTGTTGAGTTCGAACCAGCTCGTCTTCGCCGTCACGGTTTCACCGCGCAACAGCGGCACCAGAACGTCGAGCGCCTCGTCCATCATGTCGCGTTGCTTCGCGACCTCGATGCCCATCATGAAAGCGTCAGAGGGAAGCGCGCCCGGCCCGACGCCGAACATCACGCGTCCGCGCGTGATGTGGTCGAGCTGGTTGATGCGGTCGGCCAGCATCAGCGGATGGTGATAGGGGAGCGAGGAGACGCCGGTGCCGAGACGGATGTGCTTTGTGCGTTCGGCAAGCGTTGCGATGAAGAGCTCCGGGCTCGCAATCAGCTCGTAGCCGGCCGAATGATGTTCGCCGATCCAGGCTTCGTCGTAGCCGAGCTTGTCCATCCACTGGACGAGTTCGATATCGCGTTCGAGCGCGAGGGTCGGATTTTCGTCGAGCGGGTGAAAGGGGGCGATGAAGGCGCCGAAGCGCATTTTTGTGCCGGCCATTGGATTTCCTTTTCCTGAAGTTTCCCTGTTGTCGATTTCTATGTCTTTGCGGTCGCCTTGACCTTGAAGCCGTTCAGCGCGATGTCGAGAAATTCGCGATTGAAGGCCGAGGTGTCGGCTTCCGGATGGGCGCTCCACCAGGCTGTCAGCGCGCTCCATGTCGCGACGATGGCCGCGGCGCCGACTTCCGGCGTGAAGTTCCGGCGGAATTCGCCGCGCGCTTGCCCGCGCCGCAAGACCGCGGCCACAAGGTCGATGACGCTTTCGTTCAATTGCGACGTCACGAGATGCGCTGCCGGCTGGTCGAGATATTCGTTCAGCATCTTGCGCATGACGACGGCGTTGTTCTGCCAGGCTTCCTCGAAGACGGACGAAAGGAAGTTGAGCTGTTCTTCGGCCGTGCCGTCCAGCGTCGCCAGCTTTTCGGACAGAGAGGCAGTGATTTCGTCGTTGAAGGCATGGATCAGCGCGGCCTTGCTGGCGAAATGCAGAAAGAACGTCGCCTTGGCGATGCCGGCGCCGCCGCAAATGTCCTCGATGGTGACGCCGTCATAGCCATGCTCGCCGAAAAGGCGCATGGCTGTCCGGTAGATTTCCTGCCGCGTCCGCTCCTTCTTGCCGGCGCGGCGGGGCGGCGCTTCCGTTTCGATCTCGGCGGATTTCAACGGTTTCATCCTCCAGCTTTCTACATCGCGCTGTCCGGCAGAAAATAGACCACAGTACATTTTTCTGCAAGCAGGGGGTGGGGTGGGCCGTTGCGGCGCTAGGGGGGATACCCTAGAACATTGATCCAAACGCTGAAAGAGTATCGGCCAAAACAGGCAAAACCGGGAGACGAAACATGGGACGGGTAAGCGGCAAGGTGGCGCTGGTAACGGGCGCGGCGAGCGGTATCGGCCGGGGCGCGGCGCTGGCGCTGGCGGCGGAGGGCGCGAAACTCGTCGTCACCGATGTCGACGAGGCGGGCTTGAAGGAGACGGCGGCGCTGATCGGCAAGGCCGGCGGCACGGCCTCGGCCCACAAGCACGATGTCACCAGCGAAGCGCGCTGGGCGGAAATCGTGGCCGCCGTCAAAGCCGAATTCGGCGGGCTTCACATCCTCGTCAACAATGCCGGCATCGCCATCGGCGCCTCGATCTTCGAAATGTCCTACGAGGAATGGACGCGCCAGCAGTCGATCAATGTCGATGGCGTGTTCTTCGGCGTCAAACACGCCATCCCGCTGATCGCGGCGTCGGGCGGCGGCTCGGTCATCAACATTTCGTCGGTCGCCGGGCTTCAGGGCGCGCCGGGGCTTGCGGGCTATTGCGCGACCAAGGGCGCCGTCCGGCTCTTCACCAAGGCGGTGGCGCTCGAATGCGCGCAAGGACAGATGAATGTCCGCGTCAATTCAGTGCATCCGGGCATTATCGAAACGGCAATCTGGCAGAAGATGACGCCGGGCGGCACCGATGCGATCGCGTCCAGCGTGCTGCCGATCGCCGAGGGCGCCAACGCAATCGATCCCAATGCAATTGCCGCCACCACGCCGCTCGGCTATGCCGGTGTGCCGGCCGACATTGCCGCCGGTATCGTGTATCTGGCGTCCGACGAGTCGCGCTACATGACGGGTTCGGAACTGGTCATCGACGGGGGCATGACGGCCCGCTGACCGTCACTGGGTCTGGACGATTTCGTCGGTGATGCGCCAGTGGCCCTCGAGCCAGAGGGCGATTTCGCGGGCGCAAGGATGATCGAAGGCGGCGTAGCGGGAACGCAGCGCCGCCTTTTCCTTGTCCGTCATTTCATTCAGGCCGCGATCCTGAAAGGCCGCGAGGTCTTCGCCGATCATCTGCGCGAGCGCCGGTCCGCAGATTTCCTCGGCGGCGGCGCGGAAAGCATTGACGGGATCATAGGCGGCATCCCGGTAGAGCATTTCGAGCGTCAGCATCGGAATGCGGCTCAGCATTGCTTGCGACGCCGGATTGACGCCATGCGCCGCGATCTTGTCACCGATCTCGCGCACGCGGCCGGTGAAGGCGCGCAGGTGCAGGAAGGGCGACATGCGCTGGCCGTCGTTCACCGGATAGTTGTCCCAAATGAAGGGCTTGCGGCGCAGCGTGTCGGCGGTGCGCGCCAGATGATCCACGGGAAGTTCCTTCGAGCAGACGCGCGGGCCTGTCCAGAAAACTTCAATGGCCGGATCGAGCCGCGCACCCAAGGCTTCGAGATAGCCGGGCGGACGGGCGCCGAAGACGCGATCGAGGATCGGGTCGTCGGTGTAGTAGCTCGGGCATGTGATGAGGCGGCTTGCGCCGGTGCGCGCGGCAATCCAGTCGACAATTTCGATCTGCTTGTCGGCAAGACCCTCGATGTCGCCGCGCATGTCGTCGAACAGGATTGCGAGGTCGACGCATCCGATCGCATCGAGGAAAGCGAGCTTTTCAGCCAGCGCCTCGCGGGCGGCGGCGTCGAAATTCAGATAAAGCTCATAGGGGCTCAATCCGACGCCGAAGCGGACGCCCGCGTCGCGGCATTGCGCGGCAAGGCGCGCGAGATCGTCGGCCATTTCCTTCGGGTGCGGCTCGGCCCAGCGGCGGCGCAGGAAAGTGTCGGCTTTCGGCGCGTAGAGGTAAAACCCGTATCCGTGCTCCGCGAGAAAGGCAATGTTCGCGGCCCGCTCTTCAGCCGTCCATGGCCGCCCGTAGAAACCTTCGATCGTTCCGAGTTCCGGTGTCATGTCAGCTGCGCATGACGAGGAAGCCCGCGCGCGGGAAATGCACCACCACGTCGCCGACGCGCGGATCGCTGCGCTTCAAGGCGATATGCTGCGCCGAGGACGAAACAAGCTCGCCCGCAATCGGGTCGCGGCCGTAATCGTCGGCCATGACGGTCACCTTGTCGCCGGGCTTCAGACCATTGGGTTCGCCCGGATCGGCCTTCACGACTTCGATGGAGGTAGCGGACTTCGCGATATCGAGCGCGGCGTCGCGCGAAATTTCCTGCCGGTTTCCATGGCCGATTGCGGTCACACGTTTCTCCCAGGCGGCGAGATGCGGCATCGCCTCGGCACTCTTCATCGCGGCCGGCACGATCCAGCGGATGAAGGCCAGATTGTAATAGGCATTGGCATCGGCGATGCCCGGTGCCTCGCCCATCAGGAATTTTCGGCCATCCGCCAGTTGCTCCTCAAGCCAGCCGAAATTGGCGCGCAATTGTTCGGCCATCAGCGGTGCGCCCGCTTTCATCGCTTCCGTGTCGAAGGGGCGTCCCATCAGCTTGGTGCGGTCGGCCTTGAAATCCTCGCCCATCGCGTCCGGCGCATTGCCGAAAATGACGGCGACAGCCGCCATGAAAAAGCTGCGGTCGGTCCACAGCCCCATGCCCCAGCCGAGGCCCTTGTCGCCACCGGTGAAGATCGACGGCTTCGGGAAGCGGCGTTCGAGCTCGCGTATGATGATCTGCGTGTCGCAATAAATGTCGGCGCCGATCTGCATGACCGGAATTTTCCGGTAGCCGCCGGTCAGCGCCACGAGTTCGGGCTTCGGCATGATGACGGGCTCGTCGCAGGCAAACCAGTCGAGGCCCTTGATGCCGAAGACCACGCGCACCTTCTCCGAGAAGGGCGAGATGTCGTACTGATGCAGAATGATGGAAGATGCGTCGGCGGACATGGGCGTTCCTATTCGAAGTCGTGACTGAAGCGGATGTTGTCTTTCTTCAGGCCGTCGAGAACGATTTCGACGCCGCCGGTCTTCATCATCCATTCAAGACGGTGGTCGCGATATTCGCGCTTGAAGAGGCCTTGTTCCAGCACATTCGCGACCTGTGCCATGGCGGCGATGCTGTCGCGGGCTTCCTTCGCCGTCTGCGCGACGCTTGGCCTCGCATTGACGCGGGTGAGCCAGCGACCGAGGGCCGAGCCTTCGTCGGGTGCGTTGCCGAAACCGGCCGAGCCGTTAACATAGGGCACGACCGCGAGGTCGCCCCAGCCGAAGCTGTCGCCATTGAGCCAGTCGGCTTGCCCGAGCTGGCGCGTCAGCCAGGTGTGGATGCGCGCCGTCTGTTCGGCGGCGCGGGCCTGAATCTCGGCGGCCTTCGCGCCTGACGCGCGGCGAAAGTAGGCAATTTCGCCGAGGCCCCAATTGATCGCCTCGTAATGCGTGTCGCAAACATCTTCGATCATGCGGACCTTGGCGCGCGCGGCCGGCGCGGCCGGCAGCATTGGCGGTGCCGGGTACTTGTCCTCGAGATATTCGAGGATGATCGTCGAATCGAAAACCCGCACGTCGCCGTCAATCAGCGCCGGCACCTCGGCGCGCGGATTGGCGGCAACGAACTCGCCTTGTGAGGTTCCTGCACCAATGCCGTCCGGTGTCTTCAGCGTCAGCTCGACGCCCTTCTCGCGCGCCGAGATTTTCACTTTCTGCGCATAGGGCGAAAGCGGATGTTCGTAGAGTGTCGGCATGGCGGGTCCCCCGTTCCGTTTGCGCGATCATCGGCGCGCCGTCGGGTGCTGTCCACGGGCGGAAGATCACGCCTGCGTGACGTGACGCAACGTCAAAGCGACGTATCCGGTCAGCTTCTCAGGATGCCTTTCTTCTTCGCGACTTCGGTCATCTGGCCGAACAGCGTCACCGCGTCGTTGGGCGTTTGGTCGCCGTTGAATTCCTTGTAGAGCGTCGCGACGTTGACGACGATGCGTTCGCCGTCGCCCCAGCTGTCGTAATCGGTCATGTCGATGTCGAGTGCCGCCTCCAGCGTCGTCATTCCGGCGTCGTGACGTTTCTTCGCCTCGTCGCGCACATAGACCAGATAGTCGCGCACCGCCTTGACGCCGTTCTTGCCGGTGATCGGCCCGTGGCCCGGTACGACGGTTTCCACATCCATTGCCAGAATTTTGTCGCAGGCCGCGATCCAGTTCGAGACCGGGCCTTCCCACATGATCGGGTGGCCTTCGATGAAGAGAATATCGCCGGTGAAAACCGTTCTGTCGGCCGGCACATAGACCAGCGCATCGCCCGGCGTGTGCGCGGGGCCGACATGCATGATGCGGATTTCCTTCGAGCCGACATGGCGCGTCAACTCGGTTTCGAAGGTCGTTGTCGGCAAGGTCTGCGTCACGCCCTTGAAGTCGAAGGCGCCGAAACATTGCGTCACGTATTTTCCGAGGTCGCCGAGGCCGGGTGCCATGTCGAGGAAACCGGCCAGCAGCGCCGGCGGCTCGTGGCGCATGGCTTCGACGGCGAGCTTGTGGGCGATGATCTCGGCGCCGGCGCAGCATTCATTGCCGTTGCAGTGGTCGCCATTGTGATGGGTGTTGACGACGGTGTTTATCTTCGCTGCTGCCTTCGGCTCGGCCTTGCGCATCGCGGCGAGCATGTCGCGCGTCAGCGGCACGTCGAACAGCGTGTCGACCAGAAAGCTCTCGCCGCTATCGACGATCAAACCGGCATTCGACCAGCCCCAGCCGCCATCCGGCTGCAGCCATGCGTAGCCGCCATTGCCGAGATCGTGCAGGCCCCTGGTGTATTGAAAGCGGCTCAGTCCGAGACCCATGTTCCTGCTCCCTAAGAAATGCCGGTGAGGCCGCTGTCGACGGCGAGCGTCTGCGCGGTGATGTAGACGCTTTCGTCGGAGACGAGGAAGAGCGCCGCGTTGGCGATTTCCCAGCCGGTCGCCTGCCGTCCGAAGGGCACGGGCGTCCGGCCGCGCGATGGGCGGCCCTGCATTGCCAGCCTTCCAAGCGGTGTGTCGACCAGACCCGGCGCGACAATGTTGGCCCTGATGCCGCGCCGCGAACCTTCAAGCGCGACATGACGCATCAGCCCGCCAAGTGCTGCCTTCGAGGCGTCATAGGCCGGCAGGCGCGATCCGGCGATGAGCCCCGCGATCGACGAAATGAAAACGACCGGCGAGCCGTCGGCCAGCCGCGGCAACGCCGCCTTGCAACAGAGCATCGGCCCGCGCAGGTTGACGCCCAGCACCTTGTCCCAGTCTTCCGGCGTTGCGCCTTCGAGGCCGAGGCCGCCGACGCCGATGCCGACATTGAGCACGAGGCCGTCAAGACCTCCCAACGCCTTTTCGGCTTCCGCGATCATGCGCGGAATGTCGTCCGGCTTTGAAATATCGGCCACGATGGCGCTTGCCTTGCCGCCCTCCGCCGCGATCTTTGCCGCCGTTTCGTCGGCGGACGCCTTGTTCATATCGGCAACCGCAACGCTGGCGCCTTCGCGGGCAAAGAGGATCGACATGGCGCGGCCGTTGCCGACGGGGTCGGTCGCCGCGTCGAGCACGCGCTGGCCGCCGCCGACGACCAGAATGCGCCGGCCCTTCAGCCGCCCTCGGCCCGGCGCCTCGCCGGTCGATTCGGGCGGCAGCGCCTGTACGAATCCACCGTCAGCCATTGTTCTTCATGCTCCGCCTGATTTCATCGAGGCCGCTCGTCTCGATGTCCTTTTCCTCAAGTTCGATCTCGAAGGTTTCGAGGTAGCGGCAGACGAGAAGATAGATGCCGATGATGATGACGAGTTCCTGCATCGCGGCGTCGCCGAGCGCCGCATGCGCGGCGGCGAAGAGCTTCGCGTCGGCCTTGACGTTCGCCACCTGGTCGTCGGTGAAGGCGAGCACGGCATTTTCCGTGTCGTTCAGATGCGGCGAGGGCAGCGCGCCCGCCGCCGCGTCGATGCGCGCCTCCGACATGCCGATCATGCGCGAGACGCGGCGGTGCTGGTGCTGTTCATAGGCCGAGCCGCAGAGATGGCCGACCCGCAGGATCACCAGTTCGCGCAGTTCGGTATCGAGCAGCCCGTCATTGAGATAGGCGTTGACCAGCGCCATGAAGGGCAGGAACGAGGGGCCGCTGCCGGAAATCATTTTGAAAATGTTGAGTTGCGGCAGGCTTTCGCGCAGGGCGCGCGCCTCGGGCGCGAGCGTCGCCGGATCGGGATAGGGAATGCGGGCCATGGTCAGTCCTGCATGCCCGGCAGCTTGACGCCCGATTTATGCCCCGCATCCTCGATATCGACATCGAAGGTCTCGAGGAAGTTCGAGACAAGCGTGTAGAAGCCGATGGTCACGACCAGCTCCTGCAATTGCTTGTGGCCGAGTTTTTCGGCCAGCGGATTGAAGGTTGCGTCGGAAGCGCGGGTGTTCTTCACCACATCGTCGGTGAAGCGCATCACCTGGCGTTGCGTCTCGTCGAAGACCCGTGCCTCCGGCCCTTCGTGGATCGCCTTGATGAGTTCCTCGGACATGCCAAGCTTCCGCGAGATCGCCTCGTGCTGATAGACCTCGTATTTCGAGCCGCGCAGAACGCCGGTGCGCACAATGGCGATTTCCCGCAAGACCGGATCGAGTTCGCTGTGGATCAGGATTGCATTTCCGAGCTTGATGAAGCCGTCGATCATGTCGCCCGAATGGCCGAGCATGCGGAAAATGTTGAGGTTGGGCAGCTTCTCGTAGACCGCCTTGGCGCGGCCTTCGGCCTTGGCCGGATCGAAATAGGGGATGCGGGCCATCGTCTGTCGTTCCTCCCGGAAAATTGATGTTCTTGTTGCGGTCAGTCTAACCGGCGGCGCCCCTGCGTCCAGCGGCAAGAGGACTTCCGGCCGCATGAAAGGGCGTGCCGGCTTTGCTTGCCCCGTCCGGCGGGGTAGGTAAACTCGCGCCCAACAAGTGCCGGCGGGCGAAGAGCTGACGCCAGGCCAGGGATCAAGGGGAGGAGTTTCAGCATGGCGAACACGGCACAGGTGCGTTCGGTCGCGGACATTACCCGCGTCTGGGCTGCGGCGGCGCCCGACAGCATCGCGCAGGTCTTCGAAGGCCGGGAGACCGGCTATGGCGAGCTCGACCGCCGCGCCAGCCAGGTCGCACAGGCGCTGATCGCAGATGGCTGCAAGCCCGATGCGCGCATCGGCTTCATGGGCAAGGGGTCGGACCGCTATTTCGAAATGCTCTACGGCGCCTTCAAGGCCAAGGCCGTCGTGGTCGGCGTCAACTGGCGGCTGGCCGCGCCCGAGGTTGTCTATGTGCTGAACGACAGCCGCACCGAGATCCTTTTCGTCGGCGCGGAATTCTACGACATGGTCGAGAAGGTGCTGCCGGAATGTCCGACCGTGCGCAAGGTCGTGGCGCTCGATGGCGGCCGCAACGACTGGACCTCGTTCGACGACTGGCGCAACGCGGCCAGCGATGCCGATCCGATGCTGCCGGCTGACGCCGACGACGATGTGATCCAGCTCTATACCAGCGGCACGACCGGGCACCCGAAGGGTGTGCAGCTGACCAATGCCAATTATCTCTCGATTTTCGATCAGGGCGAGAAGGCCGGCTGGGCCAATTGGGGCCAGGGCGAAGTGGCGCTGGTCTGCATGCCGCTGTTCCACGTCGCCGGCGTCAATATCGGCCTGATCGGCAATATCCACGGCTGCAAGAACATCATTCTCAAGGATGTCGATCCGCAGGCGATCCTGAAGCTGATCGAAAGCGAGAAAATCAACATCGCCTTCATGGTGCCGGCGGTGATCCTGTTCCTGCTCCAGCAGCCGAACATGGGCACGACCGATGTGTCGTCGGTCCGCCAGATCATCTATGGCGCTTCGCCGATTGCCGAGGACGTGCTTCGGCGGGCGCAGGAAACCTTCAAGGGCGCCGATTTCGTGCAGGTCTACGGCCTCACCGAAACGGCGGGCGGCGCGACCAACCTGCCGCCGGAAGCGCATGATCCGGCGCGCGGCAAGCTGCGCTCCTGCGGCGTGCCGAATCCGGGCATGGATGTGCGCGTTGTCGACGACAAGGGCGAAAGCGTGCCCGTCGGCGATGTCGGCGAGATCGTCATTCGCGGCGCCTCGATCATGAAGGGCTACTGGAACCGGCCCGACGCCACGAAAGACGCCATCCGCGACGGATGGTTCTATACGGGCGATGCCGGCTTTTTCGACACGGAGGGTTATCTCTTCATCCATGACCGGGTGAAGGACATGATCGTTTCGGGCGGCGAGAACATCTATCCGGCCGAGGTCGAGAATGCGCTGTTCGGCCATGAGGCGATCGCGGACGCCGCCGTCATCGGCGTGCCGGACGAGAAATGGGGCGAGGCGGTCAAGGCCATCGTGGTGCTGAAGCCCGGCCAGAAGGCGTCGGCCGAAGATGTCATTGCCTTCGCCAAGACGCGTATCGCCAGCTACAAGGTGCCGAAATCGGTCGACTTCATCGAGGCGCTGCCGCGCAACCCGTCGGGCAAGATCCTGCGGCGCGAGCTGCGCGCGCCTTACTGGGAAGGTCGCACGCGCATGGTCAACTGACCGGCGCGGGCACCGGCACGATATTCATATTCGACGGGAGAGCGACCATGAGCCTTGCCGAACAAGACGCGCCGGCGCCGTTCAAGCCGCTGAAGCAGAAGCCGCCGAAAATCTCCGTCCGCCGCGAGAGCGACGGCACTTTCTATATTTCGTCCGACTATCCGCTCGGCGAAATGAAGCGCAGCGTCGTCCACATTCTCGAGGAACGCGCCGCGATGCATCCGCAGCGCCGTTTCATTGGCGAGCGCGGACCGGATGGCGCCTGGCGTTTCATCGGCTATGGCGAGGCCAATGTGAAGGCCAATGCGGTGGCAAGTGCGCTGCTGGCGCGCGGCATGAATGCCGACACGCCGCTGATGGTGCTTTCGAGCAATTCGATCGCCCATGCGGTGATGGCGCTCGGCGCCATGAAGGCGGGCGTGCCGGTCGCGCCGGTCAGCGTTCCCTATTCGCTGATGAGTTCGGATTTCTCGAAGCTGCGCCATGTCGTTGGGCTGACGAAGCCGAAGATGATCTTTGCCGATCACGGCGATCTCTATGGCAAGGCCATCGCGGCGGTCGGCGAAGGCGCCGAGATCGTCACCTGCACCGGCAGCGTCGCGGGCGCCACATCCTTCGACGATCTCGTCGCGATGCCGGTCAGCAATGCCGTTGCCGCATCGATGGAAAAGATCGGCCACGACACGGTGGCGAAATATCTCTTCACCTCCGGTTCGACCGGCATGCCGAAAGGCGTCATCCAGACGCATCGCATGATGATGGCGCAGATCGCCGCCGGCGAGGCATTGCGCAGCGAAGCGCCGGACCCGGACGAAGTTCCGCAAAGCCTCGAATGGATGCCGTGGAATCACATCTCGGCCGGCAATATCGGCTTCAACGGCAACATGAATGCCGGCGGCACGGTCTATCTCGATGCCGGCAAGCCGATCCCCGGCATGTTCGACCAGACCATCGCCAATCTGCGCGACGTGTCGCCCCGCGTCTTCGGCTCGGCACCGGTCGCTTTCGCGATGCTTGCCGACGCGATGGAGCGCGACCCGACTTTGCGCGCCAATTTCTTCCGCAATCTCGAATATATGGGCTATGGCGGTGCGACGCTGTCGAGCGACATCTACGACCGGATGCAGGCGCTCGCTGTCGCCGAGACCGGGTTCCGCATTCCGCTGACCACGATGTACGGCGCGACCGAGACGCAAGGCATCACCGTCGTTCACTGGGTGACGGAGCGCGTCGGCCTTGTTGGCCTGCCGGTGCCGGGCATCACGCTGAAGCTGGTGCCGAACGGCGCCAAGCTCGAAGTGCGCGTCAAGGGCCCGACGGTGACGCCGGGCTATCTCAACGATCCGAAAAAGACCGCGGAAGTTTTCGACGAAGAAGGTTTCTACAGCCTCGGCGATGCGGCGAAATTCCTCGACGAGAGCAAGCCCGAGCTCGGCCTCGTGTTCGACGGCCGCGTGACGGAGGATTTCAAGCTTTCCTCCGGCACCTGGGTCTCGACCGGCACGCTCCGCGCCGACGCGGTCGCCGCCTGTACGCCGCTCATACAGGACGCGGTCGTCTGCGGCCTCGACAAACCTTACATTGCGCTGCTCGCCTGGCCGAACGTCGCGGCGGCGCGCAAGATTGCGGGGCTCGCCGACGACGCCGCGCCGGAAGAAGCGATCGCGCATCCGAAGGTTGCCGCGCATCTGCGCGAGGCGCTGGCGCGCCACAACAAGGCGGGCGGCGGTTCCTCGACGCGCATCGCGCGCATTCACCTGATGCTGGAGCCGCCCTCAATCGACGGTCACGAAATCACCGACAAGGGCTATGTCAATCAGGCGGCCACGGCATCGCGCCGCGCGCCTCTCGTCGAGCGGCTCTATGCCGAGCCCGCGCCCGAAGACGTGATCGTCGTCTGATGGCGGAGAACGTCCGCCCGCGCGATGTGCTCGATTTCTGGTTCGCCGCCGGGCCGGAAAAATGGTTCACGAAGAGCGATGCCTTCGATGCCGATATCCGCCGTTCGTTCGGTGCGCTGCATGGCGAGGCGGTTGCCGGCAGGCATGACGGCTGGGCGGACGAGCCGCGCGGCGCGCTGGCGCTGATCCTGGTGCTCGACCAGTTCTCGCGCAATCTCTGGCGTAACGACCACCGCGCCTTCGCGCAGGACGCAAAAGCGCTGGCGCTGGCCGACGAGTGCGTGCGCCGCCGCTTCGACGTCGAGACGCCGCAGACGGCGCGCAAATGGTTCTACATGCCCTACATGCATTCGGAAGACCTCGCGGCGCAGGAGCGCGGCCTCGTCTATTTCGCCGAACGTCTCGACGATCCCGACACCATGCGCCACGCCGTCGAACATGCCGACATCATCCGCCGCTTCGGCCGCTTCCCGCATCGCAATGCCGTGCTCGGCCGCCGCACCACGCCGGAGGAGCAGAGCTTCCTCGACGAAGGCGGTTTTTCGGGCTGAACCGGCAGAATCCTCCCGATTCCTTAACCGGCGCGGCAAGCCCTGCCGGGGCGCGCGCGGCGTCCCACCGCTAACACCTTGAAATGAAAGGAAATCCGGGCCGGCTTCGGCTGGCCCGCGGGTTGCAATCCGTTTGGCAATCGCTTCAAGCCCAACCGGAGTTCCCCGATGATTACCGACCACGAAATCAACCTGCTCGCCGCCTATATGGTCGACACGCATGGCCGCAAGGCGCTTGCCTATGCCGACACGGCGGTCGAGGAACTCGAGGAAATCGGCGAGAAGATGCGGGCGGACGCGTGGCGGACGCTGCGTCGGGTCGTCGAGGACATGGTCGAGGGCCGGATGAGCCGCGAGGGCCATATCCTGCACTGACAAACTTGCCGCTTGGCGCGCGGACGCCGCGCCGGTTAAAACGGGCCTCTTGAATTCAACAGGGGGCCCGTTCTCATGTCACTCGATCCACAGGCGAAAGCGATCCTCGATGCGCTGGCCGCCGATCCGGATGCGCCGCGCCTGATCGACCTGCCGCCCGCGCAGGGCCGCGAAATGTATCGCGCGATGGCGCAGGCGATGGACCTGCAGGGCGTCGCCATCGGCAAGGTCGAAGACCGCGCGATCCCCGGACCTGAAGGCGACATTCCCGTCCGCATCTACACGCCTGTTGCGGCCGGCGGCACGGTGCCGGCGCTGGTTTACTTCCATGGCGGCGGCTGGGTGATCGGCGATCTCGACACGCATGACGCGCTGTGCCGTACACTTGCCAACGAGGCGGGTTGCAAGGTGATCGCGGTCGATTACCGCCTTGCGCCGGAACATCCCTTTCCCGCCGCCTTCGACGATTGCCTGGCCGCCGTGAAATGGGTGGAGAAGAACGCCTCCGAAATCGGCATCGATCCCAACCGTATCGCGGTCGCGGGCGACAGCGCCGGCGGCAATCTCGCCGCCGCCATCGCGTTGCAGGCGAAAGCCGACAAGGGCCCGCACATTGCCTTCCAGCTTCTGATCTATCCAGTGACCGACGCACCGCGCGGCACGAAATCCTACAAGGATTTCGCGGAAGGATATTTTCTCGAAGCCGAGGGCATGGACTGGTTCTGGAACCACTACGTCACAAGCGCCGGCGCGGAGGCGGAGGATGCGCGTCATTCGCCGTTGCGCGCCGCCTCGCTTGCCGGGTTGCCGCCGGCCTATGTCGTCACCGCCGGCTTCGACGTGCTGCGCGACGAGGGCAAGGCCTATGCCGAGGCGCTGAAGAAGGCGGGCGTCGCCGTCGAATATGTCAACTACGAAGGCATGATCCACGGCTTCTTCAACCTGCAGGGCGCGCTCGACGTCGCGCGCGACGCGGTGAAGGCGGCGGCCAAGGCGTTGAAGGAAGCGCTGGCCTGACGCGGGGGGGAGACGATCATGCCGGCATTGCGCGCGCCACTCATTCATCCGTTCTCGAATTTCGACGTGCCGCATCTGCTTGCGGTGCATGTCGCGGCGCGGGGCGCGCATCCCTTCCTGATCTGGGAGCCCTTCGAGGGCGAGGCCAAGACCTGGAGCTATCGCGCCTTTGCGCATGAGGTGCAGGCAGTGGCCGCCGGGCTCAAGGCGCGCGGCGTCAAAGCCGGCGAGCGTGTGCTGATCCATCTCGACAATTGTCCCGAAAGCCTGATCGCCTGGTATGCCTGCGCCCATCTCGGCGCGGTCGCCGTCACTACCAATGCGCGCTCGGTCGCCGACGATCTGATTTATTTCAGCGAGCACGCGGCCGTTGTCGGCGCGATCACGCAGCCGGGTTTCGCTTCGCTTGTGGCGTCGTCCTGCAAGAACATCAAATGGCTTGCCGTCACCGTGACCGATAATGGCGCGGCGCCGAAGGATGCGAACCGTCCGCCGAAGTCCGAAAGCTTCGCCGCGCTTTACGGCGATCCCGCCGATGCACCGCTTCGCGCGCCCGATCCGATGCTGCCGGTCGGCGTTCAGTACACGTCGGGCACGACCTCGCGGCCCAAGGGCGTTGTCTGGACGCATGCCAATGCGCTCTGGGGCGCCAAGCTCTGTGCGATGCATGAAGACCTCCGTCCGTCCGACGTGCATCTCACCTATCTGCCGCTCTTCCACACCAATGCGCAGTCCTATTCGGTGCTGGCTGCGCTCTGGGTCGGCGCGACGGTGGTGTTGCAGCCGCGCTTTTCGGCGTCGCGTTTCTGGCGCGTTTCGGCGAAACATGGCTGTACATGGACCTCGATGGTGCCGTTCTGCGTGCGCGCGCTGATGGGACAGGAAAAGCCGAAGTCGCACAGCTACCGGATTTGGGGCAACGGCATTTCGGCGCCACCGACCGATGTGCATTTCGGCGTCAAGACGATCGGCTGGTGGGGCATGACCGAAACGATCACCCACGGCATTGTCGGCGACGTGCATCTGCCCAATCGTCCAATGTCGATCGGCAAGCCGGCGACTTCCTACGAAATCGCGATCCTGCGCGAGGACGGAACGCCGGTCGACCCCGGCGAAACCGGCGAGCTGCTGGTGCGCGGCGTGCCGGGCCTGTCGCTCTTCGCCGAATATCTGAACAACCCGGAAGCGACCGCGAAGAGTTTCGACGAACAAGGCTATTTCATCACCGGCGACCGCGTGACGCTGGGCGAGGACGGTTTCATCTCCTTCGCCGACCGCGACAAGGACATGCTGAAGGTCGGCGGCGAGAACGTCGCGGCCTCCGAGATCGAACGTGTGGTGATGACGGTGCCGGGCATCCAGGAATGCGCCGTCGTCGCCAAACGCGATCCGATGCTCGATGAAGTGCCGGTTGCCTTCCTGCTGGTGCCGGGCGGCGAGGCGGCGGCGCCCCGCGACCTTCAGGCGCAGGTCATGGCGGCCTGCGAGAAGGGCCTTGCGGATTTCAAGCGCCCGCGCGAAATTCGGATTGTCGACTCGTTCCCGCGCTCCACGCTCGAGAAAATAGCCAAGGCCGAACTCCGCCGTCTCGTCGACGGCGCCGCCTGAGGCCGACGCGCATCGGGGCCTTCCGCCGCCCGGCCGAAGACCCGGAGACATCGTCATGTCGCAGCGGGCGCCCGCGCCGCCGCCATCCTCGTCGCTTCTCGTCCCGAAGCTCGTCACCGTGCTTCGCGAGGGCTACGGCTTTGCGGCCTTCCGCGCCGATTTCATCGCCGGTCTGACGGTCGCCATCGTCGCGCTGCCGCTCGCCATGGCGCTTGCCATCGCCAGCGGCACGACGCCCGACAAGGGCCTCATCACCGCGGTCGTCGCCGGCTTCCTGATTTCGGCGCTTGGCGGCAGCCGCTACCAGATCGGCGGGCCGACCGGCGCCTTCGTCGTCGTCGTCTTCAACGTCATCGCGATCCACGGCTATGACGGCCTTGTCATCGCGACCGCGATGGCCGGAATCATGCTGGTCGGCGCGGGGCTGCTGCGCGTCGGCGCCTTCATCAAATATGTGCCGCAGCCGGTCGTCACCGGCTTCACCGCCGGCATCGCGGTCATCATCGCGGTGAGCCAGGTGAAGGATTTCCTGGGGCTGTCGCTCGACCACGAGCCGGCCGAGTTTTTCGAGAAGGTCATGGCGCTCGGCGCGGCGCTGCCGGGCGTCGCGGCGCCGACGCTTGCGGTGGCGCTCGGTGCGCTCGCCATCATTCTGCTGGTGCGGCGCTATCGTCCCGAATGGCCGGCCTTCCTGATCGCGGTTGTGGTCGCCGCCGCCGCCGTCGCGTCGCTCGGTATCGAGACCGACACGATCGGATCGCGGTTTGCCGGGCTCGAACCCAGCTTCGCGCTGCCCGATTTCCCGCATGTGACGATGGAGCGGATCGTCACGCTATTCCCGAGCGCCTTCACCATCGCCTTTCTGGCCGGTGTCGAGTCGCTCCTGTCGGCCATGGTCGCCGACAGCATGACCGGGCGGCGTCACCGCTCCAATTGCGAGCTCATCGCGCAGGGCATCGCCAATTGCGCCTCGGCCGGCATCGGCGGTCTGCCGGCGACCGGCGCCATCGCGCGCACCGCCACCAACATCCGCGCCGGCGCGCGCGGGCCCGTTGCCGGCATGTTGCATGCGGTTTTCATTCTGGCCTTCATGCTTTTCCTCTGGCCGCTCACCGGTTTCGTCCCGCTGGCGGCGCTCGCCGCCGTGCTGCTGGTGGTCGCCTGGAACATGAGCGAAATCGACAAGTTCCGCCATTTGATGAAGGCGCCGGCCGGCGACCGCGCCGTGTTGCTCATCACTTTCGCGCTCACCGTTGCGGTCGATCTGACGGTTGCGATCCAGGTCGGCGTCGTGCTTGCGGCCGTTCTTTTCATGCACCGCATGTCCGAGGCGGTCGAGGTGCAGGCCGATCTCAAGGTCATCGACGAGGATGTTGCCGACGACGCGCCGCATCTCCAGCGCCCGGTCGAGGAACATGAGCTGCCGCCGGGCGTCGTCTCCAGCGTCATCCGGGGGCCGTTCTTTTTCGGTGTCGCGATGCGGCTCGGCGAAACGCTCGACCGCATCGGCGCGCCGCCGCGCGTGCTGATCCTCCGGATGCGCGCCGTGCCGATGATCGATGCCTCGGGCGCGTCCGCCATCGATACGCTGATCGCGCGTTGCCGCCGTCACGGCACGGCCGTGCTGATTACCGGCCTCCAGAAGCAGCCGCGTCTCATCCTGCGCAAGATGGGCGTCACCGCCGATCCGCTGGTCAGGCTCGTCCCCGGCATCGACGAGGCGCTGGTTCTGGCGCGCGAGATTGTGGCGGGAGACTAGGCGAACAGCTTTCCCGGATTCATCACGCCTTTCGGGTCCATCTCGCGCTTCGTCGCTTTCAGCAGCGACATACCGATCTCGCCTTTTTCCTCCGCCAGCCACGGCACATGGTCGGTGCCGACGCCGTGATGATGGCTGATCGTGCCGCCGTTCATCAGGATCGCGTCGGAGGCGGCGCGCTTGATCGCCTGCCATTGCGCGATTTCGCGGTCGAGCTGGCGCGGGAAGATGAAGGTGAAATAGAGGCTCGATCCGTCGGGATAGGAATGGCTGACATGCGCCATCACAATGCCGCGCGCATGTTGCTCGGGCATGTTGGCGCTCATCGCGCCGTCGATGGCGGCCACGACCTTCTCGTGCAGATTGGCAATGTTCGACCAGCGCGTCGAGGTTTCGAGCGTGTCGACGCCGATGCCGCGATCCATCATCGGGTCGCGGATCGCCGGACCGTTGAAGCGGCCGTGAAACCAGCGCTTGCCGGGCCCGGTGCCCAGCGCCAGCGCGCCGAGCCGTTTGCAGATCGCTTCGGTCTGCTCCTGCGCCCAGATCACCGTGTCCTTCTCGCCTTCATGGCCGATCAGCATCAGGCAGGGTGCGTCGTCGAAGCCCTTCATTTTCAGATAGGCGCGTTGCAGCTTGGCCTTCAGTCCGCCCGAGCCCGTCGCGGAAAAAGTCTGGAAGAAATAGGTTTCGGGCGCGTCCGACAGGCGCACCATTGCGACCGGAATTTCGGCGTGGTTGATGCGCCGCGCCGCCTCGACACCGGCGGCGAAATTCTTGAACAGATAGCCGCGATAATCCTTGCGCTCCGGCAGGTCATGGATTTTCACCGTCGCCTCGCAGATGACGCCGAGCGTGCCTTCCGAACCCGCGACCAGCTGGTTGAGGTTCGGGCCGGCGGCGGAGGCGGGCGTCGCCTCGGTCGTCCAGAAACCTTTCGGCGTCGCGAGCTTCGCCGAGACCAGCCATTTCTCGGCCTTGCCGTAGCGGTTGGATTGCTGCCCCGCGCCGCGCGCCGCGATCCAGCCGCCCAGCGTCGAATATTCGAAGCTCTGCGGATAATGGCCGAGCGTCACGCCATGCGCCTGCAACTGTTCCTCAAGCGCCGGCCCGTAGATACCGGCCTCGATGCGCGCCGTCATCGACACCTTGTCGATCTGCACGATGCGCGTCATCAGCGTCGTGTCGAGCGTCAGCACGGCGCCGCCGAGCGTTTTCGAGACCGCATTGATGCCGCCCACCACCGACGAGCCGCCGCCATAGGGGATCAGTGCGATGCCTTCCTCGGCGCAGAGCTTGACGATGGCGAGCGTTTCCTCGGCCCCGCGCGGATAGATGACGGCGTCGGGCGCCATGTCGAGCTTGCCCGCGCGTACATAAAGCAGGTCGTGATAGGACTTGCCGCGCGCGTGAAAGGCGCGTTCGTATTCGTCGGTGCGGAACTGGTTGTCGCCGACAATGCCGCGCAGCTTTTCCTGCGTCGCGTTGGAAATGCGGCAATGCGGCAGGCGGATGTCGGCCAGCGGCATCGCCGGCGTCAGCGGCAGCCGGCTCATGCCGAGCGTTTCCTCGATCCAGCTCCATTGGGCGGCGTCGGCGGGCAGCGGGTTCGGCTGCTTCACCGGGCCCCAGCCGTTCCAGCGCAGCGTCTGTCGGTCGATGGTCATGTTTCTTCCCGTCTTTTCTTTTTCAGCAGCGCAGCGTCAGCGCCTGCGGCATGATTTCGAAACGCGCCGGCAGGCGGCCCGGCCCTTCGCCGTCGACATCGAGCAGCACCGGCTCGGCGCCCATCGGTGTCGCCATCACCCATTTGGCGCGCGTGTGCGAGACTTTCTCGCCCCCGATATGCGTGCCCTCCTTCATCGACCCCGTGCCGGTCAAAAGGTCCATGAAGGTGAGGTCGCGCATCACGACGAGATCGAACAACCCGTCATCGGGTTCGGCGTCAGGCGCCATTTTCAGCCCACTGCCGAAATAGCGTCCGTTGGCGACGGCGCCGAGGCCGATATTCAGCGTCGCGTCGAAGCCCGTATCGGTGGTGATGCGCACCGGCCGCGTGTTGTGGCGCATCGCGGTCGTCAGCGTCGCCCAGAAGAAGGCGAAGTTGCCGCCCAGCATTTTCGGCCAGGTGGCGCGGTTGACGGCGCGCACCGTTTCGCCCGACAGGCCGAAGCTCGCGATATTGTCGAAATAGCGCGTCGCCTCGCTTCCGTCTTCCGAAACGAAAGTCAGCTTGCCGATGTCGATCTTGCGCGCCGTGCCGGCGGCGATGCGCGCGACGCAGCCCTCGGCGTCCTGCGGCAGGTCGAAGGTGCGGCGGAAGTCGCCGCCCGTGCCGGCATTCAGAATGGCGAAATGCGCTTCCGGGTTGACCGGCAATCCGTTTTCGAAAAAGCCGTTGACCGCTTCGTTGATGGTGCCGTCGCCGCCGACCGCGACGACAAGTTGCGCGCCGTCCTTCAGCGCGCGGCGCGTCAGCTCGGCGGCGGGCAGGAAATGCGGCGTCGAGGGACCGCCGGTGAAATGCGCACGCACCGGCCCCAGTTCCTTTTCGAGCGCGGCGGCGATCACGCGCCAGGCGCGGCCCGTGCGGCCGCCCCCTGAACGCGGATTGACGATGGCGGCGATATGCGGCATCATGCGGCGGCCTTGCTGGCGGATTGCGTGTCGAAGGCGCGGGTCGTTTCGGCGATTTCGCGCGCCGTCACGGTTTCGTCCCAGCCAAGTTCGCGACGCATCAGTTCGGCGGCGTGCGCGATGACATCGGGGCCGGGATGGCCGAGTGTGCCGAGGCCGGTGCGGCGGAAGACGACATCGGCCAGATGCCGCGCCATTTCGTGGCGCACCGCATGCACCACCTGTGCGCCGATCTCGGCGACGTTGGGCCCGAGCCGGCGCAGCAATTCCTCGCTCTCGCCCTGGCGTTCCGTCGCGGTTGTCAGCACCTCGTCGATGCGGCTGCCATAGAAGGCGACAAGGTTTTCCACCACATCGCCCGGCAGATGCGCGTGACGCAGTTTCGCGCGCGCGATGAAGCTTTTCAGGCGGCCGATTTCGCCGCCATAGACCGGCGTGCAATGCGTTTCGCATTTCGCCGTCTTGCCGAGCTTCTTCAGCGCGAGGTCCACCACCTGTTCGGCGAGGTGGCGCGATGTCGTCCACTTGCCGCCGATGGCCGACACCAGCCCCTCGATCGCCTCTTCCGGCGCGTGATCGTAAACCTCTGCGGCGCGGCTCGCGTTGTAGGAGTCCTTTTTGCCGTCTTCGCCCGCCACTTGCGGCGTCGTATCGACCAGCGGGCGCAGGCCGACATAAAAATGCAGCACATCCGCGCGCTTCAGGTTCAGCCCCGGCAGCCCGTCATTCACGACGCGCAGGAAATCGGCGATGTCTTTTTCGGTCACGCCGGCCTTGTCGGGTTCCTCCTCGAACACGGTGTCGGTCGTGCCGATGATGGTGTGGCCGCGCCATGGGATGACGAAGAAGTGCCCGCCGATCTTTGACTTGATTGCCAGCGCGTTTTCGCCGGTCAGCGCGCGGGTGATGATGTGGATGCCCTTCGAGCGGATCAGGCGGCGGGCCGGCGTGTCGTCGGCAAAGCCCATCAGCTTGTCGGCCCAGGGCCCGGCGGCGTTGACCACCACCTTGCCGCGCACGCGATGCGTCTCGCCGGTCAGCCGGTCGCTGACGGTGATGCCCTTGATGCGCACACCGTTTCCCATCGCCGCCTCGCTGTCGAAGCCGGTCACCTCGGCATAGTTCGCGGCGTCGGCGCCATATTCGACGGCGCCTTCGATACATTCGAGGCAGAGCCGTTCGGGCGCGAACATCTGGCAATCGTAGTAGAGCATCGCGCCGGTCAGCCCCTCGCGCGGCAGCGACGGAACGAGGTCGAGCGCCTTGCCTTTCGACAGGCGCTTGAAGCCCGGCAGCTTCTTGTCGTCGTCGGAAAGCCAGTTGCGGTCGAAGGAGAGCAGATCGTAGAGCGCCAGCCCGATCGACATCACGATCGGCCCCGACATGCCCCAGCCATAGGTCGGCAGCACGAAGGGCAGCGGATGCACCATATGCGGCGCGTTGTTCTCCCAGCGGCGGCGCTCGCGCAGGCTTTCGCGCACCAGCTTCAATTCGCCGTTGACCAGATAGCGAAGCCCGCCATGCACCAGCTTCGACGATCCCGCCGTCGTTGCATGGGCGAAGTCGTCCTTTTCGAGCAGCGCCACTTTCAGGCCCCTGAGCGCCGCGTCCCAGGCGACGCTGGCGCCGGTGATGCCGCCGCCCACCACCACGAGGTCGTATTCGGTCGCACTCATGGCGTGGAGATCGCGCTGCATCTTGTCCTTGTCCGCTGATTGGCCCCGAGGATCGCGAGGCTAGCCGGACGGGGCGTGAGGGTCCAGCCCGCCGGACGTTGCGGCATTTCGGGCCTCAGCCCCGCTTCTTCAGCCCTGCCTGCCGCATCCGCCATTTCAGGTGCTCGAAGCGGTCCTGGCCGAAAAAGGGTTCGCCCTCGAAGACCATCAGCGGCACGCCCCAATGGCCGGCGGCCTTCTGCGCCGCCTCGTTGCCGGCGATGACGGCCTCCAGCCGGTCTTTCTCCTTCTCGGCCGCCGCGTCCAGTTCGTCCATGTCGAGGCCGGCCCGCGCCGCGGCGCCGCGCAGATGGTTGCCCTCATGCCAGTTTCTGGTGCCGCCGAAAATCACCGCCGAGACTTCGCTGACGAAGGCGAGGCCCTTGCCGCGCTCCGCCGCCAGCGCGCCCGCCCGCGTCAGCCGGCCGATATAGGGCTGCTCCTTCGGCACCGTGCCCGATTTCATGTCCATCACGATCGGGTCGGGCGAGGGCCAGGCATAGGGCAGGCCCTCCATTTCGGCGACGCGGGTCGTGTCTTTCAGCAGGTAGGGCGGCCACATCGGATTGACCTGCTTGAAGAAACCCTCGATGCGGACCGCGATCGGATAGACGGGGCGCAGATTGGCCTTCACGTCGTAGTCGCGCTCGAAGGCCGCCAGCCGCGGCGTCACCAGATAGGAATAAGGCGAGCGGAACGACCAGAAAACATCGTAGGTCAGCGTCATGGCGGGGCTTCCTCTCTTGCCTGCCTCTGCGGACAGGTTTTTAATGAAATTCATTAGTATCGTTTGGGATGCGCCCGGCGCAAGGCCGCTGTTAGAGTTGGGCCAACAAGCAAAAGAACCACAGGGAGGACCCACACCATGCCGCAAATCAAGGCGAACGGCATCGACATCGAATATGAAAGCTTCGGCCCGGAAGACCGCGAAACCGTGCTCCTCATCATGGGTTTCAGCGGTCAGCTGACGCTCTGGCCGGTCGAGCTTTGCGACGCGCTCGTCAGCCGCGGCTACCGCGCCATCCGTTTCGACAATCGCGATGTCGGTCTTTCTTCGAAGATCGAGGAAGCGGGCGTACCCGACATGGAAAAGGTCGTCGGGGCGCTGCTCGGCGGCGCGCCTTACGTGCCGGCCTATTCGCTCGACGACATGGCGGCGGACGCCGCCGGTCTTCTCGACGCGCTCGGTATTGAGCGCGCGCATATCGTCGGCGCCTCGATGGGCGGCATGATCGCGCAGCTCGTCGCCGCCAACCATCCCGACAAGACGCTGTCGCTCACCTCCATCATGTCGAACACCGGCAACCCCGATCTGCCGCAGGGCAAGCCCGAAGCGATGGGCGCGCTGCTCGCGCCGGCGCCGGCGCCCGACGACATCGAGGCGATCGTCCAGCGCGGCATCAACACCTGGCGGACGATCGGCAGCCCCGGCTATCCGACCGACGATGCGACGATCCGCGAATGGGTGCTGCGCGACACGAAGCGCAGCTATTATCCCGTCGGCACCGCGCGCCAGCTCGCCGCGATTGTCGGCAATGGCGACCGGCGCGAGAAGCTGAAGCGGGTCAAGGCGCCGACCGTCGTGCTGCATGGCGCCGACGATCCGCTGGTGCCGGTCGAGGGCGGCAAGGACACGGCGGCCAGCATCGCCGGCGCCGAGCTCCGCATCGTCCCCGGCATGGGCCACGATTTCCCGGTCTCGCTGGTGCCGACATTCGCCGATGCCATCGAAGCTGCGGCGAAGCGCGCCTCCGGCGTTTCGCGCGCGGCGGATTGAGCCCATGACGCAGAAAATCGTCGAGGCCAACGGCATCTCGATCAATTGCGAGGACCGGGGGCCGGAAGACGGCACCCCGATCCTTTTCGTCAACGGCTACACCTCGACCATGATGAGCTGGCCCGAGGAGCTGATGGAGGGCTTGCGGGCCGAAGGCTTCCTCGTCATCCGCTACGACAACCGCGATGTCGGCAAGTCGGAGAAGTTTTCCGGCCTGCCGAAAGCCGCCGATGTCGTGGCGGCGGTGCGCGAGGGCAAGAAACCCGACATGCCCTACACGCTTGCCGACATGGCCGCGGACGGCATCGGCGTGCTCGACGCACTCGGCATCGACCGTGCGCATATCATGGGCATTTCGATGGGCGGCATGATCGTGCAGCGCATGGCGATCCATCATCCCGAACGGCTGATCTCCGTCACCTCCATCATGTCGTCGACCGGCAATCCCGATCTGCCGCAGGCGAGCGAGGCGGCGATGAAGGCCTTGCAGGAACAGCCGGCATCGGAAGATCGCGAAACGGTCATCCGCCACCGCATGAAGGGCCGCCGCGTCTATCAGAGCCCGGCCTATCCGAAAACGGAAGAAGACCTCTACGCCTTCGTCGCGCGGGAATACGACCACATGTATTACCCGGAAGGCGGAGTGCGCCAGTATGCGGCGATCATGGGCGACGGCAGCCGCGTCGCGGCGCTCAACAAAGTCCGCCTGCCCTTCCTCGTCATTCACGGCGATGCCGACCCGCTGGTGCGGCCGGAAGGCGGCGCCGACACCGCGAAGTCGGTGCCCGGCGCCAAACACGTGGTCATCGAAGGCATGGGCCACGACCTGCCCGCCGAGCTCTGCCCGCGTTACGTCGAACTGATCGCCACCCACGCCCGCGCGGCGGAACGGAAAGCGGCGGCGGAGTAGGGAAGGTCCCTCAAACTTCCGCCGAGCCGCCGTCCACGGGAATAGTCGCACCCGTCGTATAGGCCGAAGCGCGCGAGGCGAGGAAGATCGCGACGCCGGCCGCGTCCTCGGGCGTGCCGATGCGACCTAGAGGGTTGCCGGCCTTGATCGCGTCGCCGAAGCTTTCCAGCGTCGCCTTCATCATCTGGCTCGGGAAGGGGCCGGGCGCGATCGCATTGACGAGGATGTGTTCGCGCGCGAGCCGCTTGGCGAGATGCCGCGTCAGCATGATGCAGCCGGCCTTCGACGACGAATAGGCATAGGTCTCGAGTTCCGGCGGCTCGATGCCGTTGACGGATGCGGTGTTGATGACGCGGGCCGGGTTGTCGGCGCTCGCCGAAGCGCGCAGCAGCGGCAGCATCGCCTGGGTCAGGAAGAAGACGCCCTTCAGGTTGATGTTCATCACCTTGTCCCAGCCGCTCTCCGAATAGTCGTCGATCGGCTCGCCCCAGGCCGCGCCCGCATTGTTGATCAGCACGTCGAGTTTCTTTTCGCGTTTCGAAAGTTCGGCCGCGATGCCCTTGATGCCTTCGCTCGTGCCGAGGTCGAAGGGCAGCGAGATGCAGGTGCCCTTCTTCGACAGTTCTTCGGCCAGCTCGTTGCAGGCCTGCGCCTTGCGCGCCGTGATGTAGACCTTCGCGCCGTTTTCGACGAAGCCGGTCGCGATCATTTCGCCGATGCCGCGCGAGCCGCCGGTGATGAGGACCGTCTTGCCCTCGACGCTGAACAGATTTTTCATGTGAGTTTCCCCGGTTGAGATTTCGATGGCGCGAAAGCTAGCGGACGCAGGGGAAAGGCGCAATCCGCGGTCAGTCGGCCAGCCGCTTCGACATCAGCGTGCGGCCGGAATCTTCGTAGCCGCGGCTGTCATAGAGGCGCCGCGCGCGGGCATTGTGCAACTCGACTTCGAGATGCAGGTAGCGGATGCCGGCCTCCTTCGCCGCGCGCTCGGCCACATCCATCACCGCGCGCCCGAGCCCCCGGCCGCGCCAGGCTTCCACCAGATGCAATTCGTCGATGAAGCCGTCGGTGCCGCCATATTCGACCGAGAAGCCGAGCGAGAGGATCAGATAGCCGGCGGCCTCGCCTCCGTCGCGGATGATGAAGGCGCGCGCATTCGGCTCGCCCGCACAGATGCGGTCGAGCGCCGGGCCCTGCTCGGCCGCGTCATATTCATGGCCGTCGAAGGCGTAGTAGTCGCGCACCAGCTCTTCCAGCAGCGCGCGGTCGGCGGCGGTCACGGGGTCGAATGTCAGGGCGTCGCTCATGGCCGGAGTTTATCCGCCTGGCGATCCTCCGTGGTCAAATGAAAAATACGTGAAAGAAGAATTTTGCACGCGAAGGCGCGAAGACGCGAAGAAGGAGGAAAGAAAGGTTTTGCACACAGAGGCGCAGAGACGCAGAGACGCAGAGGTGCTGGATGCGTGGCCCCGGCCGTGCCTTCATCGCTGTAATGATGGCGCCTGCGGCGCGAAGAATCTTCCGGCGCGGAGCGCCAGAAAACCTTCTAATTCTTCGCTGCCGTTCGGCCGATGGATCCCGGCTTCCGCCGGGATAACACATCCGGGTTGGGGAGCGCAGTGCCTTGCCGCAGGCACGGCACCTCTGCGTCTCTGCGCCTCTGCGTGAACCCCTTCTTCTTCGCGTCTTCGCGCCTTCGCGTGCCAGACCTTCCTTCAAACAAAAAGGGCGCCCCGCGAGGGACGCCCTTTCTTCATTCAAAACGAAGCGTCAGAAATTCGCCGCGTCGAGCGCCATGTAGCCGTCGGCGCCTTGCTTGGCGCGTTCGAGCCAGCTTGCCGTCATCGGGATTTCGCGCTCCATCCAGTAGCGGGCGAGCACCAGCTTGCGCTCATAGAACTCCTTGTTGCCTTCGCCGGCCTTCAGTTTCGTGAGCGCGATCTTCGCCATCTGCGCCCACATCCACCCCAAGGCCACGGTGCCGAAAATGTTCAGCATGTCGTAAGAGGCCGCGCCCGCATTGTCGTAATTCTTCGGCGCGTTCTCCATCAGCCAGCCGGCCGCTTCGCCGAGGCGCTTGTAGCCCGCCTGCAAGGGTTCGATGTAGGGCTTCATTTCGGCGTCGCCTTCGTTCGCCTTGATGAATTCCTCGACCTTCGCAAAGAAGGTCATCGTCGCGCGGCCGCCCTTCGCCGTCATCTTGCGGCCGACGAGATCGAGCGCCTGGATGCCGTTCGCGCCTTCATAGACCTGGTTGATGCGCGCATCGCGCACGAACTGCTCCATGCCGTGGTCGCGCACATAGCCGTGCCCGCCGAAGACCTGCATCGAATCGTTCGCGGCCTGAAAGCCCCGGTCGGTGAAGAAGGCCTTGATGATCGGCGTCATCAGCTGCGCGAGGTCGGCCGCCTCCTCGCGTTCCTTCTCGTCCTTGCCGAAGACCTGCAGCGTGAACAGCATCGACACATACATCGCAAGCGCGCGTGCGCCCTCGACGAAACTGCGCGACGAAATCAGCAGGCGCCGCACATCCGGGAACACCATGATGGGGTCGGCCGGCCCGTCCGGGTTTTTGGCGCCGGTCAGCGCGCGGCCCGCGAGACGCTCATTCGCGTAAGCCACGCCGTTCTGATAGGCGACTTCGCCGATCGCGATGCCCTGAATGCCGACGCCCATGCGCGCGCCGTTCATCATGCCGAACATGCCGGCCATGCCGGCCGATTTCGACTTCTTCACTTCGCCGGTTTCGGTTTTCTTTTCCGGCGGGCGGCCGCCGAGGCGGTAGGCCACCGCGTCGTCGAAATTCAGCACCGCGGTCGCGTTGCCCTTGATGCCCATTTTCTTTTCGATCGAGCCGCAGCTCACGCCGTTGCGGCCCTTGATCGCGCCGGTCTCCTTGTCGACCAGCATTTTCGGCACCATGAAGAAATTGACCGTCGACAGATCGTTGGCGAGCTTGCCGTCCTCGCCCGGAATTTTCGCGATCACCATATGGATGATGTTGTCGGTCATGTCGTGGTCGCCACCGGAAATGAAAATCTTGGTGCCGGTGATGCGATAGGTGCCGTCTTCCTGTTCCACGGCCTTGGTCTTCATCAGCTTCAGGTCGGTGCCGCAATGCGGCTCCGTCAGGCACATCGTGCCCGTCCATTCGCCGGAGATCATTTTCTTCGCCACATGCTCGCGCATCCAGGGCTCGCCCGTCGCCCAGAGCGCGGAATAGGCCGCCGTCGTCAGGCCCGGATACATCGCGAAGGCCTGATTGGCCGACATGCCCATTTCGGTGATGGCGAAAGTCACGACCGAAGGCAGCGCCGCGCCGCCCGCTTCTTCCGGCGCGCCGAGGCGGTTCCAGCCGTCGGCGCAGAATTTCTCGAAGGCCTCTTTAAAACCGGGCGGCGTGCGCACGACGCCGTTTTCGAGCACGCATCCGTGTTCGTCGCCCACCTGGTTCAGCGGCTGCAGAACCTCCTCGCAAAACTTCGCCCCGCCTTCGAGGATCGCGCCCGTCATGTCGGGCGTCAGGTCGCCGAAGCCCGGCACATCGGTCCGCTTGTCGATGCCAAGCAGCTCGTGAAACAGAAACAGGAAATCTTCCACAGGGGCCTTGTAACTCGGCATCGGGGGCTCCTCGCTTTCAGGATTGTCAGTAGACGCGGCGGAATATGGCCGAGCCTAGTGCATTTGTCGAGCATGACGCGAGGGGAAGCGGCATGCATGCACACGCATCTTCATACGCGGCGAAAACACGCGCGGATTTGCTGAGGTGGGGCGCGGAGTGCGACTCCGCAAGCTGCGGTGTCACACGGCGCAAAACACACCTAAAGATGTCACTCCGGCGAAAGCCGGAGTCCATGGGCCTCACGGCGCATGCGGGCGCCAATGAAGAATTCACGCGAAGGCAGGCCATCTACTTCTTGGCGACAAGGGCAGCAGGTAGCGCTGCAGGACGGGGGATGTCGAGGCGGTCACTTCGGCCAGCTCCGGATTGGCATGGAACTCGGACGCCTAAGTTCTCCAACAATTGCCTTGGCTACCAACGTTTGCCACCGCTCGAAGAATTTTTCTTCATCTTCACCATCAATGGGCATGGGGCCATATGCAACAGATACAGCGGAAATCGCGTTGCTGAGCGCATCATGTAAATCCTTATTGCAATCAGGTATGGCAAACGGTTCATCGCGATTCTCTGACATTAGCTGCCAAAATGAAATCTCGTACCATCGGTAGCTCCCTGCGCCATCTGGATCAGCGTAGACAAGCGAAGCAGACCAAACATAATGGGGACCGCTTTTGGAACAGCTTACTCGGACGGTCGAGATGGCCACTATGTCCCACTTGTGTTTACCTGGCGCTTTTCCCTTGTCCTCTGACACACTCGTCACAAGTCCGCCGAACTCGACATTGGCTGCCCCTGCCGAAAGACGATGTTGAACGATTCCAGCGTTGTCCACCTCATCTTGTATTGTTTTGAAGAACCGGTTTCGTATCGCCAGAAGGGCACCTTTAGCACCATTGAAAAGCTCGCCTCGCTCGCGATACCGAGTTTCTTGACTTTGTCTTATGGCTTCTAGCTCTGCTTCTTCCTTTGCAAGCTGTCGACCCGCAGTTTGCAACGCGGTGACGGCACCTGAGACATTCTTTGTTTGGAGCGGAATGTCACCAAAGACTTGCTTGCAGCGCGACAAGGTAGGACGAGCCGCTGCTTGTTTGCGCAGCATCTGCGTCACGAATGCAGCTATGCGAGCAGGGAGTACAGCAATTTCGGGAGGCGCAGTATGTAAGTGCATGTCGCGAACGTCGGTTACCGATCCAAGAAACGGTGGATTTCCTGTCGCTAGCGCAGTTGCGATGCAACCTAATGCATATATGTCTGTCGCAGAACTGACCTTTCGTCCCTCCCATTGTTCCGGTGCCGCATATGCTGGGGTGAGAGCTTCCTTAAGCGTCTCTATCGACGTTGAGTCCTCGACGAACTTCGCAATTCCGAAATCTGCGATCTTCCATGTACCGTCGTGAAGAAGCACGTTCGAAGGTTTGAGGTCGCGATGGGTGATATCTGAAACTTCTTCGAGCCCACCTAGGATTGCGCGAATTGAGGTCTGAAACAGGTCGACATCAAATGTGCCGTCCAGTTCATCAATTTTCTCCTGCAAGCTACAATCACAGACGGGCATAATCAGGAAATACCGGTCTGACTCAGCGTCCTGCCCTGCGTCCAGTACGGGGACAACGTAGTGCAATTCGCGCGACATCAACTTCCGGCCGATTGAAAGTTCGCGATGGGCTGCCTTTGCGGCTCGAATTAGAAGCCTCTTTACAGCCACAGGTCCGTCTGGACCTGAGCCAAGAAACACCTGTCCGAAGCCGCCTGGAGGTCCCAGCGGCTTCGACTCGTCGAAAGTCCATTCGCCACCGAGCAACTTAATAGTTTGCATGCTGTTGCACCTATAGATCAGATACGTTGATAACAAGCGATCCGGAAAAATTGAGTTTCTTAAATTTAAAGCGATCTAAGCAGACGCAGATCCCTGTTCCTTGAATATCTCACGGCCTCTCCTGATGCATTGCCCGCAGCCCGTGCGGGCGGTTGTTGCTGTTGTAACCCGGACTGTCACCACAGTTGAGGTTGATGTCGCGCAGCAATGCGGCATCGCAGATGGACCCCGGCTTTCGCCGGGGTGACAGTTGAGGGAGGGCTGTGCCGGTATAGGCTTTTCTCCTCCGCGTCTCCGCGCCTCCGCGCGCAAAACCTTTCTACCCCCTGACCCCTCACCGCGGCAGCGGCGCGCGCGTAAACGCCGCCGTCTCGCCCTTTGCCCGGAGCGACCATGCCGTCCACAGGTCCTGCAATGGGTCCTCGATGGCGCCGGCGCGGGCGATCACGTCGCGGGCGCGGGCGCGTTCGGGCGACACGAAGCCGTTTTTCGGGTTGCCGCGCGCGCCGATGCGGTCGCGCTGCGCGGCGGCGGTCATCAGCCTGCGGAGCATGTCGAGGCGCTGGCCGAGGTCGTCCCGCCGCGCCGCTGCTTCCCTTCGGGCCGCCTCGCGCGGCGCCTCCGCCCCGAGTGTCGCTTCGGCGTCCGTCATCGCCGCCCTGGTGCCGTCGATGAAGGCCAGCGCCTCGCGGTATTCGCCCGCGCTCATCACGCGGTCCGAGGCGGCGGCGGGCTTTATCCCCGGTCCGGCGAAATCCGGGGCGGGGACAAGAAAAAGCGCCGTCAGAAGGCAAAAAAGATATCCCCGCCGCATTTTTCTTCTCCCCGGTTTCGCGTCCCTCCGCCGAATCGCCGTGCCGCGCCCGGGGATAACTCGACTTATCCCGCAGCTTATCCCCGCCCGAAACACCCCCCAAATCCGTTTGTGACAGTTTTTTGACAGTACGGTGACAGAGGGGGCCTCGCGGTTCACAGGTGAACAGGGTCCGGCCCGTTCACGAACCGAAATTGGTCCTCGCCGGCGGGTCCGCGTCGCCTAAGATGCGCGCATTCGCCATCCCCAATTCCCGGAGTTTTGCCCCATGTCCGACCTCCCGCCCGCGCCCGCGATCGACGAAGCGGCCGACGGCCTCAACGCCGCGCTCGGCATCGTCCGTACACTGTATATGGATGCCGAAAAGGGCCGCGCCGCGCTCGAATGCAAGGCCGAGATGCGCATGTGCCATTCGGGCGGCGTGGTGCAGGGCGGTTTCGTCACCGGCTGGATCGACGCGGCGATGGCGCGCGCCGTGATGGCGGCCACCGGTTTCGCGGTGCTGCCGATGTCGCTTGAAATCAAGATCAGCTTCTTCCGGCCCGCCGCGCCGGGCCTTCACATCGCCGAAGCCTGGATCGAGCGGCGCGGCCGCTCCACCGCCTTCGCCGAAGGCGAGTTGCGCGATGCGGCGGGCGAAGTGCTCGCCAAGGGCACCTCGACGATCCGCCTGCTGCCGCGTCCCGCATCCTGATTGCGATTCGGATTTTGTTTCATGTGCGGCAAGGAAATAATTCCTCCGCGCCGTGATTGTCTGCCCACGTCGTTTCCATAAGACGGACGTCCTTTCCATAAAATCCGGAAATTGTTGTGTGTGAGTCACAGTCGATGAAAACCGGTCACACCCGCGACCGGTTTTTATTGTCTCGCGAATCGCATGCCGGAATATTCGGTCTCGTGGCTGGGGAGTCACGGTTTGCAAATCAAAAGCGAGGGACACCGATGAAACCCATAACACGAACACTTTGCGCCGCGCTTGTCTGCGCGGGCGCTGCCGGCGTTGCCTCGGGCGCGCAGGCGGCGGGCACCGGCTTCTATGTCGGCGGCGGTCTGGGCGTCGGCTTCACCGGCAAGACCGTCACGAGTTCGATCGGCGGCACGCCGGTCAACACGTCCATCGACGACGAGGATCTGACCTGGAAACTCTTCGCCGGTGCAAATCTCAACGAGTATATCGGCTTCGAGCTGCATTACGCCGATCTCGGCAGTCACAAGACGCGCGGTGCGCCCAATTCCAAGGTCTCGATCGATTCCTGGGGCGGTTCGGCGATCCTTTCCATGCCGCTCGGCAACGAGTTTTCGGTCTTCGCCAAGGGCGGCATCCATCGCGCCTCGGTCAACCTCAAGGCCGGCGGCACAGAGCGCAACACCGACTGGCTCGGCGGTCTCGGCGGCAAGTACAGCCTGACCGACAATGTCGCGCTGCGCGGCGAGTGGACGCATTACGCGACAAAGCGTGTCGATGTCGACGATTTCTCGCTGTCGGTCGTTTTCGGTTTCTGACGCCGAAAGTTACGGGGGAGAAGGGCCGTTCCGTTCCGGCGGGGCGGCCTTTCTTTGCCTTCAACTGTCGGTGTATTCCGGTCGCCGCTTGCCGAGAAAGGCGCCGATGCCTTCGCGGAAATCGTTGGTCTGTGCGCAGAGGATCTGGTTGCGGTCCTCCATCGCGACCGCGGCTTCCAGGCTGCCGGCATCGACCGACATGTTGAGGCATTCCTTGGTGAGGCGCAGCCCCAGCGGCGATGTCGTCAGCATTTCCTCGATATAGGGCGCGGCGGCGTCGGCGAGCTTCTCGTCCGGCACCACTTCCGAAACGAGGCCGACGCGTTCGGCGCGCGCCGCATCGATGAAGCGGCCGGTCATCATCAGTTCCGACGCCACCGACACGCCGACAAGGCGCGGCAGGAAATAGCTCACGCCGATGTCGCAGGCCGACAGGCCGATGCGGATGAAGGCGGCGTTCATGCGCGCGCTCTCGCCGGCGATGCGGATGTCGGAAGCAAGCGCCAGCGCGAAGCCGCCGCCGCAGGCGGGCCCATGCACCAGCGAGACGATCGGCTGCGGACAGCGGCGCATGCGCATCACGATTTCGCTGATGCGGCGCTGCGCGACGAGGCCGGCTTGCGGGCTGGCACCGGTGGCGGCGTCTTCCGGGCGGTTCGCGCGTTCCTTGAGGTCGAGCCCGGCGCAGAAGGCGCGGCCGGCGCCCCGGAGCACAACCACGCGCACCGAATGATCCGTGTAAAGACGCCCGAAATAATCCTGCAGCTCGTCGACCAGCGCGCGGTTCATCGCGTTCAGCGCGTCGGGCCGGTTCATCGTCACCCAGTCGACGCCGCCTCGCTTCTCGACGATCAGGGTTTTGTAGGCCGTCGCATTTTTTTCGGTCATGGGCGCCTCCTCGCACGGGTTTCGTTTCCGAAAGCCTATACGGGCGGCTGCCTCGCGCAACTGACGCAAGGGCGCGCAACCGGTTTTGCCGCGTTCAGCCGAGCAGCGCTTCCATTTCCTGCTGCAGCGCCAGCGGCAGGTCGAGCCAGCGCAGCGCCAGCGCGCCGCCCGGCTCGATGCGCATCGTCTCGGCGGTGAAGGCAAGCCGGCGCTCGTCGCCCGCCCAATGCAGATACCCGCTCAGCATGGCGCCGACATCCGTCTCGCCCGCAAAGTCCTCGATGCAGGCGCCGCCCGCCGACCAGTCGCGCGTCTTGTGCGCGTAGCCGCCGATCTCGACAATCAGCAGCGGCGCGTTCATGCGCGCGGCAAGGCGCAGCTCCGGCCCGTCGGAGCCGCCGCGCAAATGATCGAGCAATCGTGAGAATAGGGACATTGAGGGTCGTCCGCAGCCGGTTCAACGTTATTCTGGGCGCGTGTGGCCTCGTTGGCAACCCGGGCGGCGGGATCGTCCGCAGCCATGGAAGAAGCCTACACCGCTTCGAGGCGGCGCTTCACTTCGGCAAGCACACGCTCGACGGTGAGCGCAGAAAGATCCTCGACTTCGATGACGCCGAAGTTTTCGCGCGCGATGCCGGTGCGCTCGGCCGGTGAATAGGATCCGAAGAGTGCGAGGCCGGGCGTCCCGATATGCGAGGCGAGATGGCTCGGCCCCGTGTCGTTGCCGACGACGAATTCCGCGTTCTTGAAAACGCCCGCGAGTTCATACCAGCTCAGCAGCCCGTGTGTGTCGGTCAGCTTGATGCCGGGGATTGTCTTTGCAAGCTCCATTTCATCCGGGCCCGGCGCCAATACGACTTCGTGCCCGTCCGCAATCAATGCCGCGGCGAGCCTGTCGTAGTGTGGCCAGCGTTTTTGCGGATGGCGCGTCGAACACCCTGGAACCAGCACGATGTAGGGTTTGCGCGCGCCGGCCTTGTCGAGCAGCGCCGAGACATCGTCGGCGAGCCATGAAATGTCGGGCTCCAACGTGTGCCGGATTTCAAGTCCCGCATCGGCGAGTTGTCCGGCAAGGCGGTCGAGGGTGCGAATTTTTTTCGGCTGCGCCGCGCGGTGCGGATGGCTGCATCCTTTCGCAGTGCCCGACCAGCGGATGCCGTTCAGCATCCAGCGGAAATAAAAGGCGGTGCGCGACGAATTCTGCAGATCGTAGATCATGTCGAAACGGCCGGCGCGAAGCATCTTGCGCAGGCGCCACATCGCGTCAAGCCGCCAGCGCGGCGCACGCGCGTCCACAATCACCTCGTCGATGAAGGGCGCGCGCGCGATCAGGCCGCGATAAGCCGGCGCGGTCAACACCGCGATATGGGCGTACGCGTGATTGGCGCGGATGTCGCGCAGCGCGCCCTCCGCCTGGATCACGTCGCCAAAGGCGCCATGCTTGATGACAAGCACGCGTTTTGCGTCGGCGGGGAAGGTGGCGGTTTGCATCGATCTCTCGGTCTTTGCCTGTTGAAATTCCGGCGGCGGTCAGAGCCTGCCGGCGCGCCAGACGACGCGGCCGACGATCTTTACCCGCTCGAGCGCCGCCTGCTCAATATCTTCCGGCGGATAAAGCGCGGCATTGTCGCTTGAGACGGTCAGGCCGCCGTCGAGCCGCGCCTGCAGGCGCCGCACGGCCAGCGCGCCGCCGAGGTTGAACGCATAGAGCCCGCCGCCGCGCATGCGCGGCGCGCTGGTGTCGACGAGCAGCAGGTCGCCGGGAACGAGCGTCGGCAGCATCGCATCGCCCGTCATCTCGACGACGATGAGGTCGGCGGGCCTGGCGCCCAGTTCGCGTTCGATCCAGTCGCGGCGAAAGGCCAGCGCCTCGTTCAGCGACACGTCCTCCATCGTCGTTGCCGCGGCGCCGCCCTCGCGCGGCAGGGCGCGCAATGCATAGCGCGGGATCAGCACATAATTGCCGCCGGCCAGTTTCTCGCGGCCGATCTCGCGCGGGGGCAGCTCGGCGAAGCCCGCGACCGATTTCGTTTCCAGCGCGCCGTCCTTGCGCATCTCGCCGGCGCCGGTCAGCACCCAGTTGATGTCGAAACCCTCGTCCGACAGCCGCGCCAGCACATGAGCGTTCGGCGCGGCGTTGTCGAGTTCGTAGTTCTGCCAGGTCGTGCCCGACACGGCGACGCGCCGCCCCATGTCCTTTTGCGAGAGGCCAAGATATTTGCGTATCCGACTCAGGCGTTCGGCGACACTCATTGCACGGAACGCCAATGAAATTTGGCGTGCGTGCAGCCGCCCAGGCCGCTTGCAGTCAGGGGTGACCGGATGTACCAAGTTTTCTTGTTGACAATCACAAATATATCTTTGTATTTTGGTTCTATGGACACCAACAAAGTTATATCAGCGATAAGAAAGTTGCGCCACCGGCCCTTATGGCCGTGGGCGGAGGATCCGCTCCGTAACGACATGAAAAATGGTGACCCCGGCGCGATTCGAACGCACGACCCTCAGATTAGGAATCTGATGCTCTATCCAGCTGAGCTACGGGGCCACATCGAAAGCGATGCGCGCGAGAGCGCGGCTTCGCGTCGCGCAACCTACGTCAGCGGCGGCGGAGCCGCAATCTCCGCTGCGGCGGAGAACATGGCGCGGCAGCGGCGTCACGCGGCGCGACGCCGTCTTGTTGCGGAATGCGGTTGCAGCACGGATCGCGGCAGTGACGCGCAGCAGAATGCCGATGAAAACAGCGGTTCATCCCCTTTACGTCTATGCCGGTTTGCGCCTAAACATTTAGCTGTACGCTCAAAGGTTGATGTTAGTTGTGTGCTCCACCATGAAGCGCGCGGAGGTTGTGGGACCTCCGTGCCGCCGGATCGGGCTTCCGGTGTATCGGGTGGATTGGGGAAGGTGGGCATCTTGATGCGTGTTCTGATCGTCGGCGAGCAGCCGGTCTTCTGCGAGGGCTTGTCCGCAATCGTTTCGCGGCTTCATCCGGGTGCGGAACTGACAGTCCGTTCGGGCGCCGAAGCCGATCGGCCGGCAGAGCCGATTGTGGGCGACGCGGCATTGCTGCTGGTCGAGGTTGCCGGCGCGGATGGGCGCGAAGCGGTTCGCCGTATCGCCGCCGCGACGTCGGCGAAGATCGTCGTGTTCAGCGATCGCAGTTCGCCGGGCTTCATTCGCGAGATCATGGATATGGGCGTCGCGGGCTTCATCCCGAAAAATCTGGGGGTCAATCTGGTCGAGAATGCGCTGCGGCTTGTCGACATGGGCGGCCGCTACGTGCCCGACGCATTGCTGGCGGCGCAACCGGAAGGCTTTGCCGAAGCGCCGGACGGTTTCATCGCCGCGGGCCAGGAGAAGCTGACGCCGCGCCAGCGCGAAGTGCTGCAGGAACTCGGCAAGGGCCGTTCCAACCAGGAAATCGCGCGCGTGCTCGGCATATCGGTGGCGACCGTCAAATTGCATGTCAACGCGATCCTTCAATCGCTCGGCGTCAGAAACCGCACAGAGGCCGCCATCATCGCCTTGCGCGCCGCTGTGCCTCCGGCGGAGCGCCCGGCCTGACCGCCCGCTCGGCATTCGCGGTCTTGCGTGCCGCGCGTCGCGCGCTGTTCCTTCCGTCGGCATTCCTCCTTGTGCTGTTTGTCGCCGCGCCAGCGGCGGCGGACGCGCCATGCGCGCCGGATGAGGGCGGCGTTTTGGAGGCCGTCGAGATTGTCGATGGCGATACGCTGGTGCTCGGCGACGGACGGCAGGTGAGGTTCACCGGCATCCAGGCGCCGAAGCTGCCGCTGGGGCGCGCCAATTTCGAAGCATGGCCGCTTGCCGATGAGGCGCGGGCGGCGCTTGCGTCGCTGGCGCTCGGCAAGCCGGTTACGCTTCGTCATGGGGGCCGCCGCGAAGACAGGCATGGCCGCGTGCTCGCGCATGTTTTCGTGGCCGGTACGGACGGAAAGCCGGTGTGGCTTCAACATGAAATGCTGCGTCGCGGACTGGCGCGGGTCTACACGTTCCGCGACAATCGCGCCTGCGCCGCCCCACTGCTGGCGGCGGAGCGCGAGGCGCGCGAGGCGCGGCGCGGCATCTGGGCCGACGCCTTTTATGCCGTTCGCGATGCGGCCGATGTGGCGGCGCTTGAGCGGCTCCACGGCCGCTTCGAACTCGTCGAAGGCGACATCGTTTCGGCAGCGGTCGTGCGCGGGCGTATCTATCTCAATTTCGGTGAAGACTGGCGCAGCGACTTCACGGTGACAGTCGCGCCGCGGGACGCTAGGCTTTTTCTCGATGACCCCATTTGGGGGGCTTACTTCGGCGAGGCGGCCGATCAATCGGCGCTGGCCGGCCGCCGTGTGCGGGTGCGCGGGTGGCTCGGCCGCTACAACGGGCCGGAGATCACGCTCACGCATACCGAGCAGATCGAATTGCTGGACGACATATCATGACGGGTGAAGCGGCAAGGCGTGGAGGACGGGCGGTGCGCGCAGCATTCCTTGTGCCGCTGCTGGCGGTGCTGTTTCTTTCGGCGGCCTGCACGACCAATCCCGCCACCGGCAAGCGGCAGGTGGCGCCGCTGGTGTCGGTCGAGCAGGAGGCCCGGATCGGCGCCGAGGCGCATCCGAAAATTCTCGAAGCCTATGGCGGCGCCTATCCCGATGCGAATCTCGGCAGCTATGTGGCGGGCATCGCGACGCGGGTGGCGCGCGCCACCAGCGCGCCCGAAGCACAGTATCGCGTCACGGTTCTCGACAGTCCGGTCGTCAACGCCTTCGCGCTGCCCGGCGGCTATGTCTATGTGACCCGGGGACTGATGGCGCTCGCCAATGACGAGGCGGAACTCGCAGGCGTTATCGGCCATGAAATGGGCCATGTCGTTGCGCGTCATTCCGCGCAACGGCAGACGGCGGCGATGGGCACGACGCTGCTCGGCGCGGTACTGGGCGCGGTCATCGGCAATCAGGCGGCGAGCCAGGCGATCGGGCTCGGCGGGCAGGGGATCCTTGCCGGCTATTCGCGCGATCAGGAATTCGAGTCCGACATGCTCGGTGTCCGCTATCTCGCGGCGGCGGGATACGATCCGTTCGGCGTGGCCGACTTTCTGAAAACCATGGGCGCGCAGGCCGCGTTTGAAGCAAGACTTCGCAACGTTCCCCACGATGCGACGCGCAACGACTGGCTCGCAAGTCATCCGGCGACGGCGGCCCGCGTCGACGCCGCGAACGCCCATGCGCGCGATGCCGGCGCGACGCCGGGGCAGGGCGCGCGCAACCGCGACGCTTATCTGAGGGCGATGGACGGGATGCTTTATGGCGACCGGCCCGAAGACGGGATCGCGCGCGGAAGGGATTTCGTACATCCAAAGCTCGGCTTTGCCTTCAAGGCACCGGCCGGATTTTCGATCGCCAATTCACCGGCGGCGGTGCTTCTCCAGGGCCCCGACAAGACGGTGGTGAAATTCGACAGCGGAAAAAAGGATGCCAGTGTCGAGATCGGCAGCTATCTGGCCAATCAATGGGCCAAAGGAACACAGATTTCCGGTCTGCAGCGGTTCAAGGTCAACGGCATGAACGCCGCCACCGCGACCACGCGGATCGGAGAATACAACGCGCGGCTGGTGACGATCGAGTACGCGCCCGACCGGGTCTATCGCTTTCTGATGGGGACGCTGCCGCAAGCTGGCGCACGGCACGATGCGGCGCTGCAGGGACTGGTGATGAGCTTCCGCAAGATATCGCCGGCGGAGGCGGCGGCCGTGAAGCCGCTGCGGCTGCGGATCGTCGCGGTCAAACCAGGCGACACGGTCGCGTCGCTTGGCAGGCGCATGGCCTATCCCGACTATCGCGAGGAGCGCTTTCGCGTTCTGAACGGGCTCGCCCCCGGGGACGGGCTGCAGCCGGGCAGGCTCGTCAAGATCATTGCCGAGTAGGATGCCGGTCAGCCGAGGAGGCCGGCACCCTGCGGGTCCGGCACCTTGTCGAGCAGCGCGGCCTTCATCTTCTTCAAAGCCAGATGCTCGATCTGGCGGACGCGCTCCTTGGAGATGCCGAGCCGCGCGCCGAGGGCTTCGAGCGTCAGCGCCTCGTCGCGCAGACGCCGCTCGCGGATGATCAGCAGTTCACGCTCGTTGAGTTCCTCAAGTGCTCCGGCAATCCAGCGCGACCGGTATTCGCCGTCGTGTTTCTCCATTATTTCTTCGTCGGGCTGGGAGCGTTCGCAAGGCAGCATGTCCTGCCATTCGGCGGCATTGTCGTCCGATGTGCCGTCGGAGAGTGTCGCGTTGAGCGAGCGGTCGCCCGCCGTCAGCCGCGCATCCATGATCTCGACGTCACCGACGCCGACGCCAAGCCGCTGTGCGATGAATATCCGGTCCTCCTGCCGCAATGTTTGCCGGGTGCCGCTGTCGATCAGCGAGCGCAGGCGGCGCAGGTTGAAGAAGAGGGATTTGTGAGCGGCGGTCGTGCCGGTGCGCACGATCGACCAGTTGCGCAGGATGTAGTCCTGGATCGCCGCGCGAATCCACCAGCTCGCATAGGTCGAGAAGCGCACACCGCGCTCGGGCTCGAAACGGGCGGCCGCCTGCATCAGGCCCACATTGCCTTCCTGCACAAGGTCGCCATAGGGCAGACCATAATTGCGGAAGCGCGTCGCGAGAGAAATGACGAGGCGCATATAGGCGCGCGTCAGGCGATGCAGCGCTTGTTCGTCGCCGTCTTCCCGCCAGCGCCGCGCGAGTTCGAATTCGGTTTCCTTGTCGAGCAGCGGCACCGTCATCGCATGCCGCATGAACCGGCGGTTGGCGCGCTGCGTTTCGGGCGTGTCGGTGTGAGGCATCTCAGGTACTCCTCCGTTGCGCGGCGCGCTTTCGCGCGTCCGTCGTTTCGGTCGGCAACCTTGCGTACGGCTCGTGTATCGCTCCGGATCAATGTCCGGCACCGAAGACCTGTTTCTTTTAGCCAGATTTCATGGCCAGAAAGGGGCGGCGGCGGGAAACGGCTGAAAATAAAAGCCCGGCTCGCGGCCGGGCTTTTCCGATATTTGTTTTTGTGACCCTTACATGACGGTCAGGCGGCGGCTTCGCTCGCCTCGCCATCGTCCTTGGGTGTCTTGTCGCCGCCGCGCGGCGTGCCCTGCAGGGCCTGTTCGACGCGTTCGATCGCCGCGTCCTCGCCGATGCGTTCGACTGCCGCCACTTCGCGCGCCATCCGGTCGAGCGCGGCTTCGTAAAGCTGACGCTCGGAATAGGATTGCTCGGGCTGGCGTTCGGAGCGATAGAGGTCGCGGACGACTTCGGCGATCGAGATCAGGTCGCCGGAGTTGATCTTTGCCTCGTATTCCTGTGCGCGGCGGCTCCACATCGTGCGTTTGATGCGCGCGCGGCCGCGAAGCGTTTCGAGCGCGGAGTCGACGACGCCGGTGTCGGACAATTTGCGCATGCCGACAGCGCCTGCCTTGTTGGTCGGGACGCGCAGCGTCATTTTTTCCTTGTCGAAGTTGATGACGAAGAGTTCGAGCCGGTGACCGGCAACTTCCTTCTCCTCGATCTCGAGGATCTGTCCGACGCCATGCGCCGGATAGACGACATATTCCTTGGCCTTGAAATTGGCGCGCGGCGCCGCCGGCTTCGCCGGTTCCTTCGGCGCTTCGGCCTTTGCGGGCTTGGCGGCTTCCGCCTTGGCGCGCTTTGCCGCGGCTTCGCGTTCGGTCGCTTCGGCCTTGCGCGCTTTTTCGGCACGGCCCTTGGCGGCTTCCATCAGCTTGCTGGCGGCGTTTGCCATTTTGGGCGGCGACTTTTTCGGCGGCGGCGCCTTTGCCGGCTCGGGCTTGGGCTTGGCCGCCTTCGCCGGCGCCTTGGGCGCGGCCTTCTTCACCGGCGCCTTGGCGGGCGCGGGCTTTGCTTTTGCCTTGGCGGGTTTGGCCGCTGGCGCGCTTTTCGGCTTTGCCTTGGCAGCGGGCTTCGCGGTCTTTGCCGCGGACTTCTTTGCAACGGCCGGCTTTGCCTTGGCGGGTTTTTCTTTCGCCGCCGGTTTGGCCTTGGCCTTCGCCTTGGTCGCCGCTGTTTTGGCGCTCGCGGCCTTCGCCGTGACTTTGGCTGCCGGTTTCGACTTCGTGGACTTGGGGGATTTCGTCACTTTGCTCGCCATGGCCTTTCCTATACCCAGCCTTTCATAACCGGGACCGGACGGGCGACCCGATGTCGTCCCTGCCGGCCTTGAATATCGATGCGCAACGGACAACCGCACTCATTCGGGCCTCTGCCGCACCTCCATTGAGAGGCCGCAGACATTTCAGGCCGAAAGTCGCTTTCAGCCCGAACCTCGACCGCCGGATGCGGAGGCCGACCCCCTGTGAATGACACCTGTTTCTCGCCGACGGGCGCTCCGCAGCCGAAACGCAGACCGGCGGAAACTTGCCTGACTCCTTCCAGCCGGAAGAGCTGGAAAGCGGCGCGAGGTGACGATTTACAATCAACAACCTTTGCGTCTTCAACGTAGGGTTGCGCCGCCAGGTTATTTCTCGCGTCCGTAGTCGCGGCTTTTCATTGTGAGGCATATATAACACAAAAACCCCCCTCTTGGAAGGCGGGCGCGGCAAAAGGACAGTTAACACATGGAGATAGCGCCCCAATCCGGCTGATTGGTGCATGTTTCCGCCCTAAACTGCGGCGACCGCACGGATTATGGCCGATGTCGTGAACGGCAGTCCGCCGCCATTTGTCTCAAAATGGAACAGAATTAGCGACGCGCTGCCAGTTGGGGTCAGTCGCCTTCGCCCGGCTCGGGGCTGAAATGCTCCTCGAACTTGCCCGCGACGCCCTGCCATTCCTCGGCGTCGGCCGGCGGCTCCCGCTTGATCGTGATATTCGGCCATTTCGAAGCGTATTCGGTATTGAGCTCGAGCCATTTCTCGAGGCCCGGCTCGGTGTCCGGCTTGATCGCCTCGGCCGGGCATTCGGGTTCGCAAACGCCGCAATCGATGCACTCGTCCGGATGGATGACCAGCATGTTTTCGCCCTCGTAGAAACAGTCCACCGGGCAGACCTCAACGCAATCCATGAATTTGCAGCGGATGCAGGCGTCGGTCACAATATAGGTCATAACTGTCTCCAGTCGCGCGGGTTTTGCGCGGTCCGTTCGGGTGTCCGGTCTCAGCTTTCCGGGGGTCGTTCGGGTCGGGCGGCCAATCCGAGCCTTACGAGCACACGTTGCCGCGCCGCGCCGGATTCGCGATCGGGAACGTATATCAGGCCTGCGACGCGCCGCAACAGATTGGCTTCGTAGTCGTCCAGGACGCCGTCGGCATAGACGATTTCCCACATCTTCTCGATCAGGCGCACGCGCTCGGCTTCGTCGTAACCCTGTTTGATCGCTTGCGCCCAGCGGTGCAGGTCAAGCGTGCGCGCCTCTTCGCTCTCGGCCGCTTCCACCAACGCGTCCACCTCCGTCGGCGAAAGCCCGAAGCTGTCGGCGGCGAGGCGGCGGATGACGCGCCGTTCGTCGTCGCAGAAATCGGCGTCCGTCGTTGCCGCGCGCACGAGCAGCGCGACAACCGCGATCTGGAGGTCATCGAATCCAGGCGCAGGTTCTTTTGACGGACCCAGGAGGAACGCTTTGACGGCGGAAAGCATGATATTTCACTTACATGACGCGGAAGATATATTCAACTACATGAAATTTTGTAATTTCAGCGGCTTTCTTTCAGGGCGTCTGTCTGGCGCCGTTCGCGCTTGGTCGGGCGGCCGGTGCCGGTTGTGCGGCCGGCCGCGGCTTCGCCGGTCGCCTCCGGTTTGCCCGATGGCGCCGGCGGTTCGAGGTCCCGGTAGAGGGTCTGTGCTTCAGACGCCGGGCCGCGCCGCAACCCGAGCGACACAACCTCAATGACCCTGATATGGGGTCCGAGAGGGAAAGTGAGAACATCTCCCGGGTGCAGGTTGCGGCTTGCCTTCGATATGCGGGCGCCGTTGACGCGCATCCGCCCGCTCTGCACGAGCGCCACGGCGAGAGAACGGCTTTTTGAAAACCGGGCGCACCAGAGCCAACGGTCGATACGTTGACCCGGCCGGCCTGCCGCGTCTTCCATCGACGGCGTCAGTTGCCGCGGACGCGCTCTTTGAGCACGGCCAGTGCGGCAAAGGGTGAATCCGGATCGGGCTCGCGGTCGCGGGGTTTGCGCGGTTCGCGGTGGCTGTTGTCGGGGCGCGTATTCTTGGCCGGCCGCTCGCCGCGCTCATCGGACTTGCGCTTCGGCTTCCGGTGGCGCTCGCCGCGTGCTTCGGCCGGCTTCTCGCCGGGCTCCGTCTTTGCCTTGTTTTGCGGCCGGCGGCGCGCGGGTCGGCCTTCCTGCTTGCGGCGCACCGGGCGCCAGATTTCAAGTTCGACCGCGGCTGCGGTTTCCGCCGGTTCGCCGGGCGCGGTTGCCGCCGGTGCAACAGCTGCAACCTCGGCCTGCGGTTCGGGCGCGGTTTCCGGCGTTTCACCGGCGATCGGCGCTGCGATCGCGTCGACGATTTCGGCGAGTGCCGCCTCCGCGCTCGTTCGCGGCGCGGCGCCCGCTTCGGTCGCGCCAGCATCCGGCGTCGATGCATCGGCCAGGCGCGGGACGATCGTTTCGCGTTGCGAGCGATAGCCGAGACCCTGCAGCAAGCTCGCGAATTCCTCGCCGGAGCAACCGACAAGCGACATCATGTCGGGCGTCACGACAAAGCCGCCATTGTAGATGCGGGCGGCAATCACCGGACGGATCAGGTCGGCAATACGTTCGAGCATATCGAGGCGGACGGCGCGCGTGCCGCAGAGGCGAAAGCCCAACGCCTCGTAGAAACCTTGCGGCGCGGATGGATCGGCGGGGATGGAGGTCAGGCCGGGCGCCGGCGGCTGTGGCAGGCCGGCAAAAGGCTCATCGACGTCCTTGCGCGCGAGCGCCCAGAGCATCATCAACAGGCGCGCCGGCGCCGGCTTCAGCAGAGCCGGCATGAAAATCGAGTGCGCGCCGAACCTGACGCCGTGCTTGCGCAATTGCCCGCGCGCGGCCTGGTCGAGCGTGCGAATGTCCTCGGCCACCCATTCGCGCTTCATCGAGCCGAGATTTTCGATCAGGCGAAAAGCGACGCCGCGCGCAAGGCCGTCGATGTCCGAGGCATCGCGCAGCGCGACCAGCGGCGCCAGTACGTTTGCGACATGCATGGCGAGCCAGCCGTCGAGCCGGGCCTGCACCGCCTCGCGCGCCGCGCCGTCCAGTTCCTCGCCCGCAATCAGTTCGGCGCGGGGTTTCAGCGGTTCGGCAGCGGCTTTCAGATCGGCGACGGGGTGGCCGGTCCAGATGATCCTTCCGTGATCGGACAGGGAAATGTCGGCATCCGGCGCCGTGGCCAGCCGTTGGGCACGCGCCGCTATTTCGCCCGCGAGCGCCTGGTCGGCTGCCGCGCGCAGAACGCGACCCTGCTCGCCATCGGCTCTTGGGTCGGGAACAAAGACAAATCCCTGAAGGCGGCCGACATATTCGCCCTCCACCAAAACTTCGCCGTCACCGTTAACAGCCGCCATTAGATCCTCGTTCTGGCGCAGACGCTTCATCAGTACACTGGTGCGGCGGTCGACGAACCGCTGCGTCAAACGCTCGTGCAACGCGTCCGACAGCTTATCCTCTATCTTACGCGCGCGCTCCTGCCAATGAGAAGGATCGCGAAGCCAATCTGGACGGTTTGCCACATAAGTCCATGTGCGGATATGGGCGATGCGCGCGGCGAGCGTGTCGATCTCGCCATCCGTCCGGTCGAGGCGATCGACCTGGCGCGCAAGCCAGTCGTCGGGAATATGTGCGGGCCCGCCACGGGCAGGTTCCATAAGAAAGAGATAGAGCCTCGTCAGCAGGTCGGCATGCTCGCTTGCGAGCGTCTTGCGGAAATCGGGAAGCTGGGCCACTTCCCAAAGCCGCTCAACGGCCGGCGACGACCTGGCGGACGTCTGGACATCGGGATTGCGGGCCATGCGTGTCAGCGCCTCAAGGTCGTCGGCGACCGGCGCGCGGGTGAGGCCGGCGCGTTCGGGCGGCCGTTCGAGGCTTTGCATCAGCGCCGAGAGGCTCGAAAACTCAAGATGCGGATTGCGCCATTGCAGCAGGCGCAGCGGTTCGAAGCGGTGGTTTTCGATCCGCGACACGGCTTCTTCGTCCAGCGGCGGCGTGTCGCCGGTGACGCCGAAGGTGCCGTCGTTCATATGCCGGCCGGCGCGCCCGGCGATCTGCGCCAGCTCGGCCACATGAAGCGGCCGGTGCTGATACCCATCGAATTTCTGCGTCGAGGCGAAGGCGACATGGTCGACATCCATGTTAAGACCCATGCCAATTGCATCGGTTGCGACCAGGAAGTCGACATCACCCGACTGGTAGAGCGCTACCTGAGCGTTGCGCGTACGCGGCGAAAGCGCACCCATGACGACCGCCGCGCCGCCGCGCTGACGGCGGATCAGCTCGGCGATCGCGTAGACCCGGTCGGCGGAGAAGGCCACCACGGCTGAGCGGCGCGGCAGGCGCGTCAGCTTTTTCGAGCCTGTCCATGTCAGTTCCGAAAATCGCGGCCGGACGATGAAATGCGTCTCCGGCAGCAATTTCTGGATCAGGCCGCGAACCGTTTCCGAGCCGAGCATCATGGTTTCAGAGAGACCGCGGGCGCGCAGCAGGCGGTCGGTGAAGGTATGTCCGCGCTCGCGGTCGGCGGCGAGCTGGATTTCGTCGACGGCCAGAAACTCGACCGGCCGGTCGAGCGGCATCGCTTCGACCGTGCAGACGAAATAGCGGGCGTCGCGCGGAAGTATTTTCTCTTCGCCGGTGATCAGGGCGACATGCCGTTCGCCCTTTGCCTTTGTCACCCGGTCATAGACCTCACGGGCCAGCAGGCGGAGCGGCAGGCCGATCATACCGGTCTCGTGGCCCATCATCCGTTCGATGGCCAGATGGGTCTTGCCGGTGTTGGTGGGCCCGAGCACCGCGGTGACGCGGCGGCGTTCGGCGAGGCCATCGCGGGCGTGGCGGGCGGACGTAGACGGGGATGGGGTACTCATGATTCCGAGGCGCACCTTCGGGGCAAACCGGACAGGAAGCAAGCGCGCGAGGCCATTAACCGAGCTTGCGTTAAGTACTGGAATATTGGGCGAACGAACCGGGTCCGAATCGCTGACCGGCTCGTCTTCCGTCTTCGTTCACGGCTAAATCTTGTGGTCAGACAATAGTTTAGGCAGACAAATCGTTAACGAAGAAATTTTGCGGCACCTTCCGCAGCGTTGGGGCGGCAGCGCGCACGGGCCGCACGCGCCGGCCCTTTCCGATACTGGACTGCGGTCTATAGTGACGGTCATCGACATTTGCCATCAGGCCCGTCAGAGGCCGGCGACACCCCCGGGAGGACGCTATGGATTTCAGGATCCCCAAGGACGTTTCCGACTATCTTCATGTGCTCGACGATTTCATCGAGAAGGAAATCAAGCCGCTGCAGGCGCGCGACGACAATGAACGGTTTTTCGATCATCGCCGCGAGCATGCCCGCACCGACTGGGACAATCAGGGTCTGCCGCGCCACGATTGGGAAGTATTGCTTGGCGAAATGCGCAAACTTGCCGACAAGGCGGGCCACCTGCGCTACGCGCTTCCGAAAGAATATGGCGGCAAGGACGGCACCAATCTCGCGATGGCGGTGATCCGCGATCACCTGGCCGCCAAGGGTCTCGGTCTTCACAACGATCTTCAGAACGAGACATCGGTTGTCGGCAATTTTCCGACGGTCCTGATGTTTCGCGACTTCGGGACGGATGAGCAGAAGAAGAAGTTCATCCCCGGCTCGCTCGACGGCTCTGTTCGGGTCGCATTCGGTCTCACCGAACCCGATCACGGCTCGGACGCGACATGGATGGAGACGACCGCCAAGCGCGAAAAGCGGGACGGCGTCGACGGCTGGCTGATAAACGGCAGCAAAATGTGGAACACGGGCATGCATGTCGCGACGCATGATTTCGTGTTCGCGCGGACCAGCGGCAAGGGTGGCGATGCGCTCGGCATCACCTGCTTCATCGTTCCCGTCGAAACGCCCGGCGTGAAGATCGAGGAATATCTCTGGACGTTCAACATGCCGACCGACCATCCGCGTGTGTCGTTCACGAATGTCTGGGTGCCGGAAGGTTCATATCTCGGCGACCCCGAGCGCGGCCTCGAGCTCGCGCAGCATTTTGTGCATGAAAACCGTATTCGCCAGGCGGCCTCGGGCGTCGGCGCGGCGCAATATTGCATCGACGAAAGCGTTGCCTATGCAAAGAAGCGCAAGCCCTTCGGAAAGCCGCTGGCATCCAATCAGGCGATCCAGTTTCCGTTGATCGAAGCGCATACCGAATGCGAGATGATCCGCAACTTCATCTACAAGACGGCGTGGGAGATGGATCAGATGTCCAAGCCCGACGTTGCCAGATATCTCTCCGACAAGGTTTCGATGTGCAACTACCGCGCGAACCGGCTGGTTTGCCAAGCCGCGGATCTCGCGATTCAGGTACATGGTGCGATCGGCTATTCGCGCCACAAGCCTTTCGAGCACATCTACCGCCATCACCGCCGCTACCGGATTACCGAGGGTTCGGAGGAAATCCAGATGCGCAAGGTCGGCGGGCACTTGTTTGGATATATCGGTGCGAACCGGCCGGCGAAAGCGGCCGAATAACGGACAGTTGACGCCGTCGAGGCCGCCTTGCGTTTAACGCGCAGCGGTCTCGCTCTGCTTCGTCCAGATCAGGCGCGCGGCCGGCAGCGTCATCGTCGCCGTGGTGCCGACGTCGATCGTGCTTTCGAGGCGGAAGACGCCGCTATGCATTTCGATCAGTGACTTCGTGATCGGCAGGCCGAGGCCCGTGCCGCCGTGCTGGCGGGCATTTGTATCGTCAACCTGCCCGAACGGCTCCAGCACCTCGTCGAGCTTGTCGGCCGGGATACCAATCCCTGTGTCGCGCACGGCGACACAAAGCTCGCCCGTATCCGTCAGGCTGACCGCGACGTCGATTCTGCCGTCGACGGGCGTGAACTTTGCGGCATTCGACAACAGATTCAACATGATCTGGCGCATGGCCCGCTGGTCGGCGCGAACATGCGGCATATCGTCGAGCAGGCGCAGCGATACCTTCTGGCGCTTGTCCATCGTCCGGGCCCGCATCATTTCGGCCGACCAGTGCAGGACGTCGGCGAGGTCGATTTCCTGTTCCTCGATTGCGTAGCGACCGGCCTCAATCTTCGAAATGTCGAGAATGTCGTCGATAACATTGAGCAGGTGCCGTCCGCTGTCGTGAATGTCGACGGCATATGCCCGATAGCGTTCGTTGCCAAGCGGGCCGAACATGCCGTCGCGCATGATTTCGGAGAAGCCAATGATCGCGTTCAACGGCGTGCGCAGCTCGTGGCTCATGTTGGCCAGAAATTTTGTCTTGGCGCGGTTGGCGAGTTCAGCGCTCTCCGTCGCCTGTTTGAGGCCCTGTTCGGCGCGGCGGCGCTCGATGGCGATGCCCGCCAGATGCGCGGCGCCAAGCAGGTAGGCATCTTCCCATCTGCCGGGTTCGCGTGCGTCCGGAAAATACATCGCGAAGGCGCCGGTGACGCGGTCGTTGCGCGACATGATGGGGCGGAACCATACGGTCTGGATGCCGGCCTTGCGCATATAGGGCGCGACATTGCCGTGCCGTTCGTCCTGCAGGTCGGTGGTGATGATCTTCAGTCCGGCGCGCGCCATATCGCCGAAGCCGTTTGTCCTCTGCTCTCGCCAGAAGCCGGCGACCCATTCGGGAAAGTCCGCCGGGAGGTTCGGCGCGGCGCAGGTGACAAGATTCTCCTCTCCGTCGAGCAGAAAGACGGCGGCGTGTGCGCCGGGGTTCGCTTCTTCGGCGCCGAGCGCCAGCAGCGACATGACTTCGTCGAGCGCCATGCCGGTGGCAAGCGCCTGAAGAACGCGAAACTGACTCCGCTGCTCGGTCTCCGCGCGTTTTCGCTGCGTGATGTCGCGAAGATTGACGACGAAGCCGCGAACATTCTCGTCCTTGAGCAGGTTTGTGATCGTCGCCTCGACCCAGATGCTTCGGTTGTTTTCGTATCGCGGGATCATGAGTTCATAGGTGCGTGCCGGCGTCGGCTTGTCGCTGTCGGCGTCGATGGTATCCTGGCGCAACGTTTCCTGTTGTTCCGGCGACAGGAGGTCGATGCCGTTGAGGCCGACCAACGCCTCGGGCGGCAGGCCGATTTTCCCGGCGGCGGGCGACGCATACTGTATGATCCCCTGTTCGTCGGTGACCAGCACCACGTCGAAAGCGTTCTCTACAAGTGCGCGGAAATGATGTTCGCGGCGCAGCAATTGCGCGTTCGCTTCTTCCGCATGATGCCGCGCGCGCTCCGACATGTCGCGTGCGCGTTCGAGATCGTGGATCAAGCTGGCATTGCGGAAGCGCAGTTCGAGCGTCTCTGTCGCGCCGCGCCGCTGCTGCTGGGCGATGCGCGACAAGTAGAGGTAAGTTGGAACGCAAGCGAGGCCGATGGCCACGAATACGGGTTGCAAGGTCGAAATGCTGACCGCGACGACGGCGGTCATGATGGGCAACGTGGCCGCGACAAACAGCGCCGCGACGGAAAATGCCGTCTGCGTCGACAGAATGACGTGGAGCACGAAGATCATCAGGATGGCAAGGTTCTGGATATTGTTGTCCGCCTGCCAGAAAAGCGGGATGAGCCCGGCCCAGAAGATGTTCATGATCCAGTAGCGGATAGCGGTGGCCCTGATCCAAGGTTCGGGGTCTATGCGGCTTTCGTCGGCCGTGAAGAAGCGCTTCTGGAAGATCGCGTATTCGATGTGCAGCGCTGCGACGACGAGCCACCACACAATGACGACGGGTGTTGGGGCGACCGCGTCGAAGGCGAGGGCAACGGCGCCGACAATGGCCGGAAAATAGATGGGTAGTGTACGGAAGGTCAGCATCAGCGAGCGATAGAGCTCGAGGCGCACGGCGCGTGCGTGATCGGTCACTTCCGGTCCGTATTCATATCCGGAAGTGTTGTCGCGCACTGACTGAGCGGAGCCTGCCTCAGGCCCCGCGGATGGCTTCATGTCCATTGGCGTGCCGGGCATCTGAACGGGGCTCCTCCCCCAGGTTAGAACCCCACGTCAAGCAAGGTTTAGGGGAGGGAGGTAAAGTTTCCCTGAACGTAGCGTCTCGCAGGGAAAACAGCCGGTATCAAGAGGTTTTCGGCAACACACACAGGCCCATGCGCGGCCGCACCCGGGGCGCAAATCCGATGATCGACGGCCGGCTTTCGGCAGTCGTCAGTAGATGTCCGGTACCGTTATCAGGGGAACGTCAGGGCGCGCGGGCCTTGGCCGGCGGCCTTCAACCTCGCAGCTGCGTTGAACGGTCTGGTCGACCTGTGTCGTTGGTCTCCAATATTGCGGCGTCCAGGCGGCCACGCGGCTGTCGGCCTCGCTATTTTGTGCCGCCGTGACCTCGCCCTGAAAGGCGAGAGCGATATCGCGGTCGGGCTGTACGCCAAGCGAGAGAAGCGCCGGATTGCGGCTATAGAGCTTTCCCCATTTGAGTGCCTCGACTGTGTCGCGTGTCGTGACATCGCTGGTGAGCAGCGTTCGGGCGAGGAGCTTTTGTGCGTCCGGCCAGCCGGCGTTCGCCGCGCGGCGGACCCATTCGATCCCTTCGGCATGTTCGCCGCCGGCGATCATGCATTGGCCGAGCGCCGTTTGTGCGCCTTCATAGCCGTGGCCGCGATAGGAAAAGCAGGTCAGCACGTCGAGCGTCCGTTCGTCGCACTCGCCGCGGGCTGCGTCGCTGATCGACTTTGCATAGAGCGTCCCCACCGGGTCCTGCTCCGCCAGGGTGGGCAACACACGTCCGTCGGAATCGCGTTTGCGGGCGGCGCCGCCGCCGGAGCAGGCCGTAATTGCAAAAGCCGCCAGGCAAATTGCGATGATTGCGGTTGCCGACGCGCTCGGACGAACTCGGATCACGGACATTCTTCCCCTCAAATTCTCTTGCCGCATATGAAGATTGCGGCACTCGCTTGGTCCCTGTGGGCCTACCGTAAGGCATGTGTCGAATGGCGGCCAGAGCGCGGCAGCGATTTGGCCAGCGATCTGACGCAGCGGAACGGTGGTCTTGTCCCCCTGCTTCCGGGCGGTTTGACCATGCCGGAAGGTTCCCCGATACTCCGGCCGCATTTTTGGGACCGGCGTCGCTATGTTACAGTAGCGACAGAGAAATATCCGGGATTTTCGAGCGGGTTGACGACGAAATGGCCGACAAGAAGACGCTTCAGGACTGGGAAGCCGCGGTTGCAAAGCAGACCAAAGGCGCGGGTTCGACCTCGCTGGTCTGGAAGACGCCGGAAGGCATCGACGTCAAGCCACTCTACACGGCCGACGATCTGGAGCGGCTGGCGGCGGATGAGTATGACGCCGACACGCTGCCGGGCTTTACGCCGTACACGCGCGGTCCGCAGGCAACAATGTATGCCGGACGGCCATGGACGATCCGGCAATATGCCGGGTTTTCGACGGCAGAGGAATCGAACGCCTTTTACCGGCGCAATCTCGCTGGCGGCCAGAAAGGCCTGTCGGTCGCTTTCGATCTTGCAACGCATCGTGGCTATGACAGCGATCATCCCCGCGTCGTTGGTGATGTCGGCAAGGCGGGCGTTGCGATCGACTCGGTCGAAGACATGAAAATCCTTTTCGACCAGATTCCGCTCGATGAAATGTCCGTCTCGATGACGATGAACGGCGCCGTCATTCCCATTCTCGCCAACTACATCGTGGCGGCCGAAGAGCAGGGTGTGAAGCCCGAGCAACTCGAGGGAACCATTCAGAACGATATTCTGAAAGAGTTCATGGTGCGCAACACCTATATCTATCCGCCCGAACCTTCGATGCGAATCGTCGCCGACATTATCGGCTTCTGTTCGAAGAACATGCCGAAGTTCAATACGATCTCGATTTCCGGCTATCACATGCAGGAAGCGGGCGCGACGCAGGTCCAGGAGCTTGCCTTCACGCTGGCGGATGGCCGCGAGTATGTGCGCGCGGCGCTGGCCGCCGGTCTCGATGTCGACGATTTTGCGCCCCGTCTTTCTTTCTTCTTCGCCATCGGCATGAATTTCTTCATGGAGATCGCCAAGCTTCGCGCGGCGCGGTTCCTGTGGTCGAAGATCATGGCCGAATTCAAGCCGAAAGACCTGAAGTCGTCGATGCTGCGGACGCATTGCCAGACATCCGGCGTCTCGCTTACCGAGCAGGATCCTTACAACAACGTCATTCGCACGACGATCGAGGCGATGGCGGCGGTGCTTGGCGGAACGCAGTCGCTTCACACCAACGCGCTCGACGAGGCGATTGCCTTGCCGACGGATTTCTCGGCGCGCATCGCGCGCAACACGCAGCTTGTCATCCAGCACGAAACGGGCATCCCCAAGGTCATCGACCCGATGGGCGGTTCCTACTACATGGAAAGCCTGACCCATGCGCTGGCCAGCGAAGCGTGGAAGCTGATCGAGGAAGTCGAAGAGCTAGGCGGCATGACGAAGGCGGTCGCCACCGGTATGCCGAAGCTGAAGATCGAGGAAGCTGCGGCGCGCAAGCAGGCGCGCATCGATCGGGGCGAGGAAGTTATTGTCGGGGTCAACAAGTACCGGCTGACCAAGGAAGATCCGCTCGACATTCTCGACATCGACAACGCCAAGGTGCGCGAAGCGCAGGTGGCGCGGCTGAAGAAGGTGCGGTCGACACGCGACGAGGCGAAATGCAGGGCAGCGCTCGCCGCGCTCACCGAGGGCGCGCGCGGTAATGGCAATCTGCTGGCGCTTGCCGTCGACGCGGCGCGGGCGCGCGCGACGGTCGGCGAGATTTCGGATGCGATGGAAGAGGTGTTCGGCCGCCATCGCGCCGAGATCAAATCGATTTCGGGCATCTATGCGCAAGCATACGAAGGGGATGAGGGCTTCATGAAGATTTCAAAGGAAATCGAAGCGTTCGCCGAGGCGGAAGGCCGTCGCCCGCGCATGCTTGTTGTCAAGATGGGGCAGGACGGACACGACCGGGGCGCCAAGGTGATTGCCACCGCCTTTGCCGATCTCGGCTTCGATGTCGATGTCGGGCCGCTTTTCCAGACGCCGGAAGAAGCGGCGCGCGATGCGATCGAGAACGATGTTCACGTCATCGGCATTTCAAGTCTTGCCGCCGGCCACAAGACGCTGGTGCCCGCGCTTGCCAAAGCGCTTAAGGACGAGGGCGCCGATGACATCCTGATCATCTGCGGTGGTGTCATTCCGGCACAGGATTACGATTTCCTGAAAAAGGCCGGCGCATCGGCGATTTTCGGTCCGGGTACGAACATTCCGTCCGCGGCCCTTGAAATTTTGACGCTTATCCGTGAGAAACGCCGCCGCGCGGCATAATTGCCTGTAAAACCAGCACTTTTCCCGTCTGCCTATGAGTGAGGCGCTGTGTGCGTCAAAAGAGCACGATGCTCTTTTCGATGTTGCAACTGCTCACACGCATCGCTATTTCGATCCCAGACGCCCGGGCAAAGATTCGGGCGGGTGATGGCACGCGTGCCGCTCGAACGATCTCTGAGCCGCCGCCAATGGGCCATACCAGGCAAGCTATGCCCTTCCGGGTTGGGAAACCCCGGGAAAACATAGCTGCCGCGACAGGTTCCAAATATGAGAGATCCCGGAGGTGTGATGAGCACCGGCGAAGGTTTTGCGCGCCCGAAGCGGCGCCGTCTTGTCGATATGACTGCGCCCGGTCAGAAAAACCCGGACGAGCAGCAACGTGCCTATTACGACATGCTGTCGGCGCGGCTCGAAGGATTACTGGAAGAAATCGAGCAAGCCGGAACGTCGCCCGACGACGATCTGGTGAAGCGCCTTCGCGCGCTTTATTCCGAGGTCAGCAAACCGGTCGTCCGCGAGAAGGCACGCGAAGACTGAACGTTGCCTACTTGGCGGCCGCGGTTTTCGCGGCTGTTTCGGTCGCAGCGTACTGACGAAGTTTCACGACATCCATTACAGCGCCGCCGATCGGCGTCCTGACCTGAATGCGGACAGGAATGTAGATGCTTCCGCCGTTTACGGGCGCGAGCCATATATGCGCATTGTCGCGCTGTTGCAGCATCCGGATGAAGCTCGTCTGGCGCATGCCGCTGCGCGGTGCCATCTGAACCGAGCAACGAATCGCCTCGCCGCTATAGCCCTTGTCGCGCGTCGTCACCGTGCCTTCCCGGTCGAATGCAAGCCGGATGTCGTAACGCCTCTTGCCGTCGAAGACCGCGAGCGTGCGATCGCAAGGATTGTTGCCTGCGACAACGGGAACGAGCAGGGCGCTGATCGGATCGAGCGTGTTCTGCCGCTCATGTGGCAAGACGTGAATCTTTTCATTCGGCCTCAAGGGCGGCTCGAATGTCATTTCCGGGCGGCCTGCAGCGTCGTATGTCATTTCGCGGTATTTGATTTCGCCGTTCTGGTCAGAGTGGAAGGCGAAACGTCCCGGGTGCGGCCGGGCGTCGTCAAAACGTCCCTCGCTTTCCATCGTCCATTTGGCGTCGAGGAAATTCTTGGGAACGCCCGCAACGCCGAGAAAGCTGTGCAGGTCGTATGCATCGTCGTGCAGCGTCGCGCTGACCGTGCCTTCCGCTGCCTTGAAACCCCCGATATAGACCGTGTAGTCGGCGCTGACGGACGAGGCGCCGCTTTCCGATTCGGCCGGAACGACGGCGGCAGTTGCCCCGAGCGGCGCTACCGCGAGCGCGAGCATGCCGGCGGCGAAGAACGGTCCCGCCATCGCCATCCATCCCGCGCCAATTCTCGCTAGTGCCATTTTCGTCACCATGTTCCAGCCCGCCCGGAGTTTCCGGGGTGCGGGCGTCGAAAGGGCCTTATGGTCGCCAAGCCTATGTGAACCGGCGATGAACAGCGGACATAGCCTTGCGGCAGGACTGGACGAGGCCGGTGCTGACCAAGTATGCAACTAAAATGGCAACTGGACCCGATCAAAAGCATCAGAAACGGCAGGCCCTGAACCAGGCACTGCCCGATCCGGTGGAACTGGCGGCAAATATCCGGGCTGGTAGCCGCAGCGCGCTGGCGCGCGGCATCACGCTTGTCGAATCCTCCCGCGCGGACCATCAGGAAATTGCGCAGGCGCTGCTGGCCGACCTGCTGCCCCATACGGGCAAGGCCATCCGGCTCGGCATGTCCGGGGCGCCTGGCGTCGGAAAATCCACGTTTATTGAGGCATTCGGCCAGCTCCTGACCGGAAAGGGGCTCCGGATTGCCGTTCTGGCGATCGATCCCTCCTCGACGCGAACCGGCGGTTCGATCCTGGGCGACAAGACGCGCATGGAGCTGCTGGCGCGCGATCCGAACGCTTTCATCCGGCCCTCGCCGTCGGGCGGAACGCTTGGCGGGGTGGCGCGGCGGACGCGCGAGGCCATGCTGCTTGTCGAGGCCGCAGGCTACGACGTTGTCCTTGTCGAGACCGTCGGCGTCGGCCAGTCCGAGACCTCCGTTGCCGACATGGTCGATATGTTCCTGCTTCTGCTGGCGCCCGGCGGCGGCGACGAGTTGCAGGGCATCAAGCGGGGCATCATGGAGCTTGCGGATCTGATCGTGGTTAACAAGGCCGATGGCGATCTCGTGCCAGCGGCACGGCGGGCGCAAGTGGAGTATCAGGCGGCCTTACATCTGATGCGGCCCAAAAATGCCGGCTGGACGCCGCATGTCCTGCTTGCATCGGCGCTCAAGGGCGAGGGACTCGGCAAGGTCTGGGAGGCCGCCGAAGCGCACCGCAAGGTCCTGGCGGAAACCGGCGATCTCAGCCGGTTGCGGGCAGCCCAGGCGAAAGCCTGGTTCTGGACCGAGCTCCGGGAAGGTCTCTTTTCGGCGCTCAAGAGCGATCGGCAGGCGGCGGCGCTGGTGCCGGAACTGGAGCGCGAGGTGGCCGAAGGCCAAACGACCCCGACGGCGGCCGCGCGGCGGCTTCTGGGCCTTGTGCTCGGCCGCTCGAACGGGGCCTGAACGGGCCTTGACGGGCTCTCCCGGGCCTTTTATACGTGCCCGCCTGCATGGGCTGCGCGGGAAACTGCGGCAGCCCGATGAATTTACAAAGGAAGTCCCCATGTCCCGCCGCTGCGAACTGTCCGGCAAGGCCGTGATGTCCGGCAACAATGTCAGCCATGCCAACCGCAAGACGCGGCGCAAGTTCCTGCCGAATCTCTGCCAGGTGACGTTGATCAGCGACGCGCTGGGCCGGCAGGTCAGCCTGCGCGTCTCGGCGCATGCGCTGCGTTCGGTCGAGCACAATGGCGGGCTGGACCCGTTCCTGCTCAAGGCCGCCGATGCGCAGCTTTCCTCCCGCGCGCTCAAGCTGAAGCGGGCGGTCGAGAAGGCGCAGACAGCGGCTGCCTGACCCGCGTCCGGCGCGGGGCGCAATTGAAAGAAGGGCGGCCCAAGGGCCGCCCTTTTCTTTTTCCGCAAATTTTACCCAGTTTATCGAAAATCGTGCCGCGGTCTTTCAGGCCGTGGCCCGCGCCGCTAGACTTCGCCCCGTTGTTTTGGGGGTGTGCGAATGCTGGATAGCGGGGTTGATCGCATACCGGTCAGCCGGCCGGGCTTTTTCTCGCGGCTTGCGACGGCGCTTGCACGGCTGGTCGTGCCGGTCGTCGCGTTATGCCTTGTGCTTGGCGTCGCGTTTCTTTTGCGCGATGTGCCGATGCAGGAGGCCCGCCATCTCATCGTCATCGATCCGCGGCTCGACACCGGAGACTGGCTAACCTGGGGTCTCATTGTTCTGCCCGCGGTTTTTTTCGTTCTCAATCTGACGAGCCGGCGCTATGGCGCGGCATTGACGCTGACCGCTGCCTTCATTTCGTGGTTGCTGATCGGCGGCGCCGTCGGCTGGGCCGTCCATGAAGGGATTGTCGCCGACTTCGCCACGGAGATTGCGCCTTACCCGGAGGCGGCGGCTATCGTCGGTGCGCTGGCGACCGCACAACTCGTCAACATCCTGACCTTCGACTGGATGCGCGGCATTCCGTGGTGGAAGGCGCCTTTTCTGGCGGCGCTGATCGGCGGCTTTGCGTTTTCCGCCGCCTTCAACATGCGGCCGACCGCGCCGTGGGATGACGGCTTGGCGGCGCGTCTGATTGTCGAGAGCGGTCTTTATCTCAGTTGGGCGTTGTTGCAGCTTCTTCCGACCGGGATGATGCGCCGGACGATCCGTCCGCTGCCGGGTTTCGGGGGAGCCTGACGGGCTCGGCCATCGCGGCCGAGGGTTCGCTTTTCAGGCGAAACATCAGCAGCAGCGTTCGTTGCAACACGTTGAAGTTGTCGTCCGAGATCATGTAGATCATCAGGTCGCCATTCTCGTCCTCGCGAACAGCCAACCCCTCCATATTGTCGATCGAGTAGCGCTGTCCGACATCGATCAATACTTCGCCATCGACCACTTCTCCGGCGGCAATGTCGTCGCGGCGGACCAAGCGCATCTGCATGCCGACTCCGGCAAGCATCGAAAAGCGACGTTCCAGAAGCAGCAGATCGCCGCTCGGCAACAGCGCCATGTCGGTCGGCTTGTAGGGATTGCGCGGCCGCACCGCGAACCATGAGATGTCGTGGCCGTCGGCGATGAATGCCTTGACGTTGCCGCGCGGATCCAGCGTGTCTTCCGTGATCGCGAGAATGCGCGGTTCGCCGCCGGCTTCGGTTGGCGGCAGGAGCTCGATCGACTCGATGCCGCCATTGGCGTTGAGGCGTCCGAAATGGCGCTGCGTCAGGAGCTGTTCGGGACGCGCCGAAAATCCGTCGGCGCCGAGATCGTACCGCCAAATGCGATGCGCCCGCTCGAAGCTGACATAGGCCTTGCCCGCAAGCGTCGCATCGGCCGTGTCGACCACGAGGCCTTCCGCATCGCCAAGCGTCTTTCCGGCAATCGGTTGACCGTCCAGCCCGAGCATGGGAGCCATGCGGCCCTCGGCCAGCCCCGACAAGCGCCCGCGCTCGTCATAGAGCATCATTGCGCTGAACCATTGTCCCTCGTCGGAAACGGCGAGCAACATGGTGCCGTCCGGATTGACGGCGAGGCCGGACCAACCGCCGAACTCCGGCTTCGGCGATCTGATCTCGATGCCGCCGGCCCATTCCAGCCTGCCGGTGCGCGTTTCGCCGCGGTCTTCCGGGTTCCAGACCAGCGTGTTGGTCTTGAGTTCGATGCGTTCGGCATCGGCATGGGCGGGGGAATGGACGGGTGCGGTTGTCGCAACAAGCGCGAAGAAAACCAGCACACCGGCAATCGTGGTCGGGCGATGCAATTTACTATTCCCTCTACCTCGTACCGCCGGAAACTCAGACGACGGTGCGACCGGGAGGCATCATATCGGTGCCCGGTCGCGAGACAAGAGATTCAGGTGCGCCGCGCCCACGGTGCTTCGTCGAGCCGCAGCGCGCCGCGCCGCAGCCAGCGGTAGAGCATCAGCGACGAAGCGGCGGCGAGACCTGTTGCTAGGCCAAGCCAGATACCGAGACCTTCCATTTCCAGCGGAAACGCCAGTACCACACCCGATGTCAGGCCGATCAGCCAATAGCTGATACCGGCATAGATCATGGGCACGCGCGTGTCGTGGAGACCGCGCAACATGCCGACGCCGATGGATTGCGCGCCGTCGAAAACCTGAAAGAGTGCGGCGATGGTCAGGAAAGTGACCGCAAGCTCGATCACAGCGGCATTCTCGGGCGCGGTCCGGTCGAGAAAGGCACCGATCAATGGATAGGGGAAGAGGATCATCGCCAGCGCCATAAATCCCATAAAAACGCCGCCCATGACGAACGGCGTCCAGCCTGCGCGACGGATCGCTTCGCGGTCACCCGCGCCGTAAGCGCGCCCGACGCGCACCGTGACGGCCTGCGAGAAGCCGAGCGGCACCATGAAGGAGATAGCCGCAATCTGCAGGGCGATTGCATGCGCGGCGAGCGACGCGGCACCGAAAAGTCCGATCAGGAAGACAGCGGCATTGAAGACCGACACTTCAAGGCCAAGCGTCACGGCGATTGGCAGACCGAGCCGCCAGATTTCCCGGTAGCGCGACCAGTCGGCTCGCCAGAACCGTCCGAACAAATAATAGCGGCGGAACTGCCGGTCGTAGAGCACGACGAGGCCCAGGGCGGCGAACATGAAACTGCAGGACAGCACGCTGCCGATGCCCGCGCCGACGAGGCCCAGCGCCGGAAATCCGAAATGTCCGAACATCAGGCAATAGTTGGCGAAGGCGTTGAACGGAACGGCGATGCCGCTGATGACGAACGCCCAGCGTGGCCGCTCAAGTGCTGCGATGAAGGAACGCAGCACGATGTAGAACAGCATCGGCAGCAACGACCATTGCATGGCGCGCACATAGGATGCGCCTTCCTTCGCCAGCGCCGGCTCCTGACCGAGTACGAGGAGTATCCACTCGGCGTTCCAGAGCAGCACCCAGAACGGAATGACGATTGTAAGTCCTGCCCAGAATGCCTGGCGCACGGTGCGGCGTACATCGCGTACGGAATGTTTACGGCGGCCGAGCTCGGCCGCGATCATCGGCGAGGCAGCGGTCATCAGGCCGATACCGAAGATGAAGACGAGGAAATACAGGTTGGAGCCGAGTGTGCCGGCAGCCAGAGTATCCGGACCGAGCCAGCCCATCATCAGCACGTCGGTGGCGTTGATCGCGACCTGAGCGAGATTGGTGAAAATCAGCGGCCAGGACAAGGCAAGCGTCGCCTTCGCCTCGTCGATCCAGAGACGATGATCCGAGCGGAATGTAGCGAGCGCGGCGCGCATGGCGTCAAAAGCCCCGAACGGAGAAAAGCCGCGCAGATTATCCGTATCCGGCAGAAGCTCAAGCGCCGAATTCAGGCGGTGGAGGGTTTTTTCGTTCGGAGCCAGGCGATGACCGGGAACGGCAGATAGGCGGCGAAGATCAGCACGACCGTCAGTACGAGGCCGTGCGGGTCCCAGAGCTGCATTGCGAAGCCCGAAAGCGGCGTGCCGATCAGGGCACCCGTGCCCCACATGGCGGTTGTGAAGGCACTGGCGCCCGCAAGCTCGGCGCCGCGGAAGCGCTCGCCGACCAGTACCATGCCGAGCGTGAAAATGCCGTTGGCAAGGCCGACAACGAGAAAGAGGACGATGCCGGTCGCGATCAGCGTCGGCACCGCGAAGGGAAGCAGCGCATAGCCGGCCATCGTCGCCAGCACAAGACCGATCAGGAGACCGAGCCGGTTTACCCGGTCTGCCGCCAGGCCGACGATCGGTTGCATGACGATGGCGCCGATTGCGGCGACCGTCAGCAGCGCCAGGCTGCCGCTTTCGGCCATACCGGAGCGGATGGCATAGAGCGGAAAAAACGTGACCAGCGATTCCTCGGCGGCGGCGTAGAACACATTGACCAGCAGCGCTGCCGGCGCGACGAAGACCAGACGCCACATGGGCGACGATTTTTCGGTTTTTTCGAAGTGATTGCGGCTCTTGTCGGCCGTGGTGACCAGAATGGCGGCGGCAATCATCAATGCCCCTCCCAGATAGAAGGGCTCGACGCCCGTTCCGAGTACGACCAGCGTTGCCGGTCCGAGCGCAAAGCCGGCGGCCGCCGAGGCGCCGTAGATGCCGATGATCTTGCCGCGCTTGGCGTCTTCGGCAAGCGCGTTGATCCAGGCTTCGCTCGTCGCCCAGAGCAGCGTGCCTGCGACGCCAAGCAGGAAGCGGAGCGGGAACCAGGCATAGAAATTGGCGTAGTAGCCGATCAGCAGGAATGAGGTGCCAGCCAGCAACAAGCCGCCGATCATCACATTGGCAGGGCCGAAGCGGCGCATGATCCAGGGCGCGATCGGCGAGATCAGAAAGACCGGCGCGGCCTGTGCGGCGGCCGAAAGCCCGATCAGGCCGGGCTCCGCGCCCTGACGGGCCATGATCAGCGCCGCAAGCGGGAAAGCGATACCCATCGAAAGATTGACCATCCCCATCGAGACGATGGCGGCAGCGAGGCTGCGCTTGCGGCGGGGCTGTGTGGGGATGAAGCTTGACATGAACGGCGCTCCGAGGGGTTCTTTTAAATAAACAATATTGTTTTTAAAATAAAGTGATTTCTTTAAGATCAGATCAAGGCGTTGAATTTAATCACTTATTTTATAATCGAAGGACTTGAAAAATAGACCGCATCGCGGCATGATCCAGCCATGCATTCGACCCCCGAACGTATCCTGCACCTCCTCAAGAAGAACGGCCCGCAAACCGCCGAGATGCTTGGCGACGCTTTGTCGATGACGTCGATGGGCGCGCGGCGGCATCTGCATGCGCTCGGCAAGGCCGGTCAGATCGAATCTTTCGACAAGTCCGAAGGTGTCGGACGCCCAAGACAGTTCTGGCGTCTGACCCCTGAGGGACATGTGCGCTTTGGCGACGCCCATGCCGAACTGACGACAAAAATGATCGGTGACGTGCGTCGTCTCTTCGGCGAGGAAGGGCTCTCAAAGCTTGTTGCCGAGCGCGAGCGCGACATGCGCCTGACCTATGAAAAGGCGCTGCAGGGCAAGGCGCATCTTTCCGAGCGCGTCGAGGCGCTGGCGGCAATCCGCGCGGCCGAGGGCTACATGGCGCGGGTCGAACGCGACGGTGAGGATTTCATTCTGATCGAGGATCACTGCCCGATCTGCGCGGCGGCGGCGGCGTGTCAGGGGTTCTGCCGGTCGGAACTCGCGCTCTTCCGGATGATGCTGGGCGATGGCGCGCGTGTCGCGCGCGAGGAATATCTGCTCGACGGTGGGCGTCGCTGCACTTACCGGATCGGAAAGACCGAATGATCCTCTAGCGCACCGCGCGCGCGGCGCGGGCGGATACGCCGCCGCGCTTCTTCGGCGCGTCCTGGCCACGGGCTTTCAACTGACCGCGCCGCAGCGTCGTCTCGTCGTCGAACAGCTCGGCGAGCTTTTCGGTCATCGCACCGCCCAGTTGTTCGGCATCGACGATGGTGACGGCGCGGCGGTAGTAGCGCGTGACGTCGTGGCCAATGCCGATGGCGATCAGTTCGACCGGCGAGCGGGTCTCGATCTGTTCGATGACCGAGCGCAGGTGCTTTTCGAGATAGTTGCCGGCGTTGACCGAGAGCGTTGAATCGTCGACCGGCGCGCCGTCCGAAATCACCATCATGATGCGGCGCTGCTCGGGCCGCGCCAGCAGGCGGTTGTAAGCCCAGATAAGCGCTTCGCCGTCGATGTTTTCCTTCAGCAGGCCTTCGCGCATCATCAGGCCGAGGTTGCGGCGTGCGCGGCGCCACGGGCTGTCGGCCGATTTGTAGACGATGTGGCGCAGATCGTTGAGGCGTCCGGGCTGTGCGGGCTTGCCTTCCGCGAGCCAGCGCTCGCGCGATTGCCCGCCCTTCCAGGCGCGGGTCGTGAAGCCGAGAATCTCGACCTTGACGCCGCAGCGTTCCAGCGTGCGCGCCAGAATGTCGGCGCACATTGCGGCGACGGTGATCGGCCGGCCGCGCATCGACCCTGAATTGTCGAGCAGCAGCGTCACCACCGTGTCGCGGAAATTCATGTCGTGCTCGACCTTGAAGGCGAGCGGTTGCATCGGATCGACGACGGCGCGGGTCAGGCGCGCCGCATCGAGAATGCCTTCCTCGAGATCGAATTCCCAGGTGCGGTTTTGCTGCGCCAGCAAGCGGCGCTGCAGGCGGTTGGCGAGGCGCGAGACGACGCCCTGCATCTGTTGCAGCTGCTGATCGAGATACTGGCGCAGGCGCGACAGTTCCTCGAGATCGCACAGGTCTTCGGCGGCAATCACTTCGTCATATTGCGGCGTGAAGACCTTGTAGGCGGCGCGATTTTTGTCGTCGCCTTGCTGGTTCGGGCGCCAGGGCTGGTTGCCTTCGCTGGTTTCGTCGGTGTCACCATCGGACGGCACGTCGTCGGCATCGACCTCGACCGTTTGCTCGTCGCCTTCCTCGCCTTCGCCCTCCGAGTATTCAACCTGATCGGCCGACGAACCTTCAGGCTGTTCAGCCTCGCCCGACTGGCTTTGTTCGGAACTGTCCTGGCTGTCGCCTTCCTGATCGTCGGCATCGTCGGATGCCTGGTCGGGGGCTTCGCCCAGTTCGTCGCCCATGTCGAGATCGACCAGAATGTCGCGAGTCGCGCGCGCGAAGGCCTTCTGGTCCCCGATCACCTCGCCGAGCCGGTCGAGATCGCTGCCGGCTTTTTCCTCGATCCATGCGCGCCATTGATCGACCAGCTTGCGGGCCGAAGGCGGCGGCGCTTCGCCGGTCAGCTTTTCGCGCACCATCATCGCCACTGCCTCGGCAAGCGGCGCCTCATCGCGCGAGGATATGCGGTCGTAGCCACGCGACGCGCAACGCTGTTCGAGCGCCGCGGTCAGGTTTTGCGACATGCCGGCCATCTGATTGGCGCCGATTGCCTCGACGCGCGCCTGCTCCACAGCGTCGAAAACGGCCAGTGCGTTGCCGCCTTCCGGCTGCAACGACGCATTGATTTTTTCATCGTGATGGGCGATGCGCAGCGCATAGGCGTCGGAGACGCCGCGCACCTGCGCGACCTCCGCCGGCGGCAGTGTGCGGCTCGGCAGGGGCAGCCGGGCGCGCAGGCCGCGCAGGCCCGGCGCTTCCGTTCCAAAGGTGACATTGAGCTCCGGTTCGGCCGCGATCGTGCGCATGGTTTGCGCCAGCGCACGCTTGAACGGTTCGACGGGGCCTTCTTTCGATGTCATTGGCCGTGTCGCTTTTCGGGTTTTCAGGCGACCTTGATGTTGGCCGCCGAATCCGGGAGATCCTCGCCGAAGGAGCGCTGGTAGAACTCGGCCACCGTTGCCCGCTCAAGTTCGTCGCATTTGTTGAGGAAGGTGACGCGGAAGGCAAAGCCGATGTCGCCGCCGAAGATCTTGGCGTTTTCTGCCCAGGTCAGCACGGTGCGCGGGCTCATCACGGTCGAGATGTCGCCATTGATGAATGCCGAGCGCGTGAGATCGGCAACGCGAACCATCGCCGCGATCTGCTTGCGGCCTTCTTCCGTTTCATAGCTCTTCAGTTTGGAGAGCATGATGTTCACTTCTTCGGCATGCGGCAGGTAGTTCAGCGTCGTCACGATGTTCCAGCGGTCCATCTGACCCTGGTTGATCTGTTGTGTGCCGTGATAGAGGCCGGAGGTGTCGCCCAGGCCGACAGTGTTGGCCGTCGCGAAGAGGCGGAAGGCCGGATGCGGGCGGATGACGCGGTTCTGGTCGAGCAGCGTCAGCTTGCCCGATGCTTCGAGAATACGCTGGATCACGAACATCACGTCGGGGCGGCCGGCATCGTATTCGTCGAAGACCAGCGCCACCGGGTGCTGCAGCGCCCAAGGCAGAATCCCCTCGCGGAATTCGGTCACCTGCTTGCCGTCCTTCAGGACGATCGCGTCCTTGCCGACGAGGTCGATGCGGCTGATATGGCTGTCGAGATTGATGCGGACGCAGGGCCAGTTGAGGCGCGCGGCCACCTGTTCGATATGGGTCGATTTGCCGGTGCCGTGATAACCCTGCACGATGACGCGGCGGTTGAACGCGAAGCCGGCGAGCAACGCGATGGTCGTATCGCGGTCGAACAGGTAATCCGGATCGAAATCGGGCACATATTCGTTGGGTTCCGAGAAAGCCGGAACCTCCATGTCGACGTCGATCTTGAACGTCTCGCGGACGGAAACCTTCTTGTCCGGGAGATTCTCGGTCATGCCGTTTCTTGCTTCGAAGCTCATTCCTGCCCTACTTCCGTACGTGTCTCTCAAATCCGCGCCGGGACAATGCCCCGGCGGGGCATTTCCAGGCCCGTGCCGCGCCGCCGGTCAGCGGTAGCCGCTCTTGCGGAGGTAATCGTAGGCCTGAATGACCTTGCGGAGACGCTCCTCGGCCGACCTGTCGCCGCCATTGGCGTCGGGATGGTGTCTTTTGACCAGTTCCTTATACCGTGCCTTGATCTCATTCAAGGAGGCGGTCCCGTCGAGGTCCAGCGTATCGAGCGCCTGTTGCTGCAGCGCACGGGGCTTGCGCTTTGTTTCCGGTTCCTCGGGGCCGGTTGACCTTGCGGTATCCTCAAAAAAGCCAAAGGCATCGCGAAAAGGCGAAGCCCGGCCCGTCCGGGCCCCAAACCGGGGCCCGAAAGCGGCATTGGCGGCGTTGACGCCCAGATTCCAGGTTGGCCGGTGGCCCGTCAGCGCCTCGCGCTGGAAGGCGGCGATATCGGCATCGCTCATGCCCTTGAAGAAGTCGTAGCTGCTGTTGAACTCGCGGATATGGGTGTCGCAGAACCACGCATACTGCGCGTCGGCGGCGACATCGAAGCCAGTGGTGGCGTTGGCGCGCGGCGCACGATGCGGGCCGGGCTCGCGGCAGCCGGCCCATTCGCAGCGCCGCGGGGCGGCTGCGGCCTGGACATGCGACGACCGCTCCAGGCCGCGCAACTTGCGCGGTGCGATCCGGATCGAATCGAAATATTTCGAGTTCAGTTTCACAGTTCAAATTATGTGTTGGCGCCGGTCTTAAAACAAGGAAGCATGACGTGCATCGCCTCGTGTCGGTCGTTCGAACCCTAACAAGGCGCGCATTAACGAACAGCTTAACCGGAATCCGTCATGTCCGTCGCCGAGACCATGCGCCGCAAGCTTGAAGCGGCGCTCGCACCGACAAAACTGGAGATTGAGGACCAGTCGCATCTCCACAAGGGCCATGCCGGACATCGGCCAGGCGGGGAGAGCCATTTTCGCGTCGTCGTCGTCGCGCCCGGCTTTGCCGGCAAGTCGCGGGTGGAACGGCAGCGCATGGTGACGACGGCGTTGAAGGATGAGATGGGCCACCCGATCCACGCGCTCGGTATCAAGGCCATGACGCCCGAGGAAGCGGAGGCCGGCTAGTCGCCGGTGGCCGCCTTGAGGGAACGGGCCGGGGCGATGCGGAGCTGCGCGATCTGGTTGCGCTGGCGGCGCAGTATCTCGAATCGGAAGCCGTGAAACGTGAAGGTCTGCCCGACCTCGGGAATGGTTCGCGCCTCATGGATGACGAGACCTGCGATCGTCGTTGCCTCCTCGTCGGGCAGCGACCACTCGAAGGCGCGGTTCAGGTCGCGGATCGGGACGGTGCCGTTTACGACTACCGACCCGTCGGGCTGCATGCGGACGCCCGCCACTTCGATGTCGTGCTCGTCGCGAATGTCGCCGACGATCTCCTCCAGAATGTCTTCCAGCGTGATGAGACCCATCAACGCGCCGTACTCATCGACGACGAGAGCAAAATGCGTCTTGCGGCGCAGGAAGGCGTTGAGCTGGTCCTGCAGCGTCGTTGTGTCGGGAACGAACCACGGTTTCGTCGCCACGGCCTCGATGTCGACGGCATCGGGGTTCCAGTTGGCATCGGCCAGCGCGCGCAGAACGTCCTTTACATGCAAGGACCCGACGATGTTTTCCGGATCGTCGCGCCAGAGCGGTTGGCGTGTGTGAGGGCTTGAGAGCATCTGACCGATAATTTCGCGCTTGGGAAGCGACGCATCGATCATCACGATGTTCTTGCGATGGATCATGACGTCGCTGACTTCGAGGTCGTGCAGGTCGAGAATGCCGCCCAGCATGTCGCGGTCGATCTTGACCACGCTGCCTTCGTGATGATGCAGGTTGATGGCGCCGCGCAGTTCTTCATGCGCGGAGAGAACATGCTGGTTTTCGCCGACATCGAGGCCGAAGGGACGCAGCGCATAGCGAACGATGAGTTGCACGGCCGCCGTGACCGGCCCGAAAACGAAGGTTACGATGCGCAGGATCGGCGCGACCGCGAGCGCCACGCGATCGGTATTGGTGATGGCGACCGTCTTGGGTGCAACCTCGGCGAAGACGAGCACAACCGCCGTCATCACCAGCGTCGCGTAGACGACACCTGCTTCGCCGAACAATGCGAGGAAAAGGCTTGTCGCCAGCGCCGAAGCCAGAATATTGACGAGATTGTTGCCGAGCAGAACGGCGCCGATCAGGCGTTCCCGGTCTTCGGTCAATGCCAGCACGGTGCGGGCGCGCTTGTTGCCGTCTTCGGCGAGGCGGTGCATGCGCGCTCGCGACGCGGCCGTCAGCGCCGTCTCCGAACCGGAAAAGAACGCCGAAAACAGCAGCAACAGCAAAATGGCGCCGAGAACGACGCTGAGGCCGAGGGATAGCATGTCAGGCGGGCTCCCGTTCCCGCAGCAGGGTGCGCAAGGCGCCGGGATCGACGTCGCGCGTGATGAAGGCCTCGCCGATGGTGCGGGCGAGAATGAAGGTCAGCTTGCCGTCCTGCACTTTCTTGTCCTGCCCCATCAGCGCGATCAGTGCGTCGGCGTCGGGCAGTTTGCCGGGCACGTCGGCGAGGCGTGCCGGCAGGCCGGCCCGCGTGAGATGCTGGCGGACGCGCACGGCGTCCTGCCCGGCGCAGAACCCCAGACGCGCCGACAGTTCGAAAGCGAGCGCCATGCCGACGGCAACACCTTCGCCATGAACGAGGCGCTGCGAGAAGCCTGTCGCTGCTTCCAGGGCGTGGCCGAAGGTGTGGCCGAGATTGAGGAGCGCGCGGACGCCGCTTTCGCGTTCGTCGGCGGCGACGGTGGCGGCCTTGGCCTCGCAGCTCATGACGATGGCGTGGATGCGCGCCTCGCGGTCGCCCTCCTTCAGGCGGTCGAGATTTTCCTCAAGCCAATCGAAAAAAGCGCGATCGCCGATCAAGCCGTATTTGACGACTTCCGCATAACCGGCCAGGAACTCGCGCATCGGCAGGGTTTCGAGCGCGGCGACGTCGGCGAGCACAAGGCGCGGCTGATGGAAGGCGCCGGCGAGATTTTTTCCCTGGCGGGTATTGATGCCGGTCTTGCCGCCGACGGAACTGTCGACCTGCGAGAGCAGCGTCGTTGGAATTTGCGCGAAGTCGACGCCGCGGCGCAGGATCGCAGCGGCAAAGCCGGTCAGATCGCCGATCACGCCGCCGCCCAGCGCGACGACGAGGTCGCCGCGTTCGATGCCGGTTTCGAGCAGCCATTCGGTCAGCTTTTCAAGTTGTGCGAACGACTTGGTGCTTTCGCCCGCCGGCAGGACGATCGTGTCGTGGTGTATGCCCGCCGCATCGAGGCTCTTTTGCAAGATTTGCAGATGAATATGCGCCACCGTTTCGTCGGTGACGATTGCAAGACGTGCGCGGCGCAGCAGCGGCTTCAGATGTTTTCCCGCATCCGCGATCAGCCCGGCACCGACCAGAATGTCGTAACCGCGATCGCCGAGATCGACGGCGACTTTTCGAATGGCGTCACTCATTGCCGTCTCCGCCGCTCCGCGCCCGGAATTCGTTCAGCTTGCCGATGATGGTTTCGACAACCGCCTCATGCGGGCCTTCGATGCTGTCGATGGCGATGTCGGCTTCCGCATAGACCGGGTAGCGCTCGTCGATCAGGCGTTTCATCGTGCTGCGCGGGTCGCCGTTCTGCAGCAGCGGACGGTCCCCGCGCTTGGCGACGCGCTTCATCAGCACGTCGAGATCGGCTTTCAGCCAGATCGAAATGCCGCGCGCCGCGATGTTGGCGCGGGTCACAGGGTCCATGAAGGCGCCGCCGCCGGTCGCCAGCACATGCGGCGGTCCGGCCAGCAGCCGGGAGATGACGCGGCGTTCGCCGGCACGGAAGGCGGCCTCGCCGTGGCGGGCGAAAATCTCGGGTACGGTTTCGCCGGCCGCCTGTTCGATTTCGGCGTCGGCGTCGACGAAATCGAGGTCGAGACGGCGGGCGAGGCGGCGGCCGACGGTCGTCTTGCCGGCCCCCATCAACCCGACCAGCACGATTGACCGCTCATCGGACGGTACCGGCGCAAGGACCTCGTCCATGCCCGTTTCCGCCGTTCTGCGTTGTTCGTTCCCAGCCATTTTCCTGTCCGACAGGCGACCGCGCCCGATAGGGGGATCGCATTCAATATGGGCACGCCCCGCCTGCCCGATATAGCCGCCTTAACCTTGCTGTTCTATTGTCCGGCCCGTTCTCCGCCCGAACCGGGCATCCACGAAGCGGCGAAAGCCGCCATCCTAGCGGATTGTTAGCACGGTTCCAGCAAGGGCGGGGCAGTAGATAAGGCATGGCGGAGCCTCGCCGCGCCCCATTTTCGCCGCAAGCGGGGCCTAAGGCTTTTCCCCGTTATGGCGGCATGAAACCGAAGGCCGCCCGCGGCCCCCGGAGAAGGAAGAAGAGATGAGCCGTGTGACCGGCCTCCTTGTCGCCATTGCCCTCGTCGCGGCGGTTTTCGCCGGCGGGCCCCTTTATCTCGATCGGGCGGTTGCGCCCGAGGTTCAGACTGTGGAGAAGGTTCTCCCCGATGGTCGGTTTCCGCGCTAGGCGCGGGCGCCGCGCCGCCTGCCTCGCGCTCCTTGTCTCCGTCGGTATGCCGGCGGTGCCCGGCTTCGCCCAGGAAATGAACGTCCTGCAGGCGCCAGCCGGCATGGAACCCGTTCATGCGCCGGCATTGCCCGCGGGGAGCGGCCAGGCGGATGGACCGCGGAGCATCGTGCCGCCGGGCTATGGGGCCACCACGCCGGCTTCCGGTCTGTCGTCGCCGGATATGCAGGCCGTTTCGCCCGCCGTGCCTTCGCAGCTATTTCCAACCGGCCGTCAATCCAGCGAGCCCGCTGTCCGCGTGCTGAGCGCCGTTCCGGGCGGCGAACGTTCGGATATCGAGATCGGTACGCTGTCTGGCGTCGATACGTCCAGCGTCGGGCTTGTCGGCCTGCGGGATGGCGGCTTCGGTCCCACCATGTGGCAGGGCGCTTCGCGCGCCGACATCGAAACCTATCTTGTCCGGATGCCGGTCGCGACCGGCTCACCGGTCATGAACGATCTCGCGCAGCGTTTGTTGCTGACCGGCGCCCGGCCGCCGGAAGGGGCCGGCCGTGGCGTTCCATTGCTGGCTGCGCGCCTCAACAGGCTGCTGGCGGCGGGCCGTGCCGATGAAGCGCTGCAACTGGCAATGGCGGGCGGCGCTGCCCGCGCGCCGCAGGTTGCGGTCGAACTGGCGCGTGCCGCGCTGGCGGCGGGCGACGACAACCGCGCTTGCGCAGCACTTGCCGATATTCCGCCTGGCAACGATCCGGAGCGAAACGACATGGCGGCTTTCGCCGTCAAGCTCAGTGCCTATTGCCAGATCGTTGCGGGCAATCCCGAGATCGCCAATCTGACGCTCGATCTTGCGCGCGAGGAAGGGCTCAACGATGCCCTGTTCTTCTCGCTGGCCGGTCAGGCTGCCGCGGGCATCACGCTGCGCGCGCCGGAGCCGAACACGCTCAGCATTATCGATGCTGCTTTCTACCGGCTTGCCGGGCGCGACCTGCCCGACAATGTCGCCGAGATCGCCGAGCCCGCATTGCTGCCGGGCCTTCTGCGCGACGGCGAATTGAAGGACGAGGTGCGGCTGGCAGTGGCCGAGCGCGCAGCGCGTTACGACCTGATCGATGGCCGCGAGCTTGCGACCTACTACAAGATGCCGCGCTTTACCGACGAGCAGATGGCGGGCCTGCTGACATCCGACATTCCCGAAGCTTCGCCGATGCGGCGCGCCATGATCCATCAGGCGATCGGTGCGGCGGTCGCCGCCGACGACCGCATCAGGCTCTTCAAACTTGCTTTTGCGACGGGCGAGACGGCCGGGCTCTATTATCCGACGGTCGAGGCGCTGTATGATGAGCTTGCTGGCATGACGCCGTCCGACGCATTGCGCCCGATGGCGCCGGCCGCGACGCGCGCCTTTCTTGCGATCGGCGAACGCAGCAAGGCGGCGGAGTGGTTGTCGGTGATGAACGCGGCGCCGGGGCTCGGGCGTGACGGCCGCGAGCTTGCGGCGTTGATGCGGATTTCGGGCGGCGCATTGGCAGCGTTCGACAGCGAGGGCGTGTCGGCCGAGATCATTGCCGATCTTCGCTCGGGCGAGCGCAGGGCGCAGATCTTCGCGGCCTGCGAGGCGATGCTGCTCGATGCGCTCGGTCTCTCGCCGACGCCCGCCGTGTGGGAAGCACTGCTCGACGCACGCAATGCGCTGCCGGGTGACGCACCTTCCGAGGCGCTGCTCGGTCAATTGCAGATGGCGGGCCACAAGAAGGCCATCGGCGAAACGGTTTTGCTGACGCTCGACGTACTGGGTCTGGGTGGGCCCGGTGCGGCACATCCCCGAGCGGCGGCGCAGGCGACGGCCAGCCTCAAGGCGGTCGATCTCGAAAGCGAGGCCCGGCGACTCGCTCTCGAAGCGCTTCTGGCGCGCAGCTTTGCCGGACGTGGTTGAGTAACATCGGGTGATTGGAATGTCGAAAGTATCCGTGGAGCGCGGGCTTCATCTCGAAGCCTTTCTCGAAATGCTGAGTGCCGAGCGCGGCGCTGCGCGCAATACGCTCGACGCTTACGAACGAGATCTGAGGGATTTTTCAGCCTTCCTCGCGACACGTGGAAAATCGCAGATCGAGGCGACGGCCAGGGATATCCGCGACTATCTGGAATACATTGCCGCGCAAGGTCTGTCGGCGTCGACGGCAGCGCGGCGGCTTTCCGCGATTCGCCAGTTTCACGGATTTCTCTTTGCCGACGGTGTGCGCAAGGACGATCCCTGCGGTTCGATCGAAGGACCGCGGCGTGCGCGGCCCTTGCCCAAAACACTCACCGTCGAGGAAGTGGACGGGCTGCTGGCCGCGTCACGGCTGGCGGCGGACGGACGGACGCAGGAAGAGGCGGTGCTCGCCTACAAGCGCGCGCGCCTCGTTTGCCTGATGGAAGTTCTCTACGCCACAGGTCTGCGTGTGTCGGAGCTCGTCGGGTTGCCGCTCTCGGCGGTTCGCGGCGACGAGCGGTTTCTGTCGGTCAGCGGCAAGGGTGGACGCGAGCGGCTGGTGCCGCTGTCGGAAACCGCGCGACTCGCCATCGACACCTATTTGCCGTTGCGCACGCAGCGGCTCGGCGACAAGACTTCGCCCTGGCTTTTTCCCTCGCGCGGGCGGCAGGGACATCTCACTCGGCACCGATTCGCACAATTGCTGAAAGACCTTTCGATTGCCGCCGGGCTCGATCCATCGCGCGTCTCGCCGCATACGCTGCGTCATGCCTTCGCCAGCCACCTGCTCGCGAACGGAGCCGATCTGCGCGCCGTGCAGCAAATGCTCGGCCATGCCGATATTTCGACAACGCAGATCTATACGCATGTGCTGGATGAGCGGTTGAAAGACCTGGTGGAAACGCATCATCCGCTGGCGAAGAAGGGCAAGTTGTCCTGACGTTTCGCGCTAGAGCCTGACCCGCGTCAGCTTGTCCGGGTTGCGCATTGCATAGATTGCCGCGATACGGCCATCGGCGACGGCGAAGGCCAGGACCGTTTCCAGCTTTTCGTCTTTCACAAGCAGCAATCCCGGCCGGCCGTTGACCGTGACCGGGCGGGGTTCAAATACGCCCTGCGCCTTTTTCGCGATTCCGGAGAAAAACCGGCCGACATTGTCTGCACCATAGATCGGATTGAGCGCCGCGATCGCCTTGCCGCCGCCATCCGAATAGAAGACGACATCCTTGCTCAGACATTCGATCAATGCCTGCGGATTGGCGGTGGCGATGGCATTGCCGAAAGCGGCGGCGAGGCGCGCATGTTCGCGCGCGCTGGTGTCGAAGCGCGCATGCTCGTCATGGACGCGGCGGCGGGCGCGGCTGACCGTCTGACGGCACGCCGCTTCCGACTTGCCGAGCAGCGCTGCCAGTTCGCCATAGTCGTAGTCGAACGCGTCATGCAGCAGGAAGGCGGCACGCTCCTCCGGCGCAAGACGCTCCAGCACATGCAGAAGCGCCATCGACACGTCGTCGGCTAGCGCAAGACGGTCTTCCGGCGTCGGTTCGGCATCGGCTTCGACCATCGGCTCCGGCAGCCAGGGCCCGACATAGGTCTCGCGGCGCGCGCGGGCGGCGCGCAGGGTATCGATGCCAAGCCGCGCCGTGGTCGTCACGAGCCATGCTTCGGGATTTCGGATCGTCGCGGGGTCGATGCGGCGCCAGCGCAGCCAGGCTTCCTGCACCACATCCTCGGCGTCGCTGACCGAGCCGACAATGCGGTAAGCGACCGAGAAGGCGCGGGCGCGGTGCCGTTCAAATATCGCGTCGTTTTCGGCTGGTTTCGCCGTAGCCGTCATGCCGCTGCCTCCTTCGGCCGCGCATCGGCGACCTCGCCCTCGATGACGACGCGCTGGCAGGACTGACCATAGCCCAAAGCACGCTTCATTGCCGGATAGTTCCGCACACTTGCAATCTCCAGCGCCAGTTCGGCAAGACCGGCCTTGCCCCAGTTTCTTTCGATCATGGGACGCAGCTCTTCGGCGCGAAAGGCGCGTGTCGCGACCGCATGGGCAAATTCAAAGGCCAGCCGGTTTTCTTCGCTGAGCGACGCGGTATCGCCCGTTGCTGCGGCGCGCACGACGGCAGGTGAGATACCTTGCGCAAGTGCGAGATTGACGCCGATCTGGACGCAAGGCCCGCAATCCTCGGCGCGCAGGGCGCCGAAGCCCGCGACGCAGTAAACCTCCGGCGGCAATGTCTTCACATAGCGGGACGCCATCATCGCAATCGTGAAGCGCCAGAAGGCGGCGGGCGAGCCGGCATGGAGGTCGCGCGCATAGTCCGCGCTCGAACCGGTGAACCGCTCCTGCGTGTCGATGAGGCGGCGTGCAAGAAATCCGAACATGATTGTCTCCTTTGCGCGAGGGTCAGTTGCGATGCGGCGCGCACCACCAGGTGAGGAACGCGCCAACGAATGCGGGGAGGAAGACGCCCGGCATGTCCATCAGGACGTGCTCGGCGGGCAGGCGGCCGGCCGCGATGTCCCAGATGTGCAGCAGGGCATGCAGCCCGAGGAAGAGCGTGCCTGCGCCAAGAAGCGGCACGGCATGGCCGGGCCAGCGGATCGCTGCAAAGGCGAGCAGCGCCAGCGTCAGATAGGCCATGCCGATGTCGCGGACGAAATGCGGGTTGTAGGAGCCGGTGTTCGCGACGCCGTCGATGCCGGCATACCAGCCGGCAGGGTCGGCCAGCATCCAGAACGCATTGCCGAGCCATAGCCCGCCCCAGAGGATAAGGGCGGCCGGTTTCAGCAGGCGCATCATCGAACTTCGATCCGCAAGGGTGGTCATGGTCGGGCTCCCTTCAAAACATACCTTCCCCCTCAAGACGAAGCGGCGGGCGGTGTTGTGACAGCCATGTGTGCCTCGGCCGCGAGAGCCGCAGGATTCCGCCGTTTACCCTGGAGACAGGGGCCGGTTGACAAGGGCGCGGGGGCGGGTCAGTGTGCCGCGCACTTGCAAAAAAGTGGGCCCGCGCCCGGGTCCGCCGCGGTGCCTTTGGCGGGTTGGCGGACGGGCGGGAGTTGCCGGAGCGCGATGCACACCTACCTCGATTTCGAGAAACCGATTGCCGAACTGGAAGGCAAGGTGCAGGAGCTGAAGCTCCTCGCGCAGGACGATCCGTCCGTCAGCATTTCCGACGAAGTGACGAAGCTCGAACAGAAAGCCGCGCAGCTTCTGCAGGACATCTACACGTCGCTGACGCCCTGGCAAAAGGTGCAGGTGGCGCGGCATCCGGCGCGACCGCATTTTCTCGATTACATCGAACGTCTCGTCGAAGACTTCACGCCGCTTGCCGGCGACAGGCTTTATGGCGAGGACGCGGCCATCGTCGGCGGCATGGGGCGCTTTCGCGGGCGCACCGTCATGTTCATCGGCCACGAAAAAGGTTCCGATACGCAAGGGCGGATCAAGCACAATTTCGGCATGGCGCGGCCGGAAGGCTATCGCAAGGCGATCCGGCTGATGACGCTTGCCGAGCGCTTCGGCATTCCGGTCGTGACGCTTGCCGACACGTCGGGCGCCTATCCGGGCATGGAGAGCGAGGAGCGCAGCGTTGCCGAGGCGATCGCGCGTTCGACCGACCGGTGCCTGTCGCTCGGTGTGCCCTTGATCTCGGTCATCATCGGCGAAGGCATGTCGGGTGGCGCCATCGGCATCGCCTGCGGCAACCGCGTGCTGATGCTCGAGCACTCGGTTTACAGCGTCATATCGCCCGAAGGCGCCTCGTCGATCCTGTGGCGTAGCTCCGACAAGGCGAAGGAGGCGGCGACCGCGATGAAGATCACGGCGCAGAACCTTCACGAGCTTGGCGTTATTGACCGGGTGCTTCCGGAGCCGGTGGGTGGCGCGCATCGCGAACGCAACCAGATGATCCGCGAGACCGGCGACGCCATTGCCGAGGAACTGCGCGGCCTCGAAAAGCTCGATGCCGATTCGATCCGGCGTGTCAGGCGGGAAAAATTTCTCGCAATGGGACGGTTAGGGCTTTCTTAACTTTCACATCCCACCTTCATTCGATCTTTCCGGGTTGCTGGCTCTACTGCACCCGTATGGGCAGGCGACGGCCGTGGGGGCCGTCTCGCCGGATGGAGGCGCGCCGATGCTGGCATTTCCCGAATTTCTGCGCACTGCCGGCGCGCGGCGGTTTTTTTCCTATTGGGACAACCTGCCCAAGGCCGGATTTGCGCCGGACCGGAAGGATTTCAGTCCGGCGGCCATCGCACCGCTGATGCCGGCCGTCACCATTCTCGAGATCGTGTCGGACGAACTCATTGTGCAGCGGCTGGCGGGCACCGCCGTTTGCCGTGCCATGGGGTTCGACCCGACCGGCGGCAATGCGCTCGACCTCGTGGCGCCGGAAACGCGGCCGCATTACCTTTCGCTCCTTCACGCCCAAACATCGACACCCTGCGGCAGGTGGAACATGTTGCGCGTCCGCCGCGAGAATCTCGTCGAGCGCGCGGAAGCGCTGACGCTGCCGATGTACCACAGCCTTTCCGGACACTGGATGATCCTCAGCTATTTCGGTTCGATCGAGACGGTTTCCTACGAGCACGGGCCCTACGAAATCCTCGCTTACGAAGATACGCAGTGGATCGATCTCGGCGCGGGCGTTCCCGACCTCGCCTGATCAGAGACCCATTTCCGCGAACGCCGCACGCACATCGTCGGCGAAGAGCTCCGGCTCTTCCATCGCCGCGAAGTGACCGCTCTTTTTCATGATCCTCCAGCGAACGATATTGTAGGAGCGCTCGGCCCAGGAGCGCGGCGTGTCCGGCAAGACGTCGATCGGATATTCGGAATAGGCGGTCGGCACTGTCACCTTTTCACCCGGTTTCAGCAGTGCCGATCCCTCGGCGGGTCCGGCTTTGTAGAGCGTGTTGGCCGAATTGATCGTGCCGGTGAACCAGTAGATCGAAAACTGGGTCAGAATGTCGTCGAAGGGGAAGCGCGCGATCATGCCGTCCATCGTCGTTCGCTTGTCGGTGTCGCCGAGGCGGTAATATTTGTCGGCGAGCCAGCCGGCCAGACCGGCCGGGCTGTCGGTCAGGGCGAAGGCCAGCGCCATCGGCTTTGTCGACTGGATCGAGCGATAGCCTTCCTCGCGCCGCCACCATTTCTGCATGCCGGCAATCCAGTGACCTTCTTCCTCGCTCACCGGCGGCTGGCTTTCGTGTTTCAGCGACGGGCGGAGCGGCAGCATGGTGAGATGTATGCCGAGCAAGGCGTCGGCGTGCTGGAGCGCAAGGCGCGAGGTGACGAAACTGCCCCAGTCGCCGGCCTGCGCCGCATAGCGGTCGTATCCGAGTACCTCGGTCATCAGCCGGTGCCAGAGATCGGCGATGGCGGCGGGTCCGATCGGCTTTCTCGGCAGCGAGGAGAAGCCGTAACCAATCAGCGACGGCACGATGACGTCGAAAGACGGACCTTTGCGGCCGTATTTTTCAGGATGGGCGAGGGGGCCGACCACATCCAGAAATTCGCGGAAGGTCGAAGGCCAGCCATGCGTCAGGATCAGCGGGATCGCGTTGTCGCCGGAGCCGCGTTCGTAGAGAAAGTGGATCGTGTGATCCTCGTCGTCGGCGTCGGTGAGCGTCGCCAGGAACTGCGGGAAGCGGTTGAGGTTCTCCTCCGCCTTGCGCCAGTCGAAATCGTCCCGCCAGTATTCGATGAGGCGCTCCATGTAAGCGAGGTTCGTTCCGTATTCCCAGCTTTCGTTGCCGAGCGGTTCGTTCGGAAAGCGCGTGGCGCGCAGGCGGCGTTTCAGATCCTGCACCTCCGCTTCCGGAATTCGGATCGTGAAAGGGTCGGCCGGGACGATGCGATGTGTCATGGCGTTCTCAGTCCCTGACCCGCTGCACGAAAGCGCGAACCTCGTCGACGAAGACCGTACCGGTCTCGAGTGCCGCGAAATGTCCGCCATGCTCGAAGTCGGTCCAGTGGACCACGTTGTAGCCCTTCTCGACCATGCTGCGCGGCGGAAACTTCAGGAACTCCTTCGGGAAGTTGGCGATGCCGGTCGGCACTTCGATTTTCGTTCCCGGCGCCATGTTGTTGCCGCCTTCCTCGAAGAGACCGCGATAGAACCAGGTGGCGGTGTTGAAGGTGCCGGTGACGAGATAGATCATGATGTTGGTGAGCATCTGGTCCTTCGAGAAGGCGTTCTCGATGTGCTCGCGGCCGTCCGGCCCGCGCCTGTCCGACCATGAATGGAGTTTTTCGACGATCCATGCGGCGGCTCCGACGGGGCTGTCCATCATGGCGTAGGAAAGCGTTTGAGGTTTCGTCATCTGCAGGCGCAGATAGGCGCCTTCAAGCTCGAAGACCATCGCCGCGCCCTGCGCCCACTGCTTTTCCTCGTCGGTTTCGGGAAGGGCAGCCGGCCGCAGGCCGAACATATTGAGATGCACAGCCTTGCAACCGCCCTTCGGCACACCGTGATTGTAGGCGAGCCAGCCGGAGACGACCGCGCCCCAGTCGCCGCCCTGGGCGATGTAGCGCTCATAGCCCAACACATCGCGCATCAGCTTGTCCCACAGTGCGGCGGTGCCGCGCGGGCCGATGGGTGTTTTCGGTTTACCGCCGAAGCCGTAGCCGGGCAGCGACGGGATCACCAGATTGACGCCGTCTTCAGGTTTTCCACCGAATTTTTCCGGATGTGCCAGCGGTTCGATCACATCGAAGAACTCGAAAACCGAGCCCGGCCAGCCATGCGTCAGCAGCAGCGTCTCGGGGTTGGCGCCGGAGCCCTTCACGTGAATGAAGTGGACGTCGTGACCGTCGACGGTGGCGCGGAATTGCGGAAATCGGTTGAGAATTTTCTCGGCGTTGCGCCAGTCGAACTTCGCCACCCAGTAGTCGCAAAGCTCCTTCATGTATTCCATGTCCGTGCCATATGCCCAGCGGTCGCCGCCGGCGGCAATTTCGGGCATCTCATGCCATTCGTAGGCGCGGACTTTCTTGAGGATCGCGTCAATCTTCCCTTGCGGAATATCGACGGTGAAAGGCGTGGGCGATGACATGGGGCGTGGCCTCCTCGGCGTGGCGTTCTTGTTGGGGGCGATTATGGCAGGGGCGCGCCCGCCCGCAAGCGATTGCCCGAAGCAGCGGACGCCCGTAATGTGACTGACACAAAAGAACGGCAATGGGGGATACGGGGGATGGCCGAAGCAGCAACGGCGAAGGAGACGGCGCCTGCCGCACTGTCGCCCGCCTACCGGCGTTACGCGCTCTTCGTTCTGGTGCTTGGCTATACGTCGAGCCATGTCGACCGCAACATTGTCGGCATTCTGGTCGAACCGATAAAACGCGACCTGCTTCTGTCCGACACGCAGATCGGCTTCCTGTCGGGGCTCGCCTTCGCGGTCTTCTATGCGACACTCGGCATTCCAATCGCGCTCTGGGCCGACCGCGGCAACCGGCGCAACATCATTGCCTATGCGATTGCGATCTGGAGCGGCATGACCGCGCTATGCGGGCTGGCGCAGAATTTCTGGCAGATGGCGGCGGCGCGTATCGGCGTCGGCATCGGCGAGGCGGGTTCGACGCCGCCTTCCCATTCGATGATCGCCGACATGTATCCGCCCGAAGAGCGCGCCAGCGCCATGGCGGTCTATTCGCTCGGCGTCTATTTCGGCGTGATGATCGGTTTCCTGGTCGGTGGCTGGGTCGCCGAGTGGTATGGGTGGCGCGCGGCCTTCTTCGTCGTCGGACTGCCGGGCCTGCTGCTGGCTCTGATCGTGCGCTACACGCTGGTCGAACCGCCGCGCGGACATGCCGACGGCATGGCGCCGGCGAAGGTCGAGATCGCCGATTTCAGGGCTGCCGTCGCCGTCGTCAAGGACGGTTTCGCGCATCTCTGGCGCACCGCGCCGACGCGGCACGTGGTCGCCGGCGTCACGCTGACATCCTTTGTCGGCTATGGCGGCGTCATCTGGGGCCCGGCGTTTCTCATTCGCACGCACGGTATGTCGATCGTCGAAGTGTCGACTTTTCTCTCGGTGCTTGTCGGCGTTGTCGGCGGGCTCGGCGCCTATGCCGGCGGAAGGCTGACGGACCGCCTCGCCAAAAAGGATGTGCGCTGGAACAGCTGGGTCGTCGCCTGGGCGAAAGTCGCCGTGGTGCCGTTCATTATCATCTTCTACCTGATGGACAACTGGCCGGCGTTTTACGCCTTCGGCTTTCCGGTTTCGATCCTCTGGGTCGTTTATGTGCCGGTGATCTTTCTCGGCTCCTTCTATCTCGGGCCGAGTTTCGCGATGATCCAGACGCTGACACCGCCGGCCAAGCGCGCGCTCGCCTCCGCCGTGATGCTTTTCATCATCAACATCATCGGCCTCGGCTTCGGCCCGCAATTTGTCGGCATTCTGTCGGATGTGCTGCGCGTCAGTTTCGATTTCGGCAATGAGTCGCTGCGCTGGGCGCTATTCGGCACGGCGATGCTCAATCTCTGGGCGGCGGTGCATTATTTCCTGGCCGGCCATCATCTGAAGAAGGCGGCGGGGGCGGGCATCAGGGCCTAAAGTGCTACCACGCCCTGCCAAAACCAGAGAGCCGCGCGCCGAAAGGGGTGCGGCCCCTCGGTTTTCTCAAGTCCAGAGTCGGCGGCGGCTCGTCCAATACTTCTAAAAGAACGCGGGCTTTCCGAATCCGATTGCCAAAGTCTCCAGAATGTACTTATCGTTGTCAGGTGGCCCGGACAGGAGGATGCCCGTGCAACACAGGCTCCTCCGGATCGGCCTGACCTGCCTACTCGCCGGAGGTGCGGCGGCATGCAGCCAAGGTGTTTACGGCACCGTTCTTTGCCGCCAGACCGAGACCGCAGCTGCGACGGTTCTCGATGCCCAGGGACTTGGCGTTACCGTCGCCGATCTTGCGTATGACCGTGGTCTGACCTTGGGCTGGATCAGGCGGACCTATCTCTACCCGGCGGGTTCGGCAGCGGCCGGGGGTGGTTCCTGGGGTGCCTGCCGAGGCCTTGCCGGCGCCGATCCCGTAGTTGCCGATCGTCGTAGTGTCGGTGTCGAGTTCAGTTTGTCCGCGTCCGCGACCGGGATGTCGGTCGGATATTCCAGTTCATTCGTGCGTATGCCGATCGAAGAAGGCCGCAGTGTGCGGCTTTCCTACACCTATGTCCGGGGCCACCCGGAACTTGCGAGGGCTGAACTATGCGAAGGGGATCGATGTGGGTCGTTGTCGCCGCCTGTGCAGGCGCCATCGCGCTGAGCGGGTGTACAGATTCGGTCTACTATTATGCTCGTACGACCGTTGGCATTGATGTGTCGAGTTCGACAGCAGAGCAAAATGCCGACGTCACCGTTGGTTTCAAACGTCGCTTTGTTTCTCTCGTACCGCCGGGGCCCAGAAGTTCCGATGGGGCAGGAAACGACGCGCTCTCAGTACTCAGCTGTACGAGGCTGACGAAAGAAGCGTTCTTCGAATTCAATATTGACGAGGCCATGGCGACCGGCGACGCGGCTACAAACTGGGCCGGCGACGAGGCTGTGACTGGCTCGGCAGCGTTCAGAGACTGCTTCGTTGATAAAGGTGAGGGGGACCAGAAATGACTGGGTTGTTGTCGATCTATATTCGGTTGGCTTTGGTGCTTGTTGTTGCATCTGCTCTGGGCGGCTGTGGAACCAAGTGGATAGCTTTTCATGAGCGTTCACAATTAGCTCTTTCATCTGAAGTATCCAATCCAACTAGCACGCCGCAACCACTTGAGCTAAGCGTGGCGTACAAACGTGTCGTCTATGCCATCGTGCCAAATAAAGGACCGTCTGGTGACGCCAAGAATCTTGTTTCAAGAATGGCAACTGGCTATGACTCGAAGGGAAATCTTGTGCTGAAGAATGGATTTGCTTCAGGTCCTGCGGCCGTGGCGCTATCGAAGAGTACGAGGGCGTCTGCCGCTCTGCTCGGATCAACTAGCGATGTGCAAGAAACATCGCCAGATTTAGATGTTGAGATTGAGAATGGGGCGGAAGACGTGGCGCCTATCGAATAGCCATAGTTGACTGCCTGCAATCGTTACGGCCGAGAGCGCTGTCAGGCGACCAACCGGTTCAGATCGCGCCGTGGCAGTGCTTGTACTTCTTGCCCGAGCCGCAGGGGCAGGGCGCATTGCGCGGGGTCTTGCCCCAGGTCGCCGGATCGTTCGGGTTGAGCGCGACGCCCGGATCGTTGCGCACCGGGCGCTGCAATGTCGCCGTGTCGCCGCCGCCCATTTCATCCTCGCCCGTCGCCGGGTCGGCATGGTGGGCATGCATTTCCGGCAGCGGCGCATCCTCGATGCGCGGCGCCTGCGCTTCGGTCACGAATTGCGCCACGGCCAGTTGCCGCGTCACGTCCTCGCGCAGGCGGCGCAGAAGGCTTTCGAACAGCTCGAAGGCTTCCGACTTGTACTCGTTCAGCGGATCGCGCTGGCCGTAGCCGCGCAGGCCCACCGCCTGACGCAGATGATCGAGCATCATCAGGTGTTCGCGCCAGTGCATGTCGAGCGTTTGCAGCAGCACGGCCTTTTCGACCTGACGCATCAGGTCGGAGCCGACCTGCGCCGCTTTCGAGGCCATGTGGCGGTCGGTCGCGGCATAGAGACGTTCGCGGATTTCTTCCTCGGCGATGCCCTCTTCCTCGGCCCAGCTTTCGACCGGAAGGTCGAGGCCCAGTGTCTTTTCGACTTCGGCCTTCAGGCCCGCCATGTCCCATTGCTCGGCATAGGCTTTTTCCGGCACATGCAGCGCCACCATGTCGTCGATCACCTGACGGCGCATGTCGCTGACGGTTTCGGAAACGTCCTCGGCCTTCATCAGTTCGATGCGCTGCTCGAAAATCGCGCGGCGCTGGTCGTTCATCACATTGTCGAACTTCAGCAGGTTCTTGCGGATGTCGAAGTTGCGCGCCTCGACCTTCTGCTGGGCCTTTTCCAGCGCCTTGTTGATCCAGGGATGGACGATCGCCTCGCCCTCTTCGAGCCCGAGCTTCTGCAGCATGCCGTCCATGCGGTCGGTGCCGAAAATGCGCATCAGGTCGTCTTCGAGCGAGAGATAGAACTTCGAATGGCCGGGATCGCCCTGACGGCCGGAACGCCCGCGCAACTGGTTGTCGATGCGGCGGCTCTCGTGGCGTTCGGTGCCGATGACATAAAGGCCGCCGGCTTCGAGCGCGCGCTTCTTCTTGACGGCGACGTCGGCTTTCACTTCGTCGATCTTGCGTTGGCGGGCGCCTTCATCCTCGATGCCGGCCGTTTCGTCGGCAATGCGCATGTCGAGATTGCCGCCGAGCTGGATGTCTGTGCCGCGGCCGGCCATGTTGGTGGCGATGGTGACGCCGCCGGGAACGCCGGCCTGCGCGATGATATGCGCTTCCTGCTCGTGATAGCGTGCATTGAGGACGTTGTGCTTGACCTTCTTTTGCTTCAGAAGTTCGGCAAGCTTTTCCGATTTCTCGATCGACGTCGTGCCGACCAGCACGGGCTGTCCGCGTTTGGCGCAGTCTTCGATCTGCAGGATGATCGCGTCGTATTTCTCGCGCGCGGTGCGGTAGACCTCGTCGTCTTCGTCGACACGGGCGACGGGCATGTTGGTCGGGATCTCGAGCACTTCGAGGCCGTAAATGTCGCCGAACTCGGACGCTTCCGTCAGCGCCGTACCTGTCATGCCGGCGAGCTTCTTGTACATGCGGAAGTAGTTCTGGAAGGTAATCGACGCCAGCGTCTGGTTTTCCGGCTGAATCTGCACGCGCTCTTTTGCTTCCAGCGCCTGGTGCAATCCGTCGGAATACCGGCGGCCTTCCATCATGCGGCCGGTGAACTCGTCGATGATGACGACCTTGCCGGCCTTGACGATGTAGTCCTTGTCCTTCTGGAACAGCTTGTGCGCGCGCAACGCGTTGTTCACATGATGGACGATGGTGATGTTCTCGATGTCGTAGAGGTTGCCCTCGGTCAGGATGTTGCGATTGCGCAGCAACTCCTCGATATGTTCATTGCCGTCGTCGGTCAGATTGACGGTGCGCGCCTTCTCGTCCAGCTCGTAGTCGGCGTCGGCGATTTCTGGAATGACTTCGTCGATGGAAAGGTAGAGGTCGGACTTGTCGTCGAGCGGCCCCGAGATGATCAGCGGCGTGCGCGCCTCGTCGATCAGGATCGAGTCCACTTCGTCGACGATCGCGTAGTGATGTCCGCGCTGCACCATCGAGGCGAGCTGGTATTTCATGTTGTCGCGCAGGTAGTCGAAGCCATACTCGTTGTTGGTGCCGTAGGTAATGTCGGCGCCATAGGCTTCGCGGCGCTGGTTGTCGTCGAGGCCGTGCAGGATGACGCCGACGCTCATGCCGAGGAAGCGATAGATCTCGCCCATCCACTCGCTGTCGCGCTTGGCCAGATAGTCGTTGACGGTGACGAGGTGGACGCCCTTGCCGGGCAATGCGTTCAGGTAGGCCGCCAGCGTGGAGACCAGCGTCTTGCCTTCGCCGGTCTTCATTTCGGAAATATTGCCCTCGTGGAGGACCATGCCGCCGATCATCTGGACGTCATAATGGCGCTGGCCGAGCGTGCGCTTGGCGGCCTCGCGCACCGTCGCGAAGGCCTCGGGCAGCAGGTCGTCCAGCGCTTCGCCGGCGTCGAGGCGGGCGCGGAATTCGGCCGTCTTGCCACGCAGGGCGTCGTCGTCCAGGGCGGCCATTGCCGGTTCGAGGGCGTTGATCGCCTCGACGCGGGCCGAATAAGCCTTGATCCTTCGGTCGTTGGAAGAGCCGAAAAGACGCTTGGCGAGCGCGCCAAAGCTTGCCATCAGGTCAAAATCCTCTTGCGGTGCGCTCCCGATGTAAGGGGCGGCCGATGCCTTGTCAATGAAACCGGGTGTCCGCGCGGGCGGCTTTCGAGGGCGGAAAGCGGGCGGTTTTCTTTAAATTCCTGTAATGGCGGGGTCCTTGTGCGGGTTTGGCGCGGAGGTCATGATGGCGCGCCAAATTTCCGCCTCGAACGGGCGGCTTAAGTTACCTGGCGGCAGCCCGCTGCCACCGGCCATAATTTACAGGAAGGTTTCCCCGATGTTTCTCCCGCGCCGTCCGGCCGCGCTTGCGCTGGCCCTCTCGCTTGCCGTTCCGCTGATCGCGGGTGGTTCGGCGACGCCCGCTTTCGCCCAGGCGGAGGGGCAGGATGCCACCATCGTCGAGGTCAACGGTACGCCGATCCGCTATTCCGACGTGGCGCTGGCGGACGAGGAAATGGGCGTGGCGCTGGCGCGCCTCGAGCCCGAGCAGCGCTTCCAGTATCTGCTGGGCATGCTGATCGACCGGCGCATCGTGGCCGAGGCGGCGCGCAAGGCCAAGGTCGAGGACCATCCGGAGGTCATAAGCCGCCAGAAATACTTCTCCGAGAAGGCGCTGCGCGACTTCTACTGGACGCAATTGATGCAGGACAAGGTCACGGATGCCGCCATCGCGGCGCGCTACGAGACCGAAATCGTCAAGGCGCCGCCGGAACAGGAGGCGAATGCCCGGCATATTCTGGTGCAGACGCGCGCCGAGGCCGACAAGATCGCCGCCGAAATCGCCGGCGGCCTCAGCTTCGACGATGCGGTGGTGCAATATGGCGGCGGCGCAGGTACGCCCCAGGACAGCGATCTCGGCTGGTTTCACCGCGAGGAAATGGTGCCGGCCTTTGGCGATGCGGTGTTTGCGCTCAAGCCCGGCGAAGTGTCCGGGCCTGTCCAGACCGATTTCGGCTGGCATCTGATCCAGCTTGTCGATCTGCGCGACGTGCCGAAGCCGACGCTGGAAGAGGCGCGCGAGGATATTGCGCGTGCGATCGTGCGCGAAGAAGGACAAAAGCTGATGGAAAAACTGCGCGCCGATGCGAAGATCGATGTCGTCGGGGCGGGCGAGGCGACATCTGGCGGACGGCCGCAGATCGTGCCGCAGGCGCAATAAGAGCGGACCGGATTTTCAGTTTCGAGGCAGGCGGGTTATGGCGGTCAGGAAAAAAGCGCGCGCGGGCGTCCGGTCTTCGGCGAAGCCGAAGCGCAAGGTGAGCGTCAAGTCAAAGAGCAAGGCGAAAGCCAAGGCGGGGCCGCACAGCAAGGCAAAGCAACCGCGCGCTCAACGCAAATCGGCACGGCCCAAAAAGCCGGCAAAGCCCGGCGTCCGGGCAAAGAAGAAATCCGCGCCGAAGGTTTCGCCGCTGGCGCCGCGCAGCTATCCCGAACTGCCGCCGGTCGGCGGCGTTACGCTCGGTGTCGCGGCGGCCGGCATCAAATACAAGGGCCGCACCGACCTTCTTGTCGCAAAGATGATCGAGGGCACACAGGCCGCCGGCATTTTCACAACCTCGAAAACGGCATCCGCGCCCGTCGAATGGTGTCGCGCCAATCTTGCCGATGGCGGCGAGGGGCGGATGCTGATCGTCAATTCGGGCAATTCCAATGCTTTCACCGGCAAGGCCGGCGTTGCGACCGTCAAGGCGACGGCCGCGGCCGCAGCCGCTGCCGGCAATTGCCGCCAGCGCGATGTTTTCATCGCCTCGACCGGCGTCATCGGCCAGCCGATGGATGCGGGCCCCGTCGTCGCCGGCATCGAGACGGCCATGAGCAAGGCCGCGTCCGATCTGTGGGACGAGGCTGCCCGCGCCATCATGACGACCGACACCTATCCGAAAGTCGCGACACGGCGCGTCCGCGTCGGCGGCGCGGAAGTGACGATCAACGGCATTGCCAAGGGCTCGGGCATGATCGCGCCCGATCTCGCGACGATGCTGGTCTTCATTTTCACCGATGCGGCGATCCCGGCGAAGATCCTGCAGACGCTGCTGATGCTCGGCGCGCGCGAGAGTTTCAACGCGATCACGGTCGACAGCGACACCTCGACCAGCGACACGGTGATGGTTTTTGCGACCGGTGCGGCGATGACCGGCGAAGCGCCGGTCACCCGCGCCGGCGACCCGCGATTGCGCGACTTTCGCGCGGCGTTCGATGAATTGATGCTCGATCTTGCGCATCAGGTCGTCAAGGATGGCGAGGGTGCGACCAAGTTCGTGCGGATCGCGGTCGGCGGTGCGCAAAGCCATCAGGCAGCGCGGCGCATTGCCATGACGGTCGCCAATTCGCCGCTGGTCAAGACCGCGATCGCCGGCGAGGACGCCAATTGGGGCCGCATCGTCATGGCGGTCGGCAAGTCCGGCGAAGCGGCGGACAGGGACAAGCTTGCCATCCGCATCGGCGGCGTCGATGTGGCGAAGAACGGCATGGCGGTCGCCGGCTATGACGAGACGCCGGTCGCGCGCCATATGAAGGGTTCGGATATCGACATCGAAGTCGATGTCGGCGTCGGCAAGTCGTCCGCCGTCGTCTGGACCTGCGACCTCACCTACGACTACATCCGCATCAACGCCGACTACCGGAGTTGAGCGTCAGGCCGTTACGCGATTTTAACTAAAATTCGCGCTATCGACTGTCCGGGACGTTCGGCCCTATAAAACGTTAACCCTCACAGGCTCAACATGGTGGAAGAGCGCGAAAGCGGGACGAGTGGGCCAAAGCGGCTTGTGCTTGTCGTGGCGTGCGCGCTTGTCGATGCCGACGGGCGGGCGCTGATCGCCCGCCGTCCCGAGGGCAAACCGCTCGCGGGGCTTTGGGAATTTCCGGGCGGCAAGGTGGAGCCGGGCGAGTTGCCCGAGGACACGCTGATCCGGGAGCTTCGCGAAGAGCTCGGTATCGACGTCACGAAGGCCTGTCTCGCGCCACTCACTTTTGCGAGCCATGCCTATGAGGATTTTCACCTCCTGATGCCGCTCTATGTGTGCCGGCGCTGGGAGGGGCAGGCCCGCCCGATCGAGGGGCAGGCGCTTGAATGGGTCAGGCCCGCGCGGTTGCGGGACTACCCGATGCCGCCGGCGGACGAGCCGCTGGTGGCCGCGCTACGCGATCTGCTTTGAGAGGGACGCCGGCGTTCCTCTCGCAACCGGTGGGGAAGGACGAAGGCAATGATCGGCAAGTTGACGGGTGTGGCAAAGTTGTTTGCGGTGGACGAGAGCGGCGCGACCGCCATTGAATACGGCATCATCGCCGGCGGCATTTCCATCGCCATTGCAGGCGCCATCGCGCTGATGAGCGATACGCTGAGGGACGATCTGTTCGGCGCCGTGGCGGCGGCCTTCGTCTGACGGGCTTCGTTCTCTTCGTTCAGCCTCCGGCTTTTTCACCGGCCTTGCGTTCGTTCGTTCCCAGCGCTTCCGCGAGCCGCGCCTCGGCGCTGCCGGGACGGAGCGGCTTTTGCTGGCTTTCATGCGGCGCCCAGCCCGTTGCCGTCACGATCTCGAAAGTGGCGGGCACACGCCCATCCGGCAATCCGAATTTTTCACGATAGATCTGCGCGGCGCGCATCAGCGTCGACCGGCGCATCGGCGTGTGGCGGCGCTCCGCCAGGGCATTGGTCTCGCCCATGCCGCGCAGTTCGGCCATCAGCCGCATCGGGTCGGCATAGCGAACGGTCACGCGGTCGGCATCGACGACCGGCAGCGCGAAGCCCGCGCGCTGCATCAGGCTTCCCATGTCGCGAATATCGGCAAAGGGCGAGACGCGCGGACTGAGGCCGCCCTCGCATTCGATTTCCGCTTCGGCAAGCGATTGCCGCAATTCAGTCAGCGTGTCGCCGCCAAAGAGTGCGGCCATGAACAGGCCGTCCGGCTTCAATGCCCGGCGCAACTGGATCAGGGCGCCGGGCAGGTCGTTCACCCAGTGCAGCGAGAGGATGCTGATCGCAAGATCGAGGCTGGCGTCGCGGAAGGGCAGCGCCTCCTCGTCGGCGGCGACGCGCGGGCCTCGTGCGTGGGCGAGCATGGCCGGCGCGAGGTCGGCCGAGACAAGCATCTCCACTTTGGCCGCCGCATTGGCGTCGTCCGTCAGGGCTGCCGCCAACGCCCCCCGGTGGCAGCCGAGATCGAGCGCCAGCGGAAAATCGCGATTGATGCCGCCGACGCGCTCGGCGATGTCGGCGGCGGCGCGGCGCACCAGAAAGTCATGTCCGGCGAAACCGGCGGCGGCGCGGGCGCGGTGGCGCGCATGCGCCGTCCGGTCGAAAACACGCATCGGGCCCGAGGGCGGCGTTGGCGGAGCGGGGGTCGGCATGGCCGGCATCATGGTCGGCGGGGCCCTCGCCCGCAAGGGGCGCGCGCGTGATATGCTGGCGCCGGCACGGGGGCATCATGGGAACCGAAGCGCGTATTGCGGATCGCTGGTTGGCGGGTTGGCGGCGTGTCTTGCGGTTTGCCGACATTGCCCTGCCGCCGCTATGTCTCGGCTGCGGGCGCGGCGTCGATGCGCATGGGGCGCTTTGCGCGCGCTGCTGGAGCGAAATCGAGTTTATCGAGCGGCCGTTCTGCGCCGTCACGGGATTGCCGTTTTCCTTCGACACGGGCCCCGAGACGGTGAGCGCGGTGGCGCTTGCCCAGCCGCCGGCCTATGCGCGGGCGCGCGCGGCAATGCGCTACAACGACCGTGCGGCGATGCTGCTGCACCGGTTCAAATATGGCGACCGGATGGAGGCGGGTCCGGCCTTCGCGCGCTGGCTGGTGCGCAGCGGGGCGGAGCTTCTGGCCGACGCGGACATTCTGGCGCCGGTGCCGCTTCACAAGCGGCGGCTCTTTTCACGGCGCTTCAATCAGTCGGCGGAGCTTTCGCGGCGCGTCGCCGCATCGACCGGCATCGTGCATATGCCCGAACTTCTGCAACGCGTCCGGGCGACGCGGCCGCAAGTCGGTCTCTCGGGCGACGCCCGGCGGCGCAACGTCGCGGGCGCCTTCCGGCTTGCCGACGGCGCCGATGCGCTTGTTCGCGGCCGGAAGGTGGTGCTGGTCGACGATGTAATGACGACGGGGGCGACGGCGGAGGCCTGCGCGCGGGCGCTCCGGCGCGGCGGGGCGGCCGAGGTGGCGGTGCTCTGCGTCGCCCGGGTTGTACCCGGCGGGGGCATATCTATATGATATATTGTTGTTTTTCGGGCCCGAACCGTGTGCGGGCCCCTACCGGAGTTCCGCGATGGCGGATGTGACGATCTACACGACCCTGATGTGTCCTTATTGCTACCGGGCGAAAGAGCTGCTCGGCCGGAAGGGCGTTGCCTTCACCGAAATCGATGTCGGCATGGATGTCGACAAGCGCCGTGAAATGATGGCGCGCGCCAATGGCCGCCACACGGTGCCGCAAATTTTCATCGGCGGTTCGCATGTCGGCGGCTGCGACGATCTCTGTGCGCTCGAAGACGCCGGCAAACTCGACGCCATGCTGGCCGCCTGACGTAATGGATACCGCCCGGACATTCACCGCCGCCCTCGTGCAGATGCGCGCCGGGCGCGACGTCGCTGTCAATATCGCCGATGTGTCGGGGCTGGTGTCGGAAGCGGCGGCGCAAGGCGCCGACTTCGTGATGACGCCGGAAATGACCTCGCTGCTCGAAACGAAAAGCGAAAGACTGTTCGCCAATACGTTCGAGGAAAAAGATGATCCGGCGCTTGCGGCGCTTCGCGCGCTGGCGGCGGCGAAGAAAATCTGGCTGCTGATCGGTTCGCTGCCGGTGAAAATCTCGCCACAGAAGCTCGCCAACCGCTCGTTCCTGATCGCGCCGGATGGCGGCGTCGCGGCGCGCTACGACAAGATCCATATGTTCGACGTCGATCTCGAAGGCGGCGAGAGCTACCGCGAGAGCAAGAATTTCGAGCCGGGCCGCGCGGCCGTCATTGCCGATCTTCCCTGGGGCCGTCTCGGCATGACGGTCTGTTACGATCTGCGTTTCCCGCAGCTCTACCGGGCGCTGGCGCAGGCAGGCGCCGGTTTCCTGACCGTGCCCGCCGCTTTCACGCGGCAGACCGGCGAGGCCCATTGGCATACGTTGCTGAAGGCGCGCGCCATCGAGACCGGCTGCTATGTGTTTGCGCCCGCGCAAGGCGGCAAACATGAATGCGGCCGCGAGACTTTCGGCCACAGCCTCGTCATTGCGCCCTGGGGCGAGATCGTCGCCGAGGCCGCGCATGACGCGCCTTGCGTCGTGCTCGCCGAAATCGATACCGCGCGGATCGCCGAAGCGCGGGGCCGCGTCCCGAGCCTCGGTCACGACCGCGATTTCGCGCTGCCGGTCGTCAAGGCCGAAAGGCGGGCATCATGATCCGCTACGCCCTTCTTTGCGCGCAGGAGCATGAGTTCGACGGCTGGTTTCCATCCTCCGCCGGGTTCGAGGCGCAGGCCGCTTCCGGCGAAGTCAGCTGTCCGGTTTGCGGCAGCGCCGAGGTGCGCAAGGCGTTGATGGCGCCGGGGCTTGGACGGGGCACGAAGAAGGGTGCGAAGAGCAACGAAATTCCGGTCTCGCCGGAGCCCGCGCAAAAGCTCAACATGATGATGCTGGCGCTCAGGAAGCACGTCGAGGAAAATTGCGACTATGTCGGCGACAAGTTTGCCGAGGAAGCGCGCCGCATCCATTACGGCGAAGCGGATCGGCGCGAGATCTACGGCGAAGCGACGCTCGACGAAGCGCGCGATCTGATCGACGAAGGCGTCGAAGTTGCGCCGCTGCCGATCGTGCCGCCGGTGCGCGCCAACTAGCGCGTCTTCTTTCCCGCCAGCGCCATGTAATTGACGTCGGTGTCGCGCGACAGCGACCAGCTGCCGAAAAGCGGATTGTAGGAAACGCCCGAGATTTCCATCACCTCGAGCCCGGCGGCGGCGAGCCCGTGCTCCATTTCCTCGACGGTGACGAACTTCTTCCAGTCATGCGTCCCGCGCGGCAGCCAGCCGAGCACATATTCGGCGCCGACAATGGCCAGTGCATGCGCCTTCAGCGTGCGGTTGAGCGTCGCCACGAACATCAGCCCGCCGGGCTTCACCATCCGGGCGCAATCCTTCAGGAACATGTCGCGGTCGGCCACATGCTCGATCACTTCCATGTTGAGAACGACATCGAATGTCTCGCCGGCGGCGGCAAGCGCCTCCGCGGTCGTGCAGCGATAGTCGATGGCGAGGCCTTGCTCGGCGGCGTGGACGGACGCCGTCTTGATGTTCTTTTCGGAAGCGTCGGCGGCAACCACCTCGGCGCCGAGCCGCGCCATCGGTTCGGAGAGGAGACCCCCGCCGCAGCCGATGTCGAGAAAACGCAGGCCCTCGAAAGGCCGCATCGCCCGCCCGTCGAGCCCGAAACGGGCGGTCACATGGTCGCGGATATAGGAAAGGCGCACCGGGTTGAACTTGTGCAGCGGGCGGAACTTGCCCGCCGGGTCCCACCATTCGGCGGCCATGGCCGAAAAACGGGCGATCTCCGCCGGATCGACGCTGCTCGGCGCCTCCCTCGGGGCTTCGTTTCCGGCTGGCCTGCTCATCGGGGTCGTTCCCTTGCGTTTCGGCTGCTTTCGGTGCGTTTCCGCCGGTTGCGGGCTTCAAGCGGGGCTTGTATGTATGGCCGCGCCCGGCGGGCGCGGGGCCAAGCCTCTCATCTCGATATGATATAGGGCGTTCCGGCCGGATCGGTCCAGTGGACCCTTGGGGCCGGCGAACAATGCAAGCCGCCGGACCGGCTTCGGCGGCGCGGAATTATGGAAGCGAAAATGGCCAGACTGGTCATGAAATTCGGCGGCACGTCGGTTGCGGACATCGAACGCATCCGGAATGTCGCGCAGCACGTCAAGCGCGAGACCGATGCCGGCCACGAGGTCGCCGTCGTCGTCTCGGCAATGGCGGGCACGACCAATCAACTCGTTTCGTGGGCGCGCGAGACGGCGCCGCTGCATGACGCGCGCGAATATGACGCCATCGTTGCAACCGGCGAACAGGTGACGGTCGGATTGCTGGCGATCGAGCTGCAGCGCATCGGCGTTTCGGCGCGCTCATGGCTCGGCTGGCAGATCCCGATACGCACCAACAATGCGCATGGCGCGGCGCGCATCCAGGAAATCGACGGCACGATGCTGATCGAGCGCCTTGCGCGCGGAGAAGTCGCGGTTGTCGCCGGATTTCAGGGGCTCGCGCCCGATAACAGAATCACGACGCTCGGCCGCGGCGGTTCCGACACCAGCGCGGTCGCCATTGCGGCTGCCATCGGCGCCGACCGTTGCGACATCTACACCGATGTCGATGGTGTTTATACGACGGACCCCCGCATCGTTGCGAAGGCCCGAAAGCTTGATAAGATCAGCTACGAGGAAATGCTGGAGATGGCGTCGCTCGGCGCCAAGGTCCTCCAGACCCGCTCCGTCGAACTCGCCATGGTCCATCGCGTGCGCCTTCAGGTCCGCTCGAGCTTCGATGCGCCCGATGCACCGCAAGGCAATGGGCCCGAGGCCAGCGGACCGGGAACTCTAGTTTGCGACGAGGATGAAATCTTGGAACAGCAGGTCGTAAGCGGCATCGCCTATTCGAAAGACGAAGCCAAGGTGACGCTCGTCAAGGTCGAGGACAAGCCGGGCGTCGCCGCAGGCGTGTTCGGACCGCTCGCCGACGCGGCGATCAATGTCGACATGATCATCCAGAACGTTTCGGATGACGGCAAGAGCACCGACATCACCTTCACGGTGCCGCAGGCCGAGCTGACGCGTGCCGAGGATGTGATCCGCAAGCTGCAGGCCGGCATCGGCTGCAAGGAAGTCAAGACCGACATCAATGTCGTCAAGGTGTCGATCATCGGCATCGGCATGCGCAGCCATGCCGGCGTCGCCAAGACGATGTTCCAGACGCTGGCCGAAAAGGGGATCAACATCCTCGCGATCACCACGTCGGAGATCAAGGTCAGCGTGCTGATCTCGTCGGAATATACCGAGCTTGCCGTGCGCGCCCTGCACACGGCCTACGAACTCGACGCCGGATAACGGAGGCAAGGCCGTTGACGCTCTTCCGCCATATCCGCAGCGAACGGGACCCGGATTGATGCCGGGCTCGGTCGGCGGTCCGCGCATACTGCTCCGCCGGCTGCGCGAAGTCATGGCGGAGCCCGAAAGCGCGCAGAAGCGGCTCGACAAGATCGTCGTGCTGATCGCGTCCAACATGGTCGCCGAAGTGTGCTCGGTCTATCTGGTCAACCGGCAGAGCGAGCTCGAACTGTCGGCGACCGAAGGTCTGAAGCCCACCGCCGTTCACAACACGCGGCTGAAAATCGGCGAAGGCCTTGTCGGCGACATCGCCGAGCATGCGCGGCCGCTCAATCTCGCCGATGCGCAGTCGCATCCGGGCTTTGCCTACCGGCCGGAAACGGGCGAAGAAATCTACAAGTCGCTGATGGGCGTGCCGATCCTCCGGAGCGGCAAGGTCGTCGGCGTGCTTGCCGTGCAGAACCGCACCAAGCGGCACTACACCGAAGAGGAAGTCGAGGCGCTGCAGACGGTTGCGATGGTGCTCGCGGAAGTCGTGGCGGCGGCCGAGCTTGTCGACCCGCAAGCCTATGCGACGCCGGATCTTGCGCGGCAGGTGCCGCACTACATCCAGGCGACGGCCTTTTGCGAAGGCATCGCGCTCGGTCATGCGGTGCTGCACGAACCGCGCGTTCACGTCACCAAGCTGATTGCCGAGGATACCGAGGTCGAACTGAAGCGCCTCGAACAGTCGGTCTATGCGCTCAGGGGTTCGATCGACGACATGCTGGAGACGGCCGATCTCAGCCATGCGGGCGAACATCGCGAAGTGCTGCAGGCCTACCGCATGTTCGCCAACGACCGGGGCTGGCTGAAGCGGATGCTCGAAGCGGTTCGCACCGGTCTCACGGCGGAGGCCGCTGTCGAGCGCGTACAGAACGACACGCGGGCGCGGCTGCAGCGCGCGGCCGATCCTTATATCCGCGACCGGCTGCACGATTTCGACGATCTGGCGAACCGGCTGTTGCGCCAGCTCACCGGCGTCACGCTTGCCTCGCTCTCGGCCAACCTGCCCAACGATGCCATTGTCATCGCGCGCAACATGGGTCCGGCCGAACTCCTCGACTACGACAAGACGCGGCTTCGCGGCCTCGTGCTCGAGGAGGGCGCCGCCAATGCGCATGTGTCCATCGTCGCGCGCGCTTTCGGCATCGCCACGGTCGGCCGCGCCAAGGACATTCTCGATCATGTCGAGCCGGGCGATGCGATCATCGTCGATGGCGATACGGGCGAGGTCTATCTGCGGCCCTCGCAGGAGGTGATCGCCTCCTATTCGGAAAAGGCGCGCTTCCGCGCGCGCAAGCAGGAACAGTACAAGGCGATCCGCGACGAGCCGGCGATCACCTGCGACGGCCAGCGCGTGTCGCTCTACGTCAATGCGGGGTTGCAGGTCGATCTGCCGCATCTGGAAGAATCGGGCGCGGAGGGGATCGGCCTGTTCCGCACCGAGCTTCAGTTCATGATCGCCTCGACGCTGCCGTCGCTGCGCGACCAGATCGAACTTTACAGCGCCGTGCTCGATGTGGCCGGCGACAGCCCGGTTGTCTTTCGCACGCTCGACATCGGTGGCGACAAGATGCTGCCTTACATGAATTTCGCGGCGTTGAAGGAAGAAAACCCGGCGCTTGGCTGGCGCGCCATCCGTATCAGCCTCGACCGGCCGGGATTGCTGCGCCATCAGATCAGGGCGCTGCTGACGGCGGCGGCCGGGCGCTCGCTCCGGGTCATGTTTCCGATGGTTGCCGAGGTGGCCGAGTTCCAGCGCGCCCGGGCGCTTGTCGACAAGGAGCTCGCCCGGCTCGACCAGTTCGGCAAGGAAAAGCCCGCGCATCTCGAAATCGGCACCATGCTCGAGGTGCCCTCGCTCGCCTGGCAGCTCGACACGCTGCTGCCGCTGGTCGACTTCGTGTCGGTCGGTTCGAACGACCTGCTGCAGTTCCTGTTTGCCTCCGACCGGGGCAATGCGCGCGTCGCCGGCCGCTACGATTTCCTCAGCCCGGCTGTCTTGAGCTTCCTGAAGCACATCGTCGTCAAATGTAGCCGGCACGAGACGCCGCTGACGCTGTGCGGTGAGATGTCGGGCAAGCCGCTCGAGGCGATGGCCCTGCTGGGCCTTGGTTTCCGCCGTATTTCGATGTCTCCGGCGGCCGTCGGCCCCGTCAAGATGATGGTTCGCTCGCTCGATACCGGCAAGCTCGAGGCCTTCATGGACGGGCTTCTCGACCTGCCTGACCGCTCCCTCCGGGAGCGCCTTGCCGGCTTTGCCGAGGCGCATGGCGTGACCGTCTGAGCGTCCCGGCCTGACGGCGTCCCGGCCTGTCCGAACTGGACCGGAAACTCGAAAATCGAAGGCCGGAAAGGGGGTTGGGTCAATCCATGGTTGCAGTTTGTCAACAGTTTTGTTCTATTCTACGCAATCAGACGCATTGGGTGGGATGTTGTCGGGCCGGCTCGGGGGCCGGTTGTGTATCGTTTTGAAGCGCCGACGACCGTCGTATTGCCCACTGTCGAAAGAATAGCGGTTCGGAATGGCTCAGCTCGGGGAAGAAGAGCCCACACAGATGAACAAGGTCACGATGCTGCCCACCGAAGACCGGTCGGACGCACGGCGCAGGTTGCACCTGCGCGACATCACCAATGAATTGCCGGAGGCGGCCGACACGGTCGGCGCCGAGCTGCGCAACGCCCGGTTGCGCCGGGGTGAGGATTTGCGCTCGATCGCGCAATGCCTTCGCATCAGCCGCAGCCAGCTTGAGGCGATCGAGGAAGGCCGTCACGCCGATCTCCCGGCGCGCGCCTATGCGATCGGCTTCGTTCGTTCCTATGCGGAGTATCTCGGTCTCGACAGCCGCCATGTCGTCGAGCGCTACAAGGCCGAGATCGACAACGAGGAAGCGGCGGCCGCCGATCTGAATTTTCCGGAAGCCGGCGAAGAAGAGCGCCGCTTGCCGAAGGGCACGTTCCTGATTGTGCTTCTCGTTGTGGCGGCCGGTGCCTATGGCGGTTGGCTGCTTTCGAAATCGACCGATGAAATGATGGCGGCGCGCGGGCCCGCGACGCTTGAGCCGCCGGCCGAAGCCGTTGCAGCGGCCATCTCTTCCGGTGCCGTTTCTTCTTCGTCGCGCGGCGACAGCGCTTCGGCGTCGACGCCGGCTGCCGGCGACGTGCCTGCCGTTCGCATTTCGGGCGTCGCTCCGGCGCCTTCGGCCGATGCCGTGCTCGCGCCGCAAAGCGTCTACGAACCGGCGCCGGTCAGCGAGGCGGAAGCCGAGGAAGCGGCGGCGGAAGTGGCGGCCGAGGAAATGGTGCTTGCCGCGCTCTCCGAAGAAGTCTCGACCGATTTGCCGCCCCTGCCGGACGGCACGCCTTACGGCGCGGAAAATGTCGATGGACGCGTCGTCGTGCGCGCGCGGCGCAACGGCGCCTGGATTCGCGTCGAGGACGTGGCCGGCAAGGTGCTGATCGAACGGGTCATGCAGGCCGGCGACAGCTACCGCGCGCCGAGCCAGCCCGGTGTCATTCTGGTGGCGCGCGACGCCAGCGCCTTCGAGCTGATGGTCGACGGCCAGTCGCTTGGCCTTGCCGGTCCGGCGACGCTGGTGCTGACCGGCAAGTCGCTTTACGCGGCCGATCTGCTGGCGGCGATGCCGAAACCGGCGGTCGCGGACACCGCGACCGGCGATACGGCGGTCGAATAGACGGCTTTCACGGAAACGCCGCAATTCTGATATTCTGATATGAAGACAAGCAAGGCGGCGTCATGCGCGGCGCCTTGCAGGTTTTCGGCATGGCGTCCAGCGAACGGACGGATTTTGAGCCTATGAGCAGCATCAGACCCTGGCGCGACATTGCGCGCCGCCCCAGCCGGCAGATCCATGTGGGATCGGTGCCGGTCGGCGGCGATGCGCCGATTTCCGTCCAGACCATGACCAACACGCTGACCTCGGATGCGAAGGCGACGATCGAGCAGATCCGCCGCATCGAGGAAGCGGGCTGCGACATCGTGCGCGTCTCCTGTCCCGACGAAGCCTCGACCGCGGCGCTCGGCGAGATCGTCCGCGCCGCCAAAATCCCGATCGTTGCCGATATCCATTTTCACTATCGCCGCGCCATCGAGGCGGCGAAGGCGGGCGCCGCCTGCCTGCGCATCAATCCCGGCAATATCGGTTCCGAAGCGCGGGTCCGCGAAGTGATTCAGGCGGCCAAGGATCACGGCTGCTCGATGCGCATCGGCGTCAATGCCGGTTCGCTCGAACGCGACCTGCTGGAAAAATACGGCGAGCCTTGCCCGGCGGCGATGGTCGAGAGCGCGCTCGATCATGCACGCATCCTGCAGGACCACGATTTCCACGAATTCAAGATCAGCGTCAAGGCCTCCGACCCGTTCCTCACCGTCGCCGCCTATCAGCAGCTCGCCGACGCCATCGATTGCCCGCTCCATATCGGTGTCACCGAAGCAGGCGGGTTGATGACCGGCACGGTCAAATCGTCGGTCGGTCTCGGCATGCTGCTCTGGGGCGGCATCGGCGACACGATCCGCGTTTCGCTGTCGGCCGATCCGGTGGAAGAAGTGAAAGTCGGCTTCGACATCCTGAAGTCGCTCGGGCTTCGCCATCGCGGCGTCACCATTATTTCCTGTCCCTCCTGCGCGCGACAGGGCTTCGACGTCATCGGCACGGTGCGTGTGCTCGAAGAACGCCTCGCCCATATCGCGACGCCGATGACGCTGTCGGTGATCGGCTGTGTGGTCAACGGTCCGGGCGAAGCCGAACAGACCGATATCGGGTTCACCGGCGGCGGCGCGGGCTCGGGCATGGTCTATCTCGCCGGCCTCACCGATCACAAGATCAGGAATGACGAGATCGTCGAACATCTCGTCGAGCTCGTCGAAGCCAAGGCGAAGGAAATCGACGCCGCGCGTGAAGCGGCGGAAAAGGCGGCGGAACCGCGCGCGCTGGCGGGCGATTAGCGAGGCCGGATTTTTCTTTCCGCCGCCCGCCTTTCCATTCGCCAGGTTCGAAATTCGCCATGATTCCCGAAGAGAAACTCCAGAGCGTCATCGCCCGCTTCGAGGCGGTGCAGTCCGAAATGAATTCCGAAGTGCCGCGCGACCGCTTCGTCGCGTTGTCGCGGGAGTTTTCGGAGCTTGCGCCGATCGCCGCCGCCATCGGCAAGCTCAATGCCGCACAGCGCGAATACGAGGATGCCGAGGCGCTTTTGCGCGTTCGCGACATGGCCGAGATGGCGCGCGAGGAAATCGACCGTCTCAACGAGGAATTGCCGCGGCTCGAACACGAATTGCAGCTGATGCTGCTGCCGAAGGATGCGGCGGACGAGCGCAACGTCATTCTCGAAGTCAGGGCCGGCACCGGCGGCGACGAGGCGGCGCTTTTCGCCGGCGATCTCTTCCGCATGTATGAGCGCTATGCGGCAAGTCAGGGCTGGTCGGTCGAATTGATCTCGGCGTCGGAAGGCGAAATGGGTGGTTACAAGGAAATCATCGCCGGCATTTCGGGGCGCGGCGTCTATGCCAAGCTGAAATTCGAGTCCGGCGTTCATCGCGTGCAGCGCGTGCCGGTGACGGAAGGCGGCGGGCGCATCCACACCTCGGCGGCAACCGTCGCGGTGCTGCCGGAACCGGAAGAAGTCGATGTCGAGATCGACGAAAAGGATTTGCGCATCGACGTTTTTCGCGCGTCCGGCGCCGGCGGCCAGCATGTCAACAAGACCGAAAGCGCGGTGCGCATCACGCATATCCCGACCGGCATCGTCGTCTCGCAGCAGGACGAGAAGTCGCAACACAAGAACAAGGCGCGGGCGATGCAGCTGATGCGCGCCAAACTCTACGACGCGGAGCGCGAACGCATCGACCGTGCGCGTTCGGCCGAGCGCAAGGGCCAGGTCGGATCGGGCGACCGTTCGGAACGCATCCGCACCTACAATTTTCCGCAAAGCCGCGTTACCGATCACCGCATCAACTTGACGCTGCACAAGCTCGACCAGATCATCGCCGGCGAGGCGCTGGGCGAGTTGATCGATGCGCTGGTCGCCGAGGATCAGGCGGCGCGTCTGGCGGCGCTCGGTGACGAGGCGTGAACACGCGCGATCATGCGGCGCGGATGCTGGGCTGGCGGCTGAAACAGGCCGGCCTTCCGGCGCCCGAGCTCGATGCGCGGCTCATGGTGCGCGGCGCGACCGGGGCGAGCGAGATCGAGATGATCCGCGAGCCCGGCGCCTTCATCTCGCCTGAGGAAGAGGCGCGGCTTGCCGGTTATGAGAAGCGCCGTCTCGCGGGCGAACCGGTGTCGCGCATTCTCGGCCGCCGCGAATTCTGGGGTCTCGACTTCGCGGTGACGCCGGCCGTGCTCGATCCGCGCGCCGACAGCGAAACGCTGGTCGCCGCCGCGCTCGATCTTTTGCGCGGCGTCGCGGGCCCCCGCATCCTCGATCTCGGCACCGGCACCGGCTGCCTGTTGCTGGCGGTCCTTTCCGAACGGCCGGATGCGCAGGGGCTCGGCGTCGATATTTCCGGTGCGGCGCTCGATGTCGCGCGCGCCAATGCCGCCGCGCTCGGTCTTGCGGCACGGGCCGGTTTCGTCATGGCCGACTGGACGGCGGGCATCGACGGCGTCTTCGATCTCGTATTGTCCAATCCGCCCTATATCGTCAGCACCGAGATCGCGGCGCTCGATGCCGGCGTGCGCGACCACGATCCGCGTCTTGCGCTCGATGGCGGCGCCGACGGCCTCGACGCCTACCGGGCGCTGGCGCGCGCGCTGCCGCCGGTTCTCGCGCCGCACGGGCATGCGGTTGTCGAGCTCGGGTTCGGCCAGGCGGATGCGGTTACGGCGCTTTTCGAGGCGGCGGGGCTTTGCGTCGTCCATGTTGTTTCCGACCTGGGCGGTGTGCCGCGTGCCCTTGTCGCAGGGCTCGCGCCTCAAAACCGGCGCGAAGGCTGAATTTTTCCCCGTTTCGGCGGAAAAAAATCGTTTGGAATCCGGCCGCCCAGAGGCTAGGTTTCATGCAGGGAAAACGAGCCGGGTGGAAAAACGCCTCGCTCCTCGAACCCCTCCTCCGACATGAAGACTGTCTTCCGAGAAGAGGGATGTCGTCCAGCACGGGAGAGCCGTTGCCGGGCCGGGTTCGAAGGCGCTTGAGGCGGCCCGGACAAGACATGTGCCCGCAAGTATCCATCGATGTCCCAGGGGCTGGGCGCGGATACCGGGCCAGAACTTCTTAGCATCCGAATGGGCTCATGCCGCTTAGGCTGAGCATCTTGTGTGTGCTGGGGAAGTCCGCTCGCGCGGCGACAGTCCGGAAACGGATCGTCAGGGCGCCGGCGGCGGCAAGGGGCTTTGGCCAAAAGGCTTTGACCAGAAGTTTCGAACGGGATTCCGGCGTAAACAGTTAGCGAGAAACAAGAGCATATGAGGCAAGGGCAAAACAATCCCAAGCGCTCGCGCGGACGTGGCGGGCGCAATAATGGCAGACCGCAGCACTCGGCCAACCGGGCTTACGACAGCAACGGGCCGGACGTCAAAATCCGCGGCACCGCCACGCATGTCTGCGAAAAGTACCAGCAGCTCGCTCGCGACGCGATTTCGGCCGGCGACCGGGTGATGGCGGAAAACTACTTTCAGCACGCGGAGCATTATTACCGGCTTCTGATGGCCGCCCAGACCGGTCAGGAAGGTCAGGCCCGGCCGCAGAGCAATCTCGCCTATCGTCCGCCGGAAGACGAAGAGGAAGAGACGGATTTCACGGCCGACAACCAGCCTCAGCCGCGTCATCCGGGCCAGCCTTGGCACCAGCAGAACGGCAACGGGCAGGGCGGCGGCCAGAATGCGGGCCCGAACGGTGGACAAGGCGGTCAGGTGAATGGCGGCCAGCACCGGCAGGACGATGGCGGCGACGATGGCGAGGATGACGACCGTCAGCCCGACCAGCAGGCCGTGCATCAGCAGGGCGGCGAGGGCGAGGGCCAGCCGCGCCGCCGTCAGGGCCGCCGGCGCCGTCCGCGCGGCGAGGGCCAAATGAACCAGGGCGGTGGCGAGCAGCGCCGTGCCGAAGGTGGCCATGAGGGTGGCGAGGCTGGCGGCGACGCGCCCCGCGCCGAAGCGCCTTCCGCGCCGGCGCCGGAAGTCGCACCCGGCGACTAAGGCCGCCTAATCTTCGAGAACGAGTGTGTCGCCGGGCTTTATCGAGCCCGGCGAACTCACATGGGCATAGAGGCCGAGATCGGCGTCGCCCCGCTCGCGCATCAACATGGCCGGAATTTCCATGTCGCGGGCGCCCGTCGCCGGATCGACATTGGTGGCCGCGCAACGCACCGTGCGATGCACGCCCTTGAAGCCCGCATTGCCCATCCGGAAGCGCCGGCCGACCCATTCATGGTCCTCGAAGGGTTCGAGCCCCTCCACATAGACATTGCCGCGAAAGCGCAGCGGATCGACCTTGCGGCCGATCTTTTCCTCCAGCGCCCGCACACTCGCCATGTTGATGATCGAGACGAGCTTTGCCGGCGCGTCCGAATGCGAAAAGCCCGGCGCGAAGACAAGCCGCGGGGCCCCCCGCAATTCGTCCTTCATGTAATCGGCCATGAAGCCTTCCAGTGCCGCGCGGCCCTCCGCCGTTGTCAGGTTGGCGGCCAGGCGCTCGCGGCCCTCCAGCGCCACATGCAGCGTCGTCGTCGCATCGTCGAAGCGGGTCTTCAGCTTGGCCAGCCGCTCGTCCCGCATCAGCATCAGGAACTTGATCTTCGGGAAGTGCTTCGGGGCGGCGGGGTCGAAATCGGCCGAGCCGTTTTCGATGGCGAAAGCGCGGTCGAAGGGGAAGGTTTCGCCCTTTTCGAGGGTCACCCGGTCGAGCGGCTCTGGCGAAAGGCCTTTGACGGGGTAGCGGTAGAGGTTCACGATTGTCGCACGCTCTCCCATGGCCTCACCGCGCTCCGGTTTCGCTGCCGATCTTCACGAATTCGGCAGGTTTCTGCGACAAACTGGCAGGAGATTGCCTCTTGTGTGACCGTTAAGCAACACCAATATCCGTCAAGGACCGGCGCCTCTGAAGGGCCGGTCCGGAATTCGGATAAGGCGCCCGGGCGATCCCCGCGCGTGCTTGAAAGGGAAGACACATGGATCTCGAAAAATACACGGACCGGAGCCGCGGCTTCATCCAGTCCGCGCAGGGGCTTGCGCTGCGCTCGGGCCATCAGCGTTTCACGCCTGAACATGTGCTGAAAGTTCTGCTCGACGACGAGGAAGGCCTCGCCGCCGGTCTCATCCGCGCGGCAGGCGGACGGCCCGATCAGGCGCTTACCGGCGTCGAGACGGCGCTGTCGAAAATGCCGAAGGTCGAGGGCACAGGCGCCGGCCAGCTCTATCTCGCGCCCGAGACGGCGCGTCTCTTCGAGCAGGCCGAGCAGCTTGCGAAGAAATCCGGCGACAGTTTCGTCACCGCCGAGCGCCTCTTGCTGGCGATCGCGCTGACGCCCGGTTCCGAAGCCGAAAAAATTCTCAAGACCGCCGGCGTCACGGCGCAGGCGCTCAACGGCGCCATCGAAGCCGTGCGCAAGGGCCGCACCGCCGACAGCGCCAGCGCGGAAGACGCCTATGACGCCTTGAAGAAATATGCGCGCGACCTCACCGCCGAAGCGCGGGGCGGCAAGCTCGACCCGGTGATTGGCCGCGACGAGGAAATCCGGCGCACCATCCAGGTGCTGTCGCGCCGCACCAAGAACAATCCGGTGCTGATCGGCGAGCCGGGCGTCGGCAAGACGGCGATTGCCGAGGGTCTCGCGCTCCGCATCGTCAATGGCGACGTGCCCGAAAGTCTGAAGAGCAAGCAGTTGATGGCGCTCGATCTCGGTGCGCTGATCGCCGGCGCCAAATATCGCGGCGAATTCGAGGAGCGGTTGAAGGCCGTGCTCGGCGAGATCAGCGCGTCGGACGGCGGCATCATCCTTTTCATCGACGAGATGCACCAGCTTGTCGGCGCCGGCAAGACCGACGGCGCGATGGATGCCTCGAACCTGTTGAAACCGGCGCTGGCGCGCGGCGACCTTCACTGCGTCGGCGCGACGACGCTCGACGAATACCGGAAATATGTCGAGAAGGACGCGGCGCTGGCGCGGCGCTTCCAGCCGATCTTCGTGGATGAGCCCAATGTCGAGGACACGATCTCGATCCTGCGCGGCCTGAAGGAAAAATACGAACTGCATCACGGCGTTCGCATTTCCGATGCGGCGCTCGTCGCATCGGCGACGCTTTCCGACCGCTACATTTCCGACCGCTTCCTGCCCGACAAGGCGATCGACCTGATGGACGAGGCGTCGTCGCGCCTGCGGATGCAGGTCGATTCGAAACCCGAAGAACTCGACGAGATCGACCGCCGCGTCATCCAGCTCAAGATCGAGCGCGAGGCGCTGAAAAAGGAAAAGGACCAGGCGTCGAAGGACCGGCTCGAGAAGATCGAAACCGAGCTTGCCGACCTCGAACAGAAGTCGGCCGACCTCGCAGCCTCATGGCAAGCCGAGAAGTCGAAGCTCGCCAGCGCGCAGAAGATCAAGGAAGAGCTTGAAACGGCGCGCAACGAACTGGCGCAGGCGCAGCGCGCCAGCAAGCTCGAGCGCGCCTCGGAGCTTGCCTATGGCGTCATCCCCGAGCTTGAAAAGAAGCTCGTCGAAACCGAAAAACAGGCGCAGGGCGCGATGCTGGAAGAAGCGGTGACGGAGGCGCATATCGCGCAGGTCGTTTCGCGCTGGACCGGCATCCCCGTCGACAAGATGCTCGAAGGCGAGCGCGAAAAGCTCCTGCACATGGAAGATGCGCTGCGGGCCCGTGTCATCGGTCAGGAGGAGGCGGTTTCGGCCGTCTCGCGCGCGGTGCGCCGGGCGCGCGCCGGGTTGCAGGATCCGAACCGGCCCATCGGCTCGTTCCTGTTCCTCGGGCCGACCGGCGTCGGCAAGACCGAACTCACGAAAGCGCTTGCCGGCTTCCTTTTCGACGACGATCAGGCGATCTGCCGCCTCGATATGTCGGAATACATGGAGAAGCATTCGGTGGCGCGGCTCATCGGTGCGCCACCCGGCTATGTCGGCTACGAGGAAGGCGGTGCGCTGACCGAAGCGATCCGCCGCCGGCCCTATCAGGTCGTGCTGTTCGACGAGATCGAAAAGGCGCATCCCGACGTCTTCAACGTGTTGTTGCAGGTGCTCGATGACGGGCGCCTCACCGACGGGCAGGGCCGCACGGTCGATTTCAAGAATGTGATGATCGTGATGACCTCCAATCTCGGCGCCGAATATCTGGCCGAAGGCGGCGATGTCGAGGAGGTGCGCGAGCAGGTGATGGATGTCGTGCGCTCGCGCTTCCGGCCCGAGTTCCTCAACCGGCTCGACGAGATCCTGCTCTTCCACCGCCTGACGCGCGAACAGATGGACGCGATCGTCGACATCCAGCTCGAACGCCTGCAGGCGCTGCTTGCCGGCCGGCAGATCGCGGTCGAGCTCGACCCGGCGGCGCGCACCTGGCTCGCCGATGCTGGCTACGACCCGGTCTACGGCGCCCGGCCCCTGAAGCGCGTCATCCAGCGCAACGTGCAGGATCCGCTCGCGGAACTGATCCTGCAAGGCCGCGTCGCCGATGGCGAAACGGTGAAAGTCTCGGCCGGCGCCGAAGGCCTCATCATCGCCGGCCACGAGGTTGCCCGCGACGGCAGTTTGCGCGACGAAGGCGAGCCGGGCTTGCGCATCGTGCATTGAGGCTTGCGCTGAGGGAGAATGCGGAGGCGGCGAGGGTGACGAAACGCGTACGGTTTTCGTCTCCTTCGGCGTCTCCGAAATCGTCTCCGTTGACGTCCCTCTGAATGTCACCGTGAATCGCTCCGGGATCGTCGCAGAATTCGGTGCTGACGGGGATAAGTGAGACTTGTTCACGGGGTCCGGGCGGGGATAAATGCGCCGTGGAACCGTGCGTGACAGGTTTTGACAGATCGATGACAGAGGGCCGGTTTATCCCCGGAAAACGGGGATAATGGGCTTGCGAAAAACGATCCGTCTACGGATATAAGCCTGTCAGTTGGCGCTGTTCGTTTCTGCATCGGCGCGGGCGACACGGGTCGCCAGCGGCGCTTCGGCCATGCGGTTCGCGAGCATTTCGCGTTCGGCCTTGAAGGCGGCAAGTTGCGGGCCTTCGAGCTTGCGCCCGGTCGGTACCTTCAGCGCCAGCGGATTCATCTTCTTGCCGTTCAGATGCACTTCGTAATGAAGGTGCGGGCCGGTCGAGGCGCCCGTCGTGCCGACATAGCCGATCACCTGGCCCTGGCGCACACGCGTTCCGGCGCGGATGCCGCGGGCGAAACCGTTGAGATGCGCGTAAGCGGTCTCGTAGCCGTTGGCGTGACGGATCGAAACGTAGTTGCCATATCCGCCGAAGCGGTTGGCGCGCGTCACGGTGCCGTCGCCGGCCGCATAGATCGGTGTGCCGGTTGGCGCGGCGAAGTCGACGCCGGCGTGAAGCCGCGAATAGCCGAGGATCGGATGCTTGCGCATGCCGAAGCCGGACGACAGACGCGCGCCGTCGACGGGCGTCTTCATCAGGAACTTCTTCATGCTCTGGCCGTTCTCGTCGAAATAGTCCCAGACGCCGTCGCCCGGATCGTGACGCCAGAGCTTGTGCGTCTTGCCGCCGACCGAAAGCGAGGCGAAAAGCACGTCGCCTTCTTTTACGGCAACGTTGTTTTCGTCGAACTTGCGGCTGAAATAGACTTCGAACTTGTCGCCCGGCTGGATTTCGCGCTGGAAGTCGACGCTGTAGGAATACATGCGGATCATCTCGACGATGATCTGCGGCGGCAGGCCGGCGCGTTCGCCGTCGAGGAAAAGCGAGTTGTCGATGGTGCCCGCGGCGCGCACGAAGCCTTCGCTGAATTCGCGCATTGTCTCGCGGCCGCTGAAGCTGCCGTCGGCATCGCGCGTGACTTCGATGGCGCGTTCGATGTCGGGCTGGAGCGAAAGCGCGGTCAGGTATTTCGGCGGCATGGCGCTGTCTTCCGCGCTCTCCGCGCCTTCCGGCATCTCCATGAAGTTCAGCGAGATTTCCTGGCCGGCGCGCAGTTTGCGCGGGCTGTAATGGGCGCTCAACGCGGCGACCGCGTGATAGGCGTCGATGCGGTCGGCGCCGGCTTTCGCCAGCACTTCCATCAGCGTTTCACCGCTGGCGAGCGCAACGGTGACTTCGACTTCGCGCGGCTCGGCGGGGTGAATTTCGGCTACGGCTTCCTCTGCCATTTCGCCCGTGAACAGGCCCGGATCGGCGAGCGAGGCCGTGTACAATTCGTCCGTGGGCTGAATGGCGACGACGGCGCGCGGGCCGTCAACGTCCTTCGGTGTCAGGTCGAGGGCAACGACGCGTGGCGCCCGGTCCGCCGTCAGCGAGGCGACCGCGACCCCTTGATAAGGGGTCACCAAGGTCGCCATGCCGATGCCAACGAGGCCCAGCGACAGCGCGCCGAGCGCGCCCGAGGCTGCTATCCAGCGCGACTCACCCAGCGCCAGACGGCTGGCGGAGGCATAAAACTTTAATGAAATCCGTGCGTTGCGACGCGTGCGGTGCCAAAAGCGTTGCGTGGCGGGCGCCGTCTGAGTGTCGGCGCCACCGCAATTCTCGTCTTCTGTCACCTGGGTCCCCGTGTCGTACAAACTTGCTGTCCCCCCGGTGCGATTCCCGATACTTAGCGCCTATGTCTAAGGTTCGATCTTCGCTGACTTGCTTAACTGGTGGCTGCCCAACCA